>DASSEP010000023.1:0-43281 GCA_035695205.1 Jatrophihabitans sp. | reverse complement strand
GAAAGTGGCGTCATCCCCAACCTGAACATCAACGACCTGCTCATCTCGAGCGGCGTCGGGTTGATCGGCGGCGTGGTGATCGCGGCCATCACTGCGTTCGCGACGTTGCGGCTGTACGTCAGGCTGTAGGGATGGCACAGGCCACCTCCAGCAACCGGCAGGGCGGACGCAAGATCATCGCCTCGAACCGCAAGGCTCGGCACGACTACAGCATTCTCGACACCTTCGAGGCGGGGTTGGTGCTGACCGGCACCGAGGTCAAGTCGCTGCGGCTCGGTCGCGCGTCCCTCGTCGACGGCTTCGCCACGATCGACGGCGGCGAGGTGTACCTGCGCAACGTGCACATCCCCGAGTACGAGCAGGGGAGCTGGACGAACCACGATCCGCGGCGGGTGCGCAAGCTGCTGTTGCACCGCGGCGAAATCCTGCGCCTGATCGGCAAGACGAAGGAGAGCGGGCTGACCCTCGTTCCGCTCTCGCTGTACTTCTCGCAAGGCAAGGTGAAGGTCGAGCTGGCGCTGGCCCGCGGGAAGCGGTCCTACGACAAGCGTCAGGACCTCGCCAAACGGGACGCGAACCGCGAGGTCGCCCGCGCGCTCGGTCGCCGGATCAAAGGCTTCGACTAGTGCAGGACGCCGACGTCCCGGCGTGGTGGGGACGGCTGGGATTGCCCGGGCTCTTCGACGTGCATGTTCACTTCATGCCCGAGCGGGTGATGCGGGCGGTGTGGCGCTACTTCGACAATGCGGCGCGCAACTACGGACGCGAATGGCCGATCCAGTACCGCGGCAGCGACGCCGAGCGGCTCGAGATCCTGCGCGCGCTCGGCGTGCGGCACTTTCCCGCGCTGCTGTACCCGCACAAGCCCGACATGGCCGAGAGCCTGTCCGCGTGGGCGCGCGAGTTCGCCGCCGGTACGCCGGACTGCCTGCCCACGGGGACCTTCTTTCCCGAGTCCTCTGCCGAGCGGTACGTGCGCGAAGCGTTGGACGCGGGCACGCGGATCTTCAAGGCGCACGTGCAGGTGGGCGGGTACGACCCCCGTGATCCGTTGCTGGAGCCGGTCTGGGGCATGCTCGCCGAGGCCGGTGTGCCCGTGGTGGTGCACTGCGGCAGCGGGCCGTTGCCCGGGCCGTTCACCGGGCCGGGGCCGTTCGGGGATGTGCTGCGCGCCCATCCGCGGTTAGCCGCGATCATCGCCCATTGCGGCGCGCCGGACTTCGCTGCGCACCTCGACATGGTCGAGCAGTACCCGAACGTGCACGTCGACACGACGATGGTCGGAACGCCCTACATGGAGACGTTCGCGCCGCTGGGACGTGACGTAATTGCGCGGCTCGGCGCGCTGCAGGACCGGGTGCTGCTCGGCGCGGACTTTCCGAACATCCCGTATCCCTACGCGCAACAACTCGCGGCACTGGAGTCGTGGGAGCTCGGCGACGACTGGCTACGTGCCGTGTGCTGGCACAACGCCGCCCGCCTCTTCGGCGTCTAGCTCCACCTCCCGCTTTCAGGCTCGTCCGACCAGTCCACCCCCGCTTTCAGGCCCGTCCGACCATGAACGACGCGAAAATGTGGTCGGACGGGCCTGAAAGCGCAGGGACAGTGGGCCGAAGACGGCTAGCGGTTGCTACCCCCGACTATCCTGGAGGTGTTCCAACCGAGGGGGTGAATGGTCTCGACTCCGGTCGTCGAGACAGGGGAAGCGGGCCGAGGAAAGCATTGCTCACCTCGTTAAACACGCGATGCAAAAAAATCAAGCGCCGACAATAGTCGCGCCGACTTCGCTCTCGCTGCCTGACAGCCTGAGCAAGTCTGTCAGCCCGGGTTCGTCACCGCCCCGGTCGCTGGCATCAGCTAGGTGACTCACCGTCCTCGCCGGCCGCGGGGGAGGACGGGACAACTCACAGCGGCTGGGCTCGTCACGGTGGCTTGTGTGCATGACCGCCGGGGCCGAGTAGAGACAACGCACACTGCGCCCGGAGAAGCCCTGTTGAAGCGGCGGAGGACGCGGGTTCGATTCCCGCCACCTCCACCAGCCAGACCAACCAGCCAGCACGACGGACAAGGTCGGCTTCCGCACCTCGCGGAGGCCGACCTTGTTGCTGTGGAAGGTTGCCCGGCACATGGTCGCAGCCTCGTGCGGGCCTGGTTGCGGGTGCGATCGTCGCCGCGCCGACCGAGTGGTTCGGTGTGTCGCGCGACGTGCAGCGCGTGGACCAGATCTCGACGAGGGGGACCGCTGCTCGGACCGGTCTCCGGCCTTCACGCCTGCCCGAGACGCCGTAGGTCAGTCCTTGCGCTCCGAGCCGAAGAGCCCAGCGATGGCGAGGAGATCGAGGAAGCGCTCGTATGCCGCGTCTACCCCGGACTCGTCTCCCGTTGCCGCGAGGTCGAGCAACAGCCCACGTGTGACGGCGAGTCCGAGGCGGATTGACGCCGCGTCCACGCCGTCCGGTGCGCGCTTCGCGACGGCGGCGAGCCATCCGTCGACCACGCTCGGGACCAGCCGGGCGAAGGGTTCTTCGCCCTGCGTCGCCCGCGCATAGCACTCGAAGAACAGCCGCTCGTGCGGCCGCAGCTCGGGTGCCTGCAGTTGCGCCCACAGCGCCCGCGCCGCGGCGACGGGATCGTCCGGAGCCGTAGCGAGCGTCTCGTGCTGCCGCCGCTCGACTTCCTCGACGACGGCAACGAGTAACTCGTCGCGAGATCCGAAGTGATGCAGCAGCATTCGGTGGCTGGTGCCGGCTGCCTCTGCGATGTCGCGTAGGGAGCGACTGCCGATGCCGGTCTCTGCCATCGTGTCGATCACAGCCCGCAGCAGTTCCAGCCGCCGCGCGTCGTCACGGCCGCGCGGCAACCCGGGCCACGCTCTCGCTTTCCGACTTGAGCCCACGTCCCTCGAGGGACAGGTATCGGCGGGTCAGCCGTCGGGTGAGCGCGCCGGCGGCGACCCCGAGCACGCCGTGCTGCTCGATCACCTGCGTCACCGCGCAGCTGCCGCCCGTGCGCGGCTCGATGGAATGGCTCGCCGACGTGGTGGCACCGAATGACCGCACCGTCCAGGTCCAGCCGTGCGGCGCGTCGACCGCCGTCACCTCCCAGACCAGCGAGGGCAGCCACGGCTGCTTGATGCGGAAGCGGTGCCCCACCTCCAGAGCCGGTCCGTCGAGCGGTTCGACGGACGTCACCGACGGCGTCCAGGACGGCCATCGCTGCACGTCCGAGAACACCGTCCAGACGGTGTCGGCCGCGGCGTTGACCGTGATCTTCTCCTGCGTATTCATGTACCAGATGGTACACGAATAGCGGTCGGGGCGACAGCCCGATGCGGAGGGTCACGTCCTCGCTTCAGCACTTGAGCCGGCGACTCGCGCCGCGTCGCTGCCGGTGACCGCGACTTCGCCGCGCCGGCGATGAACGATGGCGATCAGTCGCGACCGCCTGACACGGTGACCACCGGCGCCGGCGCCATGGGGGCCGCCGACCGTCGCCGCACTCGCCACAGTGGCGCCAGCCGAGCTGCCCGCTGCGGTCGACGCAGTCGGAGCCGACATGAGCCGTTTCGTAGACCGCTGGGGTCTTGCCGCGCATCGTCGGATCACGCTGGCTCCTGTCCTCGACGGCTGCACGCTGCCACTGATCCGTGGACAGCGCTCGCCGTGCTCATGCCGCGTGCCGGCGCACCATCCCGTTAGAGGGTGGGCCGACCGGCCGTCACCGATGAGTCAGGTCGTCGACGCGGTCATGCGGATCGAGACGAGCAGCCCCGGTATCTCGGCTCCCAGCTTCGCTGCGTAGCGGGTCGGCGGATCGGTGGGGAACCAACGGGCGTACTCCTCGTTCATCCCGGTGAAGTTCTCGGGGTTGCTGAGCAGCACACCGACCTCGACCACATCGCTGAGGCTTGCGCCGGCGGCTTGCAGAATCGCTGCACAGTTGGCGAGCGCCTGCCGCGTCTGCTCTTGGATCGTCGGTCCGGCGAGCGCTCCGGTTCCAGGGTCGATGCCGGTCGTGCCCGATACGAACACCAGCGATCCGGCTCTGACCCCTTGGCTGAACAGCGGAGAACTCGGCGCGTTCGGGGTCGTGATGATCTGTTGCGGCATTGCGATCCTCCTCGGCGAGGCACCTACGGTCCCACGTTTGAGTCGCGTCGCAGCGCTCAGAAGGCATCCGTCCGTCAGCCCGCGTTGGGAAGGGTTTCCGTCAGAACGACCAGATACGTCCGCCAGAGGTCGCGGACGGGCCGGCAGCCTGATGGCTGCCGGCCCGACCGTATCTCTGCGGGACGGTCACGCCGCCGGAGCCAGCGCCAACTCCTCGTCCTCGACAGCTTCGCCGACAGGCGTCGCGGGCTTCGACTCGATGAGCGCGGCGGCAAGCACCGCTCCCAGAACCGCAAGCGCGGCCAGGACGTAGAACGCCATCTGGAAGCCGTGGGTCAGCGCCGCCCCGCCGACGGGGGAGGCCGCGGGGTGCGACTCGAGGAACCGCCCGGTGAACGTCGTCGCCACCGTGGTGGCCACCGCCACGCCGATCGCTCCGCCGACCTGCTGGGTCGTGTTGATCAGACCGGACGCGATGCCCGCCTCCGCCTGCCGCACACCGGTCAGGCCGCCGATGGACATCGGCACGAACGCCAGCGCCAACCCGATCCCGCTGAGCAGGAACGCGGGCAGCAGGTCGGTGAGGTAGTGACCGTGTACGGGCAGCCGGGCGAAGAGGATCAGTGCGGCAGCCGACAGCGCCAGGCCGGCGGGCAGCACGCGACGGATCCCGATGCGGGTCACGAGCGCCTGCGAGACCGCCGAGAACGCGATGATGGAGAACGTCAGCGTGATGTAGGCGACGCCGGTCTTCAGCGCGGAGTAGTGCAGCACCTGCTGCATGTACAGCGTGAGCAGGAAGAACTGCGAGAAGATCGCCGCCCCCATCAGCAGACCGCTGACGTTCGAGCCCGTCAGGGTTCGCAGCCGGAAGATCCGTATCGGCAGCAACGGCGCCTTCGACCGCAACTCGATCGCGACGAAGCCCACGATGAGCGCGGCGGAGGCGACGAGCAGGCCGATGGTCGAGGCGCTTGCCCACCCATGTTGCGGTGCGCGCGTCATCGCGTAGACCAGCAGCATGAGCCCGCCGGTGATGGTTGCGGCACCGGCCACGTCGAAGTGTCGGTGCGCGAGGTCGGCCTTGCTCTCACGGAGCAGGAAGCGGCTGACACCGAGCACCAACAGCCCTGCGGGCACGTTGATGTAGAAGATCCATGACCAGTTGAGCGCGCTGGTCAGTGCGCCGCCGAGCAGCACACCGGCTGCCCCGCCGCTTCCCGAGGCGGCACCCCAGATCCCGAGGGCGAGGTTGCGCTCCCGTCCCTCCCGGAAGGTCGTGGTGAGGATCGAGAGCGCCGCCGGCGACAGCAACGCGGCGCCGAGACCCTGCAGCGACCGGAAGGTGATCAGCGAGCCTTCCGACCAGGCGAGCCCGTCGAGCAGCGAACTGGCCGTGAACAGGAGCAGCCCGGTCATGAACAGCCGTCGCCGGCCGAGCAGGTCGGCGAGTCGACCGCCGAGCAGCAGCGCACCGCCGAAGAAGATCGCGTATGCCGTGATCACCCACTGCAGGCTCTCCTGTGAGAAGTTCAGATCGCTCTCGATCGAGGGCAGCGCCACGTTCACGATCGCGACGTCGAGCACCACCATGAACTGCGCGGCGACGATGACTGCCAGGGCGAGCCAGCGCCGTCGGTCACTCCCGACGTCCGCTTCGTCCAGAACTTCGCTGTTCTGCATTTCTTGACTCCATCTATCGTTGAGTAGTTCCACGGTTTTTGAACTAAACGCTGGTGGGGTACATTCATTCCGTGCCGCGCGTCACATCCGCAAAGTCCGCCGCGGTGTCACCACGCCTGCCGCCGGAGTTGTTGGCAAAGAGCGGGTTTCTGATGATGCGGCTGGGCGCGGAGTTCAGGTCGCGTGCGATCGGCGCGCTGGTCGCGGCCGGGTTCAGCCAGTACCACTACAGCGTGTTGGCCCTGCTGCACCAGCAGGACCGGGAAACCCAGGCCGAGATCGCCGCGGTCCTGGACCTGGACCCGAGCCAGTTGGTCGGCGTCCTCGACAGCCTGGAAGAGCGCGGGCTGGTTTCCCGCCAGCGCGATCCGCGCGACCGCCGCCGTCACCTCGTCAGCCTCACCGCCGAGGGACGGCGACAACTGCGCCGGCTCCGCGCGGCGATCGACCGGTTCGAGGACGAGTTGTTCGCGCCGCTGGACCCGGACGACCGGGCAACCCTGCACGCGATGCTGCTGCGGCTCGCCGAGTACCACGACCCGCACTGCGGGGGCGACGAAGCAGCGACGTCCTGAGCCGCGCATCTGCTCGTCGGCCGGGAGCCGGGGTGTTCCTGCCGTGTTCGGCAGGAACACCCCGCACCCCTGAGGCTCATCGTCGGGCGAAGGCGTTCGCGGCAAGGACGGCTTCCGGGTCGTAACGCTCGGCCACTGCGGCGAGCCGTTCCAGCGTTGCGGTGTCGTAAGCGCGCCGGGCCGTGGCGTCGTCGTGCGGTGCTCCGAAGTTCGGCCAGATGCCGCCGGTGTCCCAGTCGCCGAGCGCTGCGAACAGCGCGTGCGCGTGCGGCAGGACCCGCGGGTCGACGGCGATGCCGACGGCGAGCAGGCTGAACCGCGCGTCGCGGTGCACGAAGGCGCTGGGGTGGCGTCCCTCGCGGGCGTACGCGCCGCCCAGCTGCCGGATCTCCACCATGATCTGCGGCGAGCCCGAACCCGGGCCGACCCGCTCGAGGAACCGCGCGACCGCCTCGTCCGGGAAGTCGGTGAGCAGCATCGCCGGGTCGGTAGCGGGCATCGGGTCGACGGGGTCGGCGTGCACCGAGTCGACCGCGGCATAGGGCTTGACCGCGGCGTCGTCGAGGATCACCGGGCCCACCGCCCGCATCTCGTCGAGCAGCCGCGCGCCCTCGGCTTCGTCGCCGAGCCACATGAACCGGACCGCGATCGACATCCGGCCGGCGAGCGGCGGCGGGAAGCCTGGCGCGTCCGGCAGGTTGAGGATCGCGAACGAGGTGGTGGCGAGCTCGGGCAGGGTCTGCGACCAGGATCGCCAGCGGTCAATGACGGCCGGGATGTCCGCGCCGTCGAAGTACACCGCACCGCCGTAGAACGTCGAAATCGGCAGCAGGTCGAACTCCACCGCGGTGACGATGCCGCCCGCGCCCTTGCCGCCGCGCAGCGCGAAGAACAGATCCGGGTGCTGGTCCGGCGTCACCCGGCGCAGCACGCCGTCACCGGTGACGACGTCGAAGGCCCGGACGCGGTCGACCGCCAGCCCGAACGTGCGCGTCATCGGGCCGACGCCACCGCCGGTGATGTACCCGACGATGCCCACGTCGCTCGACGACCCGTTCAGCGGCGCGAGGCCGTGCGGGGCCGCGGCCTCGATCAGCCGCAGCCACTTCACGCCGGCGCCGACCCGCGCCCAGCGCTGCTCCGCGTAGACGGTGACCTCGTCGAGACCGCGGGTGACGACGAGGATGTCGCCGGCCAGCGACGACACGGCGCCGTGCCCGGTCGCCTGCACGCCGACGCGAAGGCCGTGCTCGTTGGCGAAGGCGACGGTCGCGCGGACGTCCTCGGCCGAGCGGGCGGCGACGACGGCCGCCGGGCGCATCTCGATGGCGAGGTTCCACGGCGTCACCAGCTCCTCGTAGGCCGCCTCGTAGGGTTCGGCCACGGTGCCGGCGACGCGGCCGCGCAGCAGGTTGTACGGCGCGGAGCTGATGCCTCGTTCGCGGACGAGTACCTGACTCATGAGTTCCTCCAGATGGGGTGTTTGCTTCTGGAGGAAGGCTGGGGCCCGGCGCTTGCGGCGCAGTTGTGGCCGCATTGCGACCCGACTTGCGGAACTGTTGAGCTACTCGCTCCGGCCGGCCTGCACGGCGGTCATGTGCTGCCCGACGAACAGCCGCTCCGGGTCCAGCGCGGCACGCAGCGCGGACAGCCGGGCGTGCACGTCCGGCGGGAAGGCCTTGCGGGTGTCGGTGTTGTCATCGAGCATCGGCAGGTACTGCCGGCCGGTCGTCCACGGCTCGAGGGCGTGCAGCAGCCGCCCGGCGTCTCCACGCAGCCGGTTCCATTCGGCCGGGTCGTCGCCCAGCGCCAGGCCGAGGACGAGGAACTGGCCGTCGAGACTGGACAGTGCCGATCCGGGGTCCGGTCGGAGCAGCGCCCCGCCCAGCTGCCGGAACTCGGCGATGTCGAGCCGGGTGCCCGAATTCGGCCCGACCGAGTCGATGACCGCGGCGATGGCGTCGTCCGGCAGGCCGGTGAGCAGTCTGCTGCTCGCGTACGCGGGGGTGGGGCCTTCTGGCTCCAGGTGCAGCCGGACGACCGTCGGCGCCGGCACCCGGGTGACCGTGTCGAACTCCGGGCGCAGCGCGCGCAGCGGCGCGATGATCTCGGCGGCCGTCTCGTCGCTGCCGAGGATCGCGCCGTCGACCAGCACGAGGCCGCGGCCCTGCAACTCGGCCGGGATGTGCGGCAGCGGGGGAGCCTTCAGCAGCCGGAAGGACGTCGTGGCCGCGTCGGGGGCGTGCGTCGCCCACTCGGCCCAGGCCGGTAGCACCGTCTCGACCTGTGCCCAGTCCCAGGCGAGGTAGCCCGCGACGACCGAATCCAGGGGGATGAGATCGAACTCGAGGGCGGTCACCACGCCGAGCGGCATGCTGCTGCCGCGCAGTGCCCAGAGCAGCTCCGGCTCGTTGTCGGCGGTGGCGCGCACGATGCTGCCGTCGGCGAGGACCACCTCCACGGCCGTGATCGCCGAGCACTGCAGCCCGTATTGGCGCGCGTACCAGCCGATGCCGCCACTGATCGAGAAACCGACCACGCCGACATCGGGGGAGGACGGGTGCAGCCCGGCGAGCCCGTGATGCCCGGCTGCGTCGACGAGATCGCCCCAGAGCACTCCTGCGCCCGCTCGCGCGCGGCGTCGGCGCGGGTCGATGTGCAGTTCGCGCAGGCCGGCGGTGCGCAGGATCACCGCGTCGCCGAGGTGCCCGTCGAGCGGGGCCGCGCCGTGCCCGGTGCCCTGCGGCACGACGCGCAGGCCGGCGTGCCGCGCGGCGAGCAACACCTCGGCGACCTCCTCGGGACTGGCCGGGTAGGCCACCGCGGCAGGGTGGTGCTGAATCTGCAGGTTCCACGGGGAGCGCGCCATGTCGTAGCCCGGGTCGCCGGGCAGGTGGACGGCGCCGCCGCACAGCCCGCGCAGCGCGGTGGCCGGCGGAGCCGGAGGCACCCCGTCCGCATCGCGGGGCGCGGCCGTCGTCGGGAATCTCACCGGGCGTATCTCCTCGATATGGGGCGACCCGCACAGGATGCCGAGCCGCGGTTGCGAAGCAGTTGAGGGGCGGTCATACCGGCTGCTCCGCCTGCGCTTCGCCCAGGGCGAGCTGGACGGTCTGCGGGGTGAGGAACAGCGCCTGGGCGATCTCACCGACGTCCATCCCGCGCTCGGCCAGGCGGGCGATGCGCTGGTGGGTCGCCCGGCTCCGCGTGCGGGGCACCGGGACGTCCGGGGCGGGCTCGCCCCGCTCGCGCAACGCCGTGCACGCCTGCTGGGCCACGCCTTGTGCGCCGCAGTCGACGGCGGCCTCCAGCGCTGCGCGCAGCAACGGGACGGCCGCGTTCTGCGGCACGTCCGGGTGCGTGCCGAGGGCGAGCCGGGCGCGCCCGCGCAGCAGCGCCGCGTCGGAGTCGTCGAGCAGAGCCACTGCTTCCTCCAACGGCGCCCGGCGGCCGGTGGTGAGGCCCAGATCGGTCAGGGTCAACCCGAGGGCCGTCGGCGCGCCCCAGCGGCGCAGCAGCGCGATCTCCTGCTCGAGCACGGGTATCGCCTCGTGCGTGCGGCCCAGGCCGTGTAGCGCCGCCGCCCGCAGCCGCCCGGCCGGGTTCCACGCGGGGTTGACCGTGCCGATGGGGTCCGCGGCCTGGTCGAGCGCGGCCAGCGCCTGCGCGAACCGGCCCTCGGCGAGCAGCACGCCGTCGGCCGCTTGGCGCAGCAGCCGGGCGCCGTCGCCGTGCAGCTCGCCGGGGCCTGCTTCGTCGAGCAGCAGCCGGGCGGCGGGAACGGCGCCGCGGTCGAGTTCGATCCCGATCAAGGCGGCTCGGTAGTAGCCGGCGCCGATTGTCGTGCCGCCCCACATCCGGTCCTGCTCCTGCGCCTGGCTGACCAGCGCGGCCGCCTCGTCCAGCTCGCCTCTGCGCCACCGCCACACGCCCTCCCAGAGGTTGACCGACAGCACCGCGAACAGCGAGCCGCGGCCGTGGGCGATGGTGCGGGAACGCAGCCACAAGTCGCCGAGGTCGTCGTCGGCGTACATGCGGGCGACCGCGGCGACGCACCACAGCAGCCCGGAGTCGACCTCCCAGAGCTGGTCGGTGCGCAGGGCCTCGCGGGCCAGCCGCACCGCGCGCTGCCGGTCGGCGCCCTCGACGACGGCCTCCCACGCCAGCGCGGCCCGCAGCATCAGCGAGCCGACGCCCTGGCCGGTGGGTTCCGGCGCGGGCGAATCACGCCACAGTGCTGGGTCGACGGACTGCATCATGCCGCTGATGCGTTGCAGCGCGAGCAGCCCGTTGCGCGCGTCGTCCATGCCCGGCGGAAGCCGCTCGGCGGCCTCGCGCGCGAACGCCGCCGCGGCGCCGCGTTCGCCGGCGAACACCTGGGCGTAGGCGATGGCCATCGCGATGCGCACCTGCAGTTCGGGGTCGTCGACCCCGGGATAGGCCTCCATCAGGCGGGCCGTGCCCGCCGGGCCGTCGATGAGCGTCTCGTGCATGCCGAGCTCGATCAGCACCTGGCCGCGCCGGGTGGAGTCCGGCGGCTCGGCGAGCGCGCGCCGCAGATAGGTGGCGGCGCTCTCGGTCGCGCCGCGGTCAGCCGCCGTCCGAGCGGCATCGCGCAGCAGCTCGACGTGCGCGGGGTTGCCGCGGTGGGGGGCGAGCAGCAGGTGCGCCGCGACCTGCTCGGCGCTCGCGCCGCGGGAGATCAGCAGGTCGGCCGCGCGCTCGTGCTCCAGGCCGCGCTCGGCGGCAGGCAGGTCTCGGTAGACCGCCTCGCCCACCAGCGGGTGCACGAAGCCGACCGGGTTGTCGTCGCGCAGCACCTCGGCCCGGGTGAGGACGGCGATCGCGGCCGCGGCCTGCCGCTCGGTGAGCCCGGTCAGGGTGGCGATGTTCGGCAGTTGCGCGGCATCGCCGAGCACGGCGACGGCACGCGCGACCTGAGGGCACTCGGCGGGCATGCGCCGCAGTCGCATCAGGACCTGGCTCGACACTGCGCGCGAGCCGACGGCCAGCACCACATGCGCGTGCGCGGCGTCGGGTTTGACGTCCTCGGCGACGAGCGCCTGCAGCAACTGGCGAAGCAGCAGCGGATTGCCGCACGTGGTGCGGTGGCAGGCCGCCACGAACAGCGGCGCGGCGGCGCGACCGAAGGCGCGTTCGACCAGCACGGCGGTCGCCTGTTCGCACAGCGGCTGCGGTCGCACCAGCACCGTGTCGGCGTCGACGGCGAGTTCGGCGACCAGATCGGCGTTGTCCGCGCCCTCACCCGTCCGCAGGGTGGCGGCGAGCACCGCCGGCATGCCGTCCATCCGCTGGCCGAGGTAGGTGAGGAAACGCAGCGAGGGCCCGTCCGACCACTGCAGGTTGTCGACGCACACGACCAGCGGAGCCTGCGCGGCGAGATTCGCGGTCAGCGAGTAGAGGGCGTGCATCACCGACAGGCAGGCACCGGACTGCTCGGTGGCGAGGTCGAACACCGCACGCGCCGGCGCGGCGGGGCCGGCCAACAGCTCGTCGCTGACCGCCGGCTCCAGGAGCTGGCGGACCACGCCGTAGCCGTAGGACTGCTCGAGCTGGCTGCCGCGTGCCCGCAGAACCCGCACGCCGCGCTCGGCGGCCCGGCGGCCGAGTTCCTCGAGCAGGCGGGTCTTGCCGATGCCGGACGGTCCTTCCAACAGGATGCGGGTGGAGCGGCCCTGGTCGAGCTGCGCGACTGCCCGCTCCAGCTGGGTCAGCTCGCGCCGGCGGTCGACGAGGTCGCTCGCCTCCTCGGCCGCGTCGGGGCCGGGACGGGCGGCGTCGGGGCCGGGACGGGCGGCGTCGGTGGCCAGCGGAGCGTGCCGGCGGCCGTTCAGCGCCGGCGATTGGGAGAGGATGGCGGCCTCGAGGTCGCGCAGCGCGGGTCCGGGGTCGACGCCGAGTTCGTCGGCGAAGGTTTGCCGGGCCCGCCGCAGAGTGCCCAGCGCGTCGGCCTGGCGGTGCGCGCGGTAGAGCGCCAGGGCGAGCAGCCGCCAGCGTTCCTCGCGCAGCGGGGCATCGGCGACCATCGCCTCGAGTTCGCCGACCATGACCGCCGCGTCGCCACGTTCCACGCGCGCCGCGGCGAGCCGCTCGCGGGCCACGGCGCGCAGGTCCTCGAGCCGGGTGATCTCCGGCTCGGCCCAGGGCTGCCCGGCGTAGTCGGCGAGTGCCGGGCCGCGCCAGAGCGCCAGCGCGTCGCGAAGCGTCGCGGTCGGGTCGGAGGTGTGCTGGGCGTCGGCGAGCAGCCGCTCGAACTCCCACGCGTCCACCGCGTCGGGCGCGAGCCGGACGGCGTAGCCGCGGGCTTGCCGGACGATCACTCCCGACCGCGAACGCGCAGCCACGTCGGGTTCCAGGCGACGGCGCAGGTGCGACACGTAGGACTGCAGCGTCTTGAACCCGGTGGCCGGCGGTTCGTCCGCCCACAACGCCTCGACGATCCGGTCGACGCTCACCGTCTGGCCGCGATGCAGCACGAGCATGGCGAGCACAGCTCGCTGGCGCGGCCCTCCGAGGTCGAGCGCGGCACCGTCGTACGACGCCGTGAACTCGCCCAGCAGGCCGACGCGAAGGCCGCCCGCGTCCGACAACGCTTCCTCCTCGTTTCCGGGCAGCCTACGAGATTCGCCGGGCACGAGGGATGCTGCCGAAGTGGCCCGAACCCAGGCAGAGCGGGCCATTGGACGCGCAAATCGAGAGCGATTCGACGTGGCCGGCGACCGCGATCGCCGCTCGCCCGCCGCGACCATGCGGAATGCGGACGTCCGCTTGGTGCATCTGCGGGATCACAGCCGACCCCTCCGCGCCCTAGGGTCGGTCGCGCGGGGCACCCAGGACGCCCCTGAGCGGGGCTCCGTCCGGACGCCTCCCCGTAGTCCGGACGGAGCCCCCACCACCGCCTGGAGCGCGTTCCGCCACGCGCTGTTCGGCTGCGGGCCGACGGGTGGACGATCAATGTGTGCAGCTGCGGCGCCTGCGTGATGTGAACCTGCCGCCCGATGTGTTCGCGGTCGTGATGGCCACCGGCATCGTGGCGGTCGCCGCTGCCGACCACGCGTATCACCGCATCTCGGTCGTCCTCGGCACCCTTGCGGCAGCGGCATTCCTCGTCCTCGGTGTCGGCCTGGTCGTCCGGATCGCCGTCGGGCCGAGCGACATCGCCGCCCAGGCCCGCGACCCGGACGTCGCGTTGCGGATGTTCACCGCGGTGGCCGCCTGCGAGGTGCTCGGCGTGCGGTGGGACAGCCATCCCGCGGCGGTGTGGACGACACTCGTCCTCTCGGTGTGCGGTTGGCTGGTGCTCGCGCCGCTCAGCGTCGGCGACGTGCGCGCGCGGTCACGCGTCGAGCTGCGCGATCATGCGCATGGCGCCTGGTTGCTGCCCAGCGTGGCCCTGGCCGGGCTGGCCACCTGCGCCGCGCACGCCGCGCTGTTCTCCTCGAGCTGGTGGTTGCTCGCCGCTGCCGGGGCCGCGTGGCTGCTCGGCCTCGGCGTCTACCTCGCGGTGACCTGGCTGGTTGCCTGGCGGGCCGTTGCGTCGCCGTTCGGCCCGGAGCAGGTGCCGCCGGACAGCTGGATCCTCATGGGAGCGGTCGCGGTGTCCGCACTGGCCGGGGCCCACGTGCACGCCGTGCTCGCCTTGCTGCACGGCCCGGGGTGGGTGCTGTCGACCGTCCGGATCCTGACGCTGATCTGCTGGGTGGTGGCGAGCCTGTGGGTGCCGCTGCTGCTGTACGCCGAGGTGTGGCGCGTCGACCGGCAGAGCGGCTCGCTGCATTACCAGGGCGTGTGGTGGTCGGCGGTGTTCCCGATCGGGATGTACTCGGCGGCATCGGCGTCGTGTGCGCACGAGCTGCGCATGCACTCGCTGTTCACGATCTCACTGGTGTTCTTCTGGGTGGCCGCGACCGTGTGGCTCACGGTCGCGGCCGGGGCCGTGCACCGGGAGGTTGCCACGCTGCGGCGTCGGCGCGCCGCCGCGCACCAGGGCACCGTCCGGCAGCGGTGAGCCGGGTCAGGAAACCGGACGCAGCAGGGCGCGCGCGGCGCGGATGCAGAAGTACAGCGTTGCCGGCAGTGCAACCAGTGCGCCGCTCAGCGGGAACCCGACGCCGTCGGCGCCGCCGTGGGCGGCCTGGTCGACAGCGGCGATCGTGAGGCCGGCGGTGCCTGCGGCGAACGCAGCCGCACCCAGCGCGTCGACCAGCCCGGCGGGCAACAGCGACGCGGAGCTCGCGCGCCGGCGCACCACCCAGTAGGCGAGCAGCACCAGCAGCCCCACGAGTCCCGCGAGCGCCCGCAGGACGACCGCGTCGTCGGCGGTCTCGGCGACCGACGCGCCCGGCTGGAACGGAACGACACTCACCCCGCCGACGAAGGACCGGCCGAACCAGAGGTTCATGACCAGGGCCACGAGGCCGCTGACACCGACCGCTGCGAGCCCGCAGCCGGCAAGGAACAGCGCTGCGCGCAGCGTCTCGAGGAACAGCGCGACCAGGGACCGCCGTGAAGTCGCCAGCGCCACCGGCGCGGCCGGGCCGAACCGGCGGATCGCCTCGACTTCGGCAAGCTGTCGCGACAGGCCGCTCGCTTCGAGATCGGCGGCTGCTGCGTGCAGATGGTCGCCGGCCTCATCGAGAAGGCGTCGCGTGCTTCTCGCGTCCGCATGCGTGCGTCGCAGCAGTTCATCGAGGTAATCCTCGATCGGGGTGTCGCTCACGCGATCACCGCCTGCACGCTGGTCACGAAACCCTGCCACTCGCGTCGCTGAGCCGCGAACTCCTTACGGCCCCGCGCGGTGAGCGAGTAGGTGCGCCGTCGCCGGCCTTGCGCGACCTGCACCGAGCTCTCGATCACGCCCGCCCGTTCGAGGCGGTGCAGTGCGGGATAGATGGTGCCCTCGGCCAGGTCGAACTCGCCGTCGCTGCGCTCGCGCAGCGCGGCGATGATCGCGTACCCGTGGGCCGGCCCGGAGCGCAGCACGCCCATGAGCAGCAGGTCCACGTTGTTCTTCAGCGACGGATTCGGCATACCTAGTTACTCTAGGCATAGAGCGGCTAGGTGTCCAGTGGGTACTCCGTCCACTCCGACCCGGGCCATCGCCGCAAGGACGCGGCCGCCCGCTACGTGAAGCGCGCCTTGGTGCGATGCTGTGGCGCGCTCGGCAGCACGATCGCCCGGATGCCCGGAGCGAGCGCGCAGACTAATTCATCAGCCGGCATCGAGGCGATCGGGCACATCGGTGGCCCGGTGGCCATCCACGCGCAGGGCGCGTTCGTGGACGGGATGCAGGCGGCGCTGCTCTTCGGTGCTTACGGCCGAGAGATCAGCCGGCGGCCGGCTGGATCACCCCGGCCGTCTGCAGCATCTGCCGGGCCTGATCGACCGTCCCGCCGCGGGCCAGCAGGTCGTAGCGCGCCGCGACGAGGGTGCGCACCGACGTGAAGTCCCGCCGGCCGCGCAGCATGGCGTGCCCCGCATAGCCGGCGATGGCGCCCCATGCCGCGCCGATCAGCAATCCGCCGAGGATCAGTCCGAGCCAGGTGGGCCCGGCGGTGAACAGGCCGACCAGCAGGCCGATGAACAGGCCGAACCACGCGCCCTGCGCCGCGCCGGCGGCCGCCGCCCTGCCATTGGTCAGGCGTCCGGTCACCCGTTCGACGCTGCGCAAATCGCAGCCGACGATGTCGAGCATCTCGACTGGGAACCCGTCGTCGGACAACCGGTCGACCGCCGCCTGCGCCTGCTCGTAGTCGTCGAACGAGGCGACCTTGTTCCACGCGAAGTTTGCCGAATCCAGACGGATCGGTGGGATACCCGGAATCCCTGGGCCGGTCGTCATCGCGAACCTCCCTGCGGCTCATGCCGTGATCTTGCGAAGCTGCCCGCCGGCCTTGATTGCGAAACAGCCTCTCTGCTGGAACAACGGGCGACCAGCCCCGAAGGGTTCCCCGCGGCCGTGGCTGGGGCCTCCAGGCTCCGGCAAGGCGCAGCATCCGCTCGGGCGTCCAGCTCCGCGAGCTTGCGAAAGATTGACGAGCGTCACCATTGCAATAGGCTTGGCGAGTGACGACGGACCCGGCACCGCACCCGTCCCTGTCCGGCGGATTCGCCCTCACCGACGAACAACGCGCTTACGCGGCCTGGGCCGGCGAAACGGCCCGCACCAAGATCGCTCCGCTCGCCGGCGCCGAGGCAGGCCGGGTCAACCGGCCGATGGTGCGCGCGATGGGCGAGGCCGGCCTGCTGCGCGGCCTGTTCGGCGGGGCGCCGGACGAGCCACCACGCGACGCCGCGGCGATGCAGTTGTGCCTCTTGCGCGAATCCATCGCGCAGGTCTCCGGCGAGGCCGAGACCGCGCTCGCCCTGCAGGGCCTCGGCAGCTATCCGATCCTGCAGGCCGGGTCGGCGCGGCAGCGCGAGCGATGGCTGCCGAAGGTGATCTCCGGCGAGGCGATCCCCGCGTTCGCGCTCTCCGAGCCGGACGCCGGGTCGGACGCCGCCGCGCTGGCCCTGCGCGCCGAGCCGGACGGCGACGGCTGGCGGCTGTCCGGCGAGAAGATCTGGATCTCCAACGCCCCGGACGCCGACGTCTACTCCGTGTTCGCCCGCACGACCCCGGACTCCCGGGCACGGGGCGTCACCGCGTTCGTCGTCGTAGGCGGCAGTCCCGGGCTCTCGGGGGAACACCTCGACATGCTCTCCCCACATCCGATCGGGCGCCTGGTGTTCGACGGCGTGCGGGTCGGGCGCGAGGACGTCCTCGGCGAGGTCGACGCAGGCTTCGCGGTGGCGATGCGCACCCTCGATCTGTTCCGCCCGAGCGTCGGCGCCTTCGCGCTCGGCATGGCCCAGGTCGCTCTCGACACGACGATCGACCACGTCCGCAACCGCGAGGTCTACGGCGCGCCGCTGGCAGCCCAGCAGTCGGTCGCGCACAAGATCGCCGACCTGGCGACGCAGCTCGAGGCGGCCCGCCTGCTGGTCTACGCGGCCGCCTCCGCCTACGACCGGGGCGACCAGCCCGAGCTGCAGAGCCGCCGCTCGGCGATGGCCAAGCTCGCCGCCACCGAGGCCGCGCAGCAGATCATCGACGGCTGCGTCCAGCTGCACGGCGCGGTCGCCCTGCAACGCGGCCATCTTCTCGAGCACCTCTACCGTGATGTGCGCGCCCTGCGCATCTACGAGGGGGCATCCGAGGTACAACGATCGATCATCGCCCGCGGGCTGATCGGCAGGGGAGTCACTCGATGAGCGACGAGTATCGGTTCCACGCCTCGCCGCAGTTGACCGAGCACTGGCAGCACTTCCGCTTCGCGAAGGCTGACGGCGTCGCGACGGTCACCCTCGACCGTCCGGAGAAGCTCAATCCGCTGACCTTCGAGAGCTACGCCGACCTGCGCGACCTGCTCGCCGAACTGCCGCACCACCAGGACGTCCGGGTGCTCGTCATCCACGGCGAGGGCAAGGGCTTCTGCGGCGGCGGCGATGTCAACGAGATCATCGGCGAGCTGATCAAGATGGAACCCCGCGACCTCATGCGGTTCACCAAGATGACAGGCGACGTCATCCGGGCGATGCGCGAGTGCCCCGTCCCGATCGTCACCGCCATCCACGGCATCGCCGCCGGCGCCGGTGCGGTGGTCGCGCTCGCGTCGGATTTCCGGGTGGTCAGCACGTCGGGACGGTTCGCGTTCCTGTTCACCAAGGTCGGGCTCTCCGGCGGTGACATGGGTGCGGCCTACCTGCTGCCGCGCGTCGTGGGCCTCGGCCGGGCGACCGAGCTGCTGATGCTCGGCGGCACGATCGACTCCGCTACCGCCGACCGGTACGGCCTGGTGTCGAAGCTGGTCGCCGACGACGAGATCGACGCCGCGGTGTCGGAACTCGCCGCGACGCTCGCCGCCGGGCCCACGCTCGCCCTGGCACAGACCAAGTCGCTGCTCACCCGCGAGCTGGACATGTCGATATCGGGCGCGATGGAGCTCGACGCCATGACGCAGGCGTTGCTGATGACCACGCGCGACCATGCGGAGTTCCACGCCGCGTTCAACGAGCGGCGGCCGCCGAACTGGCAAGGTCGCTGACGTGTCCGACGACGGCCGGGTAGCACTGGTCACCGGCGCCGGCCGGGGCATCGGCCGGGCGATCGCCCGTCGGCTGAGCGCCGAGGGGCTGCGCGTCGCAGTGCTCTCCCGTAGTCAGGACGACCTCGAGGAGACCGCGGAGGCCTGCGCCGGGCACACGCTCGTGCTGCCCGCCGACGTCACCGACGCAGGGCAGATCGAGGCCGCGTTCGCTGAGATCGAGCGGGTGTGGGGCCCGGTCGAGGTGCTCGTCCCGAATGCCGGCGCCGGTCACTCGGCCCGCCTTGAGCAGACCACTGACGCCGACTGGCACCGCATGCTCGAGCTGAACCTCACCGCGCCCTTCCGGTGCATCCGGCGCGCGGTAGCGGCGATGCGGGAGGCCGGCTGGGGTCGCATCGTCGTCGTCGCCTCGATCGCCGCCCGCGTCGGCGAGCCCTACATCGCGGCGTACACGGCGAGCAAGCACGGGGTGCTGGGACTCGTGCGCTCGGCCGCTGCCGAACTGGCCCGCACCGGCGTCACCGTCAACGCCGTCTGTCCCGGCTACGTCGACACACCCATGACCGACGCGACCGTGCAGAACATCGTCGCCAGCACCGGTCGCACCGCCGAGGAGGCCCGACAGGTGCTCGAGCGCAAGCAGCCCATCGGCCGGCTCGTCACTCCGGACGAGGTCGCCGAGGCGGTCCGGTACTGCGTGGCGAACGGAGCGGTCACCGGCCAGGCCCTCAACGTCGACGGAGGAGCGCTTCAGTGACCACTCCAACGAATCGCTCCGCCGGCGCTCCACGATCCGCCGAGGACCCCGAATGACGATCGAACGCGTGAACCCGCCCGGACTCGCCGAGCCCCGCGGCTTCTCGCACGCCGTCGTCGGCACTGGCACGACGGTCTTCCTGGCCGGGCAGACCGCGCTCGACGGCAACGGACGCATCGTCGGCGAGGGCGTCGTTGAGCAGTTCGAGCAGGCGCTGTCGAACCTGCTCACCGCGCTCGCTGCCGCCGGCGGGCGTCCGGACCAGCTCGCCGCGCTGACGATCTACATCGTCGACATGGACGACTACCGCGCCCGCGCCGCCGAGATCGGCGCCGTGTGGCGGCGGCTGGTCGGCCGCGAGTACCCGGCGATGGCCGGCATCGGCGTCGCGCGGTTGTGGGACGCCGATGCGCTCGTCGAGGTGCAGGGCTACGCGGTGCTGTGACGGCGGGGGTTACGCGCCGCGGATCGAGTCGACGAACCGGTGCGCGGGCGCGGCGAGCCGGTCGTGCAGCTCGAAGAAGGTGTCGGCGGCGCGGAATCCGATCCAGCCCTTCGGCAGGACACCCGCGGGCAGGCCCGGCTCCGAGTACGGCAGCCGCCGCCACTCGGTCAGCGCGTTGACGTAGTCGGCGAAGGCGCGGGCGTCGTCCACCCGCTTGCGGCGCCGGTATCCGGTCAGCACCGGCGCGTACGCGTCGACGAAGTCGCTGTAGAGACCGTGCAGCCGGTCGAGGTCCCACCAGGCGGGGATGCGCTCGGCGGTGCACGCGAAGCCGGCGTGCTCGGCGCGGAACAGGTCCACGTACACGCCCAGACCCTGCCGCTGCAACACCTCGCGCGCCTCGTCCAGCAGGTGCGCCGGCGCCACCCAGACGCCGGCCGCCACCGTCCCGAACCCGAGCCACGACAGCCGCGAGCGCAACTGGTGGCGCTTGTCGCGTTCGGCCTCCGGCACGCTGAACACCGCCAGCACCCAGCCCTCGTCCGGCTCGGCCCGGCGGCGGGAGAAGATGCGCCGGTCACCCTCGTCGAGGATCGCCCGGGCCTCGTCGGAGAGCGCGTAGCCGGCGACGCCGTCCGTCCGCGCGGCGTCGAGCAGGCCGCGCCGCTTCAGCCGGAAGATCGACGAACGGACCGACGGCTCGTCCACGCCGCACTCGGCGAGCAGCCGGATCACCGACGCCACGCTCATCCACCCGCCGGTCTCGCGCGCGTACAGGCCGTAGACGGTGACGATCAACGCCCGCGGCTTGCGTGCCCGCCCATTGGCGTCGTCCTCGGCTGCCACGCAGCACACGATAGCCGCCGGATCCGCGACACCGCTTCGTAGTTGATGTATCGGACGCTTGACTGTCGTCACAGGAAGCGAATACTGACGGGCATGACGCTGGATGCCCCGGCCGCGCTCGGTCCGTCCGCTCATGTGGACACCTTCTGCCGCGACAACCTCCCCCCGCAGCACCTCTGGCCGGAGTTCGTCTTCGACCTGCCCGACGTGCACTACCCCGCCCGGTTGAACTGCGCCGTCGACCTGCTCGACGGCGTGATCGACCGGCTCGGCGCCGACCGCCCGTGCCTGCGGACGCCGGCCGGCGACGTCTGGAGCTACGGCCAGACGCAGCGCACGGTCAACCGCATCGCGAACGTCCTCACCGGCGACCTCGGCATCGTCCCGGGCAATCGCGTCCTGCTGCGCGGGCCCAACAACCCCTGGCTGGCTGCGTGCTGGCTCGCGGTGCTCAAGGCAGGTGCCGTCGTGGTCACCACCATGCCGCTGCTGCGCGCCGCTGAACTCAGCGCGGTGGCCGAGATCGGCCGGATCGACCTGGCGCTGTGCGACGCACGGTTCCTCGACGACCTCCGCCAGGCACAGCTCGGCGGCGCGCCCGTCGTCACCTACGGCGGATCGGATCCCGCCGACCTCGCCGTGCGCATCACCGACGCCGCCGACGAATTCGCCGCCGTCGACACCTCGGCCGACGACGTCGCGATGCTGGCCTTCACCTCGGGTACGACGGGCCGGCCGAAGGCGACGATGCACTTCCACCGCGATGTGCTCGCGATCTGCGACACCTTCTCGAAGTACGTCCTCAAGCCGACGCCCGACGACGTGTTCACCGGAACCCCGCCGCTGGGCTTCACGTTCGGTCTCGGCGGGCTGCTGGTGTTCCCGCTGCGGGTGGGCGCGTCCACCCTGCTCGTCGAGAAAGCCACCCCGGACGAGCTCGCCGACGTCATCGAGCGGCATCGGGTCACGATCTGCGTCACCGCGCCCACCGCCTACCGGGCGATGCTGCGCTCCGGGCGTCCCGAGCGTCTGCGAAGTCTGCGCCGCGCCCTGTCGGCGGGCGAGCCGCTGCCCGAGTCGACGTGGCGCGATTTCCACGAGGCCACCGGTGTGCGGCTGATCGACGGCATCGGTTCGACCGAGATGCTGCACGTGTTCGTCTCCGCGGCCGACGACGACATCCGTCCCGGCGCTACGGGCAAGGCCGTGCCGGGGTACCAGGCGAAGGTGGTGGACGAGCAGGGCCGCTCCGTCCCGCCGGGGACCGCGGGCCGCCTGGCGGTCAAGGGCCCGACCGGTTGCCGATATCTCGCCGACGAGCGGCAGACCGTGTACGTGCAGGACGGCTGGAACATCACCGGCGACACCTTCGTCGAGGACGACGACGGGTACCTGCACTTCCAGGCCCGCAACGACGACATGATCATCTCGTCCGGGTACAACATCGCCGGGCCGGAGGTGGAAGCGGCGCTGCTGGCCCACCCGGACGTCGCCGAATGCTGCGTCGTCGGCGTGCCCGACCCGGATCGCGGCAACCTCGTCAAGGCCTACGTCGTGCTGCGCGAGGGCATGCACGGCTCGGACGAGCTCGTGAAGCAGCTGCAGGACTTCACCAAGCAGCGCATCGCGCCGTACAAGTACCCCCGTGCCGTGGAGTTCATCGACGAGTTGCCGCGCGGCGCCACCGGCAAGGTGCAGCGATTCCGCCTGCGCCGGCAGGCCGAGCACGCCGAGCAGGCATGACGGCGCGTCGCATCGCCGTCATCGGCGGCGGCCCCGGCGGCCTGTACTTCGCCGCCCTGGCCAAGCAGCTCGACCCGGCGGCGGAGATCACCGTCTGGGAACGCAACGCCGCCGACGACACGTTCGGGTTCGGCGTCGTGTTCTCCGACGAGACGCTCGGCGGCATCGAGCACGCCGACGCGCGCATCTATGAACGGATGGAACGCGAGTTCGCCCGCTGGGACGACATCGACGTCCACTACCGCGGCCAGGTGCTCACCAGCGGCGGCCACGGCTTCGCGGCGATGAGCCGCAAGCGGCTGCTGCAGATCCTGCAGGAACGCTGCGCCGAGCTGGGAGTGGACGTCCGGTTCCGCACGCTCGCACCCGACGTCGCGCAGCTGTCCGCCGACAACGACCTGGTCGTGGCCGGCGACGGGGTGAACTCGCAGGTGCGAAACCGCTACGCCGACGTGTTCGGGCCGTCGCTCGAGACGCGCCACTGCCGGTACATGTGGCTGGGCACCGACAAGGTCTTCGACGCCTTCAAGTTCTACATCCGGCAGACCCCGCACGGCGTGATGCAGATCCACGGCTACCCGTTCGACGCGCAGGGCAGCACGTTCATCGTGGAGATGAACGACCGGGTGTGGCGCTCGGCGGGCTTCGACGTGTTCGCCGAGCGGGAGTTCGCGCCGGGGGAGTCGGACGAGAAGTCGGTCGAGCGGGTGCGCGAGATCTTCGCCGACGTGCTCGACGGCGCCGAGCTGTTCATGAACAACTCCAAATGGGTCACCTTCACCACGGTGCGCAACGAGCGCTGGTGCAACGGCAACGTCGTGCTGCTCGGCGACGCCGCACACACCGCGCACTTCTCCATCGGCTCCGGCACCAAGCTGGCGATGGAGGACGCGCTCGCGCTGGCCGCCTGCCTGCACGAGCAGCCCGACGTCCCGGCCGCGCTCGCCGCCTACGAGGACGAGCGAAAGCCGGTCGTGCAGTCGACGCAGCGCGCCGCGCAGGCCAGCCTCGAATGGTTCGAGAACCTCGGTCAGTACGTCGACCAGGAGCCGCTGCAGTTCGCGTTCAACATCATGACCCGCAGCCGACGGGTCACCTACGACAACCTGCGGGTGCGCGACCCGGAGTTCGTCGAATCGGTGGACGAGTGGTTCGCGCAGCACGAGAAGGAGCGCGGGCACGGTGCCGGCGAGGTCTGCCCGCCGATGTTCCAGCCCTACCGGCTGGGCGCGCTGCAGCTCGCGAATCGGGTCGTGGTCTCGGCGATGGACATGTACCGAGCGGTCGACGGCATGCCGAATGACTTCCACCTCGTCCACCTCGGCGGCAAGGCGCTGGGCGGGGCCGGGCTGGTCATGACCGAGATGGTGTGCGTCTCGGACGTCGGCCGCATCACTCCGGGCTGCACCGGCATCTGGACCGACGCGCAGGCGCAGGCCTGGCGGCGCATCACCGACTTCGTACACACCGAGTCGCAGTCCAAGATCGGACTGCAGATCGGGCACTCCGGACGCAAGGGCTCGACCAAGCTGATGTGGGAGGGCATCGACGAGCCGCTGCCCGAGGGCAACTGGGAGGTCGTCGCCCCCTCACCGCTGCCGTACCGCCCAGGCGTCAACCAGGTGCCGCGTGAGCTCACCGTCGACGACCTCGCCGCCATCAAGCAGCAGTTCGTCGACGCGGCCCGGCGCGGCGCCGATGCGGGCTTCGACCTGCTCGAGCTGCACTGCGCGCACGGCTACCTGTTGTCGTCGTTCATCTCGCCGTTGACCAACCACCGTACCGATGAGTACGGCGGGACGCTCGAGAACCGGCTGCGCTATCCGCTCGAGGTGTTCGCGGCGATCCGCGCGATGTGGCCCGCCGACCGCCCGATCAGCGTCCGCATCTCGGCGACCGACTGGACGGACGACGGGATCACCGCCGCTGACTCCGTCGAGGTCGCCCGCGCCTTCGTCGCCGCCGGCGCCGACACGATCGACGTGTCGACCGGCCAGGTGCACCCCGAGGAACGTCCCGCTTTCGGCCGGTCGTACCAGACGCCGTTCGCCGACCGCATCCGCAACGAGACCGGCGCCACCACGATCGCGGTGGGGGTGATCTCGTCGTTCGACGACGTGAACTCCATTCTGCTGGCCGGCCGCGCCGATCTGTGCGCGCTCGGCCGGGCGCACCTCTACGACCCGAACTGGACGCTGCACGCCGCCGCCGAGCAGGACTACACGGGTCCGGGTGCGCGCTGGCCCGATCCGTGGCGGGCAGGTTCGCGGCGTCCGCAGACCGGCCGCACCGAGGGACCCAAGCCCCGGCTGGAACTGATCCGCGCCGGCCAGATCGGCACCGCGCACCGCCGCTGGCGGCCCTGACCTCGGCCGCGGCGGCTGCGCCAGCGGCATCGGAGTTCAGAGCAGCGCGGCCGCCATGAGCGTGGTCGTGCCGGCCATCAGCACGTGGCAACCCCTGGCAAGCAGCTCCGGTCCGGTGCGGCGGCGCAGGGCCGCCGCGGTCGCCACCGTCAGCGCGGCCATGGGGACGAGCAGCAGCACGGCGGGGCCGGCGGGGCGCGACGTCATCGCCATCCCGGCCATCGACGTGGGCGCGGCGACGCTGAGCGCCAGCATCCCGACCATGCCGCAGCAGCCGGCCGCCTGCGCCGCGAGCGAGCCGACGACGCCGTCCAGCACGTACGTCCGCACAGCACGCACGACCAGCCATCCCGCCGGGAGGGCGAAGGCCAGCGCCTCCCACATGCCGGCCCGTGCACCGGTCCGCCCGGTGAGCATCGCGACCATCGCCGCGGCCATCGCGAGGTGGGTGAGATCGAGCGCCACATCGCCCGGCACCCGCCACCGCGCGCGCAGCCGGAGCAGGTGGTACGCCGCGACAGCTGCCATCGCCGCAATGGCCGCCGCTCGCACGGCGACGGGCAGGAGCATGGGCGCACCTCCCGGACAGGCAGGAAGGGCAGCATCCTGCCGCGAGCAGGTGCCCGTCAACGGCGACCTAAGCAACAGCTCAACTGACCCGGCGTCCGAATCAAGGCTTCGCTTAGGTGCGGGTTGACTTCGGCCGCGCCGAGGAGCCGAATGTGCTCCTCCGGCAGCGGAAGGGGTTCGCCATGCAGGTGCCCGCACCGTTCGAGTACGAGCGCGCGTCGAGCGTCGATCAGGCTCTCGGCCTGCTGGAACAGCGGGGCGATTCCGCCCGTCTCGTCGCAGGCGGGCACAGCCTGCTGCCGATGATGAAGCTGCGGCTGGCCAACTTCGAGTACCTCATCGACATCAACCCGCTGCACGACGAGCTCGGCTACATCACCGTCGAGCCCGAACAGATCCGCATCGGGGCGCTCACCCGGCACCGGGAACTGCTCGAATCCGAGCCGCTGCTCGAGACGTTCCCGATCTTCCGCGACGCCGAACGCGTCATCGCCGACCCGGTCGTGCGCAACCGCGGCACGCTCGGCGGGTCGCTGTGCCAGGCCGACCCGTCCGAGGACCTGTCCGCGGTGTGCACGACGCTCAACGCCAGCTGCGTCATCCGCGGCCGGGACGGCGAGCGGGTCGTGGCCATGGAGGACTTCCACCGCGGGCCGTACGAGACGGCCGTCGGCGACGCCGAGATCCTCACCGAGGTCCGGTTCCCGATCCGCCCGAACGGTTCGAGCGCCTACGAGAAGGTCGAGCGGCGCGCCGGTGACTGGGCGGTCGTCTCGGCCGGAGCGGCGGTGTGGATGGACGGATCGGTCATCGCCGACGCCCGTGTCGGGCTGGCGGCCGTCGGCCCCAACACCACCGGCATGCCGGCGATCTCCGAGGCGATGCGCGGGCACGAACCGTCCGACGAGCTGTTCGCGCGAGCGGGCGAGCTCGCCGCGCAGGGCTGCTCGCCGGTGTCCGACCAGCGCGGCAGCGTCGAGTACAAGCGCCACCTGGCCAACGAGCTCACCCAGCGGGCGCTGCGCCGAGCCGTCGCCCGCATCTCGCAGAGGAGCTGACATGCAGGTCACCGTGACGGTCAACGGCGAGCAGTACACCCGCGACATCGAGGGCCGGCTACTGCTCGTGCACTTCCTGCGCGATCATCTCGGACTCACCGGGACGCACTGGGGCTGCGACACCAGCAACTGCGGCACCTGCGTGGTGTGGCTGGACGGCGAGCCGGTGAAGTCGTGCACGGTGCTCGCCGCGATGGCCGACGGGCACGAGGTCCGCACCGTCGAGGGGCTCGAACAGGGCGGCGAGCTGGATCCGATCCAGCGCGGGTTCATGGAATGCCACGGGCTGCAGTGCGGCTTCTGCACGCCGGGCATGCTGATGACCACCCGCGCGCTGCTCGACCGCAATCCGCACCCGTCCGAGGGGGAGATCCGCGAGGCGATCTCCGGCCAGATCTGCCGGTGCACCGGTTACAGCACGATCGTCCGTTCCGTGCAGTGGGCCGCCGCCGAACAGGACGGCACCCGCACCAGCGTCGGCACCGGAGCCTGACCATGACCACTCTCGAACAGCGCCCGGTCACCGAGTTCGTCGACAACGACCAGCACCCGGTCGGCTACGGACGGATGCTGCGCAAGGAGGACCCGCGCTTCATCCGCGGCAAGGGACGCTACGTGGACGACCTGCAGCTGTCCGGCATGCTGCACCTCGCGATCCTGCGCGCCCCGATGGCGCACGCGAAGATCGTCAGTGTCGACATCTCCGCGGCGCAGGCGCATCCGAAGGTGAAGCTCGTCGTCACCGGCGCGATGCTGGCCGAGAAGGGGCTGGCGTGGATGCCCACGCTGTCGAACGACGTGCAGGCGGTGCTCGCGACCGACAAGGTGCGCTTCCAGGGCCAGGAGGTCGCATTCGTCGTCGCCGAGGACCGCTACTCGGCCCGCGACGCGCTCGAACTCATCGACGTCGAGTACGAGATCCTCGAGCCGGTCGTGGACGCCCGCCGCGCGCTCGACCGGGACGCGCCGGTGATCCGCACCGACCTCGAGGGCAAGACCAACAACCACTGCTTCGACTGGGAGACCGGCGACGCGGCCGCGACCGACGCGGTGTTCGACAACGCCGAGGTCGTGGTCTCGCAGGACATCGTCTACCCCCGCGTGCACCCGGCGCCGATGGAGACCTGCGGCGCGGTGGCCGACTACGACGGCATCGACGGCAAGCTCACACTCTGGTGTACCTCGCAGGCGCCGCACGCCCACCGCACCCTGTACGCGCTCGTCGCGGGGCTGCCCGAGCACAAGATCCGCGTCGTCGCCCCGGACATCGGCGGCGGGTTCGGTAACAAGGTGCCGATCTATCCCGGTTACGTGTGCGCCATCGTCGGCTCGCTGCTCACCGGCAAGCCGGTCAAGTGGATGGAGGACCGTTCCGAGAACCTCACCAGCACCGGCTTCGCCCGCGACTACATCATGCGCGGCGACATCGCCGCATCCCGCGACGGCAAGATCCTCGCCATCCGCAGCCGCGTGCTGGCCGACCACGGCGCGTTCAACGGCACCGCCGCCCCGGTGAAGTATCCGGCCGGCTTCTTCGGCGTGTTCACCGGCAGCTACGACCTGCAGGCTGCCTACTGCCACATGACGGCGGTGTACACGAACAAGGCACCGGGCGGGGTCGCCTACGCGTGCTCGTTCCGCATCACCGAGGCCGTCTACTTCGTGGAGCGGCTGGTCGACTGCCTGGCCGACGAGCTGCAACTCGACCCGGTCGAGCTGCGGCAGCGCAACCTGCTCAAGCCCGAGCAGTTCCCCTACGCCACCAAGACCGGCTGGGTGTACGACTCCGGCGACTACCCGGCGACCCTGCGCGAGGCGCTGCGCATCGCCGGCTACGACGAACTGCGCAGGGAGCAGGCCGAGCGGCGAGCCCGCGGCGAGCTGATGGGCATCGGCGTCTCGACGTTCACCGAGGCGGTGGGCGCCGGTCCGCGCAAGGACATGGACATCCTCGGCCTGGGCATGGCCGACGGCTGCGAACTGCGCGTGCACCCGACCGGCAAGGCAGTGGTGCGGCTGTCGGTGCAGACGCAGGGCCAGGGGCACGAGACGACGTTCGCCCAGATCGTCGCCGAGGAACTCGGCATCCCGCCGGCCGACATCGAGGTCGTGCACGGCGACACCGACCAGACCCCGTTCGGTTTGGGGACGTACGGCAGCCGCTCGACGCCGGTGTCCGGCGCCGCGGCGGCGCTCGTGTCGCGCAAGATCCGCGACAAGGCGCGCATCATCGCCTCGGGCATGCTCGAGGTGAGCGTCGCCGACCTGGAGTGGGACAAGGGCAAGTTCTCCGTCGCCGGCGACCCGGGCAAGGCGGTGACCATCCAGGAGATCGCGATGCGCGCCCACGGCGCCGGTGACCTACCCGAAGGTATTGAAGGTGGCCTGGACGCGGAGGTCTGCTACAACCCGTCCAACCTCACCTATCCGAACGGCGCCTACATCTGCGTCGTGGACGTCGACCCGGGCACCGGGACAGTGAAGGTGCGCCGGTTCGTCGCCGTCGACGACTGCGGCACCCGCATCAACCCGATGATCATCGAGGGCCAGGTGCACGGTGGGCTCGTGGACGGCGTCGGCATGGCCCTGATGGAGATGATCGCCTTCGACGAGAACGGCACCTGCCTGGGCGGCTCGCTGATGGACTACCTCATCCCCACCGCCCTCGAGGTGCCCGACTGGGAGACCGGCTTCACCACCACCCCGTCGCCGCATCACCCCATCGGAGCCAAGGGCATCGGCGAGTCGGCCACCGTCGGCTCCCCGCCCGCGGTGGTCAACGCGGTGGTCGACGCCCTGAAGCCCTTCGGGGTGCGGCACGTGGACATGCCGCTCACGCCGTCGCGGGTGTGGGACGCCATGCAGGGCCACCCGACGCCGCCGATCTGAGCGGGCCGAGAGGGGACGGATGCAGAGCCGGACCGCGCTGCGCGCGCACGAGCTGACCGCCGGACGCGTGCCGTTCGTGCACGCGACGGTGGTGCGCGCGCAGCCGCCGAGTTCGGCGCACGCCGGCGACGATGCGATCGTGCTGGCCGACGGGTCGATCGAGGGCTTCGTCGGCGGGCAGTGCACGCAGAGCTCGGTGCGCACGGCCGCCCTGGGCGCGCTCGCCGAGAACCGCGCGGTGCTGCTGCGCGTGCTGCCCGAGGGCACCGTCGAGTTCCCCGAGACGCCGGGCGCGCAGGTCGTCGTCAACCCCTGCCTGTCCGGCGGCGCGGTGGAGATCTTCCTCGAGCCGATGCTGCCGCCGCCGCTGATCGAAGTGGCGGGGACGTCCCCGGTGGCCGAGGCGTTCGCCCAGCTCGCCGACGTGCTCGGCTACGCAACGGCGCGGACGGGCAGCGGCGGCGTCGCCGCCGAGGCGACCGCGCTCGTCGTCGCGAGTCACGGGCGGGACGAGGAGGCGGCGATCCGGGCGGCCCTCGACGCGGGCGTGCCCTACATCGCGCTGGTCGCGAGCCGCAAGCGGGGCAGCGCGGTGCTCGACGCGCTCGGGCTGACCGCCGAGGAGCGGACGCGGATCAGCACGCCCGCAGGGCTGGACATCGGCGCGCGCACCGCCGGCGAGGTGGCCGTGTCGATCCTCGCCGAGGTGGTGTCGGTGGTGCGCTCCCCGGTCGGGGCGGCGCGCTCGGCCGCGGCGGCACCGCAGCCGGCGCCGCAGACCGCCGTCGACCCGGTCTGCGGCATGACGGTGACCGTGCTGCCCGACACCCCGACCGTGGTGACCGGCGGCGAGCAGTACTGGTTCTGCAACCCGCACTGCCGTGAGCAGTTCCTGGCGCAGGCGGGACACTGAGCGCGTGCACCCCGCGCAGCCGGCCGCGTCGTCCGTCCCGCCTGCCTCGAGCGTCTCGAGCGTCGAGGACGTCCGCGACCGGCTCGATGCCGTCGACTACCTGGTCGACGAGGGGCTGGCGACCGCGCTGTACTTCGCCACCACGCTGGGCCAGCCGCTGCTGCTCGAGGGCGAGCCCGGGGTCGGCAAGACCACCGCGGCCAAGGCCCTGGCCCGCGCGCTGGACGCCGACCTGATCCGCCTGCAGTGCTACGAGGGCCTCACCGCGAGCGAGGCGCTCTACGAGTGGAACTACCAGCGGCAGCTGCTCGCGATCCGGCTCGCCGACGCCCAGCACACCCGGCTGACCGACGCCGACCTGTTCACCGAGGAGTTCCTGCTCGAGCGCCCGATCCTGCGCGCGGTGCGGCATCCGGGTCCGGTGCCGCCCGTGCTGCTGATCGACGAGATCGACCGGGCCGACGACGAGTTCGAGGCGCTGCTGCTGGAGTTCCTCGGCGAGGCGTCGGTGACGGTTCCCGAACTCGGGACGTTCACCGCGGCCCGGCGGCCGAACGTCGTGCTCAGCTCGAACCGCAGTCGCGAGCTGCACGACGCGTTGCGGCGCCGCTGCCTGTACCACTGGATCGAGTTCCCCTCGCCCGCGCGCGCCGCCGACATCGTGCGCCGTTCGGTGCCGGCCGCGGCCGAGCCGCTGATCGCCTCGGCGACCGAGTTCGTGCAGCGGGCCCGCGGCCTCGAGCTCGACAAGGCGCCGGGCATGGCCGAGGCCATCGACTGGGTGTCCGCGCTGGCCGCGCTCGGCGCCACCGATCTCGTCCGCGACGACATCGTGCGCACCCTGTTCGCGATCGCCAAGACGCCCGACGACCGCACCACCCTGCTCGACTCGCTCGACGAGCTCGGGCATCCCGCGGGCCGATGAGCGCGCCGCTGCTGCGCGGGATCGACCGGGCGGCGTTCGCAGTCTCGTTCGTCGACCGGCTACGGGCCTCCGGCGTGCCGGTGGGATTCACCGGCATCGACGACTTCGTCCGCGCCCTCGCGGCCGACCCACCCCGCACTCGCACCCAGCTGTACTGGTGCGCGCGGCTGACGCTGGTGCGTCGCCACAGCGAGCTGGCCGCGTTCGACGCGGTGTTCGCGGCGGCGTTCGAGGCCGCGATGCTGCCGCTGGACCCGAACGCCCGCCGCCCGCCGCGACCGTCCGCGAGCCCGGACGACGCCGAGGTCGCGGTGCCGCGCGGGCAGGGTGCCGAGGAGGCGGATGGCGGGGTGCCCTGGGCGACCCTGCCGCGCGGCATCACCGCCGCCGAGGAAGCGGATGCGGGCGAGGACGTGCTCGCCGTGCCACGGCCGCTGCCCAGCGCGGTCGCCGGGCTGCTCGACGTCGGCTTCGACGAACTCGACCCCGAGCAGATGCGGCTGCTGGCGCGGTGGCTGGAGGACGCGGTTCGCCGCCGCTGGCCGGCCCGGCGCAGCCGCCGGCTGGCGATCGACACCGCCGGGCGCCGCGTGGCGATCCGGCCCACTATGGCGCGGGCCCGGCGCACCGGGTGGGAGCCGGTGGAGCTGGTGCACGTCCGCCCGGTCGCGCGGCCCCGGCGGGTGGTCATGGTGTGCGACGTCAGCCGCTCGATGCAGGCCCAGGCGAGCGCCTACCTGCACCTGATGCGCGCGCTGGCCGTGCATGCCGACGCCGAGGTGTTCGCCTTCGCCACCGGGCTCACCCGGCTGACTCCAGTGCTGCGGCACCGCAGTGCGGAGGTCGCCGTCGCCGAGGCGACACGCAAGGTCGCCGACCGGTTCGGCGGCACCCGCATCGCCTCTAACCTCGCCGCCCTGCTCGCCTCGCACCACGCCGCGGCGATGCGCGGCGGCATCGTGGTGATCGCCTCCGACGGCTGGGACGCCGACCCGCCGGAGCAGATGCACCGGGTCATGGCACGCATCCGGCGCCGCGCATACCGCGTGGTATGGATCAACCCGCGCGCCGGTGCGGACGAGTTCGAGCCGCGGGTCGGGGCGATGGCGGCAGCGTTGCCGCACTGCGACGCGGTGCTGCCCGCGGACACCTTCGCTGCGCTGGAGCGCGTGATCGAGTGCATCGGCGGCGGCGTCAGCTCCACAGCGTCACGTGCACGGCCGGCCTGAACCGGCCGACCGTCACCCCGGCGCCACGCAGCATCGCCTGCGTTGCCCGCGGCGTGGTGACGAAGCGGCCCAGCTCGGCCGCGGCCGGCGGTGCCGCACGCCCGGCCAGCGTCAAGAGCGTCCAGGTGCCCTCGGCGTGCGCCACCGGGGCCGCGACGCGCCGCAGATTGCCCGCGGCCACGTCCTGCGCGGCGGCGAACGACACCGCGAGCGCGACGCCCTTGCCGCGCTTGGCCTCCTCCAGCGCGGCGACGTGACTCTGGAAGATCCGCTGGTTCGCCTCGGGCACGCCGATCCTGCGCAGCAGGACGGCCACCAGCCCGTGCTCGCCGGCTGCTGACGGACCGAGCAGCCAAGTCTGCTCGCGCAGCTCGGCGGCTCCGGGATGGATGCGGGTCAGCGGGTGCGCGGGGGCGGCCACCGCGATCACCTGGTAGTTCAGGAACGGCTGGCCGGCGATCGCCGGGTCGACGGCCGGCCGCTCACCGACGGCGACGTCGACGGCGCGGCTGAGCAGCAATGACTCGAAGTTGCGGGCGTCGTGCAGGCTGAGCTCCACGTCCAGGTCGTCCGCCCGGCCGGCGAACAGCTCGATCAGCCCGGGCGCGGCGTGCTCGGCGAACAGGCTCTCCGCGGCCACGCGCAGCAGCCGCCGGCCGGACGCCGCCTGGCTCACCTCGTGGATCGTGCGGTCCTGCAGGCCGAGCAGCTCAGCCGCCCGGCTGGCCAGGCGCAGCCCGCCGGGGGTGAACGCAATGCCGTGGGCGGTGCGCAGGAACAGCTTGTCGCCGAGCTCCTTGCGGAGCTGGCCGATGTGCAGCGAGACGGCCGATTCGGTGACGCCGAGCTCCGCGGCGGCGTCCTTCACCGAGCCCACGCGCACGACCGCCACGAACGCGCGCAGCTGCGTCGGCGTCACCCGCACCTCCAGCGCCGATCCCGGCTCGATCGGCACCGACACGCTAGCGCGCTTCGTCGGTACCCGGCAGGGACGTTGGGCTGATCAGCTCGCCCGCCCGGCGCGCACTGTTACGTTCGACGCGTGGACGGCGCGGACGGCTTCGGGCACCAGCACGCCCCGCCGCGGCAGGCCGACGAGCGTTACCTGACGGCAGCGCTGGGCCTGCTGGCCGCCTTCCTGATCACTGAGGTCGTGGTGGCCTTCGCGTCAGGATCGCTGGCGCTGCTGTCGGACGCCGGGCACATGCTCTCCGACGTCGGCGCGCTCGCCGGGTCGCTGTGGGCGATCCGGCTCGCCGCCCGTCCGCCCCGGGACAAGTGGACCTTCGGCTGGAAGCGGGCCGAGATCCTGTCCGCGGCGGGCAACGGCATCACCCTCGTCGTGGTCAGCGGCGTGGTGACCGTGGAGGCCATCCGGCGCCTGGTGACCCCGCCGTCGGTCGAAGGCCTGCCGGTGATCGTGGTCGCCGGCGTGGGCGTAGGCGTCAACCTGGCCGTCACGTTCGTACTCGCGCGGGCCGACCGGTCCAGCCTCAACGTGCGCGGCGCGTTCGCGCACATCCTCACCGACCTGTACGGCTTCGTCGGCACGATCGTCGCCGGCGTGGTCATCCTGGCCACCGGCTGGACCCGCGCCGACGCGATCGCCTCGCTGCTCGTGGTGGGCCTGATGCTGCACGCCGCGTGGGGGCTGCTGCGCGATTCGGGACGCATCCTGCTCGAGGCGGCGCCCGAGGAGATCGACCTCGCCGACATCCGCTCCCACTTGCTCGCCGTCGACCACATCCGCGACGTCCATGACCTGCACGTGTGGACGGTGACCTCCAACCTGCCGGCGCTGTCGGCCCACGTGGTGATCGACGACGAGTGCTTCACCGACGGGCACGCACCGCAGCTGCTCGACCAGGTGCAGCACTGCCTGGCCGGGCACTTCGACGTCGAGCACTCCACCTTCCAGCTGGAGCCCGCCGGGCACACGGAGCACGAGCCGACAGGCCACTGATCAGCTGCCTAGACTCGGGGGATGGCTGACCTCGACGACGAAAAGGGCGCCCAGCAGGTGGGCCCGGACAAGCCGCCGCGCGACGGCGAGCCGTCCCGCAGCGACACCCACGAGCCCGCGCACGGTGCCAAGTCCCCGGACGCCGAGGTGGATCCGTCCGGCCGCGAGGAATATCAGGACTAGCTTGGTCGCATGGTGATGCGCGAGCCGCAGCGCGTTGCGGCCGAGGGACTGCCCGATCGGGTGACGATCTACGAGGTGGGGCCGCGGGACGGGCTGCAGAACGAGAAGCAGCCGGTGCCGACCGAGGTCAAGGCCGAGTTCATCGAGCGGCTCGCCGCGGCCGGGCTGCGGCACATCGAGACGACCAGCTTCGTGCATCCCGACTGGGTGCCCCAGCTCGCCGACGCCGAGCAGCTGCTCGACCGGCTGCCCCGCGCCGCGGGCGTGCGCTACCCCGTCCTGGTCCCCAACATGCGCGGGCTCAAGCGCGCGCTGGAACGCGGCATCCGGGACGTCGCCGTGTTCGTCTCGGCCACCGAGACGTTCTCGCGCCGCAACCTCAACCGCGGCGTGGACGAGGCGCTCGAGATGACCCGGCCGGTGGTCGAGACCGCCCGCGCCGAGGGCCTGTCGGTGCGCGCCTACGTGTCGATGGTGTGCGGCGACCCGTGGGAGGGGCAGGTGCCGGTCGCGCAGGTCGTCGACGTCGCGTCCCGGGTGATGGGCTTCGGGTGCACCGAGCTCTCCCTCGGCGACACCATCGGCGTGGGCACTCCCGGTCACGTCGCCGCGCTGCTACGTGCCGTCGTCGAGGCGGGGATCGCGATCGAGGACGTCGACGTCCACTTCCACGACACCTACGGCCAGGCGCTGGTGAACGTGCTCGCCGCGCTGCAGGCCGGCGTCACCACCGTCGACAGCTCGGCGGGCGGACTCGGCGGATGTCCCTACGCGGAGAGTGCCACCGGCAACCTGGCCACCGAGGATCTCGTGTGGATGCTCGACGGGCTGGGCATCGAGACCGGTGTCGACCTGCAGTCGCTGGTCGGCACCAGCGTGTGGATGGCCGGGCAGCTGGGCCGGCCCAGCCCGTCGCGGGCGGTGCAGGCGCTCGCCGGCGTCTGCTAGCGCAGCGGGATCGGGCGTGCGGTGCGCGCGTGGCCGAGGTGCGGCAGCCGGTAGAGGTCCTCGAGCAGCCGAAGCAGACTGTAGAGCGTGACCGGCCGGGCGAGCGGTCCGCGCCCGACCCCGGCGCCGGTGATGATCGTCGGGATGTGGTTGCGCGCGCTGCCGTCGTCCTCGTCCCAGGTGACCACCAGCAGGCTGTCGTGCGTTTTCGCCCAGCGGGCATAGCCGGCGAGGTTGCGCTGCACCCAGCGGTCGGCCTGCCCGATCGTGCCGTCGTGCATGTCGTGGAGCAGGTTCGGTACGACGAACGAGACGGTCGGCAGCTTGGCGTAATTGTGCGGGAACTGACCGAACGGACGGCTGACGCGTTTCGGCAGGTTCGCAAAGTTCACCCACGGCGCGTGCTTGCGGGCGTACTCGCCGGCCACGCACGCGGGGGAGCCGGTGCGCGGCAGGCCCTCCGCCCAGCCGACGAAGCTGTACCCGGCAGCGCGCAGTTGCGAGCCGAGGTTGGCGCCGGGGAAGCGATGCGGGCAGCTGTCGTCGCGGATGCCGTGCGTGCTGCCGGAGAACAGCGCGAGGTAGTTCGGCTCGCTCGGATGGGTGATCCCGCGCATGTGGGTGAGCGAGCGCCCGGTGCGCGCGAGCCGGTTCAGGTAGGGCGCGGCCGGGTTGCCGATCACCTCGCGGTACGAGTGGTTCTCCAGGATCACGACCACGACGTGCCGGGGTTTGGAGATGCCTGCCGCAGGGGTGCTGCTTGGCCCCGCCGGGGTGCTGTTCGCCGGGGTGACCTGTGCGGCGACGACGCCGAGGGCCACGAGCGCTGCTGCCAGGAGTGAGATCACGCGGGACATGGGTACCTTCCGCCGGGCGCGCCCGATTGTGTGGCGCTCGTCGCCGTCCTCTTCTACCCCCTCGCGCCTGGCAACTGGGTAACCGTACTATCGGCAAGGTAAGGCATACCTAACCTGACGTTGTCGACGGATTGCGAGGCGGTCGCGCTTCATGGATCTCGGACAGACCCTGCTGCTCGGCCTCATCGCCGGCATCACCATCGTCCTCGGGCTGCCCATCGGCCGGTTGCAGAAGCCGATGCCCTCGATGAAGGTGTTGCTCAACGCCGTCGCGATCGGCGTGCTGCTGTTCCTGGTGTGGGACGTCCTCTCGGCGGCCTGGGAACCGGTCGACGCCTCGCTCGCCGCGGTGCACGCCGGCAATGGCGGGCTCGCCCCCGTCTTCGGTTGGGGGCTGCTGTTCGCGCTCGGCCTCGCCGTCGGACTGCTCGGCCTGGTCGCCTACGACCGGTACATGGCGCGGGCGGCGGTGCGCGCCGCCAACCGGGGCGGCCCGGGCGCGATGTCGATGGCCGAGAGCCCGGCCCCGGCGCGGGGCATCGGCAGCTGGTCGCCGGCGCGGCGGCTCTCGCTGCTCATCGCCGTCGGCATCGGCCTGCACAACTTCGCCGAAGGCCTCGCGATCGGGCAGTCGGCGGCGAGCAACGAGGTCGCGCTCGCCACGCTGCTGGTCATCGGCTTCGCGTTGCACAACGCCACCGAGGGTTTCGGCATCGTCGCGCCGCTGGCCGCCGATCTGGACGCCGACGGCACCGCGCGACGCCCGAGCTGGGGCTTCCTGCTGTCGATGGCGCTGATCGGCGGGGGCCCGACCTTCGTGGGGACGGCCGTCGGCCACGGCTTCAGCAGCGAGCAGGTCAGCGTGGTGTTCCTGACGCTCGCCGCCGGGTCGATCATCTACGTCGTCTGCCAGCTGATCGGCGTCGCCTCGAAGGCCCGGCGCATGGACCTGCTCGTCTACGGCGTGCTGATCGGGCTGCTCGCCGGCTTCGTCACCGACGCCATCGTGACGGCCGCGGGCGTCTGAGGCGCGCGCGCGTCGATCTTCCTGCGCTGGTGCCGCGATGACCGCGGTGGCGCAGGAAGATCGCCATGTCCGCGCGCGGTGTGGTTGATGTTCCTGCGTCCGTGCCGTCATGGTCGAAGTAACCTCGGCGGCACTTCTGCGCCCGCTTGCATTCCGGGAAACCGGGGGTGAACTTCGCCGAAACCCAAGCCCCGGCAGGATGACGGCATGACCGCACCGCTCGACGGCCTGCTCGTGGCCGATTTCAGCCGGGTGCTGGCCGGCCCGCTCGCCACGATGACGCTGGCCGACCTCGGCGCCACCGTGGTCAAGGTGGAACGGCCGAACGCCGGCGACGACACCCGCGCCTGGGGCCCACCCTGGACGTCGCACGCGTCGGCCTACTACGAATGCCTCAACCGCAGCAAGTACGGCATCACGCTCGACTTCGCCGACGACGCCGACCTCGCGCGCGCTCGCGAGCTGGCTCGCCGCGCCGACGTCCTCGTCCAGAACTTCAAGCCCGGCGGGCTCACCCGCTTCGGCCTCGACTACGACTCGGTCCGTGCCACCAATCCCGCGGTCGTCTACTGCTCGATCAGCGGTTTCGGCGACGGCGCGGGCCGTGATCGTCCCGGCTACGACTTCCTGGCCCAGGCCGTCGGCGGGCTGATGAGCGTGACCGGTCCGGCCGGTGGCGAGCCGACGAAGGTCGGCGCACCGATCGTGGACGTCCTCACCGGCAAAGACGCCACCATCGGCATCCTCGCCGCGCTCGCCCGCCGGGACCGGACGGGGCAGGGCGAGCACGTGCAGGTGGCGCTGCTGTCCAGCGCCCTCGGTGGGTTGGTGAACCAGGCGGCGGGCTATCTCACCACCGGCCGCGCGCCCGGCCGGATGGGCAACCAGCACCCGTCTATCGCGCCGTACGAGACGCTGCACTGCGCCGACGCGCCGCTGGCGGTGGCCTGCGGCAACGACCGCCAGTTCGCGCGCCTCGCCGAGGTGCTGGGCTGCGCCGAGCTCGCGGGCGACCCGCGTTTCGCCACCAACAGTGCGCGCGTCGGTCACCGGAGCGAGCTGGTGGCTGCGCTCGAGGCGGCGTTGGCGACAGCGACGGCGGGGGAGTGGGAGCTGCGGCTGGCGGCCGTCGGCGTGCCGGTCGGCCCGGTGGGCGACGTGGGCTCGGCGCTCGCCCGGGCCGACGAGTACGGCCTGGCGCCGCTGGTCGACCTCGGTCCGGAGCACGTGCCGCAGGTGGCGCATCCCGTCCGGTACGCGATGGCGCAGCCGCCGCCGGCCAGCCCGCCGCCGGCGCTCGGCGAACACGACGAATCCGTGCGCGCATGGCTCGACGGGGCCCCGGACACGTCGTTGCCGCGACGCTGATCCCACAGTTGCGCCAGTAATTCCGGCAGTTGACGCGTATCGCGTGCGCGGCTGTGGACGAAGCGCGCCGGCCGCTGCACGCTCTTGCCTCGTGGACGGGTGCGCGCGTCGCGCTGCCTGTTGACGGGAGGGACGGCCCTCGGATCAGTGCGCAGTCACCGGACCCCGCGAGGACGGAACTGCACGCTGATTCGAGGACCGACGGGCTTGGCCGTCTTGGGCACCGCGTGCTCCCACGTGCGCTGGCAACTGCCGCCCATGACGAGGAGGTCGCCGTGCCCGAGATCGTGGCGCCGGGTGGGCCCGCCGCCACGGGGCCGGAGGAGCAGCGCCCGGGGAGCGCCGAGCACGATGATCGCGACCATGGTGTCGGTGGTACTGCCCCGGCCGATGCGATCGCCGTGCCAGGCGACGCTGTCGCGCCCGTCGCGGTAGTAGGCGAGCCCAGCGGTGGCGAACCGCTCGCCCAGCTCGCCGGAGTAGTGGGCGTCGAGGGCGTGCCGGGCGGTCTCGAGGGCGGGGTCGGGCAGGCGCTCGCCGGCGTCGAGGAAGTCGACGAAGTGCAACAGCCGCGGGACGTCGACCACCCGGTCGTACATCGGCCGCCGCTCGGCGTGCCAGGAAACCCGTTCCTGTAGCCGGGCGAACAGCGTGTCGGCGCCGTGGATCCACCTCGGCCGCAGGTCGAGCCATGCGCCCTCGGACAGCTGCGTGCGCGTGACGGTGCGGCCCAGTGGGCCCACCTGGATGTCGTCGGCGTCGTCGAGCAGGGAGGGCTGGAAGCCGAGAGCAGCCGTCATGTGCCCAGCGTAGAACGTCCGTTCTAATCCGTCGAGAGTGCGTCGTGGTCAGTCCAGGTCGCGCAGCCCGACCATGTCGTGCACCCAGAAGGTGTCGGGCAGGACGAGTCCGCCCACCATCCACGGCTGCCAGGCGGGCAGCGTCGCCACCTGGAACGCCGGAGCCGGAATTCGGTCGGACGGTGCACGAAAGCCCCGGTCGACGCCCCGGGTGAAGCCGAAGCGGAAGTAGTAGTCGGGCCAGCCCTCGAGCCAGACGAGCGGCGCGCCGGTCGCCTCGGCGCGTTCCATCGCCTCCTGCACCAGCAGCGCGCCGACGCCCTGGCCCTGCCACTCGGGGGCAACGCCGAGCGGGCTGAGCACCCGCACCTCCACGAGCGCCCGGGGAGCGTCGAGCCACGAGCGCGCGAGTTGCACGTGACCGACGACCTCGCCGTCGACCTCGGCGACCAGGGCCGCGCGGGACGGGCCGTCCAGCAACGCCTCGGCGAGGGTGGCGACCCGCCCGCCGTCAGCAAAGGCGTCGGTGAGCAGCGCACGCACGTGATCGGTGTCCCCGATCAGCTGCGGCCTGATGATCACTTTCACCACAGCGCAAGGTACCCGATCTTGGCGTCCACCCAACCTGCAGCGCCGAGCGGGCGTCCACAGGCGGCTGACGTACCGTGGGGACGTGCGACGGTTGCGCTTCGCCCTGCGCCCGGGCTGGATGGTGCTCCACGTCGTGTCCCTGGCGCTCGTCGTCACGATGATCCTGCTCGGACGCTGGCAGCTGGACGTCTCGGACTCGAAGCACTTCAGCCTGCAGAACTTCGGCTATGCGCTGCAGTGGTGGGCGTTCAGCATCTTCGTGATCGTCTTCTGGGCGCGGATCCTGCGCGACGCGGCCCGCAAGCGCGACCAGGAGGCGGCTCGCGCGCAGCGTCCCGCCGGCGAGCCGGAGCCGCGGCCGGCCCCGGCCGAGGAGCCGGTGGCCTACCGTCGCTACGTCATGCCGTCCCAGCAGCAGCAGACGGCGCCGGCGGACGCGGCGCACGCCGCCTACAACGACTACCTCGCGCGGCTGGCCGCGCAGGATGCGGGGAACAAGCAGTGACCGAGCAGCGTGGATCGTTCGATCTCTCGACCCTCTACTCGGTCCGCCAGCCCCCGGTCGCGCCCGCGCGGGTGGCCGGCGCAGCCGGGGCGCTCACCCGCTACCGGGTGATGGCCTTCGTCACCGGCTTCGTGCTGCTGGCCGGCACGATCGCACTGATCCTCAAGTACACGACGAGCCTGTCGATGGAGCCCGGCACCGGGTTCCTGTGGGTCGCCCACGGCTGGCTGTTCCTGATCTACGTCGTCATGACGGCCATGCTGGGCGCGCGGCTGCGTTGGCCGCTCGGCCGCTACGTGCTGGTGATGCTGGCAGGGACGATTCCCACCATGTCGTTCGTCGCCGAGCACTTCGTCACCCGCGCCACCCGCAACGCCGGTACTGCGGCGGCGGCGCCGGACGCGACACGGGCCCCGGTCGCCGAGTAGCCATCACCCGGTGCCGGTCGCGGCAGTGTCGCCGCCGAGCGCGTCGATGAGATCGGCCCGCGCCCGCGCCACGCGCGAGCGGATCGTGCCGACCGGGCAGGAGCACACGTCGGCGGCCTCGGCGTAGGAGAGCCCGAGCACCTGGGTGAGCACGAACGCCTCGCGGCGCTGCGGTTCCAGCGCGGTGATCAGCGTCCGGACGGCGACCGAGCCCGCGAAATCCGGACCCACCCGCTCCCGCTCGACCGGCAGCTTGCGAGCCCGGACGGCCGAGCGCACCGCGTCGGCGCACACCCGCCGGGCGATGGACAGCAGCCAGGTGCGCGCCGAGGACCGGCCCAAGAACCGGTGCAGCGACGCGAACGCCCGGGCGTAGGTGTCCTGGGTCAGGTCGTCCGCCGAGCCGACGTCTCCGAGATGGGCGCACAGCCGCCACACGTCGGCCTGCGTGGCGCGGACGAACGCGGTCGCGGCCGCGGCGTCGCCCCGGCGGGCCCGCAACGCAGCCAGCGTCACCTCGTCGTGTTCGTCCATCGTCCCTTTGGATAGATCGGGAACTTTCTCGCAATCTCAAACGACTAACCGAGGCGTGAGGTGTGACAGGTTCCGCGAGGCGTATTCCGCGCGCCTCGACGACGAGCCGCCCGGCGCCGCCCCGGACGCCCTCAGCGAGCACCTGCGCGCCTGCACCGATTGTGCCGGATGGGCCGAGAGCGCGGCCCGGATCACCCGGTTGGCGCGGCTGGACGTCACGCCCGTCCCCGACCTCGCCGACGCCATCACCGCAGGCATCGCGCTCCCGTCCCGGCGCGTGCTGCGCCGCCGCTACCTGCTGCGCGCCGCGCTCGTCCTGGTCGGGCTCGCCCAGCTCGGCATCGGCGTGCCCGCCGCGCTCGGCGACAGCGTCGGCATGGCGATGGCCACCCACGCCACGCACGAGGCCGGCGCGTGGAACCTCGCGATCGGCGTCGCGTTCCTCGGCGCCGCGTTCATGCCGCGCCGCGCCGCGGGCTTGATTCCCTTGCTGGGCACGTTCACCGTCGTGCTCGCCGTGCTGTCCATCCGCGACCTCGCCGACGGCGCGGTCACCGTGGCGCGGCTGGCCACCCACCTCGCCATCGTCATCGGCCTCGGCCTGCTGATCTCGCTCGATCGCGCCGACCGCGCGCTGCCGCCGCTGCGCCCGTCCACCGGCGAAGACCGGGACGAGAAGAAGAAGTCGCACCTGCGAGGCGTCGCGTGAAGCGGCTCGTCCTGCTCGTGTTCGCGCTGCTCGGCGTGGGCTTGCTGCTGGCTGCACCTGCCCTGGCGCACGCCAGCGTCGTCGGCTCCGACCCCGTCGACGGCTCCCGGCTCAAGACCGCGCCGCACGAGGTCGTCATCACCTTCGACGAACCGGTCGGCATCGACGGCGTCGGCTACCTGCACGTCATCGACCAGCACGGCCACAGCGTCGACGCCGGCAAGGCCTTCCATCCGAACGGAGACGGTCCGAAGGTCGCCGATCGGCTGCAGCCGCACCTCGGCGACGGCACCTACACCGCCAGCTACCGGGTGATCTCCGCCGACTCGCATCCCGTCGCGGGCGTGATCCACTTCGTCGTCGGCAACGGGCCGCTTGTCGTCACCGCCGCCAACACCGGCACCACCGCGACGACGAATCCCGTGGTCCGAGCCGCCTTCGACGTCGTGCGGTGGGTGTCATACCTCGGCTTCGCGCTGCTCGGCGGCGCGTGGCTCGTGCTCACGGTCTGGCCCGCTGGGCGCTTCGATCTGCGCGCGCGCCGGCTTCTCTGGACGGGTTGGGGTGCAACCGCGTTCGGTGCAGCGGCCGAGCTGCTGTTGCAGGGGCCGTTCAGCGCCGGCACGGGGCTGCAGACGATCGCGCGGCCGAGCCTGCTAAGCGACGCGCTGCACGGCAGCTACGGGCAGCTGCACAGCGTCCGGCTGGTGCTGCTCGGCCTGCTCGCGCTCGTGCTCGCCGGCTCGCTGCAGGACACCACTGACGACGCACCGCGCCGCGAAGCCGCGCTGCTGCTCGGCGTCGGCATCGCACTCACGTTCTCCGCCGCGGGGCACGCCGACACGACGTCGCCGAGCTGGATATCCGTGCCGCTGGACATGGCGCACCTGCTCGCGATGGCCGCGTGGCTGGGCGGGCTGATCATGCTGACGGTCGCGATCTTGCCGCGGCGCGACCCACGCGAGCTGCGCGAGGTGCTGCCGACGTTCTCGAACGTCGCGTTCTGCTCGGTCGTCGTGCTCGCCGGGACGGGGGCCTGGGCGGCGTGGAACGGCATCGGCACGACCAGCGCGGCGACCACCACGTACGCGCTGCTCGTCTTCGGCAAGATCGCGCTGTTCGTCGGGCTGCTCGCGCTCGGCAACCTGTC
>DASSEP010000022.1:0-36421 GCA_035695205.1 Jatrophihabitans sp. | reverse complement strand
GAGGGCCGTGACCTGTCGTCGCTGCGGATGATCCTGTGCGGCGGCTCGGCGGTGCCGCGCGCGCTGTCCGAGACGTGGCGGGAGAGGATCGGCCTGCCGATCACGCAGGCCTGGGGCATGACCGAGACCTCGCCGATCGGCTCGGTGTACATCGAGCGCTCCGAACTCGCCGACGCCTCCGACGACGTGAAGGCCGCCAGCCGGGCCACCGCGGGCATCGCCCCGGCCGGCATCGAGGTGCGCATCGTCGACAGCGAGACCCGGGCGGAGCTACCGTGGGACGACGACGCCTCCGGCGAGCTGGAGGCCCGCGGGCCGTGGGTCGCCACCCAGTACTTCCGCACCGACGAGCCGGGCGAGCAGTTCTCGCCCGACGGCTGGCTGCGCACCGGCGACGTCGCCGCGATCTCCGAGCTCGGCTACGTCCGGCTCGTCGACCGCACCAAGGACCTCGTCAAGTCCGGTGGCGAGTGGATCAGCTCGGTGCACCTCGAGAACCAGATCATGAGCCACCCGAAGGTCGCCGAGGCCGCCGTCATCGCCGTCGCGCACCCGAAGTGGTCCGAGCGCCCGCTGGCCTGCGTCGTGGTCCAGGACGGCGAACAACTCACCCGCGAGGAGCTGCTCGACTACCTCGCCGGCCGGCTCACCAAGTGGCAGATCCCGGACGACGTCGTCTTCCTCGACGAGATCCCGAAGACGAGTGTCGGGAAGTTCTCGAAGAAGACGCTGCGCGACCGGTTCGCCGATTACCAGCTGCCGTCGTGACCCGCTTCGGCACGGTTTGTAGGGCCTTTGGTCGTCACCGCGAGTGACGACGGGTGGTTCCGACCTAACGTCGACCGCGTATTCTCACGGAGACTTAACGCAAAGTCCGGCGTGTCGTACCACGAGCAACACTTGTCACAGGCGTAACTTTGATGGTTTGATCGGAGCGCCTTCGTCCCCCGCGAAGGCGGGTGCGCTTGCTGACCGGTGCAACCGAGTACGCCGCCCTGACGACGCGCGGCTGCGCAACCTGCCGCCGGCCCGACGGGATCTCCATGACCGCATCTGCCCACACCGACACTCCCCGACCTCGACGCTCCTGGCGGGCGGCTGCGGTGCTGCCCGCCGTGGCCGCCACCGTCCTCGGCCTCTGCGGCCTCGTGCTGACGGGCGCACCGTCCGCCTCCGCCGCCCCGTCGTCGCGCGGCGACGGCAGCCCGGTCGGCGCCGTCGTGCGTACCCAGCAGGTACCCGGCGGGTTGAGGGTCGTCGGCTGGGACTTCGACTACGACGCCCCGCGGACGCCGCTACGCACCTTCGCGCGCGTCGACGCGAAGCCGGGCGGCTCGGTGATCGCCGCCGACGAACGCGCGTCGGTCGCGAAGCAGCACCCGCGCGCCGGCAGCAATCACGGCTTCGACTTCGTCGTCCCGGTCCCGGAGGGCAAGCACACGGTCTGCATCCGCGCGCACAACCTCGACAAGGGCAAGAGCGCGCGCCTGGAGTGCGTCACGCACACCTTCGACTACGGGCCGTACGGCCACGTCGACACCGTCGAAGCCGTGCCGGGCGCGCTGCACGTGGCCGGCTGGACGATCGACGCCGACGCGCCGAAGCATCCCGTCACCGTGTCGGTCAGTGTCGACGGCACCTCGCACGTCGTGACCGCCGACGCGCCGCGCGCCGACGTCGCCAAGACCCACAAGGTCGCCGGGCCCGACCACGGTTTCGACACCACGATCCCGGTGGCGCAGGGCCCGCACCAGGTCTGCGTCACCGCCTTCAACATCGGGCCCTACGGCACCGACAACCCGTTGGGCTGCGCCAAGGCGACCGTCAACGACAACCCGGTCGGCGGCGTCGACTTCATCCAGCGGGCGGGCACGAAGCTCGAAGTGCGCGGCTGGACCTTCGATCCGGACCAGCCGACCCGCAAGCTGCGCGTCGCCGTGCGCGTGGACGGCAAGTGGACGACCAACCTGGTCGCGGACCGGAAGCGGCGTGACGTTGCGGCGGCGCACCCCGACGCGGGTCCCGACCACGGCTTCTACGCCAAGCTCGCCGTGGCCGAGGGCGTGCACCACGTATGCCTCGTGGCCAGGAACGTCAGCTACGGCACGGACCTGGCGCTCTCCTGCCAGGACGTGACCGTGCGCTACACGCCGACCGCGACGCTGACGGAGTTGGCGCCCTCCGACACCGGCGTCGTCGTCAGCGGCTGGGCGAGCGACCCGGAGACCACCAACCCGATCAAGGTCCAGATCACCGTCGACGGCCGGCAAGTGACCACGGTGACCGCCAACGGCAACGACGACGCCGACCACCCTGGCCACTCGTTCAACGTCGCGTTGCCGTTGAAGTCCGGCGCGCACAACGTCTGCGCAATCGGCGTCAACGTCGGTTACGGCACGAAGAACTCGCCACCGTCGTGCAGCAAGATCACCCTTGCGCTGTCGCCGTTGGGCCTGTTCAACAAGCTGCACCGGGCCGGGTCGTCCAGCGACCTGGCGCTCCGTGGGTGGGCGCTCGACCCGGACGCCGGCACCGGAGCGATCTCGGTGGCGGTCACCGTGGACGGCGCGGCTCCCGTCAACTTGACCGCCAACGCGCCGCGCCCGAACCTCGGCAAGCACTACCCGTGGCTCGGCGCGAACCACGGCTTCCAGGACACGCTGAGCGCCGACGCCGGCGAGCACACCGTGTGCGTGACCGCGCGCAACATCCGCGGGGGGACGGATGGGTCGCTCGGCTGCCTGGTGATCAACGCGGTGAACCCGGTGGCGCCCACAGCGCCCCAGAACGTCAAGGCCCAGGTGAGCGGCACCACCGCGACGATCACCTGGCAGCCGCCCGCCTCCGACGGCGGCGCACCGCCGAGCAGCTACGTGGTGACCGCGAAGCCGGGCGGCACGACGGTCAAGACCGCCGGCAACGTCACCAAGGCGTCCGTCCCCGGCCTGCAGAGCAACAAGGCCTACACATTCAGCGTGGTGGCCGTGAACGTGGCCGGGACGTCGCCGGCCGGCGTCTCCAACCAGGTGACCACCCAGACCGGCCCGCCGCCGCAGCGGACCCCCGCGCCGGTGTCCACCAGCCGCTACATCCGCAACGTCAGCGGCGCCTCGGCCGCGGACCTGCGGACCATGCGGGCCGAGGGCCGCGCCGACGCGCTGGCCAACCCGTCCGGGCACCGCTACCTGATCCTGCTCGACATCGGCGGCCAGGATCAGTACGACGGCGGTGTCGTGCTGAGCGCGACCACCCGGTTCGTGTCCTACGGCGACCTCGCCCGCGATGTGCAGGCCTACACCGACGGCTACCACAGCGGGCAGCGCCCGAACGCACCCGTGGTCATCGCGATCGGCACGAACAACGACATGGACGTCTCGGCCGCGAGCGGCAAGACGTGGGCGCAGCGGGTCGTGAACCCGGTCCGCAGCCACGCGGCGGGTTACGCCGGCATGGTGATCGCGGGCGCCAACGACATCGAGCCGGGCTTTCGCGCGAACTACCGGCAGAGCGCCAGCTGGCTCAACGGCTACCTCGCCGGCACCCGGGCGCCGTTCGTGTTCAACGGCTCGGCGGACGGGTGCTCCTGGACGACGCCGAACCGCGGCTGCAACAACGGCTGGACGATGAGCGGCCTGTACCACCTCGCCACGGGCGCGGCGCCGTCCCGGATGACGAACCTGCCGCAGATCTACAACACGACGATGGCCGCGCAGTGGAAGTACATCTCGCTGACCGGCATCGGCCAGGGACTGCCCCGCATCCGCTTCGGCGGCACCCTGACAGAGTGGACGGCATGCGACCAGAGCGGCGGCTGTGGCAGTCTCACCGGGCACAGCGCGTGGCGGGTCATGTGGCGCAACCTGCAGTCGGACGCCCGGCTGAAGGTGCGCAGCCTGCCGTACTCGACCGACCTGCGGATCGACCGTTGACCGGCGCGCGCCGGGGGCGCGCGCTTCGACTCGGCGCCCTCGCGCTGACCGGTGCCGCGCTCGCGACGCTGACGTCGTGCACCTCGGCCCGGCCGCAGGCCGGTGCCGGGTCCCCGACGCCCCCGGCGACCCGGTCGGCGGCGCCACGGTCCACGACGCCCGGCACGACGGCGGCGGCGCCGTCCTCGACGCAGCCCGCTCACCGGCACCGGCACCGGAAGCACCCCCACTCGCCGGCGGCGACCACATCGCAACCGCCCTCGACCGTCGCCTCCACGAGCCAGGCGCCGCCGTCGCAGACCGCCACCCCGGTCTCGCCGTCGACCTGCGTGAGCATCGAGGTGCGGGTGATCCGCGGCGGCGCGGCGCAGGGCACCGAGATCGCGGCGCTGCAGTTCACGAACTCCGGCAACGCGCCGTGCGCGCTCGGCGACTACCCGCAGGTCACGCTGCTGCGCGACCGCCAGCCGATCGGGACGCCGTCCGAGCCGCAGGCCGGCTCGTCGCCGCGCACCGTCCAACTCGCCCCGGGCGAGACGGCGCAGAGCCTGCTGCGCGACTACTCGACCTGCCAGGCGCCGCTGTCGGACAACGCGCGCGTCACGGTGCCCGGCGAGACCCAGCATGCGATCCGCCCGGCCGAGATGCGCGCCTGCACCCTGCGGGTAGGCCCGCTCAGCAAGCAGTAGCGCCCGCCCCGCGTTCGGCGGGTCCCCGCGGGTTCGGCACCATCGCGGGGTGACCGCGGGCGATGTTGTGGACGGCGCACGGCAGCACAGCCGCGCCCGTGCCCTGTTGATAGCCGGCCTGGCGCTGGCCGGTCTGTCGATGCGCACCGCGGTGACCAGCGTGGGGGCGGTGCTGGACGAGCTCCAACAGGGCCTGCACGTCTCGGGCACCGTCGCCGGGCTGATCACGACGTTGCCGGTCATCTGCTTCGCGGTGATCGGCGTCGCGACCACCCGGCTCGGCGTCGCGGTAGGGGCGCACCGGCTGCTGGTGGTGTCGCTGGCGATCACCGCTCTCGGCCTGGCGCTACGCCCGTGGGCCGGCGGTGCCGCGCTGTTCGTCGTGCTCAGCGTGCTCGCCCTCGCCGGCGCCGCGGTGAGCAACGTGCTGCTGCCCGGGCTGGTGAAGCTGCACTTCCCCGATCGCCTGGGCGCGATGACGGCGCTGTACACGACAGCCCTGGCGATCGGCGCCACCGGTGGCGCCGGGCTCACCGTGCCGTTGGACGAGCTCGGCGGCGGCTGGCGCGCCGGGTTGGCGTGGTGGACGTTGCCGGCGCTGCTCGCCGCGGCCGCGTGGCTGCCGACGGTGCGCCGGGACGCCGCGCCGGCGGTGCCCGCCCACACCCGCCCCGGCCGGCATCTGCCCATGGGCGCGCTGCTGCGCAGCCGGACGGCGTGGGCAGTGACGCTGTTCTTCGGCACCCAGTCGATCCAGGCCTACATCGCCTTCGGCTGGTTCAGCCACTTCCTCATCGATCACGGGGTGACGCGGAACGCGGCCGGCGGAATGGTCGCCCTGCTCACCGCCTTGGGCATTCCCGTCTCGCTGGCCGCGCCGCGGGTGCGACCGGAGCGACAACGCGCGCTGATCGTGGCGCTGTGCGGGTGCAGCGCGGCGGCCTACGTCGGCCTGGCGCTCGCGCCGGTCGGCGGTGCCTGGGCGTGGATGGCGCTGGCCGGGATCGGGCAGGGCGTGTTCCCGGTCGCTCTGGTGGTCATCGGGCTGCGGTCCCGGACGGCGGCCAGCGCCGCGGCGTTGTCCGCGTTCGCCCAGGGCATCGGCTACTCGATCGCCGGTCTCGGGCCGCTGCTGTTCGGCGCGCTGTTCGCGGTCACCGGCTCGTGGGGGCCGCCGCTGGCCGTGCTGTTCGCGGCGCTCGCCGCCAACCTGCTCACCGCCTGGCCGGCAACCGCGCACCGGTTCGTCGACGACGAGATGGCAGCATCGCAGCGGTGAGCGACGCCGATCCCCGGAGTTTGCGCCGCGGCGACTTCCGCGTGCTGCGCGAGCTGCCGACCCGCTGGTCCGACGACGACACCTACGGCCACGTCAACAACGTCGTCCACTACCTGATGTTCGACACCGCGGTGAACGGCTGGCTCATCGAGGCCGCCGGCGTCGACATCCGCCGCCTGCCGGCAATCGGTCTGGTCGTCGAGACGTCGTGTCGCTACTTCGCCGAGCTGCGCTTCCCGGAAATCGTGACCGCGGGCATCGGGCTGGAGAAGCTCGGCAGCTCGAGCGTGGTGTACCGGCTGGCACTGTTCGGGACGGACGAGCAGCCTGCCGCGGTGGGCCGGTTCGTGCACGTCTACGTAGACCGCGACTCGCGCCGCCCGGTCCCGGTGCCGTCCGAGATCCGCGGCGCGCTGGCGGAGTTGGGCCCGTCCTGACCGTGCACGGCGGCGCGTACCTTGGCATGCTGCGGGAATGAGCTGGCATCGTCTCGAACCCGCCGACGCGTCCTTCTTCGACACCGCCCCGCTGACCTACCGGTTCCCGACGCACATGGCCGCGCCGCCGGAGCAGGTGTGGGAGTCGCTGGCCTCCGACCGCAGCGTCTCGGCCTGGGGCCCGGGCGTGGAACGGATCCGCTGGACGTCCGACCGGCCGTTCGGCGTGGGCACGACCCGCGAGGTGACGCTTGCGCTGCGCAGCGTCACCGTCCGCGAGCAGTTCTTCCGGTGGGACGAGGGCAAGGGGTACTCGTTCTTCGTCCGCGAGTCGAACCGGCCGGGACTGCGCCGCTTCGCCGAGAACTACGTGGTCGAACCCGACGGCGAGGGCACCCTGTTCACCTGGACGGTCGCGCTCGAACCGACACCGCGCGCCGCCCGGGCCCTGCGACTCGCCGGCCCGCTGATCCGCGCCGCATTCGGCCGGCTGGCCCGTGACGGGCAGCGGTACTTCGCCAAGCAATGACGCCCCCGTCGGCGTGTCGCAGCCCCGGGTGAGCGCGGCGACAGCCGATCAGGCACGCTATCGGCCGTGACGCGAATGCAGGCATCGCCGACCGAGACCCGCCCCGCCCCCCGCAACGCGCTCGATCGCTTCTTCTCGATCAGCGAGCGAGGCAGCACACCAGCCCGGGAGGTCCGCGGCGGGCTGGTGACCTTCGTGACGATGGTCTACATCGTCGCGCTGAACCCGCTGATCATCGGCACGGTTCAGGACGCCAACGGCAACTTCCTCGGCGGTGGGTCCGCACCCGACCTCGGCGCCGTAGCGGCGGTCACCGCCCTGGTGGCCGCCTTCTTCACGCTGCTGATGGCCGTCGTCGGCCGCTACCCCTTCGCGCTGGCCACCGGGCTGGGGCTCAACGCGTTCGTCGCTTACCAGGTCGCCTCGCAGATGTCCTGGCCGGCGGCGATGGGCATGGTCGTCATCGAGGGCCTGGTCATCACCGTCCTGGTGCTGACCGGGTTCCGGACGGCCGTCTTCTACGCCATCCCACGCGAGCTCAAGAGCGCGATCGCCGTCGGCATCGGCCTGTTCATCGCGCTCATCGGCTTCGTGGACGCCGGCTTCGTGCGCGCCGGCGCCGGCACGCCGGTGCAGCTGGGCATCAACGGCAACCTCAACGGCTGGCCAACGCTGGTGTTCGTCGTCGGCCTGCTGCTCACCGGAGTGCTGATGGTGCGCAAGGTCAAGGGCGCGCTGCTCATCGGCATCGTGGTGTCGACGATCCTCGCGGCCATCATCGAGTCGATCACTCACCTGGGCCAGGCGTCGGCCAAGAACCCGGAGGGCTGGAACCTCAACGTCCCGTCCTTCGCCGGCAAGTCCTTCGGCTGGCCGAACCTGCACCTGATCGGCGACTTCTCTCTCGGCGGCGGATTCTCCGCGGTCGGCATCGTCTCGGCCATCGTCATCATCTTCTCGCTGGTGCTCTCGGATTTCTTCGACGTCATGGGCACCACCATCGGCCTCGGTAGCGAGGCGGGGCTGCTCGACGAGGACGGCAACCTGCCCAACATCGGCCGGGTGCTGCTGGTCGACGGCCTCGCGGCGGTCGGCGGCGGCGCGGGCAGCGCATCCTCAGCGACGACCTACGTCGAATCGGCCTCGGGCATCGGCGACGGCGCCCGCACCGGGCTCGCCAGCGTCGTCACCGGCCTGCTGTTCGTGGTGACGATCTTCCTCTCGCCACTGGCGCAGTTCGTGCCGTCCGAGGCCGCCGCGCCCGCGCTGGTCGTCGTCGGCGTGCTGCTGATGGGCCAGATCCGGCACATCGACTTCTCCGACTTCACGATCGCGCTGCCCGCGTTCGTGACCATCGTGCTGATGCCGTTCACCTACTCGATCACCAACGGCGTGGGCGCGGGATTCATCAGCTTCGTGGTGCTGAAGGCGGCAACCGGCAAGGCGCGCCAGGTGCACCCGCTCATGTGGGTGGTCGCGGTGGTCTTCGCGATCTACTTCGCCATCGAGCCGCTGAAGAATCTGTTCGGCATCGGCTGATCGACCTTAGCCCGCGGTGTCGGCGGCCGCGGCGCGCCCGGCCGCGCGTCCGCTGAAGATGCACCCGCCGAGGAAGGTGCCCTCCAGCGACCGGTAGCCGTGCACTCCGCCGCCGCCGAAGCCGGCGACCTCGCCGGCGGCGTACAGGCCGCGGATCGGCTGCCCGTCGGCGCCCAGCACCCGCGAGCCCAGGTCGGTGTTGAGCCCGCCCAACGTCTTGCGGGTGAGGATCGACAGCCGCACGGCGATCATCGGCCCGGCCTCGGGATCGGTGAGCTTGTGCGGGGCGGCGATGCGGCTGATCCGGTCGGGGAGGTAGCTGCGGGCCTGCCGCAGCGCCGCCACTTGCAGGTCCTTGGTGTAGGGGTTGTCCAGCTCGCGGTCCCGGGCGCGGATCTCGCGGCGGACGGTGTCCGGATCGAGCAGCGGGGTGTCGGTGAGGGCGTTCATGGCTTCGATCAGCCTGTCCAGCGTGTCGGCCTGGACGAAGTCGGCCCCGCGGTCGAGGAACGCCTGCACCGGCGCGGGCACCTCCGCGCGCGCCCGGTCGAGCACGCCGCGCACGCTCTTGCCGGTCAGATCGGGATTCTGCTCCTGCCCGGACAGCGCGAACTCCTTGCCGATGATCTTCCGGGTCAGCACGAACCATGTGTGGTCGTGGCCGGTGCGCATGATGTGCTCGAGCGTGCCGAGGGTGTCGAAGCCGGGGAACAGCGGAACGGGCAGCCGGTTGCCGGTGGCATCGAGCCACACCGACGACGGTCCGGGCAGGATCCGGATGCCGTGCGCGCTCCACACCGGGTCGTAGTTGCGGATGCCTTCCACGTAGTGCCACATCCGGTCGCGGTTCACGACCCGGCCGCCGGCGGCCTCGGTGATCGCGATCATCCGCCCGTCCACGAAGTCCGGCACGCCGGCGATCATGTTCGCAGGAGCCGGGCCCATGCGGGCCGGCCAGTTCTGCCGGACGAGGTCGAAGTTGCCGCCGATGCCGCCGGAGGTGACGAGCACGGCGGGCGCGTGCAGCTCGAAGTCGTCGATCTCGATCCGCGAGCTGGGGGCCGCACGCGGGACGTCCGACGGCTCCAGCACCTTGCCGCGCACGCCGTGCACCGCGCCGTCGGTGACGACGAGCTCGTCCACGCGGTGCCGGAAGGCGAATCGCAGCCGGCCGGCCGAGGCCGCGTCACGCACCCGCGCCGCGAACGGGGCGACCAGGCCGGGGCCGGTTCCCCAGGTGATGTGGAACCGCGGCACCGAGTTGCCGTGGCCAGTGGCGGTGTAACCGCCCCGCTCGGCCCAGCCGACCACGGGGAACCAGCGCACGCCGCGCTCGTGCAACCACGCCCGCTTCTCGCCGGAGGCGAAGTCGACGTAGGCCTCGGCCCAGCGGCGCGGCCAGACGTCACTGGCAAGCGGATCGTCGAGCCGGTCGAAGCCCGCGCTGCCCTGCCAGTCCTGCCAGGCGAGCTCGCGGGAGTCCTTGATCCGCAGCCGGCGCTGTTCCGGGGAGTCGACGAAGAACAGTCCGCCGAACGACCAGTACGCCTGCCCGCCGAGGTTCTGCTCGGGCTCCTGCTCGACAAGGATCACCCGGCGGCCCCGGTCGAGCAGCTCGCAGGCGGCGACCAGGCCGGCGAGCCCCGCGCCCACCACGATCGCGTCGGCATCGGCCATCGGACGAACCCCCTTGATCGGTTTGCCGCCATCCTGCCGCACCCGCCGCGGTGCGACCACCGAGAGCGGGCGGCGCCGGCCGTAGGCTCGAACGATGGGCGCCAAGCGACGCAAGCGGATCATCGACGTCTTCGACACCGCGTTCGGCGGCCTGGCGCAGTCGGCTCCGGCGGCGTTCCGGGTGAAGTACCGCAAGATGGCCGCCGATCCGTTCGCCTTCTACCGCGGCAGCGCATGCCTGTTCTACGCCGACGTCACCGACCGCGCGGACGAGTGGGTGGACGACCGGTCCGGCCGCATCTGGATCCACGGCGACCTGCACCCCGAGAACTTCGGCACCTATCTGAACGCGACCGGTCGGCTCGTCTTCGACGTCAACGACTATGACGAGGCATACCTCGGGCACTACACCTGGGATCTCATGCGGTTCTGCGCCGGCATGGCGCTGATGGGCTGGCAGAAGGCACTGCCCGAGAAGGACGTCCGTGACCTGATCGGCCGCTACCTGCGCGCGTACCTGGCACAGGTCAACCACTACCTCGATTCCGAGAACGACGACGACTTCTCGGTGAACCTCGCCAACACGTCCGGCCCGGTGCTCGAGGTCCTGCGCGAGGCCCGGGTCGCCAGCCGGCTCGACCTGCTCGACTCGCTGACCCTGATCGACGACGGCGTGCGCCGGTTCCAGCACGACCACACGGTGCGTCACCTCGGCAAGGCCGAGCGGCGCAAGGTCGAACGCGCCTTCGCCAAGTACCTGGAGACCATCCCGCCCGCGAAGCGCTACGACCGGTCGCTGTTCTACGAGGTGCGTGACGTCGTGGGCAAGTCCGGCTTCGGCATCGGCAGCGCCGGGCTGCCCGCGTACAGCATCCTGGTCGAGGGCTACAGCCAGTCGCTCGACAACGACGTCGTCCTGTCGATGAAGCAAGCGAACGTGCCGGCGCTGAGCTACTTCGCCGGCAACCCGGCGATCTCGGGCTACTTCGACCACGAGGGGCACCGCACCGTGGTCAGCCAACGCTCGCTGCAGGTGCACACCGACCCGCTGCTCGGCTACACCGACATCGACGGCGTCGGCTACGTCGTGTCCGAGGTGTCGCCCTACGAACTCGACCTCGACTGGGACGAGATCAACGAACCGTCCGAGATGGCCGCCGTCGTGGACGTCCTCGGCCAGGCGACCGCCAAGATCCACTGTGCCTCGGACGTCGACAGCGACCAGGACCTCGTCGACTTCCAGACCGAGGAAGCGATCGCCGGTGTGCTCGACGGGCGGCGGCGGGCCTTCGTCGCTGCGCTGACCGACTTCGGCGTCGAGTACGCCGCGCAGGTCCGAGCCGACCACGCCGATTTCGTCGAGGCCTTCCGGGCGGGTCAGATCGGCGTCCCCGCGACCTGAGAGGCGTGTCGCCGCGGCGTTTCCCGCTGGGGCGAATGGGTAACGCTTTTCGAAGAAGACGGGACGCACCCCATCGGAAGGGAGCCTGGCGATGCCCAGCCGCAAGGAAGACCTGCCCGACACTCTCGAACGGTCGCCGAAGAAGGTGCAGCGCACCTACGAGAAGGCGCTCGACAGCGCCCACGACGAGTACGGCAGCGAGCAGCGCGCGCACCGCACCGCGTGGGGTGCGGTGAAGAACCTCGCCGAGAAGAAGGGCGACCACTGGGAGCTCAAGGAGAGCACGGGGCCGTCGGATTCGCGCTCCAAGAAGTCCCAGAGCGACAAGCAGCAGGGCAAGGGCAGCACCCACGGCGGTGTCGACGTCGAGGGCAATTCAAAAGCCGAACTGATGGAGCGCGCCAAGAAGGCGGACATCAAGGGCCGGTCCTCGATGAGCAAGGAAGAACTGGCCGACGCGCTCTCGCGCAAGGAGTAGCTCTACCCCTCGGGCACCCGCACCGCGACGATGGCGATGTCGTCGCGGGCGGTGCCGTGCTGGAAGGCCATGACGTCGGCGAGCAGGTCGGACACGAGTTCCTCCGCGTCGCCGTGCGGGCGGGCCAGCACCTCGACGATGCCCTCTTCGTCGTAGAACGCCGCACCGTCACGAGCGTCGGTCACGCCGTCCGTGTAGAGCAGCAAGGCATCACCGGGGCGCAGGCTCACGGAGGTGGCGCGCAGCCGCGCCTCCTCCCGCACGCCGAGCAGCGTTCCGCCCAGCTCGCCGACCGCCTCCACAGTGCCGTCCTTCCGACGCGCATACGGCAGGGGATGCCCGGCGGTCGAGAGGCACACCTGCCAACCGTCCTCGGCACGCACCAGGTGGGCAAGCGCCACCGAGCAGGAGCGGTCCGTGTCGTGGCGCAGCAGCGCGGCGTTGAGCGTGGCGAGCGCTCGCGCGGGCGTCGGCTCCCGCACCGCTGCCGCGCGCAGGGTGTGCCGGGCCAGGGAGGTGACGACGGCCGCCTCGACGCCCTTGCCGCGCACGTCGCCGAGGGCGACTATCCATTCGCCGGTGCCGATCTCGAAGACGTCGTAGAAGTCGCCACCGACCTCGGTGCCGTCGCCCGCCGCCCGGTACCGCGCCGCGACGTCGAGATCGGGGATCGCGGGCGGAGTCGGCGGGATCAGCGTCTGCTGCAGGGTCTGGGCGAGTGCGACAGCACGCGCCTCTGACGCCTCGGCGCGCCGCTTCTCACTGAGCAGCTCGCGTTCGTACTTGCGCCGGTGCAGCGCCTCGAACACGGCCACGTGGACCTGCCGCGGCCGTTCGTCCGCGCCGTACTCGACGACCGCATTGACCAGCACCGGCAGCCGGGTCCCGTCCTTGCACACCATGTCGAGGGCGATCTCGCGCGCTGAGCCGGACATGCGCAAGAGCGGGGCGTAGTGGGTCTCGTGGTAGATCCGGCCGCCGCCGGTGAGCAGCTCGTCGAATCGCTTGCCGCCGACGAGCTCGTCGCGCGAGTAGCCGATGACGCTCTCGAACGTGCGGTTGACCGAGATGATCCGCCCGTCGAGGGTCGTGATCACGTAGCCGCACGGAACCAGATCGACGGGCGAGGTCATCGGGAGTGGGGCTCGATCCGGCGCAGGAATGCCTCGATCGCGTCAGCGGTCGCGTCGGGCGCCGACAGGTTCGGGCAGTGCCCGGTGGCGTCCAGCATCACCATCTCGGCGCCGGGGATGTGCTGGGTGACGTACTCGCCGACCTCGACAGGGGCGATCGCATCGTGGGTGCACTGCAGCACGAGCGTCGGCACGCACACCGTCGCCAGGTCCGCCCGGTTGTCGGAGGTGAACGTGACCCGTGCCCACTTCCGGGCGATCGCCGGATCGGTGCGGCAGAAGCTGGCGGTGAGTTCGGCACCGAGTTCCGGCCGGTCCGGGTTCCCCATGATGACCGGCGCCATCTGCGCCGACCAGCCGAGGTAGTTGCTGTCGAGGGAATCGAGCAGTTCCGAGATGTCCTGCTCGGTGAAGCCGCCGCGGTAGTCCCCCTCGTCGGTGTAGCGCGGCGACGGCCCGACGAGCACCAGCCCGGCGAACCGCTCCGGTTCCCGTTTCGCGGCGAGCACCCCGATCATCGACGACACCGAGTGACCGACGAACACGACGTCGTGCAGGTCCAGCTCGGAGCAGAGGTCGAGGACGTCCTGCGCGTAGCCGTCCAGCGAGGCGTAGCGGCGCTCGTCGTAGGCGGAGAGATCGGAGCCGCCGGCGCCGACGTGGTCGAAAAGGATCACCTGGTGGTCGCCGGCGAAACGGGGCGCGACGAAGCGCCACATGTTCTGGTCGCATCCGAAGCCGTGGGCGAACACCAGCGGTCGGCCGTCCGGCACTCCGGAGACGTTGACGTTACAGCGCTGCCCTATTGCCACTTGATGACCGTAAACCGTCGGGCGCCTGCGACGAGACCGGGATCCGTTCCAGCCGGCCGGCGGCGGTGCCGAAGTCCAGCCGCAGCACCGAGTCGTTCGGCAGCAGCTCCCAGCCGGGCGCGCGGTCGCCCTCGGTGGTCCGGACGTCGTCGACCACGCCGGAGGACACCACGACGCACGCGCCGTCGAGCTCACGGATCCGCAGGTCGAAGTACGGCGGCCAGCACACGGCCTGCTCCGGATACATGTCGGGCCACAGCTGCACGTCGACCGGCACCCACGACCGGTCGTGGTGGTTGACGACATACAGCGCCTCCGGCCCGAGAAGCAGGCTGTTCCAACTCGAGGCGTGCATGCCCTCGCCGAGAGCCCGTTCGACGACGTTCGCCACGGCGTGCGGCACGCCCTCGTGTGGGGTGTCCGCGCCCGCCAGGGCGTCCAACTCGTCGCGCAGCGCCAGGAAGAACCGTTCGCTGTCGGTCGTCCCCCGGGGTGCCCGCGCAGAGTCGGGCGCGAGCAGGGCATCGACGCGGTGGGAGGGCGCCACCGCCCCGTTGTGCGCCAGCGCCCAGCTGCCGTCGGCGAACGGATGGTTGTCGTCCACGTCGCGCCCGAAGCCGGGTGTGCCGAGCCGCAGGTGCACGATCGCCGAGGTGGCGGCCAGCGAATCGACGAGCTCCAGGAAGCCGGGATCCTCGCCCGCCTGCACGGCCGAACGGCGCACGACCAGTCTGCCGTCGGCCCACCACGCCGCGCCCCAGCCGTGGCAGTGCACGGTCGAGAGCGTCAGCAACCGGTCGACGGCTGCGTCGCCGAGCAGTTCGCGCATGGTCACCGGGCGGGCGGACACCCATCCGACCAGACGGCACATCAGACGTACTTCCCCATCCCTCCGGCCACGTCGATGACCGCGCCGGTGATGTAGGAGGCCCGTGAGCCGGCCAGGAAGGCGATCAACCCGGACACCTCGTCGGTCGTCCCGAACCGGCCGAGCGGAACCTCCTGCGCGGACAGCGCGCCGAAGAACTCCTCGCGGGTCTTGTCCGGCGCCCGCCGGTTGCGAATGTTCTCCCACTGCGGGGTGTCGACGAAGCCGATGTTCACGCTGTTGACCAGGATCCGTTCCGGCCCGAATTCCTGCGCCAGCACTTTGTTCAGGTTCAGGCAGGCGGCCCGGATCACGGTGGTGGCGAAGAAGGCGGGGTCGGGGTACTTGCCGTACACCGCGTTGACGTTGACGACCCGGGGCGAGTCGCTCTTCCGCAACAGCGGCAGGGCGGCCCGGAAGCACCGGATCTGCGAGAACAGTTTGACGTCCAGGTCGGCGCGCCAGTCGTCGTCCGACAACGTCTCGAAATTGCCGGGATGCGCGCCGCCGGCGTTGTTCACCAGGATGTCCAGCCCGCCAAGCTGCTCGCCCGCCTGCGCCACCAGGGCGGCGACCTGGTCGGCGTCGGTGACGTCGGCGACCACGTCGACCACCGCCGCGCGCGGGTGGCGCGCGCGCAGTTCGTCTGCCGCCTGTTTCAGCTCGTCCGCCGTCCGCGAGCAGATCGCCACGGCGGCGCCCTCGGCGAGCAGCTCGTCGGCGGCGGCGAATCCGATGCCCTTGGAGCCGCCGGTGACCAGCGCCCGGCGGCCGGTGAGTCCGAGATCCATCAGACCGGCGACTCGTCGACGTGCTGCTGGGCCCGGGCATGCTCGACGAGCGTCACCCGCGGCGGGGCGAACATGTCGATCTCCTTGCAGGGCGCCTCCTTGGTCCGTGCGCCGTGCGGCACCCAGGACGGCACGACGGCGACGTCGCCGGCTCGCATCACCCGCGTCTCGTCGCCGATCGTGAACTCGAACTCACCTTCGGTGACGAGGACGACCTGCTCCTCCTCGTGCACGTGCATCGGCGCTTCGGTGTGCGGCTGGAAGGAGACGAAGTTGACCAGCGTCTTCTCGCCGAGGACCGGCTGAAAGGCCAGGCCCGGGACGAACTCGACGGGCTGGATGGCCGAGACGTCGACGAAACGGCCGTCGGCGGTGGGGGTGCCGGTCGCGTCCAGGCTGAAGTGCGGGGTGCTCACGTCAAGGTTTCCTTTCGATCGGTCAGGGGCGGGCGAAGCCGGCGGCCGCGGCCAGCCGAGCGATGCCCTCGGCGATGTCCGGCTCGCTGACCCGGCTGTAGGACAGCCGGAGGTGCTGCGTGTCGGGCGGGCCGGCGAAGAAGCCCGCGCCGGGCACGAACGCGACGTCCGCCGCGCGGGCCCGCCCGGCGAGCGCGGTGGTGTCGACGCCGGGCAGGCGCAGCCAGCTGAAGAAGCCGCCGTCCGGGCGCGACCACCGAGCCGGCGTCCCGGCGAACGACGTCTCGAGGGCACTCGTCATTGCCGCGGCGCGCCGCCGGTACAGCTCGCGGGCGCGGGCGACGTGGCCGTCGTAGTAACCACCGCGGATGAACTCCTCGACCAGGCGCTGGCCCAGCGCACCGGAGCACTGGTCGGAGTTCTGCTTGGCGAAGACCATCTGGGCGATGACCTCGGCCGGCCCGGCGGCCCAGCCGAGCCGCACTCCCGGGAAGAAGGTCTTCGAGAACGTGCCCACCTGCACCACGACGTCCGGGCCGAGTGACCACAGGCTCGGCGCCGGGTCACCCGCGAAACCCAGCTCGCGGTAGGCGACGTCCTCGACGATGAGCACCCCGTTGCGCCGGCACAGTTCCACGAGCGCCGGGCGGCGCTGCGCGGCGAGGGTCCAGCCGGTGGGGTTCTGGTGCTCGGGAATCGTGTAGACGACCTTGGGCCGCACGCCGGACTCGAGGAGCCGGGCGAAGGCGTCGACGTCGAGGCCGTCGACGTCGATCGGCACCGCGGCGACCTTGGCGTCGAAGCTGGTGAACCCGGTGACGGCCCCGACGTAGCTCGGCTCCTCGACGACGACGGTGTCGCCGGGATCGAGCATGCTCTTCGCGATCAGCGTGATCGCGTCGATGCCGCCGCTGGTGACCATCAGCTCGGCTGCTCCCGGGCGCCGGCCCTGCGAGCGCTCCAGCTGCCCGGCGAGCGCGTCACGGGTGCTGGCGATGCCCTCGCTCGGCGCGTACTGCAGCGCTACCGAGGCGTCCTCGTGCAGCAGCTTGTCGACGAGCCCCTCGAGGGTCTCGGTCGGGAAGAGCGAGTGGTCGGGAAAACCGCCGGAGAAGTTGATGACTCCCGAGGCGTTCGCCAGGGCGAGGATCGCCGAGAGGGTGCCGTCGCGGCCCTGGGTACGCCGCGCGAACCGGCCCGTCCAGTCGATGGCCCGCCGCTCCGGAAAAACCTGCTGCACCTTGACACGACCTTACGTTCGCCAGAATATCTATCACTAGCAGCTTACGTACAACAGCTAATCCTGCATCGAAACCTCATCTACGACAAGCAGGCCGGAAGGATCGATGGCAGCCATCGGGGGTCAGGACGCAGCTCGCGCCACCGGAGCGCCGCTACGCAGCATCCGCGACCACGCGGCCGCGCCGTCGTCGCCGGTGCCGCTCGACGCGGTCGATCTGCGGCTGCTGCTGCTGCTCAGCCGCGACGCGCGACTCTCGCAACGCAGCCTCGCCCGCGAGCTCGGCATGTCGGCACCGGCTATCGCCGAACGCATCGCCCGCCTGGAACGGCAGGGGGTGATCACCGGCTACGGGGTGCGGCTCGACTGGGGCGCGCTCGGTTTCCACACGACGGTGTACCTCACGATCACCGCGATGCAGGGTTTCCAGCTCGGCGTGGTCATGGACGAGCTCGCCGAGATCGCCGAGGTCGACGAGGTCCGGCTGATGACCGGCGCCTTCGACATGCTCGTCCGGCTGCGGGTGCGCGACGACAGCCACCTGCGCGATCTGCTGATGAACCGCATCTGGCAGATCGAGGGCATCCAGCGCACCGAGACCTCGATCACCATCGCCGAGATGAGACCGAAGAACACCGCCGAGGAGTTGCTGTCCGTGAAGCTGGGCGGCGCCGCCGAGAAGATGACTGGGAGCGACCGATGAGCCGCACTTCGACGCCGACCGACCCCGGGGTGGGCCGGCGCGGCTTCGTTGCCACGCACGGCCTGCACGACGACGCGCAGCGCGCCGCCGTCGACGAGGTCACCGCACGCATTCGCGAGGCGCAGCTGCGCACCGTCCGTGTCGTGATCGTCGACCAGCACGGCCAGCCGCGCACGAAGTTCCTCTCCCCCGACGCGGCGATCGCCGCGATGAGCAACGGGCTCGACTTCTCCGGAGCGATCTACAGCCTGGACACCGCGAACACCGTCTTCCCGCCGCCGTTCGCCGCCGGTGGTGGCTTCGGCATCGAGGAGTTCACCGGCTTTCCCGACATTGTGATCGTCCCGGACCCGACGACGTTTCAGATCCTGCCCTGGGCGCCGGCGACCGGCTGGATGCTCTCGGACGCCTACTTCAGCAGCGGACGCCCGCTGCCCCTCGATCCGCGGCGGATCCTGCGCACTCAGCTCGACCGGCTCGGCGAACGCTCGCTGTCCTACCTGAGCGGCCTCGAGGTCGAGTTCTACATCACCCGCAAGGTCGATCCGCGGATCGCACCGAACGCGACGACCCAGCCGGCCGAGACACCTCAGGTGGAGCCCTTCCAGCTCGGCTACCAGTACCTGTCGGAGGTGCGCCTGGACTCGGTGAACGACACGCTGACCGTCCTGCGGGATGGCTTGGCGGGCGTCGGCCTGCTGCCGCGGGCCATGGAGGACGAGTGGGGCCCAGGGCAGATGGAGTTCAGCCTCAACCCCCGTCCGGGACTGGGCACCGCCGACGCGATGGTGCTGTTCCGCAGCGCGATCAAGCAGATGTGTGCCCGGCAGGGGTTGCTCGCCACGTTCATGTGCAAGCCGTTCCTGCCCAACTTCTTCGCCTCGGGATGGCACCTGCACCTGTCACTGCTGGACGCCGACGGGGAGAACGCCTTCACGGCGACCGAGGACGTCCTCTCGCCCACCGGGCTGAGCTACGTCGCCGGGCTGCTCGAGCACGCTCCGGCCCTGGCCGTGTTCGCGAACCCGACGCTCAACGGCTACACCCGCTTCCAGCCGTACTCGTTCGCCCCGGACCGGATCACCTGGGCGGTCGAGAACCGCGGCGCGATGGTGCGGGTGCAGGGCGCTCCCGGTGACCCCGGCACCCACCTCGAGGACCGGCTCGGCGAACCGGCCGCGAACCCCTACCTCTATCTCGCCGCCGACCTCGCCGCCGGCCTCGACGGCCTCGAACGCGAACTCACCCCGGCGCCGCGGGTGGAGGCCGACCCGTACGCCGCCGACGCTCCGGCCCTGCCGGCGTCCATCGACGAGGCGCTGGACGCCCTCGACAAGGACACGCTCTACCGCGACCAGTTCGGGGCCGCGTTCGTCGACTACTACGTGATGATGAAGCGCGCCGAGTCGGCTCGGCACCGCACCGCATGTGAGACCGCCGACGACCCCGACGCCGCATCCGCCGCGTGGCAGATGCGCGAGTACTTCGAGTTCTACTGATGGCTCTCCAGCACGTCGTCCTGTTCAGCTTCCCCGCGGAACCGACCGCGGAGCAGGCCGAAGAGATGCGCGCCCAGATCACCGGTTGGGTCGGGGTCATCCCCGGCATCCGCGCGCTGCGCTTCGGCGAGGACATCACCAAGGCGCGCACCCGCGGCTACCAATTCTTGCTCTACATGGAGTTCGACACCGCCGACGACCTGCGCACCTACCAGGCGCATCCGGTTCACCAGCAGTTCCTCGCCTGGGTGATCGACAACGACATCACCCCGCTGGCGTTCGACTACCACCTCACCGACGAAACGGTCCTTCTTCACGGCGAGCGCGCACCGCTCACTAAGGAGTGAACATGGCTACCGAAACAGCAGCAGCCGCTGCACAGCAGGTGCCCCAGGACAGGCTGGCCAAGGGCGCGCTGTCCCTGCCCGACGCGATCGCCATTTCGGTGTCGGTCATCGCCCCGGGCATGGCAGCATTCCTCAACGTCCCCGGCGTCGCGGCCCAGGCCGGCGGGTCGACGCCGCTCGCCTTCCTCCTCGGCGGGATCGGCTGCCTCGCGCTCGCATTCGTGGTCATCGGCTTCACCCGCCGGATGGCGTCCGCGGGCTACGCCTACACCTACGCCAGCCGCAGCCTCGGCAAACCTGCGGGCTTCATGGCCGGCTGGCTGTACGCGTTCGGGCTGGCCTGCTTCGTGCCGATGACCATGGCCGGCGTGTCGTACCTGTTCTGCGACCTGGCCGGGCTGGGCAGCACGTGGAACTTCCCGGTCTTCCTGATCGGCATGGCGCTGCTGGTCCTGCTGTCGGTCGTCCGCATCAAGGTCACCACCCGACTCCAACTGCTCGTCGGCTTCGTCACCATCGCCGTGATCGTCGCGGTCAGTCTGATCACGATCGCCAAGGGTGGCGCGAACGGCAACAGCGGTGCGCCGTTCACCTTCTCGCACACGGTCGCCGGCGGCTTCCACGGCGTGTTCTACGGCATCATCTTCGCGGTCACGTCCTTCATCGGGTTCGAGACGGCCGCCGACTTCGGCGAGGAGACGCGGCGCCCACGGCGCAACATCCCGATCGCGGTCATCGCGGCCACGACCTTCGCCATCCTCTTCTACCTGCTGGCCACCTACGCCATGTCGATCGGCATCGGCGTCAACCGATCCAGCCTGTACGGCTCGGGCGCGAACATCCTGCTGAAGACGATCGCCGACCAGTACGTCGCGACCTGGGTCGGCACGCTCACCGAGGTCGGCGCGATGCTCGCCGCCTTCATCGTGTGCGTGGCCTGCGCGACGGCGTCGACCCGGACGCTCTACGCGATGGGCCGCGAAGGGGTGCTGCCGCGCTGGCTCGGCCACACGCACCGCACGTTCAAGACGCCGGCGAACGCCACGATCGTCGTGGCCGCCACGGCGATCGGCATGGCTTGCATCAGCTGGTTCGGGTGGACGAACGAGCTCGGCAACACGCCGCTCACCACGTACTACTTCTGGGCAACGCTCGGCACCCTGCCGGTGGTGGTCGTCTACATCATGATCTGCCTGGGCGGGATCAGCTTCTTCCGCCGCACCCACCGTGGCTGGAACCCGCTGGTGCACGTGGGCGTGCCGCTGCTCGGCGCGGTGGTGTTCGGCGCGGCGCTCTACGGCTCGGTCTACCCGGTGCCTCCGCACCCGTTGAACTACACGCCCTACATCACCCTCGCGTGGATCGTCCTGGGCCTGGTCGCCGTGCTGGTGTTGCGCAAGCGCAACCCCGCGGCCGTTGAACGCATCGGCTCGATTCTCGGCGAAGAGGGCGGTGAGGACGCCGCCCAGCTCGACGAGCCGACCGCGCTGGGCAAGGCAGCCCCTATAGCGCCGTGACCGGCGAGGTCCCGCTCCTCGACGATCACGCCCACCCGTTCCCCCGCGGCGCCGACGTCCTCGACCTCAGCGCGCTGTCGCTGTCGGTCGAGGCCTCGGCGGCCCCGCGGCGGCGGCATGCCGCGCCGTCGCGGCTGATGCTGGAACGGCTGCGCTGCGAGCTGGCGGCCCTGCTGGGCTGCGCACCGGCCGAGGTCGAGGCGGCCCGGGCGCAGGCCGCCGCGAACTGGCCGGATTGGGTGCAGCAGCTCTTCCGCGACGCGGGCATCGGCGGCATGCTGCTCGACGGCGGAACGGCGCCCGTCCCCGCCGACGACCTGCCCGAGTACGAAAAGCTCGCCGGCGTGCCGATGGGCGCGCTGCTCCGACTCGAGACGGTCATCGACCCGCTGCTCGAGCAAGGTGCCGACCCGCCGGCGGTGGTGGCCGCGGTGGCGGACTTCGTCTCGTCGGGCGCGGCGAACGGGGCGGCCGGGCTGAAGACGGTGCTCGCCTACCGCACCGGCCTGTCGGTCGATCCCGCCGTGACGCAGGCAGCGGCGTATCGCTCGATCGACGCGTCCGTTCCGGTACGCCGGCGGGCGAAGCCACTTCGCGACTACATCCTGCGGCAGACCTTCGCGCAGTGCGCCGACCTCGATCTGCCGATCCAGATCCACACCGGCTTCGGCGACTCCGAGATCCGCCTCGCCGACGCCCATCCGGTCCTGCTCGACGACGTGTTGCGCACCCCGGAAGGCGCCGCGGCCAAGGTGGTGCTCATCCACGCCGGCTACCCGTGGCACGAGGAGCTCGCCTACCTCGCCCTGGTGCGGGCAAACCTGTGGGCCGAGCTCTCGCTGGTGAACTTGTTCAGCCCGGTCACCGCGGGCGACCGGTTGCTCCGCATGCTCGACATCGCTCCCGCGGACCGGATCATGCTCGGCACCGACGGGCACGGCTCGCCGGAGACGCACTGGTTCGCGGCCAAGGCGCTGCGCGCGGCGTGGGCGCAGGCACGCCACCGGCTCGCGGGGTCGGCGCGCGATTCGTGGCTGGCCGACACCGAGCGGTTGCTGTTCCACGAGAACGCCGCGCAGCTCTATCCCGGCGAGTGGCTCGGCTGAGCTTGGACCGGCAGGCACACTCGGCGTATGGCGACCGCGGACGTCGACAGTTACCTCGCCGCGTTGGACGACACCAAGCGGACGACGCTCGAGAACCTGCGCCAGTGCCTGCGGGACGTCCTGCCCGACGACGCGGAGGAATGCATCTCCTACGGCATGCCCGCGTTCAAGGTGCGCGGCAGGACCGTGGCCGGCTTCGCCGCGTTCAAGAACCACCTGAGCTACCTGCCGCACAGCGGATCGGTGCTGCCGGCGCTCGCCGCGGAGCTCACGGGCTACGAGCAGACGAAAGGGTCGCTGCATTTCGCCGTCGACTCAACGCTTCCGCGCGCCCTTGTCGAAAAACTGGTCGCAGTGCGCATGCAAGAGCTCGGCATCGCGCCGTGACGGTCGCCTGACGGGCGAACGCGTATCGAAACGGACTTCCGGCACTACCGGGACGCGCGCCACCCGTAGTTTCCTGTTTCAGGCCGAACCTGCGCCCGCCTTCGTCATTCGGAGTATTCAATGACGTCGACGCCGAACGCCTTCTTTCAGGTATTCCCTCGAACTTCTCACGAGCGGCGCTCGCGACCCGCCCGGCCGCGTCGGAGCGACCCGCTGCGAAAACTTCTCGTGCTCACGACTGGTGCGCTGTGCGTTCTGTTACAGGTTTGCGCGTCAGCATCTGGCGCCGCGCCGCGACTGCACGACCCGAAACGGGTGCTCACTGCGCGCTTCGCCGATCCCGCATTCGCGAAATTCGGCGGCACCTATTACCTGTACCGGACCGGGCCGCAGTTCTCGGTCACTCATTCCACCAACCCGTTCGGCGGTTACAGTGCGCCGGCCCCCGCGATGCGGCGCCTGCCCGCATGGGTGGGCCGTCGACCCGACGGAAGCCGCCATACCTGGGGACCCGACGTCTTCTCGGTGCGCGGACCGCAGGGCCGGCCGCTTTACGTGATGTATTTCAGCGCCTATTACCGCGGCACCCGCAAGCATCCGTGGGGGGCCAACTGCATCGGCATCGCCACGTCACACAATCCGGCGGGAAACTTCGTCGCCACCCGGCGCCGGATCTGCGCCAACTCCCCGAAGTACGAAGCCATAGACCCGACGATGTACCGGGCCCCCGGAGGTGCTCGCTACCTCGTCTACAAACGACACGAACCCCGCAGCGACCTCTCGCAGATTCGCGCCATGCAAATGGGCAGCCGATTCGGAATGCGTCCCCTACCCCGCGGTCTGCATCGCACGCTCGCGGCTTCCGACAGGTCCACCATGGAAGCGACGTCCCTGATCAACCACTCCGGCCGCGTCTGGCTGTTCGTTTCCCGCGGGAACTGGAAGAACTGCAGCTACGCCACCGAGACCTGGTCGGCGCGCTCGATCAAGCGCGGCCGGTTCACCCGTTTCGGCTGGCTGATGACGAGCGCCTCGACCGGACTCTGCGGCCGGGGCAGCGCCACCGTCCTGCAGGACGGCGCGGTGACGCGCGTTGCGTTCGCCGCATGGAACCGGCACAGCCGTCCCCGGATCCGCAACGCGTGGATCGGCATGGTGCGCTGGAACCCGGCCCAGCCAGTCGCCGCACCGTCCGCGGCCCCGGGCTAGCAGCCGGGCCACACCATCGGTGTCGCGCCCATCGCCGCGAGCACCGCCTCGCCGCGCTCCCGCTCGACGCCGCCGCACATGATCAGAGTGCGCGCCCAGTGATACCGGGCGCCGCCGCTCTCCAGCGCGGCAGCGGCCTGCCGCAGCCCGGCCCGGTCACCCATGAGCGCCGCGCTCCGGTCGACGATCGCGCTCGCGATCGGGTTGTCCGCGGTGAACAGGCGAGCGCGCCGCAGCCGAGCCGGTGCATCGGGATGCCCGGTTACCACGGCCACCTCGGCCCACACGGCTGCGTACCAGGCGCGCCACATTCCGCTGAACCACGTTCGGAAGTACTCCGGCGGGGTGGTGAGCTGCGCGAACGCCTGATCGGTGCGCCCGCGGTGCAGCAGCCAGATGACGTCGAGGAACTCGCCGATGTGGACGGCCGAGAGCGGACGGGTCGGCGCCGCCAGGGCCGCGACGATCTCGAGCCACGCCTCGCGCGCCGCGTCGTCACCGCGCAGGCCGTGCACGGTGGCGGCCGAGTACGCGCCGCGGATCAGGTTGTCGGCCCGCGGCCGGCCGGCGCGTTCCCACCCGTCGCGGAACCGCTCGGCGAGTGCGACCGTCTCGTCCCAGTCGCCGGTCAGCGCGGTGACGGTCATGAGTCGCGCCGTGGCCAGGTGGCCCTCGCCGCGGTGGAACGGCAGCACCTGGATGCGCTCCGCGAAGCGCCGGGCGCTGCGCAGATCACCCGCGGCGACGGCGCAGTCCGCCGCCATGTAGAAGGCGCCGGCGACCTCGAGGGCGGACAGCGGCGTCACCGGCAGGTCCCTGACCAGCTCCGCGCACCGGTAGGCGCTCGCCGCCGCGGCGCCGAGCTCGCCGCGGGCGAGCTGGACGGAGATGAGTTGGTCGAGCGCGGCACTTTCGATCAGTGGGTCCCCCACCCGCCGGGCCAGCTCCGTGGCGCGCTCGGCCAATTCGGCGGTGACCGGGTCGAGGTCGTCACCCACGAACGCCTCGGACGCGAACACCCGCGCCTCGGCGGCCGGATCGCCCGCGGCGAGCGCGTGTGCCTCGCGCAGCAGCTCTGCGAGCTCGCCCCATGGCGGCGGGGTGGCCATCACCCCCCGGCGGCGGCTGATCAGCTCCGAGGCGGCCGCCAGATCCCACGCGGCAGCCGCTCGGTGACCGGAGCGGGCCGCGGACTCGGCGGCGGCGCGGCGCAGCCGCAGCGCGTCGTCGCCGAAGTGACGCGACTGTGCCGCGCCCGCCGCCTGCCGGAGCGCGAACGCTCGTGAGTGCTCGTCGCCGGCCAGCCCGGCAGCCTGCTCGTACCGGCGCTGTGCCTCGCCGGCGGCGCCCTTGGCGAAGCACAGATCCGCCAGCGTGCACGCGACCCGGTAGCCGTCCACGCGGTTGTCGGTATGCGACTTCGCCCAGGTCAGGGCCGCCCTCAGCTCGTCGACGAGCTCGTCCGCCGCCGCCCGCCAGCTCTGGACGTCGCCGGCGGGCGACGGGCCGAGCGCGGCCGTCGCGCCGAGGCACCAGTGCATGTGGCGACCGTGGACCCGCGCCGACTCCCCGGCCGTGCGGAGCTGGTCGCGGCCGTATTGCCGGATCGTCTCCAGGGCGCGGTAGCGGGTTCCGGTGCGCCCGGGAACGGCCACCAGCAGGCTGTGGTCGGCGAGGGCGCCCAGGGTGGTCCGCACGTCGCCGAACTCGCCCGGAGTCCATGCGGCGACCTGCGCCGCCGCGTCGGCGGTGAATGGCGCGGCGAACACCGAGATTCTGCGCAGCACCGCCCTCTCGGACTCGCTCAGCAGCGCGTAGCTCCAGTCCAGCGTCGAGCGCAGCGATTGGTGACGCTGGTTGTTCCGGCGTCCGCCGGTGAGCAGTTGCAGCCGGTCGGCGAGCCCGGCTTCCAGACCGTCCAGCCCCATCGACGGCATCCGGGCGGCGGCGAGCTCGATCGCCAGCGCCATGCCGTCGAGGTTGCGGCAGAGGGTCTCGACCCGTCCGATCTCCTCATTGGTCACCGGACGGCCGGCCGCGGCCGAGCGGGTGAGGAACAGTTCGAGCGCGTCGTTCCGTCCGGCGTCGTTCGCGACTACGGACAGGCCCGGCACCGGGAACACCCGCTCGAAAGGAACCAGCAGCCGGGAGCGGCTCGTAGCGAGCACCGCCAGCTCGGCGCTGCGCGCCAGCAGCCGCTCCGCCAGCACACCGACCCCGCCCAGCAGGTGCTCGCAGTTGTCGAGGACCAGCAGCAAGCGCTGGGGTGCGAGCCAGTCGGTCACGACGTCCTCCGCGGAGCGGCCCTCGTGCTCGCCGAGCCCGATCGCATCAGCTATCGCCGGGCCGATTCCCGCAGCGTCTGTCACGGGGACGAGGTCCACGTACCGCACGCCGTCCGGGAATCGATCTTCAACGTCCGCCGCCACGCTCAGCGCCAAGCGGGTCTTGCCGACGCCACCGGGGCCCACGGCCGTGACCAGGCGGTGCGCCGTCAGCGCATCGGCGAGCGCGGCGCGTTCGGCGACCCGCCCGACGAACGACGACAGCTGGATCGGCAGCGAGGACGGCGGGTGCGCGGCCGTCCGCAGCCGGTGCCGGGGCTCGCCGCGAACGGCGAGCGCGGCCAGGGCGCGCCGATCCCGGACCTGCAACTTGCGCAGCAGCGACGAGACGTGACTCTCGACGGTGCGGACGGAGATGAACAGCCGTTCGGCGATCTCGGCGTTCGTGAGGTGGTCGGCGAGTGCCGCGAGCACGTCAGCCTCCCGCGCCGAAACTTCGGCGTCGGGGAGCAGCCCCGGCTCATTCACATCGGGATTGTCCATCCCCACCGTCTGGCCCGACAGGTCTACAACCCGCGTGTTCGGGGCTTACCACGCGATGCGGACTCGCCCGTGCTCAGCACCGGCCCGTCGTCAGCGTGGCAACTCGACGCTCTCCGTCCGCTCTGCGTTCCGGCAACGCTTGCAGGTACTCGACCTCGTCGCCCATCGCAGCGCTGACCCGCAGCAGCAGGCGGCGCAATCCGACGAGATCCCAGTCGTAGGACGCGACCGGCTCGGTGGCATCGAACAGCGGGCCGGACAACCGGTCCCGCATCGCCTGGTACCGCCCCAACGCCACGTTCTCCGCGGTCGCTCCGGCGAGGGTCTCCAGGATCTCGTCGGCGAGCAGTTCGGCGTCGCGCAGGGCGTCGGTGATGCCGTGGGTGGTGAGCGGGTCCCGGTAGTAGCCGGCGTCGCCGACCAGCGCCCAGCCCGGCCCCCAGGGTCGCCGGGCGACGCCCGCCACGCCCGCCCAGCCGTGCATCCGCCCGGCTGGCTGCCCGCTGGCCACCCGCTCGGCCAGCTGAACGCCACCCTGCGCGAGCAGCGTCGCGAACGCATGCTCGGCACCGCCACGGCGCAACCGGCGCATGCGCGCCGGAGTGGTGCCGACGAACACGCAGGTCAACCCGTCGTTGGTGGGGATCAGCCCCGCGCCCATCCCGGGGGCGTACGCCCATTCGTATCCGGCCGCGGGGATCCCGGCGTAATACCGGTAGAGGACGGCGCTGCGCGCACGCCCGCGGCGCAGCAACGGCGCCCCCGCCTGCTCGGCGACAACGGACCGCAGCCCGTCGGCCCCGACGGTGATCGCGCCGCGCAGTTCGGAGGTCTTGCCCCAGCGGTCGCGCACTTGGACGCCACTGACCCGCCCCGCGCGGTCGTGGAGCAGCGCCGTCACCGACGTCTCGTGCCGGACGTCCGCCCCCGCCGCCACGGCCGCGTCCACCAGGAGCCGGTCGAGCAGCGGGCGGCGCGGGGCGTACAGCGCGTCGGCGCCGATGCTCGGCCTGATGTCCACCGCCACCGACTCGCCGTCGGCGTAGTGGAAGGTCGTCCGCCGGATCGCAGGCGTGCCGGCCGAGACCACCCCGTCGAGCAGCCCCCAGCGGGAAAGCTGGACGACTCCGGCTCGCATCAGCGCGTGGGTGGACACGGTGTCGGTGCCGTACGCGGCTCGGTCGACGACGGCAACGCGGGCGCCCGCGCGGGCGAGGAGCATCGCAGTCGACGCGCCGGCGACCCGAGCACCCACCACCACCGCGTCGTAGCCGGTGCTCACGCTGCAGGCTCCCGCCCATTGGGACCGGGTGTCGCCTCAGCGACAACCGGATCCCGCCAGACGACGGCCGTACCTTCGAGTACGGAAATGCCGTCCTGGTTGGTGATGCGCGTGGCGAGGGTCGTCACCGGTTTGTCCGACCGAGCGCCGGTGACGGTTGCCTCGGCCGTGAGCACGTCGCCGGGCCGGACCGGCGCGAGGAACCGCCAGCAGACTTCGAGGAAGACACTGCCGGGTCCGGGGAGCTGCTCGGCGACGAGCGCGTTCAACAGCCCGGACGTGACGCCACCTTGGACGACGATCCCCTCGAAGCGGCTCTGTGCGGCGATGCGTTCGTCGTAGTGGATCGGGTTGCGGTCGCCGCTGATCGCGGTGAACAGCTCGATGTCACGGGCTCTGACGAGGCGGGTGCGGCGGGCTGAGGTGCCGATGCGCAAGGTGGTCATGATGTACTTTTCCGTTCATCGCTGGAGGACGGCGCAGGCATCGGCGTCGGGAACACGGTGCCGGCGGGCGATCTGGCCGGCGACGTATGCCGCGTCGCGACCGACGCCGCCGATGAAGTTCGAACTGCGGTAGTGCTGGAAGCGCTGGCCGAGCACGTAGAGACCCGCGACGGGGGTGCGCCCGCGCCGCTGCCGGATCTCCCCTGATGCGTCGAGCACCGGCAGCCGCAGCCACGGGTAGGGACGCCGGTAGCCGGTGGCCCACAGCACGACGCGCACCCCCGCGGCCCGCAGATCGAGATCACTACGGGTCTCGGTCCGCGCCAGGCTCGGGTACCGCTGTGCTGGCAGCACCTCTCCTCTCAGCGGGTTGGTGTCGATGTACCGGTCGATCTGGTCGAGGACGCGGCGCATCCGCTTGTCGGCGGCTGTGCTGGTCGCGTGCAGGTCGGCGGCGAAACCGGCGCGAGCGCCGTCGATGCCGGCGAGCCGTCCCACCAGGCGCACCCCGTCCGCCTGGAGGGTTGGCAGGTCGATCGTGCGGCGGTCGGGCCGCCCGACCAGCTGGAGCGAGGGCTCGCTGCGGGCCTGCTGGATGTCGGGCATCTCGTCGATCGTCTTGTCCAGCAGGCCCAGCCGGTCGAGCCACCAATAGGTGTCCATGCCCCGGTAGGTGCGGGGCATGCGGGTGTGGCTGCCGACGGCGATTGTCACGTCCCGACCCGCGGCCCGCAGTTCGTCGGCGAGCTGGACGCCGGTCGCCGAAGCGCCGACGACCAGCACGCCGCCCGGCGGTAGCGAATCCGGGTTGCGGTACTCGCCGGGGCTCACCTGCTGGATGTCCGAGGCGAGCGCGCCTGCCATGGCGGGCACGGCCGACTCGTCGCACCAGCCAGTGGCGATAACGACACTGCCTGCGCGCCAGACGTCTCGATCGGTGACGATCTCGAAGCTGTCGTCGGTGCCGGTCAGCCTTTCGACACGCACGTCCTGCTCGACGGGTGCGTCGAAAGAGCGTGCATAGTCCGCGAGTTGCTCGGCGAACCAGCCGGCGGCGGCGAAGCCGTCAGGATCGGCACCGCGGTACGGCCAACCGGGTAGCGCGTTCATCCAGTTGGGCGTCAGCAGGTGCAGCGAGTCCCAAGCGCTGTCGTGCCAGCGCTGCCCGATCCGGCCCCGCTCGAGCACGACGTGGTCGATGCCGTGCTCAGCCAGGCAGCGGCTGGCGGCGAGGCCGGCTTGGCCCGCGCCGATGACGACGGTGCCAGTGGTGGGCATGAGAGAGCTCCGAACGGTCGGGACGAGATGGCGGGTTGAGCGGTGTTCAGCCGGCGTCGACGTCGATCGACACGGGCACCCCGTGGGTGACGACGTCGAACACCGCCGAGCGCCGGCTGGACTGCTCGACGACGGCGCGCAGCTTCTCCGGGTCGTCGCCGCGGATCGTGAAGCTGACCTTGATCTGCTCGTAGCCGTTGCGGACCTCGTCCGAGATGCCGAGGATCCCCATCAGGTCGATGTCGCCTTCGACGGTCGACGTGACCTCGGTGAGGTTCACGCCGCGTGCCGCGGCGATGTTGGCGATGCCTGCGGTGAGGCAGGCGGCCAGGGCGTGCAACAGGTGCTCGGCGGGTGTGGGTCCTCTGTCGGTGCCGACCAGCACCGGCGGGTGGTCGGCGTCGTAGGTGAACGCCTCACGATGCGCCATCTCCTGCTTGGCGCCGTAGAAGCCATGGATCGTCGAGCGGTTGTGGGTTCCGCTCACCCACGTGTTGTTGGCCCGGAACCGGAACTTGGCGATCTCGGGATCGCCCTTCACGGCGTCGAGCGTGGCGAACAGCGTTGCGGTGTCGACGCCGTTGCGGACGGGGTTTTCGATGGTGGTCACGGGAAAGGCTCCTTGGTGCCGTTGTTCGATGCGACGGGCGTCGCTCGGGCACCAGATTCGCCGATTGCCGGCGGTGCACACATCCGTGGCGAGTACCGAACCACCGGTTCCGTGACCGTTACGGAACGCTGGCGAGCCCTCTGTCGACCGCGTCGACGCAGCGGATCGTGGCTCGCCCCTGGCGGGCGTAGTCGCGTCCGCCGTTGAGGTCGGGGTTGTCGCGCAGGATGCCGGCCCAGTCGGACAGTCGTTCCACCCGGTAGCCGTACGCGTCCATCATCATGCGAATGGCGGCCAGGTTCGGACGGCCGGACAGCACCGAGCTGCGATAGGAGTACTCGTCGACGACCGCCGCGCTCTGGTTCTCGACCCGTTCGTGGAACAGGGGCACCGCGGGCTCGGGCTGCATCATGACGCGCGACTGGGTGTCGATGATCAAGTGGCGCGCATTCGTCTTGCGGATGCCGGAGAGCAACTCGTTGTACCGAAGGGTGTGGTAGAGGAAGCCGAGGCAGAGCACGACGTCGACCTCGAACCGTTCGGAGTGAGCACCTTGTGCACGTCACCGGTGAGGAAGCGGTACTCGTCGGGGCCATAGCCGTAGTACTCGAGGTTCGCGACGGAGTGTTCGACGAGTTCCGGCCGGCCCTCGATGCCGACCACCGACTTCGCCCCGGAGGCCAGCGCGGCCAGCGACCACCGGCCGTCGTGGCTGGCGATGTCGAGGACGCGGGCGCCGTCGAGGATGTCGAGGTTCTCGGCGATGATCGCTTCGTAGCGCAGGTTCAGCCGGGCCCGGCTCGGAAGGGTCTCGCTGGTCTCGTAGAACCTCGGGTAGTCGTCGAAGAACATCGACGCCTTGCGGGATCCGGGCGCCGACGTGGAACGCAATCGGCCCGGCGCCGGCACGGCCGCCCGCAAGGGCCTGGCAACTCCCGGCGCGGACTCCCCGAGGCGGGCGACAAGACGGCGGGCGAGCTTTCCTGCGCGACGGCGCGGCGTGCCAGTGGTGCCGGAACTCAACGATCTTCCTCCCCACGATGAGCCGGCAGGCGACGTCGAGCCCCGCAGCAGCGGGTCTTCGGGCGCTCCGAGCAGGGGACGCGCTGTCCGGCCATGACCTGAAGACGTGCTGAACATAGGAAATGCACAGCGTACTCATCGCCGGGGCGAAAGTCTCGAATGCCGTGAACGAGCGTAGGCGGCCTGGAGCCGCCTGTCGGGTTCGAACCGACGACCTATCGCTTACAAGGCGATTGCTCTGGCCAGCTGAGCTAAGGCGGCAGCGGGTCGAGGTTACCTTCCCGCGGGCTGGGACGGCCCGGCCGACCCCGGCGGCTTGGCCGGGCGTTGATCGTCGGGGACGATGTGGCGATGAGCGAACCGAGCCGGCCCGGCGATGCGGTGCCCAGCCTGCACACGCCCGCGCCGCTCGGCTCACCGCCGGATGAGGTCCGGGCGCGGGTAGCGGCGCGGATCGCGGCAGGGCTTTCCCCGCTCGGCACGGATCACCCCACCGCTGATTTGCCCCGGCGCGTCGTGATCCCCTGCGCTGTGCTGGCCGGAGCCGACGCGCTCGCCGTCGCCGGCATGGCGTTCTCGGGGCATCTCGTGCCCACGGTGCTCGCTGCGGTGCTGTTCGTCCCGCTGTCGGCCTTCGCGATCGCTGGGGCCCGATACACGGTGCGCGACCCGCTGCGGTTGTCCGCCGACGACCGGGCGGCCCTGGCCGATACCTGCCGCTGGACGTCGTCGCAGCCCTGGCAGAACCTTGCCGGGGCGAGCGAGGAGCGAAGCCTGCTCGAAGCGGTGATGCGTGCCGCGGAACGCGCCGCGGGCAGCGCGGCGTGGCAGTCGTCCGCCCTCGACTCTGCCGGGGTACGCATCAATCTGGCCGCCGAGCTCGACCGGATCGACGCCGAGGCCTACGCCCTGGCGGCCGGACAGGCCGACGACGCCGACCAGAGATGGGCGGCGCTGCGGGACCGGGCCGCCCTGCTCACCAGTTACGCCGACCGGCTGGCCGACGCCGACGGGCCGGCCATCGACACCGCGGTGCTGGCCGACCTTGTCGCTGGGCAACGACCAGGATGACGGGGGTCCCGTGAGCCGCCTGCACAAGCCGAAGGCCGGGTTCTGGATCCGGCTCTGCGCGATCGTCATCCTGCCCTTCGACGCGGCGGTGTTCCGGCTGCGCTGGCGCCACCTCGACCGGATGCCGCCGCCCGAGAGCGGCGGCGTCATCATCGCCGTCAACCACACCTCCTACATTGACACTCTGTTGGTCGCCCGGCTGGTGTGGCAGAGCGGCCGGATACCTCGGTTCATGATCAAAGCTGGAGTATTCAAGTGGCCGATCGTCGGCTGGGCGGCCCGTGGCGGCCGGCAGATACCGGTGCACCGGGGCACGAGCGACGCCGGGAATTCCATCGAGGAGGCCGCGACGGCGCTGGCGCGCGGCGAGGCCGTCGTCATCTACCCCGAGGGCACGACGACGAAGGATCCGCAAAACTGGCCGATGCTCGCCAAGACCGGCATCGCGCGGCTCGTGCTGCGCTCGCCGGACACGCCCGTGGTGCCCGTCGGCCAGTGGGGCGCGCACCGGATCGGCTTCAGCATCAAGCGGCTGGGCCGGCGGCGGACGTCCTACGCCTCGGTCGGCATGCCGCTGGACCTCAGCCGCTACCGCGGCGAGGAGCCCACCGCCGAGACGCTACGGGCGATCACCGACGAGGTGATGCGCGCCGTACGCGACGAGGTCGCCGCACTGCGCGGCGAGGACCCGCCGACGGAGTTCTTCGTGCCGAACCGCAAGTACGTCGACGCCCGCTGAGCCGCGGCCACTGCTCCGCGATCAGCCCGCACCCGCCGCAGTGCGTGACCGCAATCGCGTCCGCGCGCTGCTCTCGCCTCTGATCGCCTCGAGCGATCCCGCCTTCCCGAGCCCGGACGGCGGCATGTTCGCGTACACGGCCTCGTACTCACCGGCGCGCACGAGATACGTCTCGTGCCAGATGCCGGTGCGGTTCTCACGGCCGACCCGCTTCCAGTAGTTGCGCCAGGCCGTGCTGTGCGGATCGTCCGGATCTCGCGCGAACGCCTCTAGGTGGTCGAAGGAGCGCCAGTACTGCACGATCACCGGAAAGCCCATCTCGAACGCGAGCAGGCCCTTGTCGGGATGCCGGCTCAGGTGTTCGAGCATGTGCCGCATTCCGCGCCGCCCGCCGAGATCGCCGAAGGTGCGCACCGGGTGGCGCAGCGACGGCCGGGCTCCGATGAGGAAGACCACGAAATCGCCTTCGATCGTCGCGCGGTGCCGACCCTGCAGCGGAGCCGTCCTGCCCATCGCATCCTCCTGGTCCTGCTACCCGCCGATCCGCGCATGCTGCGCCCATTCGAATGCTCCGGGCAACCCCCGCGGGCTCGGAATGTACCGACCAGCAGCGGCGGAGCCGGCGCCCTGCGCATGAGTTGAACCGGGGCGGTATCTCCTCCGCCCGCAGGTGGTGGGCCGCGGCGGTCCGCGCGAGCATGTCGGGCGCGGACCGCGGCCCGCGCGGCCGCCGCGCGACACCAGGAGGATGCCATGCGTAAGTCGCTACTCGCCGCATCACTCGTCACCGCGGCCATCGCCGCGGCCGGCGTCGGCGGCATCGCCTTCGCCACCGCCTCGAGCGGCGCGACCGCGACCACCGAGCACTTCACCATCCTTTCGACCAAGCCAAGCGGTAACGGCTGGGTGGCCAGCCGCGGGCCGATCAACGGCGTCGCCCGGGACACCGTGCTGTCGCAGCACACCGACCGCTTCACATACGCAGCAGGCAACCTGATCGTCCGCCACAGGCGGGTCGGCAAGCCGACGCAGCACTTCAACAAGAGGTCGTGCCTCGGTACCTACCACGAGGCGGGCGTCTACACGATCGTCCGGGGCACCGGGGCGTACAAGGGCGCCACCGGCAGCGGTCACTACGAGGTGGACGCGAAGGTCATCGGCTGCAGCGCGAGCAAGCCGCCGCTGGTGACCGAGCAGGACATCGAGGCCTCGGGCCCGCTGACCCGCTGACCCGCTGACGAGGGTCAGGACGGCCGTCGGCGGCGGCGCGCGACCTCGGCCAGGGTGACCGCCGCCGCCACCGACGCGTTCAGCGATTCCGCGGCCGCAGCCATCGGGATGGCGACGGTCAGGTCGCAGGTGTCGCCGACGAGCCGGGACAGCCCCCGACCCTCCGAGCCGACGACGACGACCAGTGGCTCGGTGGCCAGTTCCAGCTCGTCAAGCACGGTGGTCCCGTCGGCGTCGAGGCCGACGACGTAGAGACCGGCGTCCTTGCAGTCCTTCAGCGCGCGGACGAGGTTGGTCACCTGGGCGACCGGCAGCGACGCCGCCGCACCGGCCGAGGTGCGCCACGCGGTGGCGGTGATGCCCGCCGAGCGGCGCTGCGGGATCACGACACCGTGCGCGCCGAAGGCCAGCGCCGAGCGGACGACCGCGCCGAGGTTGCGCGGGTCGGTGACGCCGTCGAGCGCGACGAGCAGCGGCGGGATGCCGGACTCGGCCGCGGCGGCGAGCACGTCGCGCAGCTCGCGGTACGGGTACGGCGGCACCTGCAGCGCGATGCCCTGGTGCAGGACGCCGCCGGTGCGCCGGTCGAGCTCGCCGCGGGTCACCTCGAGCAGCGCGATGTTCCGGTTGCCGGCGATGCGCACCGCCTCGGTGACCCGCTCGTCGGTCTCGAGTCCGTGCGCCAGGTACAGCGCGGTCGCCGGGACCCGGGCGCGCAGCGCCTCGACGACGGGGTTGCGCCCGACGAGCATCTCGGCCTGCGCCTCACGCGGTTTGCGGGCGCCGCTCGGTTGGTCGCGGCGTGCCGCTGCGGCAGCGCGCCGGGCGGCAGGATGCCCCTTGCGCGCCTCGGCCGGCGGCGTCGGGCCCTTGCCGCGCAGCGCGCGCTGGCTCTGCCCGCCGGAACCGGTCTGCGGCCCCTTCTTCGACTTGCGTACCGCGCCCCGGCGGCGCGAGTTGCCGGCCATCAGCCGATGCTCCAGCGCGGACCCTCGGGCGTGTCCTCCACGGTCACGCCGGCCTCGGCGAGCTGGTCGCGGATCGCATCGGCGGCGGCGTAGTCCTTGCGTGCCCGGGCGGCGCTGCGTTGTTCGAGCGCGACGCGGACGAGGGCGCCGACCGTCTCACTCAGCGCCTCATTCGTTCCGGCCGAACGCCACTCGCTCGGCTCGACGCCGAGGATGCGGGTCATCGCCAGCACCTGGCCGAGCGCTTCGCGAACGGTCTCCTTCGCGCCGTCGGCCAGTGCGGTGTTGCCGGCCCGGACGGTCTCGTGCAGGACGCCGAGCGCGGCCGGCACGCCAAGGTCGTCGTCGAGCGCGCGTGCGAACGCGTCGGGCACAGCCCCGGCGGCGGCCTCGACAACCTCGGCGGCCTTCTCGACGAAGTTCTCGATGCGCCGGTAGGCGGCCGCGGCGTCTTCGACGGCGGTCTCGGAGAACGCCATCACCGACCGGTAGTGGGCCGCGCCGAGGTAGTAGCGGATCTCCACGGGGCGCCACCGGTGGGTGATCTCGCGGACCTGCAGCGTGTTGCCCAGTGACTTCGACATCTTCTCGCCGGCCATCGTCACCAGGCCGTTGTGCATCCAGTACCGCGCGAAGCCGTCACCGGCCGCCGCCGACTGCGCCAGCTCGTTCTCGTGGTGCGGAAAGACCAGATCGAGCCCCCCACCGTGGATGTCGAAGGTGCGCCCGAGGTATTTCGTCGCCATCGCCGAGCACTCGAGATGCCAACCGGGACGCCCTGCGCCCCACGGTGTCGGCCAGGACGGCTCCCCGGGCTTGGCGGCCTTCCACAACGCGAAGTCGCGCGGGTCGTGCTTGCGCGCGTCGCCCACCGAGTCGCCGGCAGGCTGCATCTCGTCGAGACGCTGCCCGGACAGCGATCCGTAGGACGGGAAGGATTGCACATCGAAGTAGACGTC
>DASSEP010000021.1:0-14385 GCA_035695205.1 Jatrophihabitans sp. | reverse complement strand
CGGGTGAGCGTGATGTCGTGGCCGGCGGCGCGCGCGGCGGCCTGCGGTGTGAAGAAGATCCGCCAGGTGCCGAGGTGCGCGTGCTGATAGTGCGCGCGCAACCACCGGGTCATGCGTCCGGCGAGCGGATTCGCCTCCCAGGCGCGGCTAACGATCACTAACGCGCGGCTGTCGGCGATCTGGGCGGTCCAGGCGCGGAACCCGCCAGGGGTGTGTTCGACCTTCCAGTGGGCCACTCCCGACAGCAGGTAGATGAATCGGTCCGGATTGCGGCGATGGGTCAACACCAGCGGCACGGGGTCGCCCAGCGCGTAGAGCGGCGTGCCGGGCACGATGATCCGGTTCATCGCACAAGCGGTGGCCCGCTCGGCGACGAGCCTGGAGTTGTTGTGACGGTCCGCGGAGAACAGCTGGGCGGACACCACCGTGAGCGCGAGGGCGAGGGCCAGTGCGGTGGCATTGACGGCGAGGCGGGCCGTCTCGCGGCCGGCCAGCCGTCGTGCGACCACGGCGACGGCACCGCCCCAGCCGATCGCGGCGTAGGCCAGTAGTGGGAACGACCGCGGATAGGCGACCATGTCGCGCAGCGCGAACGCCGCCTCGGCGAGCAGCGAGAGCAGTACCACGAGCGCGAGCGGCTCGCGCAGCGCTGCCCGCCACCACCCTGCCCCGGGGCGCGCAATCGTCGCGATCGTCAGCGCCACGATCAACACCAGCCCGCCCCATATCAGCAGAGCGCCCAACGGACCGTAGGCGCCGTACAGCACCGAGGCGATGCGGGGCAGCTGCCCACCGAGCGGGGGGTTCCCGCCGCGGAACGCAGTGACCGGGAAGACGATCGCGGACTCGACCAGCTTGCCGAACGCACCGGCCGAGACGAAATAGGCCGCGGTCGCCGCAAGAGGGGTGAGGAAACCGGCCACCGCGTACGCGAGCGCGCGCCAGCGCGCCCCGGGAGTACACAGCGGGGCGGCAAGGATGACCAGCGCCGGGTACACCGCCATCGGCTGCCACACGAGCAGCGCGAGACTGCCGGCAAACGCGGCCCAGAACCACCGCCGCCCGGCGGCGAGCCACATCGCGATGACCGCAAACGTCACGGCAGGAGCGTGGCCGTCGGGCCCGGCGGCCGCGGGCCACGCGTAACCCTTGAACGAGGCGAACACCACTGCCGCGACCAGCGCGCCGGGCACCGAGCGCCACAGCTGCAGTGCCAGCAGATACACCCCGACCACGGCGAGCAACGAGCAGGCGAAAAACGCCAGCCGGATCATATGGAGATCGTCGACGCCGACCACGTGGGCCAGGCCGGCGGCCGCGCCCGCGATCATCGACGATCCCGGGCCCTTCGCGTCGAAAACGCTCGCGTAGGGGGGCACGCCGTGCGTCATCTGCTGACCGGCGTAGGCGTAGATCGCCTCGTCGCGCCAGAACAACCCGTTGAAACTGAAGCGGGTGTACAGCACTGCGCCGGCGGCCAGCGCGGCCAACCCGCCGAAGATCTCGACCGATCGGCGCCCGCGCAGCCACGTCGCCCTCCGCCGCGCGGGCGCGGAATGCGGTCGGGGCGTGGCGTCCACCGTCATCGCCGACCACCGCCCCTTCGCCCCGGCCGCGGACACCGCCGCCCGGCAATCCGGGTTCCATGGTCGATCGCCGGGCCTCGGAGATCGCTAAGAACCTGGGTGCAGGGTCATCGGCGCCAGTGCGGGCAACCTGGTCTGTGCCGCGCTCGCCAACGACTGGGACGACCAACTCAATCGTCAGTCGTGTTGGCGGTGATCGCTCGCTGCGCTCGTTCAACCGCGGTGCGTCGCCTGCGGAGAGCGAGCAAGCTCGCTCTCCGCTCGGCTCAGTCCGTGTTGGCGGTGGCGGTGGGATTCGAACCCACGGTGGTGTTACCCACACACGCTTTCGAGGCGTGCTCCTTTGGCCGCTCGGACACGCCACCGCCGAAGAGGTTACAGGACGGCTCAGGGCCGTTTGGCGGCGAAGAAGTCGGCGAGCAGTTCGCCGCACTCGGCCGCCCGGACACCGGCGATGACCTCGGGGCGGTGGTTGAGCCGGCGATCGCGCACGACGTCCCACAGCGACCCGACCGCGCCGGCCTTCGGGTCCCATGCCCCGAACACCAGCCGGCTCACCCGCGCCAGCACCAGCGCCCCGGCGCACATCGTGCACGGCTCGAGTGTCACCACGAGCGTCGTCCCCGGCAGCTGCCACGAGCTGCGCACCGCAGCCGCCCGCCGCAGTGCCAGCACCTCGGCGTGTGCGGTCGGATCCCGCAGCGCCTCCCGCTCGTTGTGCCCGGCCCCGAGCACCCGGCCCGATTCGTCGAGGACGACGGCGCCGACCGGGACGTCGCCGGAATCGAGCGAACGGCGCGCCTCGTCCAGGGCGAGACCCATCGCCCCGGCGTACGCCGCATCGAAGGGCGTGCTCACCCGCGCAGGTCTTCGAAGATCTCCCCGCAGCCGGCTTTCTCGCAGACCGCGAGCAGCAGGTCCACCGGCAGGGTGCCCTGGTGCTCGCACATGGCGATCAGGTCGTCGGCCGGAGTGCCGAGATCCTCGACCAGCTCAGGCTCGCCGAACGGGGCGCTGTCGTGTGCCGGCGGGGCGTCCTCGTCGTCCTCGAGCGCGTCGCCGCCGACCTCGGTGAGGTCCTCCGCGACCAGCGCGGCCACCGAATAGCGATCGGCGGCGTGCCCGTCGGAAAGGAACGCGCGCGGCGAATCGTCGCTCTCGTCGAGCCGGACGATCGCGGCGTACTCGTCGTCCTGCTCGATCAGCAGCAGCCGCACCTCGCCGTCGCGGTCGCGCAGCAGATCACCGAGTTCGTCGAGCGACTCGCACGCCTCCACCTCGGCCTCGTCGCCGGTCCACCGGCCGTTGGTACGTGCGAGTACCGCTGCGAAGCACGACATCGCGTCTCACCTCACCCACGCCAGTTCGGTCGCCCGTCCGTACGGCTCACTGAGCTCGAGGCGGTCCATGATCGCGTCGAGCATCTCCTCGGGAAGGAGGTCCAGGTCGTCCAGGATGTCCTCCATCTCATCCTCGGCCAAGTCCAGGTCGGTGAAAAGATCCAGGTCGCCGACCGGCCACACCTCGTCGAGCTCGTCGTCGGCCGGCGGGTCCTCGCCCAGCCGGGTCATCGCCTGCTCGGCGAGCGGGAACTCGACCGCGGCCGTCAGGTCCGAGAGCAGTAGCGAGATGCGCCGGCCCTCCTGCCGGGCGATGACGAAGAACTCCTCCGACACGCAGGCGACGACGAACGGGCCGCCCTCGGGCGGTTGGGACCGCAGCGCGGACAGCAGGACGCCGAGGTCGTCGAGCACCGCCGGTGGCAGCGGCTCGATGCGCCACTGCCCGCCCTCACGCAGCGCGGCGACCGCGAAGCCTCGCTCTGCCATATGCGTAACCACCTCTCGACGCACTGCCCGGTCGCTCGGGCTGTCCGCGTTGCCGGTTTGCCTGCGCACGGCGAATCCCGATCCTGGCACGGAGAACCCGAGGCAGGAAGTCGAATCGGCAATACGGATACGGTCGCTACGTGGCTACAGCGCATCTCGGACGCCCCGGGTGACGGCCGGGTTCGCCCGCGTCGCCGTTCTCGGGCTCGGCCTCATCGGCGGTTCGCTGATGCGTGCCCTGCGCCACGCCGGGCTCGAGGTGGTGGGCTACGACGTCGACCTGCCCACCGCCGCCGCGGCCAGCGCCTCCGGCTACCCGGTTGCCCCCACCGACCGCGCCGCCGTGCACGGAGCGGATCTCGTGGTGCTTGCCATGCCGTTGCCGGCGGTCCGCGACGCCGGCCGCTCGATCTCGAACGCGCTGCATCCGGACACCGTCGTCACCGATGTCGGCACGCTCAAGAGCCCGGTGCTCGCGGCCATGCGCGACGCGGCGCCCGGCGTCGATTTCGTCGGCGGCCACCCGCTCGCGGGAGTCGAGGAGACGGGCTGGACGGCGGGTGACCCGCTGCTGTTCCGCGACGCGCCGTGGGCGCTCACCCTCGAGCCGGACACCTCGCTCGCCTCGTGGCTGCGGGTCGCCGCGCTGATCTGCGACATCGGCGCGCGCCCGGTGCCCGCGACCGCCTCGGAACAGGATGCGGCCGTCGCGCGCGTCATCGGCCTGCCGCACGTGCTGGCCGAAGCCCTCGCGCTCACCGGCCTCGCCGGCGGGCCGATGGGCCTCACCTTGGCCGCCGGCTCCTACCTGTCCGGGTCGCGGGTCGCGCGGACCCGCCCGCAGCTCGTCTCCACGTTCTGCGACGGCAACCCGGGTCTCGTCCACGCCCTGGACGACGCCATCGCGCACCTGAGCGAGGCGCGCGACGCCCTGGCCGGCGAGCAGTCCATCCTCCCGCTGGCGACCGCCGGGCACGACGCCCGCGTCAACTGGGAACGGCGCCGCTTCGAGCCGGTGGAACTGGCGGCGGATGCGGCTGCGCTGGTCGCGCACGGACGCATCGGCGGGTGGATCACCGCCGTCCTCCGCGACGCCGACGGGCTGCGCCTGCTCGGGATGCGGCCGGCGAGCTGAGCGAGCCGGACTCCGCTTTGGAAAGCCGCCGCGGCGTCCCCTATGCTGGAGTCGTCCACCAACGGGGCTAGCATGATGCGGTTGCCGAGCGAGAGTTCGTCGACATCGCCCTCATCGTCTAGAGGCCCAGGACGCCGCCCTTTCAAGGCGGTAGCACGGGTTCGAATCCCGTTGGGGGCACGCAAGGCTCGATTCCGGGCAGCGCGATTCTCGCGCCGGCCGGTTTCCCAGGCCCCGTAGCGCAGTTGGTTAGCGTGCCGCCCTGTCACGGCGGAGGTCGCGGGTTCAAGTCCCGTCGGGGTCGCACTATATGGACATGCATGAACCGGAGCGTCTGCTCGTCGTCGCCCACGGCACCGCCGCGCCAGAGGGCACCGCAACCACCGAACGGCTCGTAGCCGACATCGCCGCTGCCCGTCCTGGTGTCCCGGTCGAGTACTGCTATCTGGACGTCGCCGAACCGTCGCTGCCGCGGGCACTTGCCACGCTGTCCGGGCCGACGGTGCTCGTCCCGCTGCTGCTGTCGACCGGCTACCACGTGCAGACAGACATTCCCCGCGCAGTGGGTGGACGTCCGGACGTCCGGATCGCCCGTCACCTCGGGCCGCACCCGCTGCTGGTCGACGCGCTCGTCGACCGGCTGCGCGAGGAGGACGGCGCGCCGGCGGCAGCGACGGTGCTCGTCGGCACCGGCTCGTCGCGGCCCGACGCCGCGGCGGAGCTACGGGCGACCGCTGACCTGCTGGGCACCCGGCTGGGGCGGCCGGTGCCGGTGCTGACCATGGCCGACGACCTGAAGGCCCGGTTGGGCGAACTCGACCGTCCTGCCGAGGTGGCGACGTACCTGCTCGCGCCCGGCCGGTTCGTCGACGTGCTGCGCGCGGCGGCGACGGGGATTGCCCGGGTCGCCGCGCCGATCGGGCTCCACCCGGCGCTCGTCCGGCTGGTCTGGCAGCGCTACGACGAAGCCGTCGCAGGCGAGCGCGGAGCGGGCGTCCGGTAGACTTCGCCGGGTTCGCGGGCACATCGGCCGCGGGCACGGCCAGGTAGCTCAGTTGGTACGAGCGACCGCCTGAAAAGCGGTAGGTCGGCGGTTCGACCCCGCCCCTGGCCACCCTCGAAGCCCCGGAGATCCGGGGCTTTGTCATTCCGGCACGTGATCCTGTGATCCCGTCGGAGCGCACGCGCCGACGGGGCGCGGAGTGGACGACCGGGGCTTCGACGTCTTCGCCGAAGGAGTGGAAGGCCGTGGCGCTGCCAGAACTGGACGTCGCACGGGTGCAACATTGGTGCGTCGAGCGCACGCCACCGGAGTTCCGTCACCAGACGGTCGTCGAGTGCGAGGTCTCGGCGCGCCACCTCACGATCGTCGACCGACGCCCGCCGTGGTCAGAGGACTCGGGGTCCGAGTGGATGAGCATGCCGCTCGCGCGGCTGCGCTACACCGCCGCCGACGGGACCTGGACGCTGTATTGGGCCGACCGGAACAGCCGGTTCCACCTGTACGACCTCGTCCCGCCGAGTCGTCGCGTCCAAGACCTACTCGACGAGATCGAGCGCGACCCGACCAACATCTTCTGGGGCTGATTCGTCCGGACGCCAGGGACGGCTGGGCGGGGATCAGCCGCGGTGCGCCATGTAGACGGCGCGGAACGCCTCGGCAAGCTTCGGGTGCTTGTCGAGCAGCGGGCGCAGCTTGTCGTTCTCGATCCGCAGGCCGGTGACGCGCGTCGACGAAGTCACCGTCGCGCTGCGCTGGCCGCCACCGAGCAGCGTGATCTCGCCGACCAGGTCCCCGGGGCCGAGCGTGGCGATCTGCTCCCGCTTGTGGAAGACCCGCGCCTCGCCCTCGGTGAGCACGTAGCAGGCGTCGGCGGGGATGCCCTCCTGCACGAGCGGCCAGCCGGCCGGTAGCGCGAACGGGCCACCGGCCTCGACGAGCGCCGAGATGTCGCCGCGGCTGCAGTCGGCGAACGTCTTGTAGTCGCTCAGCGTGGAGATCAGTGCTCGCTTGTCGCCCGCCATCCATGCCCTCCGTGCCGACCCCGATGCCCGTCAGCCGAAGCGTAGGGCACTCCGGACGAGCCCGCCCGCCGAGGACGAGCGGGCCCGTCCGTGGTCAGCCCTTGCGGGCGACGACGTCACCCTCGGCCGTGGTGGCCCCGGCGGGCGCCACGGCGTTCGCCGCCGCCTCGGCGGCGCGGGCGTCCATGCCGGACACCAGGCGCAGCGGCACTTCCTTGAGCATCAACGACAGGACGAACGCGACCGCGAGCACCGCCGCGCCGACCAGGAACACGAGGTCCATCGCACTCGAGAAACCCTCCCGGAACGGCTGGGCCAGCGCCGGCGCCAGCTGGTGCAGGTTCGCGGTGTCGTTGAGGTTGGTGCCCTTCAGCGCGGCGAGCTGGTCGGGATGCGCCTGCACCGCCTGCTGGAAGGCCGGCGTGGTGCGCGCCTTCGCGTACGCCGAGCTGACCTTCGACGCGGCGCTGGAGAACAGGATCGACAGGAACACCGCGGTGCCCAGCGTGCCGCCCATCTGCCGGAAGAACGTCGTGGACGACGTCGCCACGCCCATGTCCCGCGGCGACACCGCGTTCTGCATGGCCAGCACGATCGTCTGCATGTTCAGACCCAGGCCGGCGCCGAACACGATCATGTACAGGTCGGTCAGCCACAACGTGGTGTCGGCACTGACCGTCGACATCAACAGCATGCCGACGACGAGCAGCGCCGACCCGATGATCGGGAAGATCTTGTAGCGGCCGGTCTTGGACGTGATGATGCCCGACAGCAGCGAGGCGGTCATGATGCCGGCCACCAGCGGCAGCACCAGCAGGCCGGACTTCGTCGGCGACGCGCCCTTCACGATCTGCAGGTACAGCGGGATCGACATCAACCCGCCGAACATGCCGATGCCGATCACCAGCGACTGCGCCGAGCCGACTCGGAAGACGCCGTTGCGGAACAGCCGCAGCGGCAGCAGCGCCTCGTCGCCCATCCGCCGCTCCACCGCGATGAACCACAGCAGGCCGAGCAGGCCGACGATGTAGCAGCCGAAGGCCGCGCCCGAGCCCCAGCCCCACACGCGGCCCTGCTCGGCGACGATCAGCAGCGGGACGATACCGATCACCAGCGCGGTGGCGCCCATCCAGTCGATGCGGTGATCGTGCCGCTCGTGGTCGGCGTGCAGCACCTTCGAGACGACGAACAGCGCCGCGATGCCGATGGGCACGTTGATGTAGAAGATGTAGCGCCAGCCGCTGATGCCGAAGATGCTCGACGTGCCGGCGAAGAACCCGCCGATGACCGGGCCGAGCACGCTCGACGTGGCGAACACGGCCATGAAGTAGCCCTGGTACTTCGCGCGCTCGCGCGGCGGAATGATGTCGCCGACGATGGCCAGCGCCAGGGTGAACAGGCCGCCGGCGCCGATGCCCTGAAAGGCGCGGAAGGCCGCAAGCATGTACATCGACGTCGCCAGGCCGCACAGCGCCGAGCCGAGGATGAACACGCTGATGGCCAGCAGGAACAGCGGTTTGCGGCCGTAGATGTCCGAGAGCTTGCCGTAGAGCGGCGTGGTGATCGTCGAGGTGATGAGAAACGCCGTGGTCACCCAGGCCTGCAGCGACAGCCCGTTCAGGTCGTCACCGATCGTGCGGATCGCGGTGGAGACGACGGTCTGGTCGAGGGCGGCCAGGAACATGCCCAGCATCAGCCCGGACAGGATCGTGAGGATCTGCCGATGGCTGAGCCCGCCGGTTGACGGCGTCTCAGGCTTCGCGGCGGTGGTCGTCATCGGTCTCCTCCTGCGTGAGCGGCACGGTGCGCGATCCGCTCGCTCATGTCGTGATTGGCGTTCTCGTAGTCGGACGTGAACCGCGCGAGCAGCGCGGCGAACTGCTCCAGCTCGTCCGGCGTCCAGTTCTGGAGCGTGCGCGCGAAGAAGTCGAGGCGGATCTCGTCGTGCTCGGCCAGCACCTCGTCGGCCTTCGGGGTGAGGACGAGCAGGCTGGCGCGACCGTCCACCGGGTCGGCGCGCCGTTCGAGCAGGCCGTTGCCGACGAGCGCGGCCACCTGCCGGCTCACCGTGGACGGGTCGGAGTGGGTGCACTCGGCCAAGGCGCCGGCCCGCATCGGCCCCTCGTTCTTCAGGACCTTGAGCAGGATGTGCGCCGACCACTCGACGTCGTGCTCCGCGGCTGCGAGCATGCGCGCCCGCGCGCGGCCGAAACTGCGCACGAGCGCGACGAAGGTGTCGGCGACGGCAGCGACCTGCTGCCGGCGCGGACCGGATGTCTTGGCCGTCTTCGCGGCGCGGACGTCCCGGACGGCGGCGTCTTCCATGCGGACCACCCGTTTTGATTGAGGGATGCAACTAGTTGCTGGGCACAAGCATCTACCTCGAACAGGGCGAATGCCAAATCAATTCCCGCCGAACCTTCAGCGTCCCCCGTTGCCTCCCGGCCCGATCGGACGGGGCCGCCGGACTGCTACGCGTGCCGCTGCGCGGCGGCCCGCTGCAGGCCGAGCAGCTCGACGGCGTGCTCGCGCATCTCGACCTTGCGCACCTTGCCGGTCACCGTCATCGGGAACTCGTCGACGACGTGCACGTAGCGCGGGATCTTGTAGTGGGCGAGCTTGCCGGTGCAGAACTCGCGCAGCGCCTCTGCGGTGAGTTCCGGAGCGCCGTTCCGCAGCCGCACCCACGCCATGAGCTCCTCGCCGTAGCGCTCGTCGGGTACCCCGATCACCTGCGCGTCGACGATGTCCGGATGCGTGTAGAGGAACTCTTCGATCTCGCGGGGGTACACGTTCTCGCCGCCGCGGATCACCATGTCCTTGATGCGGCCGACGATGTTGAGGTAGCCGTCGTCGTCCATCGTGGCGAGGTCGCCGGTGTGCATCCACCCGGAGCGCAGCACCTCAGCGGTTTTGGCAGGCTCGTCCCAGTAGCCGATCATCACCGAGTAGCCGCGGGTGCACAGCTCGCCGGGCACGCCGCGCGGTACCGGCAGGTCGGTCTCCGGGTCGACCACCATGACCTCGACGTGCGGGTGCACGCGCCCGACGGTGCCGGTGCGCCGCTCCAGCGAGTCGTCCTTGCGGGTCTGCGTCGACACCGGCGACGTCTCGGTCATCCCGTAGGCGATGGTGACCTCTTCCATGTTCATCTCGGTGATGACCCGCTTCATCACCTCGACGGGGCACGGCGAGCCGGCCATGCAGCCGGTGCGCAGCGACGTGAGGTCGTAGGTGGCGAAGTCGGGCAGCGCGAGTTCCGCGATGAACATCGTCGGCACGCCATAGAGCGAGGTGCACCTCTCGTCCTGGACGGCCTTGAGCGTGGCGGCCGGCTCGAAGCCCGGCGCGGGGATGACGACGCACGCGCCGTGCGAGGTGGAGGCGAGGTTGCCCATCACCATGCCGAAGCAGTGGTAGAAGGGCACCGGCACGCAGATGCGGTCCTGCTCGCTGTAGCTCATCCCCTCGCCGACGAAGAAGCCGTTGTTGAGGATGTTGTGGTGCGACAGCGTGGCGCCCTTGGGGAAGCCGGTGGTGCCCGAGGTGTACTGGATGTTGATCGGGTCGTCGAAGGACAGCCCGCCCGCGCGCTCTTCGATCTCGGTGGCGGTCACCGACGCGCCGCCGGCGAGCAACTCGTCCCAGGACGGATCGCCGATGAACACGACGTCGCGTAGCGCGGGCAGTCCGGGCCGCACCTGCTCGACCATCTCGCGGTAGTTGCTGGTCTTGAACTCGACGGCCGACACGAGCGTGCCGATCGAGGCCTGGCGCAGCACGTACTCGAGCTCGTGGGTGCGGTAGGCCGGGTTGATGTTGACCAGGATCGCGCCGATCCGAGCGGTCGCGTACTGGGTGAGGAACCATTCGGTGCAGTTGGGCGCCCAGATGCCGACGCGGTCGCCCTTGCCGATCCCGCGCGCGTACAGGCCGCGGGCGAGCTCCTCGACGGCCGCGTCGAGCTCGGCGTAGGTGTAACGGCGCCCGCCGGCGACGTCGACCAGCGCCTCCCGGTTCCCGAAACGGGCGACGGCGGTGCGAAGGTTCGCGTCGATCGTCTGGCCGAGCAGAGGGACCGACGAGGTGCCGCTGGCGTAGGAGAGTCGGTTCGTCACCGACCCAGCTTAAGTGGTCGGAGTCACAGCGCGAACCCGACTCGGGGCGACGTCGGGACGCCGGCGCGAGTCGGGTCGGCGCAGGGTGCGCCGTAGGGACCCGCCGTAGGGGGCTCGACGCACGCCGACGCCGCGCCGAACCCGCAGCAGCAGCGGGTCGACGCGGCGTCCGAGCCGGTTGAGTGCGGCCGCCTGGCTCCCGGCCGAAGCAGGCGGCGCCCTGAATCAGGAGTCGACGGAAGCGGTGTTGCCGTCGAGCAGCGAACGGACCTCCGACTCGCGGTAACGGCGGTGCCCGCCGAGCGTGCGGATCGAGGTCAGCTTGCCGGCCTTGGCCCACCGGGTCACTGTCTTCGGGTCGACGCGGAACAGCGTCGCAACCTCGGACGGCGTCAGCAGAGCCTCGGTTTCAGGGCGATGGCGAACCGTCGTCATCGTGGTGGCCACCTTTCTGAGAAACGTCGCGTGGAGTCCTGTTCCACGTGAACACCGCCAAGTATGCAGAACGTGAAGGGAAGCTCCCATAGCTGCGCGCTCAACTGTCCACTGTGTGCCAGGCAGCTAGTGCCCACCTGTCGATTGAGGGGTCGAAAACGGGACGTTTCCGGTCACTTCCGGCCACGGCTCGCCGACGTGCACCGGCTCGGTCGCGCGGAGTATTGTTTGGTGCACGACATGACAACTATCCCCGGCGGAAGTCGCGATGGGGTTCGACCAGCCCCACCCAGCGGCCACATTGCCGGATGAGCGCGCGAGCGAGGGGGTCGAGCCATGGGGCGCGGCCGTGCGAAGGCCAAACAGCAAAAAGTGGCCCGAGAGCTTAAATACAACACCCACTTCACCGATCTCGACGCTTTGCAGCGCGAGCTCGGGACCTCCTCCTCTAGCAGCGAGCGCTCGCGGTCCGACGTGCACGCGGACGACGACGAGTACGACTCGGCCGAGGACGACTACGCGGACTACTCCGACTGGACCGGCACGGAACGCTGACCGCGCTCAGCCATCTCGCTGCCCCTGCAGCGATCTTGCACCGTGCGTGACCGCGAATTCACGGTATGCACCGCACTTGATCACGGTTCGCATCTGATCGTCACTCTCGGCTGCCAAATGGCCAGTGCGGTGATACGTCGGATTCGTGCCACCCTGGCCGACGTCGGGGTGGCACGCTAACGCCAGGTTCCGGCGTTTCCGGCATAGTCGGACATCAACAAAGCCGTGCCGCCGCCACCTGCCACGGCGTCCCCGGCGACCGCGACGCCGTCCTCGGCCCGAATTTCGCCGGCACGCCACGCCGGGACGCCGCGCTGCGCGAGCAGCGCCAACGCGTCCGCGGCCCGCTCGGCCGGGGTGATCGCGACCATGCCGACGCCCAGGTTGAAGGTGCGCTCGAGTTCGGTCCGCGACACCGGACCGATTTCGCGGATCAGCTCGAACACCGGTGGCGGCGACCAGGTGGCGCGGTCGACAACGGCCGTCAGCCCACTCGGAAGCACTCGCGCGAGGTTGCCGGCCAGCCCGCCGCCGGTCACGTGCGCGAAGGCGTGCGCGGCGCCCGCGTCGGTCAGCGCCAGGCAGTCGCGTGCGTAGATGCGTGTCGGGACGAGCAGCTCCTCGCCCAGCGTGCGACCGCCGAGAAGTTCCGGGGTGTCGTCCAGCCGGAGCCCGCCGCGCTCGAGCAGCACGTGCCGCGCGAGGGAGTACCCGTTCGAGTGCAGCCCCGACGACCCCATCGCGATCACGATGTCGCCCGGCCGCACGAGGTGCGCCCCGAGCACCGCGTCGGCGTCGACCACGCCGACACCGGTCGCGGACAGGTCGTACTCGTCGTCGCCCATCACCCCGGGGTGCTCCGCGGTCTCGCCGCCGACCAGCGCACACCCGGCCTGCACGCAGCCCTCGGCGATGCCGGAGACGATCGCCGCGATCCGCTCGGGCACCACCTTCCCGGTCGCGATGTAGTCGTTCAGGAACAGCGGCTCGGCGCCGACGACCACGAGGTCGTCGACGACCATCGCCACCAAGTCGATGCCGACGGTGTCGTGGCGGTCGAGCTGCTGGGCGATCACCAGCTTCGTCCCGACGCCGTCGGTGGAACTGGCCAGCACCGGATTCGGGTGGCGGGCCAGGTCGAGCTGGAACAGCCCGGCGAACCCGCCGAGCCCCCCGAGCAGCTCGGGACGCCCGGTGCGGGCGACCGAGGCCTTCATCAACTCGACGGCACGCTCGCCGGCGTCGATGTCGACGCCCGCGCCCGCGTAGGAGGCACCGCTCACGGGCGGGTCAGGGCGTCCTCGGCGGCCCACGACGCGGCGTGCTCCGGCTCGCGCCCGCTCAGCTGCACCGACTTGCCGATGCCTTCGAGCACGTGCTTGCCGACCACCTCGGGCAGCTCGATCGGGTACTCGCCGTCGAAGCAGGCGCGGCACAGCCGGGTGCGCGGCTGCTCGGTCGCGGCGATGAGCCCGTCGAGCGACACATAGCCGAGCGAGTCGGCGCCGATGGAGGCGCGGATTCCCTCGGTGTCGAGACCGTTCGCGATCAGCTCGGCGCGGGAGGCGAAGTCGATGCCGTAGAAGCAGGGCCACTTCACCGGCGGGCTGGAGATCCGCACGTGCACCTCGACGGCGCCGGCCTCGCGCAGCATGCGCACCAACGCACGCTGGGTGTTTCCGCGCACGATCGAGTCGTCGACGACCACGAGCCGCTTGCCGCGGATCACGTCGCGCAGCGGGTTCAGCTTGAGCCGGATGCCGAGCTGGCGGATGGTCTGCGACGGCTGGATGAACGTCCGTCCGACGTAGGAGTTCTTGACCAGGCCCAGCCCGTAGGGGATGCCCGAGGCCTCGGCGTACCCGACCGCGGCCGGCGTGCCCGACTCCGGCACCGGGATGACCAGGTCGGCCTCGGCCGGGTGCTCGCGGGCCAGCCGGCGACCGATCTCCACGCGGGCGGCGTGCACCCCGCGGCCGCCGATGGTGGTGTCGGGCCGGGCCAGGTAGACGTACTCGAAGATGCAGCCCTTCGGCTCCGCCGGGGCGAAGTGCTGGCTGCGCAGGCCGTTCTCGTCGATGGCCAGGAGCTCGCCGGGCTCCACCTCGCGGACGACGGAGGCGCCCACGATGTCGAGCGCGGCGGTCTCGCTGGCGACGACCCAGCCGCGCTCCAGCCGGCCGAGCACCAGCGGCCGCACCCCCTGCGGGTCCCGCGCGGCGTAGAGGGTGTCCTCGTCCATGAACGTGAGGCTGAACGCCCCCCGCAGCTGCGGCAGCACCCGCATCGCCGCTTCCTCGATGGAGAGGTCGGGGTGCGCAGCGATCAGCGAGGTGATCAGGTCGGAGTCGGTCGTCGCGCTGAAGACCCCGGCCACGCCGGCGTCGGCGGCCTGCAGCGCCAGCTCGGCGGTGTTGACGAGGTTGCCGTTGTGGCACAGGGCCAGGCCGGTGCCGGCCACCGTCGTCCGGAAGGTGGGCTGGGCGTTCTCCCACGTGGACGCGCCGGTGGTCGAGTACCGGGTGTGGCCGACGGCGAGGTGGCCGCGCAGGCTGCCCAGCGTCGGCTCGTCGAACACCTGGCTGACCAGGCCGAGGTCCTTGTAGACGACGACCGAGCCGCCGTCCGATACGGCGATGCCCGCCGCCTCCTGACCGCGGTGCTGCAGCGCGTACAGCCCGAAGTAGGTGAGCTTCGCGACC
>DASSEP010000020.1:0-22353 GCA_035695205.1 Jatrophihabitans sp. | reverse complement strand
ACGCGCGCGACGAGTGAGGCGTCAGCGTTCCAGCAACGCGAGGATCTCGGCGACCGCTTGGCGCGACCCCGCCACGTGCCAGCGGTGACCGTGCACCTCGATCACCTCGGTGGCGCCGCCGGCGGCGTTGACGAGCGCGGCGCCGGGTAGCCAGTCCCAGGGCAGCGTGTCGGCCTGCAGCGACGCGCCGAGCCGGCCTGCGGCGACGGCTGCGAGCTCCACGGAGCCGGAGCCGAGCATCCGTAGCGTCGCGGCTTGGCTGACCGCGCGCAGCCACGGCCCGCGCAGCGACTCGTCTGCGAACCTCGGCGGATGCAGGTAGCTAGCGAGCGAGACCTCGGCCAGCGCCTTGTCCGCGAGCGCGGGCAGCTTCGAGCCGTTGAGCGTGGCCGGTTCGTCCGTGCCCCCGAGCCAGAGCTCGGCGGCCGCGGGGTCGTAGATCGCGCCGAGCAGCGGGATCGCTTCCGCCGACTCGCTCAGTGCGAGCGCGGAGCACCATGTCGGCAGCCCGTGCAGGAAGTTGTAGGTGCCGTCGACCGGGTCGATGAACCAGGTGCGATGCCCTCCGGCGTCTTCAGTGCCTTCTTCCCCGACGATCCCGTCGTCCGAACGTAGCTTTCGGAGGCGCGCGACGACGAGCTGCTCCGCGGCGCGGTCGGCGGCCGATACGACGTCCGAGATCGAGGTCTTGTGCTCGACGTCGAGGCCCTCGCGCAGCATGCGGGCGGCAAGGAGGCCGGCGTCGCGTACCAACTCCGCGGCGAGCGCAGCGTCGCCCCGCGCGTCGTCGACCATGTGTCTGACCCTAACGAGCGCTCTTCCGCCGGACCGCGGCGTGCTCGCGAATCCGGCGCGGTCTGGCAACGGGACGTTCAATTGTCGGCGGACGATTATTCCCGAACTGAAAACGATTCGCCTGCATGGAATTGCGCATTACAACGTTTCGGGCACGCCCCGTGAGCGCACCACGCCGCAACGTGATCACGGGCCGTGGGTTCGACCGAAAATGTACGCTGTATCCGTATTTTTGGGTCAATCTCGTAGGACTTTCGACCTAGTCGAGATTAGGGTCTTTCGGCGCCGCGTCGGGCCTTTACGCCCATGATCGACGCCATTTTCGCTCCGTAACGTTCCCCGCGGTTCAAGGCTTCGCTTCCAAAGCGCGAGCTGTCTCCAGACGGGGAACCGAAACCTACTAACGGGGGGAATCCCACCATGCGCAAGTTCGGCAAGAAGAAGCTCCTGGTCGCCGGCGCGGCCGTCGCACTCGTCGCCACCGGCGGCGGCGTCGCGTTCGCCTACTGGAGCACCAGTGGCTCGGGCACCGGCACTGCTGGCACCGGTACGGACTCGGGCGTCACCGTCACTCAGGTCGGTACGGTCAGCGGCCTGGTTCCGGGCGGGACTGCTCAGCCGGTCGATTTCAAGATCACCAACCCCGCCTCGACGAAGCAGTACATCAGCGCCGTGACGTACTCGATCTCCTCGATCAATGCGCCGGCTTCTACGCCCACGCTGACGTGCACCGCGGATGACTTCACGCTCGTCCAGCCGAACGCGATCAGCCAAGACCTTGCCTCTGGTGCCACGACCTTCAGCCCGTCGGGCGCCACGATCGCGATGAAGGATCTGAGCACCAACCAGGACGGATGCAAGGGCGCGACCGTCAACCTGGCTTTCTCGGCCAGCTGAATCAGCTGATCGTTCTCCGGGCGGAATCGGCTGCCGCCCGGAGAACGACCGCTACTTCCTGATTTCTTCTTTCTGATACGCCTACGGGGGGCAGGTCATGAGTGCACGCGCGAAGCGGGTTCTGCTCGCTGTCGTCAGCCTCGGCCTGCTCCTCGTCGGCGGGTCGGTCTACGCGGCGTTCGCGGCACCGAGCAAGCCGGATATCGCCATGCAGGTCGCGCCGGCGAGCCAGTCGGTGGCCCGCGGGTCGTCCGCTATATACACGGTGACGGTCACGTCGCTCAACGGCTTCACCGGCTCGGTCGTACTGACCGCCGGTGGTCAGCCGAGCGGAGCAACAGCGTCCTTCACCCCCACGTCGGTGAAGCTCACGTCCGGTGCAGCAGCAACGGCGTCGCTGAACATCTCTACCTCGTCGTCTACGCCCGTCGGTGCCTACACGCTGACGATCAGCGGCTCGAGCGGATCGGGTGGTAGCAAGGTCAGCGCTTCGGTCACCGCCGGACTGACGGTGAACTACCCGCTCTCCGGCGCGCTCAAGATGAGCGCCACCCCTGACTCCGTTTCGATGTCGCCAGGCGACACAGCGGTTTACACGGTGCAGCTTGTGAGGACCAATCTCACCGGACCGGTGACGCTCGGCGTGACCGGTGGATTGCCGAACGATTCGTCGGTCACCTCGACGCCCACGTCGATCACGGGCAATTCTGCGACGCTGCAGATCAGCACGAAATCCTCGACGAACGAGGCCACCTACCCGCTGACATTGGTCGCTTCGGGAACCGACGTCAACAACGTCAAGCAGTACGCGTACGCGAACGTCCAACTGGTCGTCACGACGCAGGGCAAGGCGTTCGCGATCACCGGTAATCTCCCCGGGAACCTCGCACCCGGTGTCTCGATACCGCTGAACCTTAAGGTGTCGAACCCGAACCACAGCGACCTCGCCGTCTCCAACCTGACGGTGACCGTGCAGTCGGTGGCGAAGGCAGCCGGCGCAAGTGGAACATGCTCGGTCACCGACTACACCGTCGATCAGTACAGCGGCCCATACCCGCTGGTTGTCCCGAGCCTTGGCAGCGCCGACCTAGGTCAGCTCAACGTCGGTCCGGCCTACTGGCCGCACGTGCGGATGCTCGACAAGGCGGTCAACCAGGACGGCTGCAAGGGCGCCACGCTGACCCTCGCCTACAACGGCTTCGGCCAGGGAACCTCGCAATGAAAATCTTCTCTCGTCTCTCCTCGCGAGCGGTCCGACGGATCGTTGCCGTGGCCGCCGGGCTCGCCACCGTACTCTGCGGCGCCGGCGTCGCCTGGGCCTACTGGAGCACCGGCGGTACGGGTAGCGGCGGCGCATCGGCCGGAAACCTGACGATCAATGTCACCGCGCTGCAGGCCGACGACGCCAATCAGGCCAGCCTGGTCCCCGGCGGCACCAGCGACGTCATCCTCCGCGTCGACAACCCCAACAGCTTCCCGGTGCACGTCACGTCCATCTCGGGTAACGGCGCGCCTGTGGCGAGCAACGGCTGCACGCCGACCGGGGTCACCTTTTCTTCTCCTGCGGACTACTCGTCCGCTCAGTTCACGCTCGCGCCGGGCTCCAACCTGATCCGGCTCGCAGGAGCGGCAAGCATGAGCACTCAGAGCGCATCCGCGTGCCAGGGCGCGACCTTCACCGTTCCGGTCGCTGTGACGGTGCAGCGATGAACGCGCGCAGACTTCGCCGCGGAGTACTGGCCGCCACGGCGGCCGGGTTCACCGTTCTCGCAGGCGCAGGGGCGGCCTGGGCGTACTGGACGGCCACCGATGCCGCGCACAGCGGACAGGCCGCATCCGACACACTGCCCGCCGGCCAGACCCCGACGGCGACGATGGCATTTCCGGGTGGCGTCGCTACCGCGACGATTACGTTCAATCGCCTGGCTATGCAGAGCGGGCGGACGGTGTCCGCCTTCGTGATCAACCGATACAGCAGCGCGTCCGGAGGAGCGCCAGCCGCAACGTTCACCTGCAACCCCACTGGCAGCGGTTCGACGGTGAGCTGCACGGACTCGAACGTGCCGGGCGGCACCTGGTACTACTCCGACACGCCGACCGTGGCCGGATCGCAGTGGCTGGGTGCCGAGAGCGCACGCAGCGGCGGCGTCGCCACTGATTCCACCGCTCCGACCGTGGCGTACACGCAAACGCCTGGACCGAACGGCAACGGATACAACAACTCCGCGGTGTCCGTCACGCTCACCGCTACGGACAACACCGCCGGGACCGGCGTCGCGTACATCACCTACTCGGTCGACAACGCCGCCGCGGTGCAGGTCAACGCCTCGACCGCGACGTTCAACGTCTCCGGCGACGGCAAGCACACGGTCACGTACTCCGCGACCGACAACGCCGGAAACACAAGCAGCCCTGGCTCGCAGACGATCATGATCGACTCGACGCCACCGGCCGGTCCTAGCATCACCAGTTACCCGAACTACATCAACCGCGCGAACGTCGCCGCCGTCTCGATCGGCGGCACCGCGGAGGCGGGGTCCACTGTCACCCTCACCTTGAGCGACGGCACGCCGGCACACACGATCAGCAAGGCCGCGACGGCCGCGGGCGGCAACTGGTCCTTTGCGTCGATCGACGCCAGTGGCCTCGCAGACGGACCCGTAACTCTGAACGCCACTGCGACCGACGCCGCCGGCAACACCGGTTCGGCTACGCAGATTCCGATCACCAAGGACACGGTCGCGCCGGCAACCCCGTCGATCACGACACCCAATGCGAACAGCTACATCAACGCGACGTCCAACGGCCCGAGCTACACAGTCTCGGGGACGAAGGAAGCGGATTCGTCTGTCGTGCTCACCGTGACCGACCAGGGGGCGGCACACACGATCACGAAGAACATCGCCGCGAGCAGTGCCACGACGTGGTCGACGGCCATCGACACCACCGGGCTGAACCAGGGAACGATCACCTACAGCGCCGTCGCAACGGATGCCGCCGGCAACGCGAGCGACGCTGGGCTGACGGCGAACACCAAGGACACAGTCGGCCCGACCGTTTTCGTCACCACGGTCACCGATCCGATCAACAACTCAAACCAGACCGCAACGTCGGCTTCGGGCTCCGTCTCTGACGCCAATGCGACGACGGTTTCTGTCGTCGCAAGCGACGGCACCAACCAGACGGCAGCGGCGAACGCCACCGTTTCGAGCGGCACCTGGTCGGTTGCAGGAATCGACGTCAGTAGCCTGAAGAACGGGCAGATCACCTACACCGCGACCGCGACGGACGCAGCTGGCAACACGAGTTCGGCAAGCAAGCCTGCAACCAAGTCGTCAGCGAAGAAGTTTGCAGTATCCGCCGCAGCAACCCAGACAGCCGGGCAATCGTTTGCGGTGACGGTCACAGCGCAGGACGACACTGGCGCAGCTATCGCCAACTACAGCGGCGGTCAGAACTTGACCGTGACGACCAATGCGGGGAATAGCCCGAGCGGCAGTTCGCCCTCAGCAATGCCCACATCTTTGACATTCGCCAACGGCGTTGCGACCTTCACGGCCAACTTCGTCAAGGCGGAGTCGAACCGCACGATCAGCGTTACCGGCGGCGGCCTCACCGGCACCTCGAACGCGATCACCGTAGTTACAGGCGCCGCGAGCCGGCTCGCTTGGAGCGGAGTGACCGTTAGCGCTGGCACGCTTACGAGTTCACCGCCGTGCTTGTTCACGTGCACCGACACGGCGCTTGGCAATTTTGGGACATTCACTGCCAAGGTCGCCGTCACTGATTCACTCGGCAACACGGTTAGCGATCTCGGTTCCAGCACAACCGTGTCGGTCGCGACTCCCACCTCCGGTAATGGCAGCGGTGGCGCCTTTACGGCGCCAACGAGCGGCACAGCAGTCTCCTTGACGATCCCTGCATCGGGAACCGCAACGTCAACGGCATCATTCACGTTCAAGACGCAGAACCAGAATTGGTCCGCCGACACATTCGCCACAACGAACACACGCGGGTATGCCGATGCGAACGCAACCGTCACGAAGAACTGAGCGCGGTTGAACTCAGCCGTTGTAGTGGTCGGCGAACTGCTGGCGCACGACGTTCTTCTGGATCTTTCCGGTTGATGTCTTGGGCAGTTCGTCGACGACGATGACGGCCTTGGGGAGCTTGTAGGCGTCGATGTGGGACCGCATCGCATCCAGCAGCGTTGCCTCGTCGAGCGCGACCCCGGGCTTCGGCACCACCACCGCGGTGATCGCCTCGCTCCAGCGCGGATGGGGGAGCCCGACGACGACGGCCTCGGCGACGTCCGGTGAGGCGGCGTAGACGGCCTTCTCCACCTCGATCGAGGCGACGTTCTCACCGCCCGTCTTGATGACGTCCTTGCGCCGGTCGCTGAACCACAGCATGCCGTCGGGGTCGAGCCGGCCGACGTCGCCGGAGTGGAACCAGCCGTGCTCGAACACCTCGGCCGTCGCCTCCGGATTCTTCAGGTACTCGTTGAGCGCCTGCGGGCCGCGGTAGACGATCTCGCCCTCCGCGCCGCGGGGGAGCAACTCGCCGGAGGGGTCCATGATCCCGATCTGGACGTTGACCACCTGCGTGCCGACCGCGCCCGAGTGCGAGAGCTGGTGCTCGGGACGGAAGAACGTCGTCACCGGGCTCATCTCCGTCTGCCCGAAGGCCAGGTAGAAGTCGCACCGGAAGATGTCGAGACACTGCCGCAGCAGCGCGTCGGGCATCGGGGCCATCGCGTACGCGGCGGCCTGCAACGACGACAGGTCGCGCGCGCGGATGTCGTCGCGCTCGACCAGCGCCCGGTACATCATCGGCAGCGCGAACATGCGGGTGATCTGCTCGCGCTCGATCAAATCGAGCAACCCGTCCGGATCGAAACCGCGCATGAGGTACTGCGTAGCGCCCATCATGATCGCCGACGTGCCGAAGCCGTTGAGCTGCGCGGTGTGGAACAACGGCATCAGGCAGGCGACGCGCTCGCCCGCGGCGAGTCCGGTCTCGGCAGCGACCATCAACGACTCGAGGTAGATGGCCAGGTGGCTGCCCACCACGCCCTTCGGGAACGACGTGGTGCCGCTGGTGTACAGGTAGCTGATCGCGTCCCGCTCGTCGACGATGTACTCGGGTTCGGCGTCGGAATCGGCGTGCACCGCGTCGAACGTCAGCCAACGGCGGTCCGGCAGCGTCTGCTCGTACTGCCCGTCTGTGCCGTAGGCGACGATCACGTCGGCCACTGCAGGCACCTTCTCGATGCCCGGCGTCGCCTGCGGCACGAGCTGCGCCTCGACCACGATGCCGCGCGACTCGGAATGGTCGAGCACGTAGGCGATCTCGTCACCGCGCCAGCCCAGGTTCATCGGCACACAGACGACGCCCAGCTTCGCGCAAGCGAGATACGTCACCAGGAACTCGCAGCTGTTGCCCGAGCAGAGCCCCAGGACGTCCCCTCGCGAATACCCCAGCGCGGCGAGGCCGTTCGCCACCCGGTTGACCCGGGCGTTCAGCTCGGCGAACGTCCAGCGTCGTGCGCCGTCCACGACGGCGAGCCGATCGGGCATCCGCCCGGCGGTGCGCGTGAGCGCGTCACCGATGTTGACGCGGGTGACCAGGTTCTTCGCAAGAGCGGCATCCATCGCCATGGCCGAACTCTGCCACCCGCCACGTCGCCCGACCAGACCCGAACGCGGCGTAACCACAGCTGGAATGCGCCGTTGTTACCGGTAAGTAGCAATCGCTCGTCATGCGGGAGGACGTCGTGGGCCGGTCGCACCGCAACGCTCTGTGGGCAATCACCGCGCTGCTCGCCGCGGCGGCGATCGGCGCAGGGGCCTTGACCGCCGGGCCTCAGCCCGCAGCCGCCGCGCCCGGCTACTCGGTGCGCACCCTGCACTTCGAGGTGCACGTCGGCCCACACGACTCGCAGACCTGCGACATCGTCGGCGACCTCTACACCCCCGCGGCGGCCAGCCCCACCCACCGGGTGCCGGCGATCCTCACCACCAACGGCTTCGGCGGCTCCAAGGACGACCAGGCCGGGATCGGCAGGGCCTTCGCCCGCCGCGGTTACGAGGTGCTGTCCTACTCCGGCCTCGGCTTCGGCGGCTCCGGCTGCAAGATCACCCTGGACGACCCCACGTACGACGGGCGGGCAGCCAAGCAATTGGTCAGCTTCCTCGGCGGCAAGCGCGGCATCGCCTTCCGCGACGCCAAACACACCCACCCCGTCCGGCCCCTGCGGGTCGTGCAACTCGATCGCCGCGACCACCTCGGCATCCCCAGCCGGTTCGACCCCCGGGTGGGCATGATCGGCGGCTCGTACGGCGGCGAGATCCAGTTCGCGGCGGCCAAGGTCGACCCGCGCATCGACACGATCGTCCCCATGATCACCTGGAACGACCTGTCGTACTCGCTCGGGCCGAACGGCACCGACCAGACGCGCGGGGTCAGCACCGCCACGCCCGGGGCGACGAAACTGGTGTGGGGCGTGTCCTTCTCCGCTCTGGGCGTGCTCGACGGCGGGCAGGGAACCTCGAACGACCCGTCGCGCATGGTCGGCTGCCCGAACTTCGCCACCTTCGTCTGCCCGGCGCTCGTGACGGCCGGCAGCACCGGCTACTTCCAGCCGAGCACCGTCCGCAAGTTCCGGCACGCGTCGGTCGCGAGCTACATGCACAGCATCCGCATCCCGGTCCTGCTCATGCAGGGCGAGAACGACACCTTGTTCAACCTCAACGAGGCGGTCGCCACCTACCGCGCGCTGCGGGCCCAGCACACGCCGGTGAAGATGGTCTGGCACTCGTGGGGGCACTCGGGTTCCTCGCCCGCCCCCGGCGAACTCGACATCGCGCACCCGAACCCGAAGACCCAGTACGAGACGGCCCGGATCGCGCACTGGTTCGCCCACTACCTGGCGGGCCGGCACGTCGGCACCGGGCCGCGGTTCGCCTACTTTCGCGACTGGGTCCACTACCGCGGCATCGCCACCCCGGCCTACGGCACCGCGCGCCGGTTCCCGGTCGGCCACTCGGTCGCCTACCACCTGTCGGGCAACTCCGCGCTGGTGCGCCGCCGCGACGCCCTTACCACCGGCACCCAGAACTTCACGACACCGCCGGCGGGCGCGCCCAGCAGCATCGACCCAGCGGACGTCCTCTCGGGCTACGCGTCGCAGGCCGGCAACCCGCCGGTGAACGACGCGCCCGGCACCTTCGCATCCTGGACCAGTCCGGCCTTGCACCGTGCGATGGACGTGGTCGGCGAGCCGAAGGTGCGCGTCGCGATCCAGGCGCCGTCCGCGGCGGCGACGCAGGCAGGCGGGCCGGCCGGCCAGCTCGTGCTGTTCGTCAAGGTCGAGGACGTCGCCCCGGACGGCACCGCGTCGATGATCCACGGCCTGGAGTCGCCGATCCGCGTGCCGGACGTGACCAGGCCGATCACGGTGACGCTGCCCGGGATCGTGCACCGGTTCGCCCCTGGCCACAGCCTGCGCCTGGTGATCGCCGGCGGGTCGGAGAACTACCGCGGCGGGCTGACGCCGACACCGGTCACGATCGCCGGCGGCGCCCGGCAGGTGCTCCGCCTGCCCGTCGTCGGTGGATCACCGTCCAAGTAACGTCGGGAAGGTGACAACGCGTCCCCGGGTCGGCCACATCCAGTTCCTCAACTGCCTACCGATCTACTGGGGACTCGTCCGGGCGGGCGCGCTGCTCGACGTCGAGCTGACCAAGGACACCCCGGACCGGCTCAACGACCTGCTCGTCGGCGGCGACCTCGACATCGGGCCGATCTCGCTGGTGGCCTACCTGCGCAACGCGGCCGACCTCGTGATCCTGCCGGACATCGCGATCGGCTCGGACGGGCCGGTGCTGTCGGTCAACTTGGTCTCGCAGGTGCCGCTTTCCGAGCTGGACGGCCGGCGGGTGGCGCTCGGCTCCACGTCGCGCACGTCGGTGCTGCTCGCGCGCATGTGGCTGGAGCAGGTGCACGGAGTGCGTCCGGAGTACTTCACCTGCCCACCCGACCTGCCCACCATGCTGCTGGAGGCCGACGCCGCGGTGTTGATCGGCGACGCCGCGCTGCGGGCCACCTACGACGCGCCCCGGCGCGGGCTGCACGTGCACGACCTCGGCCAGGCGTGGCGCGAGTGGACCGGGCTGCCGATGGTGTTCGCCGTGTGGGCGGCGCGCCGCGACTACGCCGCGGCGAATCCGGGCCTGGTCAAGGACGTGCACGCCGCCTTCGTGCACAGCCGCGACGACGCCCTGGCCCACGTCGAGGACGTCGCGGCCGCGGCGGCCCGGTGGGAGATCTTCGACGCCGGGACGCTGGCCACCTACTTCCGCACGCTGGACTTCTCCCTCGGCGCACGTCAGGTGGACGGGCTGGTGGAGTTCAGCCGGCGCGCTGCAGCCGCCGGTGCCGTCTCCGCTCCGGTGCAGCCGGTCTTCGCCGACGTCTGAGTCCGCGCCCCGACGCGGATGCTCAGTGCCGCAGCCCGGGATGGGCGCGCGAGACGACCGGGAGCAGCAGGCTGCGCGGCGTGACCGACGCGAACGCCGACGTGACCCGGTTCGCGACGCCGGGGATGACGACGCGCCGCCCACGTTCCATGCCGTCCACCGCTGCCCGGGCGACGTCCGCCGCGCTCTCCCAGAGCAGTTTCGGCAGTGCGTGCTCGGCCTGCTCCTGCGAGAAGCCGGCGGTCTCGACGAATCGCGTCGCGACGGGGCCGGGGCACAGCGCCGTGGCCGTCACGCCGGTGCCGCGCAGCTCGCCGGCCAGCGCCTGCGTGTAGGAGAGCACGAACGACTTCGCCGCCGCGTACGCGGCCTGCCCAGGCAGCGGCTGGAACGCCGCCGTCGACGCCACGTTCAACACCGCGCCACGCCCGCGCTCCACCATTCCCGGAAGGAATCGGGTGCACAGCTCGGCCACCGCCACGACATCGACCTCGAGCATGCTCACCTCGGCGGCCGCATCGGCGTGGTGCACCGCGCCCAGCGTCGAGTAGCCCGCGTTGTTGACGAGGATGTCGGTGACCAGTCCGAGCTCCTCGACCCGGCCGGGCAGCCCGGCGCGGGCCTGCGGATCGGCGAGGTCGGCGGTCAACGTCCGCGCGCCGGGCCCGAGGTCGTCGGCGAGCGCCGCCAGCCGTTCGGTCGAGCGCGCGACGAGCACCACCTGGTGCCCCCGGCGCGCCAGCTCGCGGGCGATCTCGGCGCCGATGCCCGACGACGCGCCGGTGACCAGGGCCGTGCGCCCGGCTCCTGGTGGCGGCAGGCTCATCGCGGCTCCGGCTTGATCCGCGCCCCGGATCTCATGTCCGGACGGCGCAGGCTCTCGGTGAGCTCCTGGCTTCTCGCACGGGTGAAGTGGACGAGCCCGAGCAGCGCCAGCAGCACGAACGCGATCGCGGCACAGATGACGATGAGCAGCATGGTTCGGCCCTCCGCGGTACGGCGAGCGGCGCGCGCTCGCGTTGTGAGCACGTCTTACCCACGTCGGCACGGTGACTCGCCGCCCGCCGGCGAAGTCCGCCGACGTACGCTGCGAAGGTGAGTTCCGACGCGATCACGACCGTCCTCGATCGGGCCGCCGACGGCGGACGCATCACCGCTGACGAGGCGTTGCGGCTCTACACCGAGGCGCCACTGCACGCCCTCGGCCAGGCTGCCGACGCCGTCCGCCGCCGCCGCTATCCGGACAACATCGCGACCTACATCATCGACCGCAACATCAACTACACGAACGTGTGCGTCACCGCATGCAAGTTCTGCGCCTTCTACCGCGCGCCGAAGCACGCCGAAGGCTGGACGCACAGCAACGACGAGATCCTGCGCCGCTGCGGCGAGGCGGTCGATCTCGGAGCCACGCAGATCATGCTGCAGGGCGGGCACTCGCCGGAACTCGGCATCGAGTGGTACGAGCGGATCTTCGCCGACATCAAGGCCGCCTACCCCCAACTGGTTCTGCACAGCCTCGGCGCGTCCGAGGTCGTGCACATCGGTCGCACCTCGAATCTCGATCACGCCACGGTCGTCCGGCGGCTGAAGGCCGCCGGTCTCGACAGCTTCGCCGGCGCCGGAGCCGAGATCCTCGTCGACCGGCCGCGCACCGCCATCGCCCCGCTGAAGGAATCGGGCGCCACGTGGCTCTCGGTGATGGAGACCGCGCACGGGCTCGGTATGGAGTCGACCGCCACGTTCATGATGGGTACGGGTGAGACCACCGCCGAACGCATCGAACACCTGCGCATGATCCGCGACGTGCAGGATCGCACCGGCGGGTTCCGCAGCTTCATCCCGTGGACCTATCAGCCGGAGAACAACCACCTCAAGGGACGCACCCAGGCGACCAGCCTCGAGTACCTGCGCATGATCGCGGTGGCGCGGCTGTTCTTCGACAATATCAACCACCTGCAGGGATCGTGGCTGACCACCGGCAAGGACATCGGCCAGCTGACGCTGCACTTCGGTGCCGACGACCTGGGCTCGGTCATGCTCGAGGAGAACGTGGTCTCCTCCGCCGGCGCGCGGCACCGCAGCAACCGCACCGAGCTGATCGAGCTGATCCGCGGCGCCGGCCGCATCCCCGCGCAGCGCGACACCCTCTACAACCATCTCGTCGTGCACCGCGAACCGAAGGACGACCCAGTCGACGCGCGGGTGCACTCCCACTTCAGCTCCACAGCGCTGCGGATCCAGCCTGCCGCGGCCGTGAGCTGAACCGCGCCGCGGCCCTTCCGACAGTTACCCTGCCGAAATGTCGCTGTGGGTCGCGGTGCCCTTCGGCGTCGCGTCCGCGACGGTGTACGGGACGTCGATCGTCGTCCAGCATCGGGCGGCCAGCCGGCACGCCGGCGGCAGCGGCCAGGCGAACGCCGCGGGACTGTGGCGGCTCGCCCGCGACCCCACCTTCCTGATCGCAATCGGCGGCGACGGCGTCGGCTTCGCGCTGCAGATCGTCGCACTCTCGCTGGGTGTCGTCGTGGTGATCCAGCCGCTGGTCGTGCTCATGCTGCCGGTCGCGATGGTGGTGAGCTACCTGCTCGGCGGGCACCGGCCGCACCGCAGCGAACTGCTCGGCTGCGCGGGCGTCCTCGCCGGCCTGGCCTTGTTCCTCGCCCTGATCGGTCATCCCACGGCCGAGCACGTGCCCGCCGGCCGCAGCCTCGCGTTCGCGATCATCGGCGTCCTGCTGGCGGGAATCGTGCTTGTCGCGGTGGTCACCGGACGCAGAGCGCCGCTGCGCGGAGCGGTGTACGGGGCGGTCGCCGGCATGTACTTCGGCCTGCTCGCGGTCATGGTGGACGCTGCCTCGCAGCGCGCCAGCGCAGCCGGCGTCAAGGCGGTGTTCACGAGCAGCCGCGGCCTGATCCCGCTGGTCGGCATCCTGCTTCTCGGTGCGGGCGGGATCGTCCTCACCCAGATGTCCTTCCAGGTGGGTGCGCTCGGCGCCACCCTCCCCGCGAGCCTCGCCGCCGACCCGCTCACGGGCGTGGTGTTCGGCGCGGCGCTGCTCGCCGAACGGATCCCGTACTCGCCGGTGGACGTCGCCGTCTACGTCGTGTGTCTCGCGGCGGTCGTCTTCGGCGCGATCCGCCTCGCCAATCCGCCGAGCGACTCGACGACGCCGACCGACGCCGGGCGCACGGACGAGCCGGACACTTTGACAGACTGAACAGGTGACCCGAGCGACGCTGGACAAGCGCCCCCACGAGGTGGCCCGGATGTTCGACGGTGTCGCCCGGCGCTACGACATCACCAACAGCGTGCTCTCGTTCGGGCTCGATCGGCACTGGCGCCGGCGCACCCGTGAGTGCCTGCAGTTGAGCCGCGGGCAGCGGGTGCTCGATCTCGCGGCCGGCACCGGGGTCTCGACCATCGAACTCGGCCGCGGCGGGATCCTGGCCGTCGCGTGCGACTTCTCGCTCGGCATGCTCCGCGCCGGACGTGCGCACCGGCATCGCCGCTGGGTGCCCTACGTAGCCGGTGACGCGACCCGGCTGCCGTTCGCCGACGCCCGCTTCGACGCCGCCGTGATCAGCTTCGGGCTGCGCAACGTGGCCGACGTGCCGGCCGCGCTTCGCGAGATGGCGCGGGTGGTGCGTCCGGGCGGGCACCTGGTCATCTGCGAATTCAGCCGGCCCACCTGGCGACCGTTCCGGGTGCTCTACCTGAACTACCTGATGCGCGCCCTGCCGTGGGTGGCGCGCCGCGTCTCCTCCAACGCCGAGGCCTACGTCTATCTCGCCGAATCCATCCGGGCGTGGCCGGCGCAGGATCAGCTGGCCGCCACCGTGGCCGCCAACGGGTGGGACACGGTGCGCTACCGCAACCTCAGCGGCGGCATCGTCGCCCTGCACATGGCGCAACGCTCGGCCTGAGGCGCCGCGGGTTTGATCAGCCGATGCACCGGGTAGGCGGTTGACGCGCACCTGACTACGGTGAGCAACACAACCTCACCCCCTCGGAGGACACATGAGCCTGGACGACGACGACATCACCACCGCCGGTGACGGTGGCGCCGACGGCGGTGCGGACAGCGGCGGTGACGGCGGCGCGGGTCTCGACGACGGCGGCGCCGACGGCGCGGCCGGTGACGGTGGCGCCGACGGCGGCGCGGACAGCGGCGGTGACGGCGGCGCTGGTCTCGACGACGGTGGTGCCGACAGCGGCGGTGACGGCGGCGCGGACGGCGCGGCCGGTGACGGCGGCGCAGACGGTGGTGCGTGACCAGTAGTTCCTCCTCCGGCGGCGGTCCGGCCGGCTCCGCGCTCGCGCGTTGCGTCGGCTGCACCGCCGCCGAGTTCGCCCGGCAGCACTGGGGCCGGGCCCCGCGGCTCAGCCGCGCCGCCGAACTCGCCGGCGGCTTCACCGACCTGTTCGATGCGGCCGCCGTGGACGAACTTGCGTCCAGCCGCGGGCTGCGCACGCCGTTCCTCCGGATGGCCAAGGACGGCACCGTGCTGCCCGCGGCGCGGTTCACCCGGGGCGGCGGCGCGGGCGCGTCAGTCGCCGACCAGGCCGCGGACGACCGGATCCTGGCCGCCATGGCCGACGGCGCCACGCTCGTCCTCCAGGCGCTGCACCGTACCTGGCCGCCGCTGGTCGAGTTCGGCAGCGCGCTCGCCGGCGAGCTCGGCCACCCGGTGCAGATCAACGCCTACATCACCCCGCCGCAGAACCAGGGCTTCGCCCCGCACTACGACGTCCACGACGTGTTCGTGCTGCAGGTCTCCGGCCGCAAGCGGTGGACGATCCACGCCCCGGCGGTTCCCGACCCGCTCGACAACCAGCCCTGGGAGCAGCACCGCGAGGCCGTCGCCACCCGCGCTGCCGAGGCGCCGCTTCTCGAAGCGGTGCTGGGCCCGGGGGACGCCCTCTACCTGCCGCGCGGCACCATCCACGCCGCGCAGACGCAGGGCGAGACCTCGGTGCACCTCACCGTCGGCGTCCACCCGATCACCCGTTACCAACTCGTTCGCCACCTGCTCGAGGCCGCGCAGGACGACGCCGAGCTGCGCGCGTCGCTGCCGGTGGGGGTCGACCTCGCCGACCCCGAGGTCCTCGCCCCGCACCTCGCCGAGACGGTGGCCCGCCTGCAGCAACGGCTCGGCGAGATCGGCGCCGGCCGGATCGCCGACGCGGTGGCGCAGAACCTGATGCAGCGCACCCGTCCCGAGCCGATCGGCCCGCTCGCCCAGCTCGCCGCCGCGGACACCCTCGCCGCCGATACGCCGGTGCGTACCCGCGCAGGGCTGCGGATCCGGGTCGAGGAAGGCGTCGAGCAGCTCGCCCTGGTCCTGCTCGACCGGCGGGTCACCCTGCCCGCGGTGGACGCGGAAGCGGTCAAGGTGCTGCTGTCCGGCGTCGTCGTGACCCCGGGCGAGCTACCCGGCCTGGCAGCCGACGAGCAGCTCGTGCTCGCCCGCCGGTTGCTGCGCGAAGGGCTGATCGTTCCCGCGTGACCGGACAGGCACCCCTGCGCTGCGCCGAGCGTGCCGACCTGCGTGGCGATGCGATGCTGGGCACTGCGTTCCCGGCTGCCCGGCTGCTGCTCGTCGAGCAACCCGGGCCGTGGGGACGGGCCGGGCTGCGCGAGTCCCGCTTCGATCCCACCACGGCAGTCCTGCTCGAGCGCCGCGCCAACGCCGCCGGCATCCGGGTGCAGGCGATCCGCCGTCCCGGCCGCACGCCGCCCGGCACGCACCGCCGCTGGGCGCTCGCCGACACCCGGGGATCGCAGCCGAGCCTGCGGTGGGGCACCTACGAGCACGACGAGCAGCTGCTCGAGCTCGATCTCGACGCCGCGGCCGGCGAACCGGATCCCGAGCCCGTCTACCTGGTGTGCGCGCACAGCAAGCACGACGCGTGCTGCGCGGTGCGCGGCCGGGCGGTGGCTGCCGCGCTGGCCGCCGTCCGTCCCGGGCGGGTGTGGGAATGCAGCCACGTCGGCGGCGACCGGTTCGCCGCCAACGTTCTCGTCCTGCCGGCCGGACTGCTGTACGGGCGGGTGCCGGCCGCCGCCGCCCTGGGTTTCGCCACCGCCGCAGACCGTGACGAGGTGCTGCCCGGACTGCTGCGCGGGCGGGTCGGGCTGTCTGGTCCCGCGCAGGCCGCGCTCGCCTACGCACACCAGCAACTACGAATCCGGCGCCGCGCCGAGCTCCGGGTGACTGCTGCCACGCCGGTGGAAGGCGGTGCCGCGACCGTCCGGCTGCAGACCCCGCTGGGCCCGCACGAGGTGCGGGTGGTCGTCGAGCGCGTCGCGGCCGACGGGCTGACCTGCGCCAACCCGCGCCCGAACCAGTACTTGCGCTACCGCCCGGTGACGATCAGCGCGGTGCGCTGATCACGCCTCGCCGCGAGGCTCCGACTCGGCCTCCTCGGCGGAGTCGTAGCGCGGGTGCTCCTCGAGTCGCTTGTAGGAGCGGCGGATCTCGGCCTCGGCCTCGGCGCGGCCCACCCAGTTCGCGCCCTCGACGCTCTTGCCCGGCTCGAGTTCCTTGTAGACCTCGAAGAAGTGCTGGATCTCCAGCCGGTCGAACTCCGGCAGGTGGTGGATGTCGCGCAGGTGTTCCAGTCGCGGATCGGTCGAGGGCACCGCGAGCACCTTGTCGTCACCGCCGTGTTCGTCGGTCATCCGGAACATCCCGACCGCCCTGCAGCGCACCAGCACGCCGGGGAAGAGCGGATCGCCCTGCAGCACCACCAGCGCGTCCAGCGGATCGCCGTCCTCGCCGAGCGTGCCCTCGATGAAGCCGTAGTCGGCCGGGTACTGGGTGGAGGTGAACAGCGTGCGGTCGAGGCGCATGCGCCCGGACTCGTGGTCGACCTCGTACTTGTTGCGGCTCCCGCGCGGTATCTCGATCAGGACGTCGAACTCCACGGCGGTCGCTCCTCGAAGTCGCACTACAGATCGCTGACTAGTCTGACGCATCGTGAGCCGGTCCCGAATTCGAGTAGCCGGCCTCGTCCTCCTGATCATGGTCCTGGCCGCCGGCGCGGCCGTCGGCGCCTTCTTCGCCACCCGCACCGTCCGGGCCCGGCTGGCGTCCCCGACGCCGTCGCCCACGGTCTCCACCCCGGCGGCGCTCCGGGAGGCGGCCGCATCGCCGTCGCCACTGCCGAGCGGACCCGCCGGCCTCCCGCCGCAACCCAAGGCGGTCGCGGCGGCGCTGCGCCCGGAACTCGGCAATCCCGGCCTGGGCGCCCGGCTACGGGCCGAGGTCGTCGACCTGTCCACCGGCCGGGCGCTGTTCAGCCAGGGCGCTGGCGCGCCGGCCGCACCCGCGTCCACCGCGAAGCTGCTCACCGCCGCCGCCGTGCTGACCGTGCACCGGCCCGGCTATCGCATCGCGACCACCGTCCGCAGCGGCACGCCGGGCACCGTGGTGCTCGTCGGGGGCGGAGACCCCACCCTCACCGGGGCCGCGGCCGGCACGCCCGGCGCCTACCCGCAGGCCGCCCGGATCAGCGATCTGGCCGCGCAGCTCAAATCCGCCCACGTGCAGGTGAAGCGGGTCGTCGTCGACGACTCGCTGTTCACCGGACCGGCCATCTCGCCGAACTGGGCGCCCGAAGACGTGCCGAGCACCTACGCTTCGGCGATCTACCCGGTGCTCGCCGACGGTGGCCGGCCCAGCCCGAAAGCCGCCGTGCGCAGCGCCGACCCGGATCTCGCCGCCGGCCACGAGCTGGCCGCTGCGCTGGGAGCGCCGAAACTGCCGGTGTCGCGCACCGACAAGCGCAGCACCGGGCGGATCCTCGCCACCGTCCACTCAGCGCCGCTGTCCACGCTCGTCGAGCAGATGCTGCAGGAATCGGACAACGTGATCGCCGAATGCCTGGCCCGGCAGGTCGCGCTCGCCCGGCACCGCCCGCCGTCGTTCACCGGTTCCGCGGCCGCGATTCGCCAGGTGCTGAGCGGTCTCGGCGTGGACGCGGGGACGGGCATGGTCGACGGCAGCGGGCTGTCCGCCTCCGACCGGCTCACCGTGCAGACGCTGACCCGCCTGCTGCGGGTGATGACGGTGACCGGCTCCGCCGCGCTGCACGACGTGATCGCCTCGCTGCCGGTGGCCGCGTGGTCGGGCACCCTCGACGCGCGCTACGTCTCCGGCGCGGCACGCAGCGGTGCCGGCCTGGTCCGGGCCAAGACCGGGACGCTCACCGGCGTCTCCTCGCTCGCCGGCGTGGTGCACGACCGTGGCGGACGGCTGCTCGGCTTCGCGTTCATCGCCGATCGCGCGCCGTCCACCCCGGCAGCCGACGCCGCGCTCGACGACCTCACCTCGGCGTTGGCCCGCTGCGTCTGCCACTGACTGTCCGCGCGGTCGGTAGCGTGTACTCATGGCCTCGCTCATCGACTGGGACGTCGCGTCCCGGTCGGCCAAACGATTCAGCCCGGCCTCGCCGGGAATCTCCCGCGAGGAGGCCGACTACGTCGTCGGTGAGCTCTACCGCGCGACCGCCCTGGCGGCCGACCACGTCGCCAACCTGACCCGGCTGCAGGAGCCGCCGGTCACCGCGGTCACCCGCGTCATCGACCGCGATGCGTGGATCGACGCCAACGCCGGTGGCATGCGCTCGATCATGACGCCGATCGTCGACCGGCTCGCCGAGCAGCATCCCGTCGGCCAATTCGCCGAGCGCGTCGGCGGCCGGCTCACCGGGGTGCAGGTCGGCGTCGTGCTCGGCTTCCTGTCCGGCAAGGTGCTCGGCCAGTTCGAGTTCTTCGACCGTCCCGGTGGCCAGCTGCTGCTCGTCGCCCCGAACCTGGTCGCCGTCGAGCGCCAGTTGCAGGTCGACCCCCGCGACTTCCGGCTGTGGGTCTGCCTGCACGAGGTCACCCACCGGGTGCAGTTCACCGCCGTGCCGTGGCTGCGCACCCACATGCTCGACGAGGTCGCCGCCCTGGGCGCCACCATCGACGCCGACCCCGCCGAGCTGAGGCGCCGGCTGTCCGACGCCGTCAGCGAGCTGGTGAAGGTGGCCCGCGGCCAGGGCACGGGCGCCGGGCTGCTGTCGGTGCTCGCCACTCCCGAGCAGCGCGCCGTGCTCGACCGGGTGGGCGCGTTCATGTCGCTGGTCGAGGGCCACGCCGAGTGGGTGATGAACGCGGTGCCGGCCGAGGTAATCCCCAGCCAGCAGGTGATCGAGTCCCGGTTCGCCACCCGGCGGCGTCGCGGCGGCAATCCGCTCGACCGCCTGCTGCGCCGGCTGCTGGGCATGGAGGCCAAGACCCGCCAGTACATCGACGGCTCGGCGTTCGTCCGCCGGGTCGTCGAACGCATCGGCGTCGACGACTTCAACGCGGTGTGGTCCTCCGCCGAGACGCTGCCGAGCAAGCCCGAGATCGCCGATCCCGACCGGTGGATCGCGCGCGTGCACGCCTGACGCCGTGGGCCCGGCGCCGGCGGTAGCCGCGGTTCGGCGGGCCGTCCGGGACGCCCTGGCCGGGGCGGGTCGGGACGCGCCGGGCGGAGCTGCGGCGCGGGTGCTGGTCGCCTGCTCCGGCGGCGCCGATTCGCTCGCCCTCGCCGCGGCCACCGCGTTCGAGGCGCCGCGCGCCGGGCTCGCTGCCGGGCTGCTCACCGTCGACCACGGCCTGCAGGACGGCTCCGCCGAGCAGGCGCGCCGGGTCGCCGCACTCGGCTACGAGCTCGGGTTCGACCCGGTCGAGGTGCTGCGCGTCGAGGTGTGCGGGCCGGGCGGGCCCGAGGCGGCCGCGCGGACCGTTCGCTACGCCGCGCTCGACGCCGCCGCCGAGGCGCTCGACGCCGGCGTGCTGCTCGGGCACACCCTCGACGACCAGGCCGAGACGGTGCTGCTCGGTCTCGGTCGTGGCTCCGGGCCGCGGTCGGTCGCCGGCATGGCTGCGGCGGACGGCCGGCGGCTGCGCCCGTTCCTCGGCCTGCGCCGCTCGGTCACCGTAGCGGCCTGCGCCGCGCTCGGGCTCGTCCCGTGGGACGACCCGCACAACACCGACCCGTCCTTCCAGCGGGTACGGCTGCGCACCGAGGTCCTGCCGTTGCTCGAGGACACCCTCCAGGGCGGCGTCGCCGAGGCGCTCGCCCGGACCGCCGAGCTGCTGCGCGACGACCTGGATGCCCTCGACGCGTGGGCCGCCACCGTCCTGCCCGAAGTTGTCCGCGCCGGGCCGCGCCAGGACGACACGAAGCGCGGACAAGTCGCTGACGTGGGGGGTGAAGTGAGTGTGGACGGGCTGGCCGAGCTGCCCCGCGCGGTGCGTACCCGGGTGCTGCGCAGCTGGCTGCAGCGAGCCGGTGTGGGCGAGCTCACCGCCGAGCGCACCCGCGCCGTGGACGCCTTGGTGACCGACTGGCACGGGCAGGGACCACTGGACCTGCCGGGCGGCGCGGCGGTGCGGCGCACGTCTGACAGACTGGTTCTGTACGCACCGCCGGCCCGGCCCCGGGAGAGACGTGTCTGAGCTCGACACCGACATCGATGCCGTCCTGATCACCGCCGACCAGATCAACGACAAGATCTCGGAGCTGGCCAAGGAGATCGACAGCGACTACTCCCAACGGGAACCTGTGCTGGTCGGCGTGCTGAAGGGCGCGGTCATGTTCATGTCCGACCTCGCCCGGGCGCTCGAACGTCCCTCGACCATGGAGTTCATGGCGGTGAGCTCCTACGGCAGTGGCGTGCAGAGCAGCGGCGTGGTGCGCATCCTCAAGGATCTCGACCGCGACATCGCCGGTCAGCACGTGCTCATCGTCGAGGACATCATCGATTCCGGGCTCACCCTGTCGTGGCTGCTGAAGAACCTGGCGGCCCGCAACCCGGCGTCGCTGGCAGTGGTCACCCTGCTCCGCAAGCCCGACGCTGTGAAGGTGGACGTCCCGGTCAAGTACGTCGGTTTCGACATCCCGAACGAATTCGTCGTCGGCTACGGTCTCGACTACGCCGAGCGGTACCGCGATCTGCCCTACATCGGGCGCCTGAGGCCGTCGGTCTACAGCGGCTGACGTGTACCGTCCAAGGGGGAATAAGGCCCTCCAGGCGGGAAGGAACGCGGACGGCAAATCGTTCGTGATACTGATATGAATCGCAAGCGCATTCTCCGGTCATGGTGGCTGTGGGCTGCCGTGATCCTGTTCGGCTTCCTCGTGCTGCCCGGCCTCATCTCCGGTGGGAGCGACTATCACGGGATCGACACCAACGCCGCGCTGAGCCAGATCAGCAGCGGCAACGTTTCGAAGGCCGTCATCGACGACAAGGAGCAGACGCTCCAGCTCGATCTGAGCAAGCCGTACCAGGGTTACACAAAGGTCAGCACGCAGTACCCGGCCGACGCTTCTGCGATCGTCTTCAAGGACCTCGAGCGGGCCAGCCAGCAGGGGTCGACGACCTACAGCACCCACGTGACGCAGGACAACACGTGGCTGTCGCTGCTGGTGAGCCTGCTGCCGATCCTGCTCATCGTCGGCGTCCTGTTCTTCGTCATGAGCCAGGTGCAGGGCGGTGGCAACCGCGTCATGAGCTTCGGCCGCTCGAAGGCCAAGCTGGTGAACAAGGACACCCCCAAGACCACCTTCGCCGATGTCGCCGGCGCCGACGAGGCGATCGAGGAACTGCAGGAGATCCGCGAGTTCCTCGCCAGCCCCGCCAAGTTCCAGGCGATCGGCGCCAAGATCCCCAAGGGTGTGCTGCTGTACGGCCCGCCCGGCACCGGCAAGACCCTGCTGGCCCGCGCCGTCGCGGGCGAGGCGGGCGTGCCGTTCTACTCGATCTCCGGCTCGGACTTCGTCGAGATGTTCGTCGGTGTCGGCGCCTCGCGCGTGCGCGACCTGTTCGAGCAGGCGAAGGCCAACGCACCGGCGATCATCTTCGTCGACGAGATCGACGCCGTCGGCCGCCATCGCGGCGCCGGCCTCGGTGGTGGTCACGACGAGCGGGAGCAGACGCTGAACCAGCTGCTCGTCGAGATGGACGGCTTCGACGCCAAGACCGGCGTCATCCTCATCGCGGCGACCAACCGTCCCGACATCCTCGACCCCGCGCTGCTGCGTCCGGGCCGCTTCGACCGGCAGATCGTCGTCGACCGCCCCGACCTCGAGGGCCGCAAGGCGATCCTGCGTGTGCACTCGAAGGGCAAGCCGTTCTCGCC
>DASSEP010000019.1:0-35148 GCA_035695205.1 Jatrophihabitans sp. | reverse complement strand
CGGGGCCGAACCGGACGGCACGCCGACCGCTCCCCCGGCGCCATCGGGCGTTGCCCGCCGGCCCGCCGGCGCCGCCGAGACGGCCCGCGCGAACCGGGCCTGGTGGGACGCCGACGCCGACGAGTACCACGCCGAACACGGCGATTTCCTGGGCGTCGCGGATTTCGTGTGGTGCCCGGAACGTCTGCGGGAGCAAGATGCCCGCCTGCTCGGCGACGTCCGTGGCCGGCTCGTGCTGGAGGTCGGCTGCGGCTCGGCGATGTGTTCGCGCTGGCTGGCCGGGCAGGGGGCGCATCCGGTCGCCTTCGATCTGTCGGCCGGCATGCTGCGGCACGCGCGCAGCGGCGCCACCGCCACCGGGATCGACGTGCCGCTGGTGCAGGCCGACGCCGAGTACCTGCCGTTCGGCGACGGTGCGTTCGATCTCGCGTTCACTGCGTTCGGCGCGATCCAGTTCGTCGCCGACAGCGCGCGGCTGATGCGCGAGGTGGCTCGGGTGCTGCGCTCCGGCGGCCGGTGGGTGTTCGCCACCACGCATCCGATCCGCTGGTCGTTCCCGGACGATCCGGGGCCGGCGGGGCTCACCGCGACGATGCCCTACTGGGACCGCACCCCCTACGTCGAGTACGGGCCGGACGGCCGCGCCGTCTACGTCGAGCACCACCGCACGCTGGGTGACCGGATCCGCGAGATCGACGCCGCGGGCCTGCGCCTGGTCGATCTCGTCGAGCCGGAGTGGCCGGCCGGCCACGCCCGCGAGTGGGGCCAGTGGTCACCGCTGCGCGGTGCGATCCTGCCGGGCACCGCGATCTACGTCTGCGCGAAGGGCTGACCCCGCGCACAGCGGCGCGCTCAGCCGCGGGACATCCGGTGTACCGAGATGGGCCTCGTCGCCGCCGCGGCGGGCTCCGACGGCGTCTCGGGTTCCGGTTCCCGCGCGGGCCCAGCACCGCCGCCGGGGCCCGGACCGGCGGTTTCGCCGGCCCCGCCGGGGCGGTTGCGGCGCCGCAGCGCGATCCACAGCGCAGCCGCGAGGCAGAGCACACCGAGCACGAGCGCGATCAGCGGCATCCACAGCCGGATCAGGTGGATGCGCGGCAGGTTGCTCTTGGCGAGCTCTGCCTGCAGCCGGACGGTGTCGGGCGTGAACGCGAGCGTTCCGGCGAGTGCCACGAGGTTGGCAAGCTCCGGCGCGACCAGCTTGCTGTTCGGATCGAGATTGGCCCGCCCCGTCAGCACCTGCTTGACCTGCTCCTGCCCGTCGACGATCACCCCGGTGGTGGGCTCGACCCACACGGTGCGGGTGTTGCTGTACGTCGAAGGCAGGGTCGCGTTGGTCAGCGCGGGCTGGTTGACGATCTTCTGGACGAACTTGTAGACGGTGAGCCCCTGCATCGTCGTCTCGCCCGCGTAGCGCATGGGGAACGCCCGGTGCACGGTCGTGTCGAAGAATGGGTAGGTCGTCTTCTGCGTGTCGATCGGGAACTTGTACCCGAGCCCGACGTGCGTGACCGCTGTGCTGCCGTCGACGTTCGCTCCGTACTTCGGGTCGTTCACCGCGAGACCGGTGATCCGATTGAAGGCGACGCGGTCGGTGGAGTTGGTGATGAGCACGCCGGGCGCAGCGGTGCGGGAGACACAGCCCGGATGGGTCCCGTCGTCCCGCGTCAGGCACAGCGACTCGTTGTAGACCGCTACGTCGTTGTTCCCCGCGATGGGATCACCGACGACCGTCCGGGTGATCCACACGTTGATCTTGATGTTCTTGCCGGCGGCCGCGTCGAAGTAGCTGAAGTTGTGCCCGGACGCGAGCACCAGGGTGTACTTCTGCGGAATGGTCAGCGGCGCCTTGACGACCCGGGGGGCGATGATGAACTTCACCGCGCCCGCGAGGACGAGCAGGAACACCCCGAGGAAGACCAGGACGTAGAGCGGCCAGCCGCGGGCCCGGGACTTGGAAGTCTGCGAGGGCGCGGGGGCGGCACCGTCCGGGCGCGCGCCGTCACCCTGCGGACCGGAATCCGCTGACGGAGGCTGGGGAACGCTCATCCGCACCAGCACAACAACCGGGAGCCGGCCCAGCTAGGTGCTTTCGACCCCCTGCAGGCAGTGCTCGCGACCCCGCGATGGGCGCCGGGGCGATGAGATGCTCGGGCCCTGGATCCGAACCGTATCCGAACCGTCGTCTGCCTCATCGCTTATGAGTACGCGCACCGTCCTGCCGTCCGGCCCCGCGGCGCTGCCCGCGGTGCCGGCTGACCGTGCCCCCGCGGGAAGCCGTCGGGTCGCGATCGCCGCCACCGCCCTGATCGGGCTGCAGGCGGGCCTGCGCGCCTGGATCGGCTACCGCGGGTTCTTCTCGCTGGACGACTTCGCCTTCACCGCCAATGCCGCGCAGCATTCGCTGTTCGACCCCGGCTACCTGCTCAAGCCGTACAACAGCCACCTGATGCCCGGCGCGTTCGCCGAGGTGTGGGTACTGACCAAGCTCTGGCCGCTGCAGTTCGGCGTCGTGGCCACCGTCGACATGCTGCTGCAGGCACTGGTGGGTTTCGCCTTCTACCGCCTGCTGCGGGCCCTGTTCGGCACCCGACCGGCGATCCTCGTGCCCCTGGCGGTGTTCCTGTTCACGCCGATCACCCTCGACGCGTCCACCTGGTGGGCGGCGGCGCTCAACCAGCTGCCGCAACAGCTCGCGATGCTCGCCGCGTTGCTCTGCCAGACGCGATACCTGCGCACCGGGCGGACCCGGGTCGGCATGCTCGGCGCGCTCGCCGTGCTGGCCGGGCTGCTGTTCTCGGAAAAGACCCTGCTCGCCGTGCCGCTGGTCGTCGCCTTCACGCTGTTCTGGTTCGTGGACGGCGGGATCGTGCACCGGCTGGTGCAGGGTTGGCGCCGGCACTGGAAGGTGTGGCTCGCGTACCTGGCCGTCGCGGTGCCCTACGCCGGCTACTACGCCGTCTCCGTGCCCTCCCCGGGCGGGGCGGTGGGGACCGGCGGCGACACCTTGCAGCTGTACGGAACGGCACTCGGGCACACGCTGCTGCCGGGCCTGCTGGGCGGGCCCTGGCGTTGGCGGCAGATCGGCAGCGCGGGGGCGCTCGCAGACCCGGGCCAGGCCGCTGCCTGGCTGTCCGGCGCGGTGGTGCTGGCGGTGGTGGTCGCGACGATCGTGGCGCACCACCGCGCCTGGTACGGCTGGGCGTTCGGGTTCGGCTACGCCGTCCTCGACATCGGCGTCGTAGCGGTCAGCCGGGCCACGATCGTCGGCCCCGTCGTGGGCAACGTCTGCCGCTATCTCACCGACGCCGCCGGTGTCGCCGTCCTCGGCGCGGCCCTCGCCGTGCTCTCCCCGGTGGGCAGCTGGCGGCACCCGCCGGCGACGCTGGTCCGGCGCCCGAATCCGCTGCGGCACCTGGCCGCCACGCAACTCGCCCGCGATCTGCGCAGCCTGCTCCCCAGACCCGGCTCGGCGGCAGTCGTCGGCACGCTGGTGGCCGCGATCGTCGCGAGCTCGACGGTCTCGACGCTTCGGTTCGACCGGTTCTGGAGCACGAACCCGGCGCGGCCCTACCTGCAGCGGTTGCGCGCGGATCTCGCCGCGCTGCCGCCGTCGACGCGCGTCTACGACGCGACGGTGCCGGTCGGCGTCGTGTGGCCGCTGCTCTATCCCTACAACCGGCTCTCGCGCGTGCTCTCCCCGCTGCCCGAGCGCCCACCGTTCCTGCACCCCGGCCAGAGCACCGCCGCGCTCGCGGTGCCGGACGCCTCCGGACGGCTGCGCATGGCACAGGTGGCCGGCGTCGGGGCGCTGCCAGGGCCGACGGCGGGTGGCTGCGGCTACCTGCTCGGCCGCACCCCGGTGCGCATCCCCCTGGCTGCGCCGACCACCGCCTGGAGCTGGGTCGTGCGCATCGGCTACATCGCCGGGGCGAACGCCGCCGCGACCCTGCACGCAGGCGCGACCACGGTGCAGATCGCGATCCACCGCGGAGTGCACCAGATCTTCGTCGAGGCGGACGGCGCGATCCGCTCCGTCCGCATCACAGCACTGAGCGGAGACGCGGAAGCCTGCACCGATGACGTGACCGTCGGCCGGGTGCGCCCGATACCCGGAACGACGCCATGACCCGCGCACGAGCCGGCGGCGCGCGCACGGCGCGTACCAGCGCTCCGGACCACTCCGCGTTCCCCGCCCTGGACGGCATCCGGGCGCTCGCCGTGGCGGCGGTCGTCGCCACCCATGCCGCCTACGCCACCTACCGTTACGGCCGAGGTCCCGGCGCCGGACTGCTGGTGCACCTCGATTCCGGTGTGGCGCTGTTCTTCGTGATCTCGGGGTTCCTGCTGTGCCGGCCCTGGCTGCTGGCCGCCGCGCGCGGCGAAGCGAGCCCGCAGGTCCGCGTCTACCTGTGGCGGCGGGCATTGCGCATCCTGCCGGCGTACTGGGTGGCATTGACCTTCGCCTTCGTGACGCTCCAGGACAACCGGGACGTCGGCCTGCCGGATATCGCCCGCCACCTGGGCTTCGCGCAGATCTATCGCTTCGGATGGATGCGCGCCGGGCTGACCCAGACGTGGAGCCTGTGCACCGAAGTCGCCTTCTACCTGGTGCTGCCGTTCCTCGGCGCGGCGGCGATCGCGGTGACCCGGCGCATCGGCTGGCGGCCGGGCGTGCTCCTCGGGCTGTGCGGGTTGCTCGGCGCGATCACCGTCGGGTGGCTCGTCTGGACGCATGCGAACGGGTGGGCGCTGTTCGGCACCGCCAACCTGTGGCTGCCCGGGTACCTGACGTGGTTCGCCGGCGGCATGGCGATGGCCGTCCTGGAGGTGCACCTAGCGACCAGACCGGTCGCCCGGCACGGCCGGTGGCGCGCCGCGGCCACGCTGGGCGCGAGCCCGGGCGTGTGCTGGCTCGTGGCGGCCGGATTGTTCCTCGTGGCCGCGACCCCGGTCGATGGGCCGTACACGGTCGGGTTCGCGACGACCACCCAGGCGATCGTGCGCAACCTGCTCTATACGGCGTTCGCAATGCTCGTCGTCTGGCCGGCCGTCTTCGGGCCGCGGACCTGGGCGAGCGCCGTGTTCGCCAACCGCCCCATGCGGTGGCTGGGCGACATCTCCTACGGGGTGTTCCTGCTGCACCTGGTCGTGCTTGACGGCGTGATGCATCTGCTGGGGTATCCGCTGTGGACCGGCAGCGCGACGGCCGTGTTCCTGCTCACCTGCGCCGGCACCGTGCCTCTCGCCGCGTTGCTGTTCCGCTACGTCGAGCGGCCCGCTAACTCGTTGCGCCGGCTTGTCCCGGCTCGCCCGCGCCTTGCGGCGCCGGGCGGGGCGCAAGCGGCGCCGGCGGAGCCGGCCGCGCCGCGGGCTGCTGGGGCATCCACGCCGTAGCCACCAGCGCGGCCACGCAGAGGAGTTGGACGGCCGCCGACCCGCCGGCGTACGCACCGCTGCCCCAGTGCCGCGTCGCCAGGATCACGCCCGCAAGCGCGTAGCTGGCCGCGGCGAGCACCGGCAGAAGGTGCCGCAGCGCGGCGAACCGGTGCGCGCCCGCCCGTCCCGCCAGCGCTATCGCGGCCACCGCCAGCCACACCGCAGCGCCGGCCGGCCCGGTGACGAGCAGCGCCGCCACCAGCGCCAGTCCCGCCAGCGCCGGACCGCCGCGGCCGCCGGGCCGCCACGGGCGTGCCGGCGGGATCTCGAGCGGGCTGGTTCTGCGCGGCGGCCACACCGCACCGACCAGGAGCACCAGGGCCGCCACCGGCCCGCCCAGCAACGCCGTCCGGAACCACGTCTGCGGCGCGTAGTGCAGGTGCACGACACCCGCCGCGCCCGCGGGCACGAGATAGCCCTGTTCCCATCCGTCCACGACGAGGCTCCGCAGCCGGGCGCCCTCGAGCGTCGCCTGCCAACCGGCGTTGGTGTTCTCGTGGACGGTCAGCAGCGTGGGGGTGCTGCGCGCGCCGATGGCGACCGTCCGATCGGTCGCTCCCCAGCTGCGCACGGCGACTGCCGGGGACGCGTTCGAGGGCGCGGCGGCCGGTGAGGGGGTGCGGTCGAGGACGAGCCCGGTCGCGGTCCAGACGCGTGTGCTGGGGAACTGCACGCGATGCGGCCCCCGGCCGAGCACCAGCGGGCCGGGCGCGCACACCCGGACGGTCACCGGCTGCTGGGCGCTGATCGCCGCCACCGTCGTGTCGAGCCGAGTCGGGAACGGGACGCCGTCGACGTACAGCGGCGGCCCGGCACCGCAGGGAAGGCGTACGGGCGTCGCGTCGGTGACGGTGCGCGGCGTCGAGGTCAGGCCCTTGATCTTTATCTCGCTGACGCCGATGCCGAGCACCTGGGGCCCGGTGCCGCCCGGGGCGATGTTGCCCAGCAGGCCGGTCGTCGAGCTCAGCGTCAGCTTCAACCACCGGGTGCGCACCGCGGGGAACCGGACGATCCCGTCCGGACCGATCGGTACGGTGCTGGCGCCCGCCGGTGAGCTGATCAGGACGAGGTCGGGGCGGGTCGCTGCCAGGGCCGGGTCGGTGACGAGGGTGAGCGTGTCCACGGTGCGCGGGTGCGCCCAATGCAGCGAGAGCGTCGGGGTGGGGTCGTCCGCCGCGGCGATCCATCCCGTGCCAAGATCACCGTCGACCACCGTCTGCGGGCGGGCCAGCGCCGCGGGTACCGCTTTCGACGTGGCGCGCGCGACGATCTGCGGCGGCGCCGCCTCGCGCAGCAGCTGGTCGGTGGCATGCCCGGCACCGGGCACCACGGTGCCGGTGACGCGGTAGCGGCCGGGCGCCGGCAAGGTGAAGGTGCGGTCGAGCCCGGTGAACTCCTCGCCGCGCCGCGCCAGCCCGACGGCGCACAGCGGCCGGGTCCCGGCGAACACGCAGCCGGCACGTGCGTCGTCGGTGCTGTTGATCAGCACCTGGTCGACGCGGGTGCCGGGCGGCAGGTCGGCGGGCATCACCATTGTGCGGGCGACGTGCACGCCGGGGATCGCCAGGGTGGAGATCGCCACCGGCCCGTACCCGTGCCCGGGCTGCACCCCGGTCACCGTCACCCGCAGGAAACGCGAGACGCCCTGCGGCACTGCGAGCGCGAGCCGGGCGCCGCCGCGCACCGCGGTCGACACCGACCCCGCGGCGGTGCGCACCCGGACCCGCGTGGCGGGCGAACCGGGTGGCAGGCGGATGACCGCGGTGTGCAGGCGGCGCGGGCCCGGAAAGTCGATCTCGAGCCACTGACCGACGCCCTTCGTACCGGGGTTCGACGTCCACGCCGTCCCGGAATGCCCGTCGAACGCCGACCACGGCGAGGCGAGCCGGACGGAGCCGCCCGCGGCGTTCGCGTCCGACCCCGAGCTGGACGCCCGTATCGCGCGGGCGCCCAGGTAGCGCACATAGGTCTCGTGCCGCAGCCCGGTGAACGGGAGCAGGTCGCGGTCGGTGTTCGCCGTGCGCCGCGGGTCCTGCGGGCTCAGCGTGGCGGAGGTGTCCTGCGCGCCCGCCCCGAAGTCCGCCTCGCGGCGGCGCATCCCGTCGGTCAGCACGACGCGCTGCGGGTGCACGCCGTGCAGGCCGTCGCCGGTGAGGATCGTCGGCTGGCTCGCCGGCAGGCCCGCAGCGCTCAGTGGCAGCAGCGACTCCGGCCCGCCGCTGACCTGGACGGCGGAATCCGCGGGTGCCGCGCTCACCCTGCGCTCGGCGGGCCCGGCGACGTGCCAGATCTCGACGGCGTGGTACGGCAACTGCAGGTGCTGGTCGAACACGCGGCCGAGCAGAGTGTCCTCCCCCACCGCCGGGCCGAAGCTGCGCACCAGCCGCAGCCCGGGTGAGCCGGCCAGCGCCTGGTGCACGACGACCGGTCGCGGCGCCTCGGCGGCAGTCTGGTCGAGGTCGTTGCGTACCACGAGGTATGTCACGCCGGAACGCGCGAGTGCGGGAGCGAGCCCGGCCGACGGGCGGCCGGCGGCGAGCTCTGCGTCGATGGCGTCGAGCAGCCGCGCGTGGCCCGGGGTGGAGAACGGCACGGCGTTGCGGACGTCCCACGCACTGCCGGCCAGCGGTTGCAGCGGTTCGTCCATCGGCCGGCCCCACAAATACGTCCCGAACCGGCTGCCGGGCACCAGCAGCGCCCGGCCGTCGGCGGGCCGGGCGGCCAGCCAGTTCGCCGCCTGCGTCCAGTAGCCGGGCACCGACGCGAAGGAGCCGGCCGGCGCGATGCGCAAGGCGAGCAACGGCGTGGCCGCGCCGGCGACCGCGCCGGCCGCGAGCACCGCAACCAGCACCCTGCCGACCCGCCGCTCGGCGGCCCGACCGAAGGAGAGCCGGCCGGCGAAGTGCGCCAGCCCGAGCACGAGCGGCAGCCGGAGCACCACGTCGAACTTGTGCACGTTCCGCAGCGGCGCGAGGGTGCCGTCGAGCTGGTGCCGGACGCTCTCGGCGAACAGGCCCCCCGTGCCGCCCACGTGCCCGGCGCAGACGGCGATCACTCCCACCAGCAGCCCGGCGACGAGCCAGCCGCGGTACGGCATCCGCCGCGAGGCCAGGCCGGCCAGCCCCAGCGAGACCACCGCAACGGTCTCCACGATCACCGCGGGCGAGCTGAGCAGCAGCGAGGCCGCGCGCCAGCCCGAGCTCTGCAGATAACCGACCCAATCGGCGGTGCCGCGCATCGTCTCGACCAGCGCCGTGGTGCTCGTCGTCGTGGCGGCCGGCTCGATGCGTCCCAGGAAGGGAACGCCGTAGTGACCGAACAGCAGCAGCGGCACCACCCACCACGCGGTCGCAAGCGCCACCGCGAGCAGCCACGCGCCGGCGAGTCGCCGCATCCGTCGGTCCGGGCGGTGCGCGAGCAGCCACAGCACGGCAGGAACCAGCGCGGCAGCCACCGCCGCGGCGTTCACGGCCCCCATGAACAGCACCGCGACGCCGGAGCGCATCGCGGACCGGCGCGGCGAACCGCCGCGCATTCCGTCGACCAGCGGGACCAGCACCCACGGCGTGAGGCACATGGGCAACACCTCGGCCGAGACCGGCCCGAGCACGCTGAGCAGGTGCGGCGACAGGGCGTAGGCGAGCCCGGCGATCATGCGGCTGGCCGGTGATCCGATGCCCAGTCGGCGCGCGAGCGCGATGACGCCCAGGAACGCCGTGCACAACAGCGCCGACCACCACAACCGCTGCACCGCCCACATCGGCAGCTGCAGCCACTGCCCCACCCCGAAGAACGGGCCCATCGGGAAGAGGTAGCCGTAGGCCTGGTTCTGCACCTGCCCGGCCGCGCCTTGCGGATCCCACATCGACAACGCCCGGCCGAGGAAGGCCCACGGCCGCACGGCGAGATCGAGCTTGGTGTCCGAGGCGATCGATCCGGACGAGCAGTTGAAGGCGAACGCGGTGAGCAACACGCACGCGGCCACGTGCCGCAGCCGCCACGTCGACTCCGCGGAACGGGGCGAAGGGCTGTCGGTCACCGGTGCCGTTGGCCCCTCTCGCACGAGCGTGCTCATGGCGACGATGACCGCATCGGCGCCGACCGCGCCGTCCGACGCCACGACGGGAGAGCACCCCCATGGCTCACACAGGCCGCGGACGCACGGGCGTTCTGTTCCTGAACTGGCGCGACACCGCGCACCCCGAAGGCGGTGGTTCCGAGGTCTACGTCGAGCAGGTCGCGGCGCGGCTTGCACGGGACGGGGTCGCGGTGACGATCGTGTGCGCGCGCTACCGCGGTGCGGCGCGCCGGGAGCGGCGGCCGGACGGTGTGCAGCTCGTGCGGGTCGGCGGGCGACTGAGCCTGTACCCCGCCGCGGCGCTCGCCTACCTCTTCGGCCTGCTCGGCCGTCCGCAGGTGGTCGTCGAGGTGCAGAACGGGATGCCGTTCCTCGCCCGGCTGTGGGCCCGTGGCGCGCAGGTCGTCGTGCTCGTCCATCACGTGCACCGTGAACAGTGGCACGTCGTGCTTCCGTCGCCGCTGGCACGGATCGGATGGTGGCTGGAATCGCGCGTCGCCCCGCGGGTCGACCGAGGGCTGCCGTACGTGACCGTCTCCGAGTCCAGCCGCCGGGAGCTCGCCGAGTTGGGCGTCGACCCGGCGCGCATCACCATCGTCCCGAACGGCACCCCGCCGGCGAGCGGTGTCCGCGCGGGACGCGCCGAGCGGCCGACGCTGATCGTCGTCAGCCGTCTCGTTCCGCACAAGCGCGTCGAGCTCGCCGTCGACGCCCTCGCCCAGCTCGTCGGCGAGTTCCCGGACCTGGCCCTGGTGGTGGTCGGCCGAGGTTGGTGGGAGGAGCACATCCGGTCCCACGTCGCGGCCCGCGGCATGGACGACCACGTCCGCTTCACCGGCTACGTCGACGAGGCGACCAAGACCGCGCTCTACCAGCAGGCGTGGGTGCTGCTCGTCCCGTCGTTGAAGGAGGGCTGGGGGCTGTCGGTCGTCGAGGCGGGGACGAACCGCACGCCGGCCGTAGGGATGCGCGGCACCGGCGGCACCGCCGAGTCGATCCGCGACGGGTACACCGGGCTGCTCGCCGACGATGCGGACGATCTTGCCGCGGCGACGGGTCGGCTCCTGCGCGATCCGGAGCTGCGCGCCCGGCTCGGACGGCAGGCGGCGTGCTACGCGGCGGGATTCACCTGGGAAGAGACGGCGCGCCGGTTCCGCGCGGTCCTCGCCGACGCCGGACTGTCGGCCGGACCGGGCGTCGGCGCACACAACGGGCAGGCGGGCTCAGGGCCGAGCGCCGTAGTTGACGACGGGGCTCTGCACCTGCTGGGTGGTCGACTGGGCGGCCGTGTAGACACCGGCACCGGCGAGCGCGGCCAGCACGGCGGCCGCGACGGCGGTCAGGGCGAGACGCATGCGGTGCCCCCTGAAGAGATCGGTCAGTTCGATGAGATCGCGGGATCAACAAGCCGAAACTAACCGCGGCCGGCGCACCGCCGGAGCGGTACAAAGTCCTGAGCCGACCAGTACCAGCGCCGCGAGAATGTCACCCGTGACGACGACTGCGGCGGGGGGCGCATAGGCGCGGTAGACGTCATCCGCTGCGTGCCTGTCGAGCGCGCTTGTCGGGATGCGGAACGCGGTCAGATAGCGGCCCCGGTAGGCGACGCGCAGCGGCAGGTCGGCCGAGCGCAGGTCGCCCCGCAGTCGCGCCCCGATCGGGGCGTCGGCCACCACCCAGCGGACCCCCAGCCGGCCGAGCGCACGCGACACCGGGCTCGGCGATCCGCCCGCCAGCGCCGCGCCAACGCGGGCGGCGAGCCGGTCCTCCCCGTGCACCACCACCGTCGTCGGGCCGACCCGCACCGGGAGGTCGGATGCCGCGATCACCGGACGGTCCAGCCATTGGGCCAGGGGGTCGAGCACGACCCGGCCGTCGTTCCACGGAAAGCGGCGATAAGTCGACCACGGCACGACCACCGCCGCGCCCGGCACCGGGTCCGCCGCCAGCAGGGCACGGACGCGCGCGAAATCGCCGGGATATTCCACCGGCGCCAGCCGCCCGGAGACACCCCACGCGAGTGCGGGCAGCACGGCGACCGGCAGCAGCGCCAGCAGGACGACGGCCCCGGACAGGTTCCGCGACGCGTGCGCGGCAAGGCCGGCGATCGACCAAGCCAGCCCGAGCGCGAGCAGCAGCACCCAGGGCGCGAGCAGCCGCTGCGAGTCGCGCAGCATCGCGGCGAATGCGAGCCGCGACAGAACTCGGGCGCCGGACGGCCACGCGGTTGCCACTGCGATACCCAGGCCGACGACCGCCGATACGGCAAGCGACGCGATGACCGGGTCGCGGCGGCTCCGCCACAACCCGGCCAGCGCCAGTGCCAGCAGCACCAGCGCGCCCAGCGCCGGGACGACCGCGTCCCGGCCCGGCGGAACGGCCTGGCTGTTCCAGATGCCGCCGCCGGTGAGCAGGCTCGGCACCGTGCCGAGCGGGGTGTCGGGGCTCGGCGCGAACACCCGGGCCCCGGCGGGATCGGCGCCGACGCCGCCAGGACGCGTCAGCGCCGGCAGCGCCCACGGCAGGGCGTACACGGCGAGCAGGGCAAGGCCCGCCCCCACGCGAGCAGCGCGGCGGCGCGCCGCAACGCCGCCGTCCCAGCCCACCGCCACGGGAACGACCAGCACGGCCAGCGTCCACGCCGACACGCCACCGAGGCACTGCACGCCGGTGGCGAACGCCAGCCGCGCCCAGGCGGAGCGGGCCGCACCGGGCGGCGCGCGGCGCAGGTCCCGCGCGGCCCGCACGACCCACGGCAACCCGGCCCAGCCGACGAGCACCGCCCACTGCCCGAGCAGCAGCCGTTCGCCGAAGTAGGGCGTCCAGAGGTAGGCCAGCGCCGCCGCGGTGCGCGGCACGGCGGCCGGTAGGGCGAGCCGAGCCGCACCGAAACCTGCTGCCAGCAGCAGCGCGGCGAGCACCAGGTCCTGCACCGCGGCGCCCGTCAGCACGTGGGTCAGCGCGGCCGCGACGAGGTCGCTCGGCACGTCCCGGGGCAGTTGCGAGCCGAGCCCGAACTGCGCCGCGCCCAGTGGCATGTGCGGAGCGAAGACCATGTCGTAGCGCAGGACGTATCCCCCGCCCAGCGCGGGACCGAGCACGAGCAGGGTCGAGGCGACCACCGCGACCGCCGGAACGGCCCACGACCTCGCCGAGGCGGCGGCACCCGGGTCCATCGTCCCGCCTCTGCGCCCCTCTTCCGACACTGGCGCCTTCCGCCTCCCGCTTCGACCCTTGATCCGTGGTGCGCGGCCTGGTCCTGTCGATGCGTCCTGCGCAGTGGGTGAAGAACCTGCTCGTCGGCGCCGCACCGCTTGCCGCCGGGATCATCTTGCACGCCGACGCGGCCTTGCACACCGCGCTCGCGTTCGTGGCCTTCTGCCTGGCCTCCAGCGCGGTGTACTGCGTCAACGACGTCCGCGACGCCGAGGCCGACCGCAACCACCCCGCGAAGTGCCGGCGCCCGGTGGCCTCCGGCGAGCTCTCCCCCCGCGCCGCGGTGACCGCCGCCGTGGTCCTGGCCGCGGCGGCGCTGGCCATCGCCGCACCCAACCCGCTGCGCGTGGTCATCGCCGTCTATCTCCTGCTGAGCCTCGGCTACTCGTTCGGGCTCAAGCGCGAACCGGTCATCGAGCTCGCCGTCGTCGCTTCGGGCTTCCTGCTGCGTGCGATCGCCGGCGGGCCCGCGAACGGCGTCCCGCTGTCGCAGTGGTTCCTGATCGTCGCGGGCTTCGGCTCACTGTTCGTCGTCGCCGGCAAGCGGTTGTCCGAGCAGGCTCGATTCGGCGCCGACGTGGGCCGCACCCGCATCGTGTGCACCGCCTACTCGCCGACCTACCTGCGCATGGTCATCGGTGTGTCGGTGGCCGTGAGCGCGAGCGCGTACGGGCTCTGGGCATTCGACGTGGGCGCGAGCCGCTCCGGCGTGCCGTGGGCCGCGATCTCGATCCTGCCGTTCGTCATCGCGCTGCTGCGCTACATGCGCGACGTCGATGCGGGCGCCGCACACGAACCCGAGCAGATCCTGCTGCACGACCGGACGATGCAGTGTCTCGGCGCGCTGTGGCTGGTCGCGTTCTCCCTGTCGGTGCTCCATGGCTGAGTTCCGACAGCTGTCCGGCTGGGGACGCACCGCGCCGACGTCGGCGCTGGTGCTCCGCCCGCCCTCGGTCGAGCAAGTGGCCGCCGCGATCGCCGCCGCCGGCCCGCGCGGGCTGCTCGCCCGCGGCGCGGGCCGCAGTTACGGCGACGCCGCCCAGAACGCGGGCGGCGTGGTGCTCGACCTGGCCGCGTTCGACGCCGTCACCGAGATCGGCACGGACGGATCGGTGACCTGCGGCGCCGGCGTCCTCCTCGACACACTGTTGCACCGCATCGTGCCGGCCGGATGGTTCCTGCCGGTCACCCCCGGCACCCGGCAGGTCACCGTCGGCGGCGCGGTCGCGGCGGACGTCCACGGCAAGAACCACCATCGCGACGGCAGCCTGGGCCGCTACATCACCCGGCTGGAACTCATCGACGGGCTGGGCAACCAGCACACGCTGCGGCCGGGCGACGAACTGTTCACCGCCACCGTCGGCGGCATGGGCCTCACCGGCGTGATCACCTCGGTGACGCTGCGGCTGCTACGCATCGGCTCGGCGCGGGTGGCGGTCGACACGTGGCGCACCCGGGACCTCGACGAGACGATGACCCGCCTGATCGAATGCGACGCAACACAGCGCTATTCGGTCGCGTGGATCGACTGCCTGTCCGGCAGCCCGCGGCTCGGCCGGGGCGTGGTGACCGCCGGCGACCACCTGCCCGGCGACGCGCGTGACCGCGGGCGTTCGGTTGCCGCTCACCTGCCGCGCCCGAGCGTTCCCGGCGGGTTGCCGCGGCTCGTCGGCCGTTCGACCGTCGCGGCGTTCAACGCCGCGGTGCACCGCCGCGCGCCGCTGCACGCGACGCAGGTCCCCACCGGCATCGACGCGTTCTTCTATCCGCTCGACGTGGTCGCCCACTGGAATCGCGTCTACGGCCCCGCGGGCTTCGTCCAGTACCAGTTCGCGACCCCGGACGCCGCGGCCGTGCCCGCGCTGCTGCGGGCGCTGCAGGACGCTCAGGTCCCGGTGTACCTCGCCGTCCTCAAACGGTTCGGCCCGCCCGGCGACGGGCAGCTGTCGTTCCCGATCGCCGGGTGGACGCTGGCCCTCGACATCCCGGCCGGGTTCCCTGGGCTCGGTGCCGCCCTGGACGCCGCCGACCACCGCGTCGCCGAGTCCGGCGGCCGGGTCTATCTGGCGAAGGACGCCCGGATCCGCCCGCAGTTGGTGCCGGCCATGTACCCGCAGTTCGCGAAGTGGCAGATGGTGCGCGCGGCCGCCGACCCCAACGGCGTGTTCTGCTCGGATCTCGCCAGGAGGGTGCACCTGTGATCGACGCGCTGGGCGCGCCGCAGTCGATGCTCGTGCTGGGCGCCACCTCGGACATCGCGGCCGCGACCGTCACTCGGCTCGCCGGCACGCACCGCCTCGAGCGGGTGGTGCTCGCCGCCCGCTCGGAGGACGCGCTCGCGGCCGAGGCCGATCGCGTGCGGGCGAGTGGCGTGTCCGAGGTCGTGCCCGTCCGGTTCGAGGCACGCGACCCGGACAGCGTCGGGTCGGCCGTCGCGCAGGCCTTCGACGGCGGCGACATCGACGTCGTGCTGGTCGCGTTCGGGGTGCTTCCGGACCAGCGCCGCGCACTGGCCGATCCGCCTGCCGCGATCGACACCATGCAGGTCAACTACGTGGGCGCGGCGGCGGCGTGCCTGCACGCGGCCGCCGCGCTGCGCCACCAGGGCCACGGCGCGCTGGTCGTGCTCTCGTCGGTGGCTGCCGAACGCCCGCGCCGCTCGAACTTCGTCTACGGCTCGGCGAAAGCGGGCCTGGACGCGTTGGCCACCGGTCTGGGCGACGAGTTGCGGGCCGCCGGGGTGACCGTGCTGGTGGTGCGGCCGGGATTCGTCTACACGACGATGACCCGCGGGATGCGCGCCGCGCCGTTCCCGAGCACCGCCGCGGACGTGGCCGAGGCCGTCGCCCGCGGCCTGCGCGGGCCGTCGCGCACCATCTGGGTGCCGGGCGAGTTGCGCCCGGTCATGTCGGTGCTGCGCCACCTGCCGCGAGCGGTGTTTCGCCGGCTCGGACGATGACGAGCCGCGGCGGCTCCTCCTGGCGCCGGGACGCGTGGGTAGCCGTCGCCACGGTCGGCGCGGGCCTGCTGGGCTACGCGTTCAACGTCGTGCTCTCCCGGGCACTCGGACCGTCCGGGTTCGGCGAGCTCAGCGCCCTGCTCGCGGTCGCGATCCTCGCGATCGTGCCCGGCACCGCCGTGCAGGCCGGCATCGCCCGCCGCCTCGCGGTCGCGCCGTCGCCCGCCACGGAACGCCGGCTGCTGGGCGAGAGCGTCGTGCTCGCCGTCGCCGTGGGCGCGGTCGTGCTCGCCGTCGGCCCGCTGTTGCGTGCCGAACTGGGGGTGCGATCCACGGCGAGCATCGTCTGGCTCGCCGTGTCGATGATCCCCACGACGGTCGCCTACGGCTGCCTGGGCGTGCTGCAGGGACGCCGCAGGTTCCTCGCCCTGGGCTGGCTGCTGCTGCTCGTGCAGGGCGTCCGGCTCGTCGCCGCCCTACTGGCGGCGGCCTCCGGCACCGGCATCGTCGGAGCCCTCGCCGCCGTGTCGGTGCTGACCACGCTGGTGGCGGTGGTCGCCGTGGCCCGGCTCGGCGCGCCGGTGCTGTCGCTGCGGGTCGTCCTGCTGCGAGAGGCGTTGGCCCGCGACACCGGGGTCCTGCTCGGTGTGCTGCTGCTCAGCAATCTCGACGTCGTACTCGCCCGGCACTACCTGTCGCCGCACGCGGCCGGCCTGTATGCGGCCGGGAACCTGGTGACGAAGGCGGCGTTCTGGGGTGCCGGGTTCGTGCCCACGGTCACCTACCCGCTGCTGTCACAACCGGCGCAGCGCGCGGCCGCCGTGCGCCGCGGCGTCCGGCTGCTGGCCGGTCTCTCGGTCGTCGCGACCGTCGCCGCGGCAGCCGGGGCGCCCCTGTTGCCGGCCGTGCTCGGCGCGAGCTACCGTCCCGTCGCGCACCTCGCGTGGCTGTTCGCCCTGCAGGGCGCGGCCCTGGCGGGGGTGTTGTTCGCCGTCTACGCCGGGCTCGCGGTCCGCCGGCACGGTCTCGGTCTCGCTGTCTGGCTTGTGGCCGCCGTGGAGTCGGCGGCGGTCGCCGCGCGCTGGCACGACTCGGTGGAGCAGGTGCTGCTCGTCGTCGTCTGCGGCTCGGCGGCATTGCTGGCCGGCGCGGTCGCCGCCGCGCTCAGGAGGAACCGGGCCAGCTCGCGGGTGCGAAGTTGGCATCGTATCCGGTCGTCGCCGTCCCGTTCTTGATCGTCGTCGGGTTGTTGCCGCTCGGCGCGGTGACGTCGATGCTGTAGCTCAGCGCGTCGGCGACCCCGAGCGGGCCGGGGTAGACGCCGAGGCGCACCCACTTGTCGAGCAGGTTCACGACTGCTTCGTACTCGGTGTCGGTGAAGTTGCAGTTGCCCGCCCCGTAGGGGGCCTGGGAGTACTTCGCCGGCGGTCCGGTGAACAGTTGGACGAGCAGCCCGGCGCCGCTCTGCTGCTGCGCGCGTTCGGCGAACACCCGCTCGTTCTGCACGATCATCTGCGGGTCGAACTCGGTGTGCAACGTGATCGTCGGCCGCTGGACGCTGCCGGTCGGGTCGCCCAACCGGTCGGCCGCTGCCCGCGCGGTCGGGTCGGCGCTGACCCGGGTACCGGCGGCGAGCGCCTGCGCGATCCGCCGCTTCTGGTTGCCGATGATGAAGTCGTAGGTCGTGCCGATGCGCTTCCCGTAGTCGACTCCGGTGTTCTGCGACGGATTGCCGCCCACCCGCTGCTCGATGTCGTAACGCTGGTAGGTGCTGGTGGCGAGCGTGAGCACGATGCTCTGCACGATGGCTTCCACCTGCGCGGTGACATTGCGGCCGTCGAACATGTCGGTCTTGGTCGGCAGGCCGCCGATGGCGGCGATGGCGAACAAGTTGGCGACGTCCTTGGTGTCGCCGCGGCTGGCCACCTTCACGAGGGTCTGCGTGGCCCGCTCCCATTGCCGCACCGCGGCCTGCGCGCTGCTGAACCCGGTGAGCTGCAGCTTCGGGTCGATCAGGGTCTTGACGGCGTAGGCGACGTCGAGGGCGAGATCGAACGTCATGTTGGTGCCGCTGAGCGGGGCGCACATGGGCGCCACTGCGGACACCCACTCCGGGTGCTGCTCGGCCAGCGTCTGGCTGATCAGCCCGCCCGTCGAGTTACCCCACAGGTAGACGCGGTTCGGCGTGCCGAACGTCTTGCTGAAGTAGTTGTACAGATCCCGGTCAGCGCGCACGCCGTCGGGGACGTCCCACCCGTTCGTCGCGAACGCCGAGCCTGCCAGCGCGTACCCCTTCTTGCGCAGGTCCTGGGCGACGGTCGGGCTCGGCGCGAGCTGCGCCGAGCGATCCACCGCCACGGTGCCGCCCGACGGATTGAGCGGGTTGGCCGGGATCGGGACGGCGTTGCGGTAGGCGTGCGACCAGATCAGCAGCGTCCCGTTCCAGGCCGTCGTCGGCAGCTGGATCGAGAACTTTCCGCCGTCGCGGGTGCCGGAGCAGCGGGTCGCTGTGCACTTGGCCTGGAGCGTGACCGTGCCCGTCTCGCGCACGGTGCGCGCCTGTGCCGGGATGTTGGACGACGAACAGCCCGTCGCCGCGGCGAGCAGGCACAGCGCGGTCGCGGCCGTCGCCGCCACCGTACGCACCGACGCGGAACGGGACCTCAGAGCGGCCATGCGACCACTGAAGCGGTGCGGCGAGCGCAACTGATGAGGCGAAAGACCTCGGCCGATGCCGCCTTCCCGCCTGAGCGTCGGAGTTGCGTGTCCGGGTGGTCAGGGACGGTGCGCAGCGTCCGGACGTGCCGGGCCCCTGAACCGCCGTCAGCGCGGTGCGGCGGGCGGGCTCGTTCCGGCGGCGGATTGGATCGCCTCCTTGATGGCCGCTCGCAGGGTGTTCTGGAAGGACGGTTGTCCGTTGGCGTACAGGGCGATGACGTGCCGGAGCACCGGGAACGAGGCGCCGCCGCCGCGCGACTGCGTGTAGACCGGTTCGACGTAGAGCATCTTGCCGGCGACCGGAATTGCTTCGAGCGCCCCCAGCACCACCTTCGAGTTACCGCCGCGCTGGAGCGTCAGCGCCTCGGTGATCGTGGTGTCCGACTCGATGTCGTTCTGCACCTGGGCGGGTGACTCGCCGGCGGAACTCGACGGGAAGTTGAGCACGGTGAACTTGCCGTAGTCCGGGCCGGGTTCGGAGTTGACGTAGACGAAGCCGGCGAGCTCCTGCCCGTTGAGGGTCACCATCGGGCTGGACAACGAGTAGTGCTGGTCGCCGTAGCCGTCGGCACCCATCGACATGTACTTCGACGGGAACGGCGCTGTGGAACCGCCGCTGGCCGACTTCGCGTTGATGGATTTCGCTGCTGCGACCGTCGGGTCGCTGGGCACCGCCCAGAAGTCACCGCCGGCGTAGAAGTTCGCCGGCCCCGTCACCCGGTACTTCGCCAGCAGGTACCGCTGGACGTTGAACAGGTCCGTGGGATAGCGAAGCTGTGGCAGCAGGGCCGACGGGATGCTGGACTGCGGCTTCACGAGCCCGGGGAAGGTCGCTTCCCATGCTTTGAGCAGCGGGTCGGGATGTTGCTTCTGGTTCCACTCGTACAGGCTCACCTGCCCGGTGTAGGCGTCGACGACGGCCTTGACCGAGTTCTGCATGTAGTTGACCTGGGTGCTCGGCTGCGCGGTCGAGGCCCCGTTGGCGTTCAACGTCGTCGCGGTGGCCGAGTGCAGGTTGACCAGCTGCGAGTAGGGATAGTTCGACGAGGTCGTGTAGCCGTCGACGATCCACTTGATCTGTCCGTCGACCACGGCCGGGTAGACGTCGCCGTCGAGCGTCAGCCACGGGGCGACCTTGGCAACCCGGGCCCTCGGATTGCGCACCTCGAGCAGCTGTGAGGCGCTGTTGATCTCGGAGCTGAAGAAGATGTTCGGATCGCGCATCTGCACGGCGAACAGGAACCGCCGCAGCGCCGAGCCGATCGGGATCCCGCCACTGCCCTGGTAGGTGTTGTGCGCCGCGTTCGACGAGCCGTTGCTGCCCGGGTGGTCGAACTCCAGATGCTGGTGGCTGCCGGCGGGCTGGCCGACGATCGCGTACGACGAGGACGGGAACGACTGGCCGTAGTAGATCTGGGGGCGGGTGACCGGGATCTGCTGACCCGGTGGCATTCCGCCGTCGAGGTACACCGGGCTCTCGGTCCTCGGGTCGACCTTCGTGGTCGGCGCGGCCACGATGCCGTAGCCGTGCGTGTACACGAGGTGGTTGTTGACCCAGCTCTGCTGCGGGATCCCGCTGCTCTGCAGCTCGCGCACGGCCAGAGCGACGTCCTGGGAGTGCCCGCCGATGTCGTAGTGGCTGGTGTCGAGGGTGGATTTGAAGCCGTAATACGCCTGGAGCTGTTGCTGGACGTTGAAGGTCGGCGAGAGCTGGTTCGGGTCGATCACCGAGGTCTGCGCGGTCTTGTCGGCGAGTTGCACCAACGCGGTCGTGCTCATCGTCTTCGAGGGGTTGTAGCCGATCGTCGAGATGTCGCCGTCGAGGCCGAATGCTGCGCGGGTGGCCTTCTGGTTCCGGGCGATCTCGGTGAGGTCGAGCTTTGCGGCGCTGGGCGCTTCCCGGAAGTGGTAAAGCAGCCCCGGCCACGCCGAACCGATGAGCTCCACGGCGAGCACGGCCACGACCAGCACGCCGACGAGCAAGCGGATGCGACTGCGAAGGAAGAAATTGACGAACGCGCCGACTGCGCACACGCCCGCAACGGCCACCAGCACCAGCGTCCCCGGCAACACCGCGTTGACGTCGGTGTAGGAAGCACCGGTCACGGGCCCGCGCTGTGAGGTGGTTGGCGCGTACTGCGAGACCCAGTAGTTCACGGCGCTCAGGGCGAAATACCCGGCGAACAACAGCGACAGCAGCTGGGTGAAGCCTCGGGTGACCTTCTTGCGTCCCCTCCTGATACGCCAGACCCCGTACCAGTAGCCGCCGATCACTGCGATCCACAGGCCGTACACGACGGCCTGCAACAGCAGGGCCACCACCATCCGGTGGAAGGGATACACCTCGAGGTAGAACGAGATGTCCTTGTGGAACAGCGGGTCGGTCGTGTGAGTCGGCGTGGCGTGGCGCCACAGGAGGTAGGTCGACCATCGTCCCGCCGCCCGTTGCCCGATCAGGATCCCCGGGATCACCACCGCCAGGGTCATGACGAGCAGCCGGAATCGCGGCTCGTACTTGCGGAAGGTCCAACGGAAGGTGTCGTCGTCGGCCGAGAGCTCGAGTGGTGGCCGGATACGGCGCACGGCAAAGATCGTCAGTCCGCCGATGAGCCCGGCGATGACGCCGAAGACGCAGAAGAGCAGGATCTGCGCACTCAGCATCGTGCTGTAGACCGAACCGGCGTGCACCGAGTTGAACCACATGTCGTTCGTGATGATCCGTACCGCCACGAGGAACAGCAGCCACAGGACGATCACGGCGGCAGCAGCCGCGAGCAGTCGGATCGCCCAGCGCTTGGCGCCGCCGGATCCGCGCTTGAACATTCCGCCGGAGGCCGTCCTCTTCAGAAAGGCTCCGCCGGCGGCCACCTGCCGGAACCCGGCCGGAACGACCGGGCTGGAAGGGACGCGGCTCGTCGTAGGCACGCTTGTCAACTCCGGGGTTTGCGTTGAGGCGATTCCGCGTCGCGGTCGCCTGGGTCGTGTCGTTCTTCGTACGCGTCGACAACGTCGTTGACGTCGCCGTCGAGCACGATGCGGCCGTTCTCCAGCCAGATGGCCCGGGTGCAGCTCTGCCGGATGATGTTGAGACCGTGGCTCACCAGGAACACGGTGCCGGCCTCTTCACGCAACTCGAGGATGCGTTTCTGGCTGCGTCGGCGGAACTTCACGTCGCCGGTGGCCAGCGCCTCGTCGATCAACAGGATCTCCGGCGCGCGCGCCGCTGCGATGGCGAATCGCAGCCGGGCCGCCATACCCGACGAGTAGGTGCTCATGGGCAGGTGCACGAACTCGCCGATGTCGGCGAAGTCGCAGATCGATTGATACTCCTTCTCGATCTCCTCCGGGGTCATTCCGATTGCCAGGCAGCCCAGCATGATGTTCTGGTCGCCGGACATCGCGCCCATCATCGCTGCGGACACGCCGAGCAGGGACGCCTGACCGCTGGTCCACACCGCGCCGCTCGAGGGCGCCATCAGCCCGGCGACCGCCCGGAGCAGCGTGGACTTGCCGGATCCGTTGGGTCCGATCAGCCCGATCGCTTCGCCGCGGTACGCGGTGAAGCTGACGCCCTTGACGGCGTGCACGGAACGCTGGCCGGGCGACTTCTCGCGCAGCAGAACGCGCCGCAGGGCGGCCGGCGCGCCGCCTCGCCGCCGGCCGACGATGCGGTAGGTGAGGTGGAGGTCGTCGACGACCACGGTCGGCTCCGCGGTCTCCGGTTCGACTGCCGCGAGCTCTTCCGCCGCCGGGCTCTCGGTTGCGACCTCAGACATTGCCGTACTTTTCCTCGCCGCGCCAGAAGTAGAGATAACTCACCGCGAGAGTGCCGACCGACCACGCCGTAGCGCTCAACCAGAGGCTCAGCGAGGCCGGGTTGCCGACCAGCAGGGCGTGCCGGGCGAGCGTCAGGTACATGTATGCGGGGTTGTGTTCCAGGAGAACCAAGACCAGGCCGGAGTGCCCCTTGGAGAACACTGCGAGGCTGTACATCACGCCGGAGGTGTACCTCCACACCTGGGCGACGAACGGCAGCACCTGGGTCGTGTCCGGAATCAGCGCAGCGACGCGAGCGACCGCGAACGCCAGGCCGAGGCAGAACATCAACTCCAGGATGATCACCGGGATCAGTTCCAACCAGCGCAGCGACAGCGGTTCTCCGGTGATCAGCAGGATCGGGAACAGCACGAACAGCGAGTAGATCAGCCGCTGGAATGCGACCAGGGTCGTAGCCAGCGGCAGCACCGCGCGCGGGAACTGCAGCGCTCGAACCAACCCGATGTTCCCCGTGATGGCCCTCGCGCCGGAAGTCAGCGACGTCGTGCAGAACGCGAACATGAACACGCCGACCGACAGGAATGCGATGAAGTTCGGCACGCCTCTGTTGGTGTGCAGCAGGATCCCGAAGATCAGGTAGTAGACGACGATATGGAGCAGAGGGGTCAGTACCTGCCAGGCCTGGCCGACGAAGCTGCGCTCGTATCCGACGCCGCTGGATGCGCTGGAGTACGCCGCCACGAACCAGCGACGGTCCCACAACCGCCGGGTGTACTCGTCGATCGGTAGTCGCGCGCCGGCCCGCTGCAATCCGGGCGCCGGCGCCGAGGCTTCGGTCATCGCTCCTCCTGCCCCGGGGAATGCACCGGCAGCGACGTGCTGTCTTCGCGCGGTTTGCGCAGGTCGCTTCGCAAGAGGGCTACCAATTTCTGATCAAGCGTCGTGAAGAAGGCGGCGCTCGCAACCGGTCAGGGGCGGCCACACCGGGCCTGATGCGAGCCGCCGGTTCCGACGAACACGCAAACAAACGTAGCGCACAGGGTTGTCCGACCAGGCTAGGCTCTTCACGGTTTTCTTAAGGTCAGCTCTCCCGGTGCCTCACGGTCGGCGGCTCAGTGCGCGGCTTCGTGCCAGGTACGGCCCACGCCGACGGAGACGTCCATCGGCACGTCGAGGTGGCAGGCGCCGCCCATCTCGCGGCACACGAGCTCCTCCACGGCCTCGCGTTCGCCCGGCGCGATCTCGAGCACGAGTTCGTCGTGCACCTGCAGCAGCAGCCGGGACGCGAACCCGCCCTGGCGCAGCCCGCGGTGCACGCCGAGCATGGCGACCTTGATGATGTCGGCGGCGCTACCCTGGATCGGCGCGTTGAGTGCGGCCCGCTCGGCCATCTCGCGCAGGTTCCGGTTGTCGCTGGTCAGGTTGGTCAGGTAGCGGCGCCGGCCCATGATCGTCTCGGTGTAACCGGTCTGCCGAGCGTCCTCGACGACCGAACGCAGGTAGTCGCGCACGCCGCCGAACCGGGTGAAGTAGGCGTCCATCTGGCCGCGCGCCTCTTCCGGGGTGATCTTGAGCTGCCGTGACAGCCCGAACGCGGACAGCCCGTAGGCGAGCCCGTAGCTCATCGCCTTGATCCGGCGGCGCATCTCGGGGTCGACCTGCTCGGCCGGGATGTCGAAGGCGCGGGACGCGACGAAGGTGTGCAGGTCCTCTCCGGTGGTGAACGCCTCGATCAGCCCGGCGTCGTGCGAGAGGTGCGCCATGATGCGCATCTCGATCTGGCTGTAGTCGGCGGTCATCAGCGACTCGTAACCCGGCCCGACGGTGAACGCCTCGCGGATGCGCCGGCCCTCGGCGGTGCGCACCGGGATGTTCTGCAGGTTCGGGTCGGTGGACGACAGCCGGCCGGTGGCGGCCACGGTCTGGTTGAACGTGGTGTGGATGCGCCCGCTGTCGTCGACCAGCGGGAGCAGCCCGTCGACCACGGATTTCAGGCGGGCGACCTCGCGGTGACGCAGCAGCAGCTCGAGGACGGGGTGCTCGGTCTTGGCGTAGAGCTCGGCCAGCGAGTCGGCGTCGGTGGTGTAGCCGGTCTTGATTCGTTTGGTCTTGGGCAGCCCGAACTGGTCGAACAGGATCTCCTGCAGCTGCTTCGGCGAGCCGAGGTTGAACTCCCGGCCCACCAGCTGATGGGCGTCCTGCTCGACGGCTTTCACGGCGGCGCCGAGATCCGACTGCAGGTCGAGCAAAGCGTCGGTCGAAACGGCGATGCCCACCGCCTCCATGTCGGCGAGCACGTAGCTCAGCGGGATCTCCATGTCGCGCAACAGCTCCGCGCCGCGGCTGCGGGCGAGCTCCGCGTCGAACGTGTCGGCGAGATCCTTGACGGCTGTGGCCCGTACGGTCTCGACCTCGGCAAGAGCGTCGTCCGATTCCTCCAGGCCGCCGTCGAGGGTGAGCTGCCCGGACTCGTCGATGTTGCTGCGCAGTTCGCGGTGCAGGTAGCGCAGCGCGAGGTCGGCGAGATCGAAGGTCCGGGTGTCCGGGCGCAGCAGGTAGGCGGCCAGTTCGGTGTCGCTCGTGACGCCGTCGAGGGTCCAGCCGTGCTGCCGAAGCGCGAGCAGCGGGCCCTTGACGTCGTGCACCGCCTTGGCCAGCTGGGGGTCGCCGAGCCATCCGGCCAGCGCACGGTCGTCGGCCGGCGTGAGCGTCTGCGGATCGATGTAGGCGGCGTGCGCGTCGGGCGCGGCCAGCGCCAGGCCGGTCAGGACCCCGACACCGCGGCCCCAGGTGCCGCGGAAGGCGACACCGATCCGGGTGCCGCTGCGGGCGTGCTCGTCGAGCCACTGTGCCACCTCGCCGGGCCCGAGGCGGACGGTGTCGACGTCGAAGCCTTCCTCGGCCTCCGGCTCGGCCGCCTCGAGGGTGGCGAACAGCCGCTCACGCAGCACCCGGAACTGCAGGTCGTCGAACAGGCGGTGCACCTCGTCGCGATCCCACTGCTTGCGGGACAGGTTCTCGAGGTCGACGTCCATGGGCACGTCGTGCACGAGCTGGGTGAGCCTTCGGTTCATCTCGACGCTCGCCACGTGTTCGCGCAGCGCGTCGCCGACCTTGCCCTTGACGGTGTCGACCTGCTCGATCAGCCGGGCCAGCGAGCCGTACTCGCGCACCCACTTCGCGGCCGTCTTCTCCCCCACACCGGGAATGCCCGGGAGGTTGTCGCTCGGGTCGCCGCGCAGCGCCGCGAAGTCGGGATACTGCTCGGGCGACAGGCCGTACTTGGCCTGCACCTCGTCAGGGGTGAAGCGGGTCATCTCGCTGACGCCCCGTTTCGGGTACAGGACGGTGACGTGCTCGTCGACGAGTTGCAGGCAGTCGCGGTCGCCGGTGCAGATCAACACGTCCATACCGGCTGCGGTGGCCTGCTTGGCGACCGTGGCGATCACGTCGTCGGCCTCGTAGCCGTCGACCATCATCGTGGGGATGCGCAGGGCGTCGAGCACCTCGCGGATGAGCGTCACCTGGCCGCGGAAGTCGGCTGGGGTCTCGGCGCGACCGGCCTTGTAGTCGGCGTAGGTCTCGCTGCGGAAGGTCTGGCGTGAGACGTCGAAGGCCACCGCGAGATGGGTGGGTTCCTCGTCGCGCAGCAGGTTGATGAGCATCGACGTGAAGCCGAACACCGCGTTGGTCGGCTGCCCGGTCGTGGTGGCGAAGTTCTCCACCGGCAGGGCGTAGAAGGCGCGGTAGGCCAGCGAGTGCCCGTCGAGCAGGAGCAGCGTAGGGGGCTTCACGCCCGCAACTCTAGGGGCAGGCTCGGACGTCGCTCCGGTGGCTCAGGCGCCGCGGCCGACCGCGCGGGACGCGAACGCCGACCGCTGCGTGCGGGCCAACCGGGCGCGCCGCAGCATGGCCATGCGCCCGGCCGGATCGGTCATCCCCAAGGTGCGGCGCAGCACGCTCGTCGGGGCGATGCGCTGGACGACCAGGGGCGCGAAACCGATGCGCGCCAGGTAGCGGTTGCCCTCGCGGGAACCGGACGCCGCGGTGGCGAGCACGTGCTCGAGACCGGCCTGCTCGGCCAGGTGGACCGCGGCGGCGAGCAGCATGCGCCCGACCCCGCGACGGCGGTGGCCCGGCAGCACCATCAGGTGCGTCACGTGCAGCACCCGGGTGACGTCGATCGCGCCGAGGTCGTCCTGCCGGGCGGCGAGCAGCCCCGCGATCGTCCCCTCGTCGTCGGCGGCCAGCAGCAGCACCCGTTCGGTGTTGTCGATGATCTCGCCGATGCGCCGGCTCAGGTGCTCGGGGGTGGGATCCTGCAGCGGTCTGCCGCTGAAGGTGCCGCTGGTGAGGTCCATGGAGCGGACGAGCTCGACCAGGGCGGGGACGTCATCCGAGGTCGCGGGACGTACGCGGACGCACGTACGAGACACGTAGCTCGCCTCCTTCCCGGGCAGCGCCCGAGGACCCCCGCCTTCAGTGGCACCGGCGGCGAGCGCCGGCGAAGATGCCGCGCGCGTCGGGTTGGTGCACGCGCAACCATAGAGCCATCGCCACCGGCGGCGCGAGCGGCCTCCCCGGGCGTGGCAAGTAGCTGTACCGCCGCTTTCGCCCGCATTGCCACGGGGCTACGATCCCTTCTCTTGCGCCCGGCACGCAGCCGCGCCGCCGGGCAGTGCCGGCGCAGGTCACGACTTGCTTCCAAACTCGCCTGTCGGCGCCCCATTGCGCGCCCGTCGTCGCTATCCTCCGCCAATCATCAGTACGGGACCTCCGGCCCTGGCGGGCCGCTCGTCCCGGGTCATTGAGCGGCGAAACGATGGGAGCAGGTATGGGACGCTCACGAAGGTACTTCGGCGTGGTCGCTGCGGCGGCCGCGGTGGTCACGGTGACCAGTGCCTGTCACAGTTCCGCAAACGCCGGCGGGGGCGGAGGATCCGGTTCCCCGGGCGGGGGTTCCGGACAGGCTCTCAAGATCGGCTACATCCTCCCGCAGACCGGGCAGCTGGCTCAGGAGGGTCTGGGCGCTCCCCAGATCGCGGGCGTGAAGTACGCGATCAAGGTGATCAACGACGCCGGAGGCGTGAACGGCCAGCAGATCCCCAACCCGCCGGGCGCCGACGAGACCGACGACGCGTCCAAGGCGAACGTCAACGTGCAGAACGTGCTCAACGACAACATCGACGCGCTCATCGGCGCGGCGGCGTCGGGGCAGACCCTGGCCATCATCGACAAGGTCGTCCAGAGCCAGGTGGTGGAGTGCTCGGGCTCGAACACCGCGCCCACGCTGACCGACTACAAGGACAACGGCTTCTACTTCCGCACCGCGCCGAGCGATGCCCTGCAGGGACCGGTGCTCGGCAACCTGGTGGTGCAGAGCGGTTTCAAGCGCATCGTGGTCGCGGCCCGCGCCGACGACTACGGCCGGGGCCTGCAGGACGCCACCGTCGCCGCCATCAAGCAGGCCGGCGGGACCGTCGTCGACACCCCCACCTACGACACGGCCGCCACCGACTTCTCGTCGCTGGTCACCAAGATCCAGAACGACAAGCCGGACGCCGTGGTGCTGATCTCCTTCGGTGAGGCCGCGCAGATCCTCAAGGGCCTCGTCGAGGCGGGCCTCGGCCCGGACAAGATCGGCATCTTCGGCGCCGACGGCGAGCGCAGCGAGGAGCTGCCGAGCCAGGTCGACCCGTCCAACCCCAAGGTGCTGGACGGGATGATGGGCACCGCGCCCTCGTCGGCGGACAACAAGAAGTTCATCGCCGATCTGAAGGGCTTCGACCCGTCCCTCAAGACCGAGCAGTACGCGGCGCAGGTGTACGACTGCACCATCACGGTCGCGCTCGCGGCCGAGGAGGCGAAGAGTTCCGATCCGACGCAGATCAAGGAGCACATGATCGACGTCACGAAGGACGGCACGCCGTGCACGACCTACAGTGACTGCAAGAAGCTCATCGACGACGGCAAGAACATCGACTACAACGGCGCGAGCGGCCCGCTGAACTTCGACTCGCACGGCGAGCCGGCGAGCTCGACGATCGAAGTGTGGAGTTTCAAGAACGGCAAGCTGGTGACGTTGCGAACTGTCACCAGCCACGTCTAGCGAGCAGTGCGCGAGCGGGGTCCGGCCTTCGGGTCGGGCCCCGCTCCGTCGTTTCGCGCCAGGTCCGGAACGGCCGCTCTTGCGCGGGGCCAGGTTCAGCGCACGCGGGCGAGTGTGCCGAGGTAGAGCTCGATGACCTTCGGGTCGTGCAGAAGTTCCTGGCCGGTGCCCTCGTAGGCGTTGCAGCCCTGGTCGAGGACGTAGCCGCGATGGCAGATCTGCAGGCAGCGCCGCGCGTTCTGCTCCACCATGAGGATCGACACGCCGCTGGCGTTCACCTGCCGGACGTGCTCGAACACCTCGTCCTGGGCGATCGGCGACAAGCCGGCGGACGGTTCGTCGAGCAGCAACACCTCGGGCTGCATCATCAGCGCCCGGGCCATCGCGAGCACCTGCCGCTCGCCGCCGGACATCGAACCCGCCTTCTGCTTGCGGCGTCGGGCGAGCAGGGGAAACGACTCGAACACGTCGCGCATGCGGCCGGCCAGTTCCTTGTGCCGCAGGTACAGCCCCATCTGCAGGTTCTCGTCGACCGTGAGGGTCGCGAAGACGTTGCGGGTCTGCGGGACGTAGCCCACGCCCCGGGCCACGAGCGCATGCGCCGGCAGGTTCGTGATCGGCTCGCCGCGCAGGCACACGGTGCCGGAGCGGACCGGCACAAGCCCGAAGACCGTCTTGATCAACGTCGACTTGCCGGCGCCGTTCGGGCCGATCACGCCGATGAGCTCGCCGGCGCCGACCGACACGCAGCAGCCGCGCAGGATGTCGACGCCGGGCAGGTAGCCGGCGGTCAGGTTGTCGGCCTCGAGCAGGGGTGCGTCGGTCATCCGGCCTCCTCGGCGGGTGCGCTGCCGTGCTTGCGGCCCAGATAGGCGTCGATGACCGCTTCGTTCGCGCTCATGGACTGCGGCGGTCCTTCGGCGATCGTCTTGCCGGCCGCCATGCAGACCACCCAGTCGCTGATGCCCATGACAACGTCCATGTCGTGCTCCACGAACACCACGGTCATGCCGTCGTCACGCAACTGGGTCACGTGCCCCAGTAGCGACTGGGTGAGGGCGGGATTGACGCCGGCCATCGGCTCGTCGAGCATGATCATCGACGGCGAGACCATCAGCGCTCGCGCCATCTCGAGCAGCTTGCGTTGGCCGCCGGAAAGGGTGCCGGCGAACTCGTCTCGCCACTTGGTGAGCCGGAAGCGCTCGAGCAGTTCGTCGGCGCGTTGCTCGATCTCGCGTTCCTGCGCGCGCCACAGCGGTGGCAGCAATCCGCCGAGCAGCCGCTCGCCGCGCTGGCCGACGCCGGCGAGCTTCAGGTTCTCCAGGCAGGTCAGCCGGGCCAGCGCCTTGGTCAGCTGGAACGTGCGGACCATGCCCTCACGGGCGACGACGTAGGCCGGCTTGCGGGCAAGCCGGCGACCGTCGAAGACCCAGTTGCCCGAACTCGGGCGGTCGAAGCCGGTGAGGAGATTGAAGAACGTGGTCTTGCCCGCGCCGTTGGGGCCGATCAGTGCCGTGATGGTGCCGCGTTGCACTTCGAGGTGTGCGACGTCGACGGCGACCAGGCCGCCGAACGCGCGCCGCACGTTGTCGACGACGAGGATCGGATCGGGCTTGGCCACCCCGGGCAAGCAGTCGAGCCCGGCCAGCGCGGCGCGGCGGTCTGCGGCTGCGTCGCGCGCCGGTTGCTCAGCGGACATCGAGCAACATCTCCCTGCGGTCGCCGAGGATGCCCTGCGGCCGGAACACCATCAGCAGGATCAGTCCCAGGCCGACCAGGGCTAGCGTGACGGCGCCGACCTCGTCGCTGCTGATGACCGACTGCGGGATGTCGCCCTGCGAGACGAGACTGGTCAGCAGCGAGGTGCAGAAGTTGTAGAGGAACCAGAACAGCAGCGAGCCCAGGATGGGCCCGAACACCCGCGCCGCGCCGCCGAGGATGAGCAGCGTGTACAGGTCGAAGGTGACCTCCGGCTTGAACGCGTCCGGCGTGACCGCCTGCTGGCTGATGGCCAGCATGACCCCAGCGATCGCGCCGATGATCCCGCCGATGATCAGGCTCTGCATCTTGTAGTTGAAGACGTTCTTGCCGAGGCTGCGAGCGGCGTCCTCGTCCTCGCGGATGGCGCGCAGTACGCGCCCCCACGGGCTGCGCATGAGCAGCCACACCAGCACGCTGAAGATCGCGACCAGCCCCCAGGTGATGACCATGACCCACATGTCGCCGGCGAGGAACGAGAAGTTCCCGCCGCCGTAGCTGCCGCTCGGGAACGGGTTCACCGCGTAGAAGCCGTTCGCGAACTGCCGCAGCCCGTACACACCGCCGGTGATCGACTGCGCGAAGTCGGCGCGATAGATGTAGCGGAGGATCTCGGCCGCGGCGATCGTCGTGATCGCCAGATAGTCGGCGCGCAGGCGCAGCGTCGGGATGCCGAGCAGCAGCGCGAGCGCGGTTGCGCACAGCACGGCGAACAGCACGCCGATCCACAACGACAGGCCGTACGTCGAGACGGCGACGGCCGCCGCGTAGGCGCCGACGAGCATGAAGCCGACCTGGCCGAAGTTGAGCAGCCCGGTGTAGCCGAAGTGCATGTTCAGCCCGATGGCCGCCAGAGCGTAGATGGCGCCGACCGGGCCCACGGCGGCCTGCGCCCCGGACAGTATCGAGTCCCAGATCATCGGAACGCTTTCCGTCTCGGCGTCATCGGGGTCAGCCCACGCGCTCGCGCCGGCCGAGGATGCCCTGCGGACGCACGACCAGGATCAGGATCAGGACGGCGAGCGCCCATGCGTTCTCCAGTTCGACGGGGAACCACAACGTCGACAGTTGGATCACCAGCCCGATCACCAGGGAACCGACCATCGCGCCGTAGGCGGTGCCGAGGCCGCCGAGGATGATGCCGGAGAAGATCAGCAACAGCAGCTGGAAACCCATCTGGTACGACACGATCTGGGTCAGCCCGTACAGGATCCCGCCGAGCGCGGCCAGTGCCGTGCCGAGCACCCACACGATGCGCACGACGCGGGTGACGTCGATGCCGGACGCCTCGGCGAGGTCGCGGTTGTCGGCGACCGCGCGCATCGCCTTGCCGATGCGCGTGCGCTGCAGCATCAGCGCGACCAGCACCAGGATCACCAGCGACCCGACGGTGATGATCAGATCGCGGTGGGTGATCGCGATGGGCCCGTAGCGCACCTGCTCCTGCAGCACGTAGTCGAGGTAGGACTTCGGGTCACTGCCGAAGAACACCTGGATGGCGCTGCGCATCAGCAACGACAGCCCGATCGAGATGATGAACATCTGGATCAGGCCGGTCTTGCGCTTGTCCAGCGGCTGCCACAGGACCCGGTGCAGGAACCAGCCGAACAACCCGGCCAGCAGGACCGCCATCGCGCCCGCCGCGATGAGGTGCCAGCCGGGACCGGCCACCGACGCGTTGAAGAAGAAGGCGACCACGGCGCCGAGGGTGACGAGCTCGCCGTGGGCGAAGTTGATCAGCCCGGTGGTGCCGAAGACGAGCGAGAGGCCGACGGCGGTCATCGCGAGAATGGCGCCGAACTGGATGCCCTGGACGACCAGCGTGAGCGTCTGGTTGGGCGGCGAGATCGTCACCGCGAGGAGGTGCGCGGACGGCGTGGCCGCCGATGCCGGCACGTCAGCGGCGAAGCTGAGGAGCCCGGCGATGCCTGCCGCAACCACCGCCAGAAACCACCGCAAGTGGCGTTCCTCCTCACGGCTCGGGCGGACGGTGGCAGGAGTGTAGCAACCCCCCGCTTCGCCCTCCGGGCAACGCTGAGGACAGCGCGTCGTGCCGCGCGGACTGCCCTACTTGCCGCTAGCTTGCCGCTACTTGTCGCCGAGCACGACCTCGGCGACCGCGCGCATCGAGGTGCGGTTGTCCATCGCGGCGCGCTGGATCCAGCGGAACGCCTCGGGCTCGGTCATGTTGTGCGCCGTCATCAGCGCACCCTTCGCCCGCTCGATGAGCTTGCGGGCCTCGAGGCGGTCCTTCAGCCCGGTGACCTCGGCCTCCAGCGCGCGGATCTCGGCGAAGCGCGACGTGGCCATCTCGATGGCAGGGAGCAGGTCGCGCTTCTGGAACGGCTTGACGAGGTAGGCCATCGCTCCGGCGTCGCGGGCCCGCTCGACGAGATCGCGCTGGCTGAACGCGGTCAGCATGACGACCGGTGCGATCCGGGCGCCGGTGATCTGCGCGGCGGCGGCGATACCGTCCATCTTCGGCATCTTGACGTCGCAGATGACGAGGTCCGGCTTCAGCTCGTTCGCCAGCGCGACGGCCTGCTCGCCGTCGGCGGCCTCTCCGACCACGGCGAAGCCCTCTTCTTCGAGCATCTCGCGCAGATCGAGACGGATCAGCGCCTCGTCCTCGGCGATCAGGACCCGCAGCGGCGGGGCTTCGGGCGATCCCGTCGGATCGGCGGGGTCGACGGACACTGCTTCATCTCCCTTTGGGCCGGCTCCATCGGCGGCGCGCAAGTGACAACCCTAGTCCGGCTACCATTTGACAGGCGTGCTGCCCCTGTGGAGGAATCAGGCAGACTCGATGGTCTCAAAAACCATTGCCGAAAGGCGTGTGGGTTCGAATCCCACCGGGGGCACTGATTTGTCATAGGTCAGTGTCAAGATCGCTGACGTGCCAAATGCCCGGCTTCGCACGGAAGTGCGTCGCCTTCGTGTCCAGGGCCTGAGCTATGCCCGGATCGCAAGCACGCTCGGCGTGCCGAAGACCACCGCACGTCGATGGGCGACGCAGGACCCCGTCAAGGACGAAGAACTCGAACGCTGTCCCGTGTGTCAGGACGGCGATGCGCTCGATCGCGCGCCGGCGTCCTACTGCTATCTGCTCGGCCAGTACCTCGGTGATGGGCATCTGGTCACCCGGGCGCGCGTTCCCGTCCTCCGCGTGTACGCGTGCACCGACTACCCGGAAGTCACCCGCGAGATCGGCTCTGCAGTGCGCTCGGTGCGCGGCCGCGAGCCCGGCCTGGTGACGGGTCCGGCGCGCTCGGAGCGGGTCGTCACGGTGCAGTCCTACTGGATGCACTGGCCGTGCCTGTTCCCCCAGCACGGGCCGGGGCGCAAGCACGAACGTCGCATCGTGCTCGCGCCGTGGCAGCAGGAACTCGTCGAGACGCACCCCTGGCCGTTGATCCGCGGCCTGATCCATTCCGACGGCTGTCGCGCCACCAACCGCGTCCGGGCCCACGGCACCACCTACGCCTATCCCCGCTACTTCTTCAGCAACAAGTCCGCCGACATCCTCGCGATCTTCACCGACGCGCTGGATCGGGTGGGCGTGCAGTGGAGGTTGAATCGCTACGACAGCGTGTCGGTGGCCCGCCGCACGTCGGTGGCCCGGCTCGACGAGCACGTCGGCGCCAAGCGGTGAGCGATCATTAGCCTGCAAGCGTGGCTTCGCACATGACCCCGGAGGAGTTCCGCCGGCACGGGCACGCCGTGATCGACTGGATCGCCGACTACCACGCCCGCCTCGAAGAGTTCCCCGTGCTGTCGCGCGCACATCCCGGCGACGTTCGCGCGGCGCTGCCGGCCCACCCACCCGCGAGCGGCGAGCCGTTCGAGGACCTCCTCGCCGATCTCGACCGGGTGATCATGCCCGGCATCACGCACTGGCAGCACCCGTCGTTCTTCGCCTTCTTTCCGGCGAACGCGAGCGGTCCGGCGATCCTCGGTGATCTGCTGGCGTCCGGTCTCGGCGTGCAGGGCATGCTCTGGGCGACCTCGCCGGCGGCCACCGAACTCGAGACCCACGTGCTCGACTGGCTCGCCGAACTGCTCGACCTGCCGGCCCGGTTCCGCTCGACCGGGCAGGGGGGCGGGGTCATCCAGCACACCGCCTCCGACGCCGCGCTCGTCGCACTCGTCGCCTCCCTGCACCGGGCCAGCGGCGGGCGGACCGAGCGCGAAGGCGTAGGCGCCGGGCGCTTCACCGTCTACACCTCCGAGCAGACCCACTCGTCGGTCGAGAAGGCGTGCCGCATCGCCGGGCTCGGCACCGACGCGCTGCGCAAGGTCGCCGTCGACCCCGCGAGCCTCGCCGCCCGCCCGGATCACTTGCGCGAGTTGCTCGACCGCGATCGCGCCGCCGGTCTCGTCCCGGCCCTCGTGGTCGCCTCGGTCGGCGCCACCGGCACCGGCGCCGTCGACCCGGTGGCAGAGCTCGCCGCACTCGCCCACGACGCCGGCGCATGGCTGCACGTCGACGCCGCCTGGGCCGGCGTCGCCGCGGTGGCTCCCGAGTTCCGCTGGCTCAACGACGGTGTGGAGCACGCCGACTCCTACGCCACGAACCCGCACAAGTGGCTGCTGACCAATTTCGACTGCGATGCCTTCTGGGTCGCCGACCGCGAGTCGCTGGTGCGCGCGTTGTCGATCCTGCCGGAGTACCTGCGCAATGCCGCCACCGAATCCGGCGCCGTGATCGACTATCGCGATTGGCACGTGCCGCTCGGGCGCCGCTTCCGCGCGCTGAAGCTGTGGGCCGTCATCCGCTGGTACGGCGCGCAGGGTTTGCGCGAACACATCCGCGGTCACGTGGCCCTCGCTCAGCAGTTCGCAGCCTGGGTGGCCGCCGACGAGCGGTTCGAGATCGTCGCGCCCCACCCGCTGGCCCTGGTCACGTTCCGGCTGCGCGCCGGCGACGAGGCCACCCTCGAGCTGATGAACCGGGTGAACGCCTCGGGCCGGCTCTACCTGACGCACACCGCGGTGAACGGACGCACGGCGTTGCGGCTCGCCATCGGCTCGCCCTGGACCGAGCAACGCCACGTGGAAGCGGCCTGGGCCGAACTCTCGGCGTGACCGGGCCGG
>DASSEP010000018.1:0-7998 GCA_035695205.1 Jatrophihabitans sp. | reverse complement strand
CTCGACGTCACGCCGCTGTCGCTGGGCATCGAGACCAAGGGCGGCATCATGACCAAGCTGATCGAGCGCAACACCACGATCCCGACCAAGCGTTCGGAGATCTTCACGACGGCCGACGACAACCAGTCGAGCGTGCAGATCCAGGTCTATCAGGGTGAGCGGGACATCGCGGCCTACAACAAGAAGCTCGGGATGTTCGAGCTGACGGGGCTGCCCCCGGCGCCGCGCGGCGTGCCGCAGATCGAGGTCACCTTCGACATCGACGCCAACGGCATCGTCCACGTCTCGGCGAAGGATCTCGCCACCAACAAGGAACAGGGCATGACCATCACCGGTGGTTCGGGCCTGTCCAAGGACGAGATCGACCGGATGATGAAGGACGCCGAGGCGCACGCCGAGGACGACAAGCGCCGCCGTGACGAGGCCGAGATCCGCAACACGGCCGAGTCGCTGCAGTTCACGACCGAGAAGTTCCTGGCCGAGAACGGCGACAAGCTGCCCGAGGACAAGCGCGGCGAGCTGCAGAGCGCCGTCGAGGAGCTGAAGAAGCAGCTCGAGGGTGCCGACTACGAGGGCATCAAGTCCGCCCAGGAGAAGGTCTCGCGTATCGCGTCCGAGGCCGGTGGGGCCATGTACGCCGCCGCCCAGGCCGCGGGCGAGGGCGCCGAGGGCGCCGCGGGTGCCGCAGGCGCCGGGCCGAACTTCACCAAGACCTCCGGCAGCGAGGACGAGGGCGTCGTCGATGCCGAGGTCGTGGACGAAGGAACGGACGGCCCCGAGGGATCGCGGTGAGTTCGCCGAACCGCGAGCCGAGGGGTGAGGAGCAGGAACGGGTAGTGATCCGCGACAACCGCAAGATCGACCCGAAGACCGGCGAGGCACGCAAGCCGCAGGCAACCGAGGCGGCGGCCGGGGCACAGGCCCCGGCCGCCGGCCCCGGGCCCGTTCCGGCCGAGCCGGTGCCCGAGGGCAACGTGCCGATGGTCGAGGCTGCACTGCTCGACGAGCGCACCGCCGACCTGCAGCGCCTGCAGGCGGAGTACGCCAACTACCGTCGGCGCGCCGAGCGCGACCGCGTCGCCGCGGGCGACCTCGCGATCGGCCGGGCGCTCACCGAGCTACTGCCGGTGCTCGACGACATCGACCGGGCGGAGGCGCACGGCGATCTGACCGGCGGGCTGAAGGCGGTCGCGGACACCTTCAACGGCGTGGTGGCCAAGCTCGGTCTCGAGGCGTTCGGCGAGGTGGGCGACCCGTTCGACCCCTCGCTGCACGAGGCGGTCATGCACGACGAGAGCGATGCGGTCACCGTGCCGACCTGCACCACGGTCATGCGCAAGGGCTACCGGCACAAGGACCGCCTCCTGCGCCCGGCCATGGTCGGGGTGAGCGATCCCGTCGCCTCCGCCGCCCCCGACAGCGAAGCGTTCACCTCCAGCGATGTGGCCGGAGAATCGCCGACCGAATCGTTCGGCGAGCCGACCCTCCACGGCGAGTCAAGCGAAACGCCGACCCCGACAGAAGCTGCGGCCGACAACGAATCACCTGACAAGGTCGACAACGAACGATGAAGAGGGGCGAGGCGGACAACCGCCCGCAAGCCCGAGCGGCCCGCTTTTCAGCCGCTCGGGCTGAGGACGGATTCGTCCGCCGAGCCCGCCCAGAGCAACCAGCGGTATTCAGAGAGTGAGGTGACGCCGTGAGCACGAAGGACTACATCGAGAAGGACTATTACGCCGCGCTCGGCGTCGCCAAGGACGCCTCGCAGGCCGACATCAAGAAGGTCTACCGGAAGCTCGCCCGCGACCTCCATCCGGACAAGAACCCGGGCGACGCCAAGGCCGAGGCTCGCTTCAAGGAGGTCTCCGAGGCCTACGGCGTGCTCTCCGATCCGGCCAAGCGCAAGGATTACGACGAGGCCCGGGCGCTGTTCGCCTCCGGCGGCGGCGGCCCGTTCGGTGGTTTCGGCGGCAACGGTGCGGGGCGCACGGGCACCTTCGACATGTCCGACCTGTTCGGCGGCGCGGCTCCCGGCGGTGGCGCCGGCCTAGGCGACCTGTTCGACAACCTGTTCGGGGGCGCGAGCAGCGCCGGAGCCGGGCGGCGCCGCAGCAGCACCGGCCCGCAGCGTGGGCAGGACGTCACGGCCGCGATGGACCTCGGCTTCGAGGAGGCCGTGCACGGCGCCACGCTGCCGCTGACCTTGTCCGGCCCGGCGGCCTGCAAGACCTGCCACGGCTCGGGCGCGCGTCCCGGGACGAGCCCGCGCCGGTGTCCCACCTGCGCCGGCAGCGGCATGGTCAGCCGCAATCAGGGCGCGTTCGGCTTCAGCGAGCCGTGCCGCGACTGCCGCGGCACCGGCCAGCTGATCGACGACCCGTGCCCGGATTGCCTCGGCAGCGGCGTCAGCACGCAGCGCCGCACGATCACCGTCCGCATCCCATCCGGCGTGAAGGACGGCGCGAAGATCCGCATCCCGGGCAAGGGCACGCCGGGGCGCAACGGCGCGCCGGCAGGCGACCTCTTCGTCACCGTGCGGGTGAAGCCGCACGACCTGTTCGGGCGCAGCGGCGACGACCTGACCCTCACCGTGCCGATCACCTTCGCGGAGGCCGCGCTCGGCGCAACGCTGCGGGTGCCGACGCTGGACGGCGCCGTGTCGCTCAAGATCGCCGCGGGCACGCCTTCGGGCCGCACGCTACGGGTGCGGGGCCGCGGGATCGTCCGCAAGGGCCACACCGGTGACCTCCTGGTGACCGTCGAGGTCGCGGTGCCGCAGCAACTGAGCGGCGAGGCCCGCGCGGCGCTGGAAGCCTTCGCCAAGACCCAGACCGGCGATCCGCGGCCGCAGATCACCGCGGCTCTCGCCGCGAACGTTCGAGGTGGTTCGGGTGGCTGATCGACGACGTATCTCCGCGCGGGAACTCCCCGAGGACGCCCCGGTCTTTGTGATCTCGGTCGCCGCCGAGCTCGCCGGAATGCACGCGCAGACCTTGCGCCAGTACGACCGGCTCGGCCTGGTGACGCCCGGCCGCACGGTCGGCGGCGGCCGCCGCTACTCGGCGCGGGACGTCGCGCTGCTGCGTGAGGTGCAGCGGCTCTCGCAGGACGAGGGCGTGAATCTCGCCGGTATCAAGCGGATCATCGAGCTCGAAGCCCAGGTCGACGCCCTGCGCGAGCGGGCCAATGCGCTCGCCGCCGAGCTGGACCGCGCCCGCGCCGAGTTGGCGGCGCATCGCCGCCCGTCCACAGCGCTGGTCGTATGGAAACCGCAGCGGCGGCGCTAATTTTCTCGATTGCCGGTCGATTGTGACTTTCGGCCCGAACGATGTTTAGGTACGGTAACGCCGGGAGTTCCGGAGAGTAACGGGCTTCCAGTTAGTTTCCGTAGGAAAAGAGAAGCCTAAATGTCGTTGCTGACCGTGCCGCTGAAGCGCTTCGCCACACTGCTGGTCGCCGTGCTGGCGACCGCCGCGGTGACGCTGACCATGCTCGTCGCCGCGCCCGAGGCGCAGGCAGGCCCCTATAACCATCACCTCCGCTGCACGATCGCTCAGCACCGGGTGCACCGCGGCGACCACGACCCGGCGCACTGCATCTATGGGCCGCACAGCCACAGCGGCGTCGCGTACGTGGTGCAGAAGGAGCGGCAGCGCGTCGGGCGCCGGCACCACAAGCACTGGAAGACCGTCTGGAAGCTGTACGTGCTGGGCAAGTTCCACACCAACCGCTTCGGGACGGCCGACGTGGACCTACACATTCCGCAGGCCTTGCACCTCGGCGGGCACAAGGTGCACTTCAAGGTCCGCCACCAGTTCGACCAGGACTGGATCAAGGTCGTTCGCGGCTGATCTCCTCGCCGACGCGGCGTGCGCCTCGCGCTGCGGGCCGGTGTGGTCAGTAGCCTGCCCGACTGATGCCTGACGATCCCGAACAGCACCCAACGGCCACCAACGACACCGACGCGGCCACTCCGGACCCCTTCGCGGGCCCGGAATGGCCGCGTTCGCGTTACGTCCGGCGGCGCAAGGCCCAGGGGCTGGCGCGGCTACAAGCGAGCCGGCGCCGGAGCAAGCGCCGGCCGCGCAGCTCCGCCAAGCGTGCGCTGCTCTGGGGCACCGGGGCGCTGGGCGTCCTGGTACTCGCCGCACTGGCCTGGCTGGTCTACAGCGGGCTGCGCGCGCGCAGCGACCTGCGGACCGTCAGGACTGGTGTGCACGCCCTGCACGCGCAGGTCGCCGACGGCGACCTGGCGGCCGCGAAGGCGACCATGCGCTCGGTGCAGCGGCACGCCGACGACGCGCATTCGCTCACCACGGGTCCCGCGTGGGCAGTCGGCGCCGCGATCCCCTGGCTGGGCGATCCGCTCGACACGACCCGGACGCTGACCGCCGGCGTGCACGTCGTCGCCGACCGCGGCCTCGCGCCGCTCGTTCATGCCGCGGGCATGCTGAGCCCGGGCGAGCTCCGCCGCCCTGACGGGGCGTTCGACCTGCACAGGCTACAAGCCCTTGATCCGGCCGTGCACGGGGCGGAGCGGGCGCTCGGCACGACGATCGCGCAGCTGCGTGCTGCCTCGGGCTCAACCTGGCTCGGTCAGGTGAATGCCGCGCGCGGCCAGCTGCTCGATCAGCTCGTGCCGCTGAAGGCGACCGTGGCCGGCCTCGGCAAGGCGCTCGACGTCGTGCCGACGGTGCTCGGCGCGAACGGGCCGCGCACCTACATGGTCACGTTCGAAAACGATGCCGAGATCCGGGCCACCGGCGGAATCCCCGGCGCCTTCGCCATAGTGCGCGCCGACGCCGGGAAAGTGACGTTCGAGCATTTCGAGCCGGACAATTTCTTCGCCGGCGTCGCGGCCAAGGGCATCGATTTCGGGCGCAGTTTCCAGTACCTGTACCAAGGCGCGCAGGACGTGTACCAGGACAGCAACCTGAGCCCCCATTTCCCGTACGCCGCGCAGATCTGGGCCAAGATGTGGCAGCAGAAGACGGGCGGGCAACTCGACGGCGCGCTGATCATCGACCCGACCGCGCTGAGCTACCTGCTCCAGGTCACCGGCCCGGTCTCTCTCGGCGACGGGACGCAGGTCACGGCCGACAACGTGGTCTCGCTGACCGAGCAACAGATCTACGCGAAGTTCGGAGCACCCGACCAGAACGACCAGCGCAAGCAGTACCTGCTCGACATCGCGTCCGCGGTGAGCAAGAAACTGCTGGCACCGGGCGTCGATGTGCCGAAGCTCGTGCAGGCCGCCGCGAAGGGCGCTGACGAGCATCGCCTGCTGTTGTGGAGCCGCGACAACGCTGTCGAGCGCGCGGTCACCCACGAGCCCCTCGGCGGCACGCTGCCAGATACGCACAACCCGTACGCCGCGCTGACCCTGACCAACTACTCCAACAGCAAGCTCGACTACTACCTGCACGCCTCGATGGACTGGCACCGCACCGGCTGCGGCCCCACGCGGAACGTCACCGTGACCGTCAAGCTCTCGAACGCCGCGCCAGACGGCCTGCCGCCGTACGTGCTCGGCAACAGTGAGCCACCGGGCGAGGAGATGCTCGATGTGGGGTTGTACGCCACCAGGGGAGCCCACCTGAAGAGCCTAGATTTGAACGGCCGGCAGTGGTTCAACCGTCCCGGAACCGAGCAGGGCCACCCCGTCTACCTGGCCGAATTCGTCCCGGTACCACGCGGGAAGACGACGACGGTCGTCTTCCACCTGACCGAGCCGGCTGGAAAGGGCCCGGTCCAGATCCGCGAGCAGCCGATGATCAACCCGATGACGACGACCGTCGAGGACGACGGCTGCTGAACCCGGCCGCCGGGGCCGAGGCGGCGAGGTGGCAGGGTTGCGGGGTGAGCCTGCGCGTCCTGTTCGTGTGCACCGGCAACATCTGCCGATCCCCGATGGCCGAGCGCATGCTGCAGGCCCGGCTGGACAAGTCAGGTTCCGCGGCGGTCACCACGTCCAGCGCCGGCACCCGAGCCGTCGTGGGGCACCCGATGGACGCCCTCGCCGCGCGGGTGCTCCGGGAGCACGGCGGCGAGCCGGACGGGCACCGCGGACGCCAGCTCTCCGCGGATCTGGTCGAAACAGCCGATCTCGTGCTCACGGCCGACTCGGCGCATCGATCGCGCGTCGTGCGGGAGGTTCCGCTCGCGATGCGGCGCACCTTCACGCTGCGGGAGTTCGCGCGGCTCGGCGCAGCTCTCGACCCGCCGCGGCCCACGCCCGCGGGTGATCGGCTGCAGAGGCGGGTGGCCGAGATCGCCGCCCGCCGGGGCGAGGCACCACCGGCGGAGCCGGGCGGCGACGACATCGGCGACCCTTTCGGCGCGCCGCTGCCGGTGATGCAGATGTGCGGGCAGCAGATCGCAGCGGTGATCGATCAGATCTGCGGGATCCTGGGCGTCGCTCAGTCGTCCTGAGCGCTGTGGCCGCGGCGGGAGCCGACCGGGAGACCCTCGCCCTGGTCGACGGCGTCGAGCGTCGCGTCCCGCTCCGCGGTCGGCCGCGGAGCGGCCTTGGCCCGACGGGCTGCCTCGTGCGTTCGGTCCGGGCGGTAGGTGTAGGCGTAGCTGTACTCGTATTCGTAGCGACCCGTCGAGCGAGTGATCATGTTCAGCACCACGCCGACCGCGCGTTCGCCGACCTTCGCCAGCGCCTCGGCCGACCGTGCCGCCTGCTCACGGGTTGTCTTGCTGGCACGGTGCACGACGAGGGTGGCGTCGGCCAGCGCCGCGACTTCGGACCCGTCGGCGACCGGCAGCAGCGGCGCGGTGTCGATGATCGTGTAGTCGGCCTGCTCGGCGACCGAGCGGATCAGCGAGCGCGCCTGCTCGGAGATCAGCAGCTCGCTGGGGTTCGGCGGCACCGGCCCGGATGTCAGCACGGCGAGGTTGCGGCCGGCGTTCTGCAGCGCGGCCTCGAGCGGCGCCTGCCCGATGAGCACCGTCGTGAACCCGACGTCCGGCACCAGGCCGAGCGTCTTCGCGATGGTCGGCCGGCGCAGGTCGGCCTCGACCAGTACGACACGGTGCCCGGCGTCGGCCAGCGCCGCGGCGAGATTCATCGCCGTGGTGGTCTTGCCCTCGCCCGGGATGGCGCTGGTCACCGCAATCACCCGGGGCGCCTGATCGACGTTGATGAACTGGAAGTTGGTGCGCAGCTGGCGATACGCCTCGGAGCGAGCGCTGTGCGGGTCGCCGCGGAAGGCGATCGGCGTGCGCTGGGTGCGCTTGTCCAGCGGCACCATGCCGAGCACCGGGACGCCGATCTCCTCGAAATCCGCCGGTCCCTTGACGGTGTTGTCGAGGACGTCGCGCAGGATGACGACACCGACGCCGAGCAGCAGGCCGACGACGAAGCCGAGCCCGATGTCGAGCACCTTGTTGGGCTTGATCGGGGCGGTCGGCACCTTCGCGCCCTGCGGGTGCAGCATGACGACGGAGCGTCCCCTGGCGTCCTTCTGCTCCATGCCTTCGATGTACTTGGAGAACCGGTCGGCGGCCTTGTTTGCCAGCAGCGCCGCGAGCCGCGGGTCGTGGTCGGTGGCGTGCAGGTTGATCAGGACCTCGTTGAGCGGCGCGTCGGCGGTGATGCGGGACGCGACGTCGTTGTAGGTCAGCAGCGGGAGCCCGTTCGCCTTCTCGTAGCTGAGGACGGCGGGGTCTCGCGCAACAGCCTTGGTGATCGGATCCTCACCCACGAAGTTGACGTAGGTCTGGACCCGTTGTTGCGCGAACGTGGCACCCTGCGCGAGCTGGCTCAGGTCGCTGCCGCCGGATGTTGCGACGAAGATCTGGTCGTTGGCCTGGTAGATCTTGGTGGTCGCCAGTGCGATGCCGATGCCTGCGGCGAGACCGGCGATCACGAATGCCAGGACGACGGGCCAACCGCGGCGCAGGATGCGCACATAGTCGAGCAGGTCCAACGCTCCGCCTTCCGAGTCCGGCTGCGAGCAGGGTATCCCGTGCCGAGCGGAGTCGGGACGG
>DASSEP010000017.1:0-42977 GCA_035695205.1 Jatrophihabitans sp. | reverse complement strand
CCGCCGTTCGTGCGGGCCGCCACCCCGGACGCCGCCACCGCCTCGGGCTGGGACGTGCGGGTGCGCCACGGCGACGGCGTGCCCGACCCCGTCGCGGTGAACCGCGCCGTGCTGGCGGACCTCGAGAACGGCGCGACCTCGGTCTGGCTGACGCTCGGCGGGCCCTCGCTGGCCGTCGGCGATCTGGACCGCGCGCTCGACGGCGTCTACCTCGAGCTCGCGCCGGTCGTGCTGGACGCCGGCGCCGACGCCGTGGCGGCGGCCGACGCCCTGCTGGCGCTCGCGGGGCGGCGGCATGTCGCCCCGGGTGGGCTGCGCGGCTCGTTCGGCGCCGATCCGGTCGGCACCCGGGTGCGTACCGGCACCGCGCCGGGGGACGAGCTGTTCCCCGAGCTCGTCGAGCGATGTCGACAGGCGCCCGCCCTGCGCGTCGCGACGGCCGACGCCACCGTCTGGCACGAGGCCGGCGCGTCCGACGCGCAGGAACTCGGGCTGGGCACGGCCGTCGGCGTCGCGTACCTGCGCGCCCTCACCGGCGCCGGGCTCGGCATCGACGAGGCGCTCGCCGCGCTGGACTTCCGGTGGGCGGTCGGCGTCGAGCAGTTCCCATCGATCGCGAAGCTGCGGGCGGCGCGGCGGATCTGGGACCGCGTCGCCGACGTGTGCGGCGCGGCGGACGGCCGGCGCGGCCAGGACCAGCACGCGGTCACGTCCACGGCGATGCTCACCGAGCGCGACCCCTGGGTGAACCTGCTCCGCGCCACGATCGGCTGCTTCGCCGCCGCGGTCGGCGGCGCCGGCGCGATCACCGTGACGCCGTTCGACGCGGCGCTCGGCGTGTCCGACGACTTCGCCCGGCGCATCGCGCGCAACACCCAGTCGATCCTGCACGACGAGTCGAGCCTGGCCCGCGTGATCGACGCGGCCGGTGGTTCCTGGTTCGTGGAGTCGCTGACCGACGAGCTGGCGGCGGCCGGCTGGGAGGTGTTCACCGGCATCGAGCGGGCCGGCGGGATCGCGGCGGCCCTCGACGCGGGGACGGTCGACGGCCTGCTGCGGCCCGTCCGGGAACGGCGCGCCGCGGACATCGCGCACCGCCGGCGCCCCATCACCGGCGTCAGCGAGTACGCGTTCGTCGACGAGCCGCCGGTGCAGCGCCCGCCCCGCCCGGCGCCGCCGGCCGGGCTGCTGCCGCAGGAGCGCTACGCCGCGCCATACGAGCAGTTGCGCGGCGCCGCCGACGCGGCGCCGGAGCGACCGACCGTCTTCCTCGCCGGCCTCGGCTCGCTCGCCGCGTCGAACGTGCGCTCGTCGTTCGCCTCGACGTTGTTCCACGCCGGCGGCCTCGCCTGCGTCACCGCCGCGGGCGACCGCGAGACGCTGGTGACGAGCTTCCGCGCGTCCGGCGCCACGGTCGCCTGCCTCTGCGGCACCGACAAGGCCTACGCCGCCGACGGCGCGGAGCTCGCCCGGGCGCTGCGCGACGCCGGCGCGACCCAGCTCTGGCTCGCCGGCCGGGCCGAGGTCGACGGCGTCGACGGCCGGCTGTACGCCGGCTGCGACGCGCTCGCCGTGTTGCGCGCCGTCCACGACCACCTGGGGGTGGCGCGATGAGCGCCGAGGCCACGACCCGCGTTCCCGACTTCTCCGACGAGGTGTTGACCCCGCCCGCACCGCAGGCGCCCGACGCCGCCGCTCCGGCCGCGGCGCAGCCGTGGGAAACCCCCGAGGGCATCGCGGTGGCACCGGTGTACACCGGCGCCGACCTCGCCGGACTGGACTTCCTCGACACCTATCCCGGCATCGCGCCGTACCTGCGCGGGCCGTACCCGACGATGTACACCACGCAGCCGTGGACGATCCGGCAGTACGCCGGCTTCTCCACCGCCGCGGAGTCGAACGCGTTCTACCGCCGCAACCTGGCGATGGGCCAGAAGGGCCTGTCGATCGCGTTCGACCTGCCCACACACCGCGGCTACGACAGCGACAACCCGCGCGTCGTCGGCGACGTGGGCATGGCCGGCGTGGCGGTCGACTCGATCCTGGACATGCGCGAGCTGTTCGACGGCATCCCGCTGGACCGGATGTCCGTGTCGATGACGATGAACGGCGCGGTGCTGCCGGTGCTCGCGCTCTACGTGGTGGCGGCCGAGGAGCAGGGGGTGGCGCCCGAGCAGCTGACCGGCACCATCCAGAACGACATCCTCAAAGAGTTCATGGTCCGCAACACCTACATCTACCCGCCGCAGCCGTCGATGCGGATCATCAGCGACATCTTCGAGTACACGTCGCACAAGATGCCGAAGTTCAACTCGATCTCGATCAGCGGCTACCACATCCAGGAGGCCGGGGCGACCGCCGACCTCGAACTCGCCTACACGCTCGCCGACGGCGTCGAGTACATACGGGCAGGTATGGACGCCGGCCTGGACGTCGACAGGTTTGCGCCGCGGCTGTCGTTCTTCTGGGCGATCGGCATGAACTTCTTCATGGAAGTCGCCAAACTGCGCGCCGCGCGGTTGTTATGGGCCAAGCTCGTCCGGCAGTTCGACCCGAAGAACGACAAGTCGCTGTCGCTGCGCACCCACTCGCAGACCTCGGGCTGGTCGCTGACCGCGCAGGACGTGTTCAACAACGTGATCCGCACCTGCGTGGAGGCGATGGCAGCCACTCAGGGGCACACGCAGTCGCTGCACACCAACGCGTTGGACGAGGCGCTCGCCCTGCCTTCGGACTTCTCCGCGCGCATCGCCCGCAACACGCAGCTGGTGCTGCAGCAGGAATCCGGCACCACGCGGGTGATCGACCCGTGGGGCGGGTCGTACTACGTCGAGAAGCTCACCTACGACCTGGCCCGCCGCGCGTGGGCGCACATTCGCGAGGTCGAGGCCGCCGGCGGAATGGCCAAGGCGATCGACGACGGGCTGCCGAAGCTGCGCATCGAGGAGGCGGCCGCGCGTACCCAGGCGCGCATCGACTCCGGGCGCCAGCCGGTGATCGGTGTCAACAAGTACCGGTTGCCGTCGGAGGATCTGCTCGACGTCCTGAAGGTCGACAACTCCGCGGTGCGCGCGCAGCAGGCCGAGAAGCTGCGCCGGCTGCGGGCGGAGCGCGACGAGGCGGCGACGGCTGCGGCGCTCGAGGCGCTGACCCGCGGCGCGGAGGCCAAGCGGCCGGGCCTGGAGCACAACCTGCTCGCCCTGGCCATCGACGCAGCGCGCGCCAAGGCGACCGTCGGCGAGATCTCCGACGCGCTCGAGAAGGTGTACGGACGGCACTCGGCGACGATCCGGACGATCTCAGGCGTGTACCGGGAGGAGTCGGGACGAGTGGATCTCATCGAGAAGGCGCGTGCCGAGACCGAGCGGTTCAGCGAGGAGCAGGGCCGCCGACCGCGGATCCTGATGGCGAAGATGGGCCAGGACGGCCACGACCGCGGGCAGAAGGTACTTGCCACCGCCTTCGCCGACCTCGGCTTCGACGTCGACGTCGGCCCGCTGTTCCAGACCCCGGCCGAGGTGGCGCGCCAGGCGGTCGAGGCGGACGTGCACATCGTCGGCGTCAACTCCCTCGCCGCGGGACACCTCACCCTGGTTCCCGAGCTGCGCGACGAACTGGCGCGCCAGGGACGTCCGGACATCATGATCGTGGTCGGCGGCGTCATCCCCCCGCAGGATTTCGACGCGCTCTACGAGGCCGGCGCCGCGGCGATCTTCCCGCCTGGCACGGTGATCGCGGAGTCGGCGCTCGACTTGCTCGCGAAGCTGCGTGACCGGCTGCCCGGCTGACCGCATCCAGCTGCTGGGCCGGTGCTCCCCACGCCGCTAGCAGCCTCCCGGCGAATTGATCTCCACGAGACGTTTGTCATTTCCGATGATGTCGATGGCGTAGAGCCGGCGGCCGGCGAGCGTGACGTCGGCGTAGGAATGGTCTCGATCGTGCGCGACTAGACGTGCGGTTCGGGCGGTGTAACAGGCTGTCCCTGTACTGCCTCCACCGATCCAGGCCCGGTTCGGGGTGGTGCTGATGACCACGGCGTCGGGTCCGCCGGTGCTCGCGGCCGCGGCGGCGAACGGTCGAGGGCGGAGTCGGTGGGAGAGCAGGGTGGCCGCTTGGAAGCTGCGTGAACCGGCCGCGCCTTCGACCCAGATCCCAGCAGGTGTCGCGATGATCTGTTGGACGGCACCGACCAGCACGGCGTCGTGACCGGGCGCTGGTGATCCGCCGACCTCTGCGGTGACCGCGCCACTCGGAATTCGCCGGGTTTGTAGGACGGAGTTGCCGTCATCGGCCGTGTAGCCGGGTCGGCTCACCGCGTCGAAGAGCCACCGCCCGTCCGGAGAGACAGCCAGGGCAAGCAATTCACCAGGCCCCGCGGTGAGGTGCTGCCGGACCTGACCGGTGGCCAGGCTCAGCGCGACGATGGAGTGCCCGGCCGCCAGCCACGCCACCTGCCCGGCGGGGTCGGTGGCCAGACTGACGACTGGTGCGCGCCCTCGAAACCCGCCGACCCGGTATGTGCGGCGCAGCGAGAGAGTGGCGGGCGCGTAGCCGCGCAGCGTGACCACCCCGGTTCGGGTCGGCGCGGACGCTGCCCAAAGCAACCCTGCCAACGCCACTGCCGGTTCGTGTCCCAGCGGTGTCGCGGCGGCCAGCACCGGAGCTCGCGCAGTGACCCGTCCGGTGCGCGGATCGATGCGCGACGCGCGCCGACCCGCCACGACCAGCAGATCCGTCCGGCTGCCCAGCAGCGCGCTCGGCACGCCCCGAGCGATATCCAACGCAGCCCGCGGCAGCGGCACGGCACCCCATCCAGCTCGCGGTGATCGCCGCGTCACCGGCGAGGCGGGCGCGGAACCCGCTGGCTGGACGTGAGACGCCCCGCCCGATGGGTGATGATCGGCTGCGGACGCGCTCGTGCAGGCCGCGGTGACCAGGGCAATCGCCGGCACCGCCACGATCAGGCCGGACCTGCGGTGAACACGCATACCGTCAAGACACCCCCGCGACCCCGTCGGTTGCACACCCAGAGAGCGAGGTAACCAGTGACGTTCGAAGTGTGGACCATCGGTCACTGGACATGCCCCGAACCGGAATTCCTGCAGCCGCTCCATGCGCAGGAAGTCGACTTGCTGGCCGACGTGCGAGCGCAGCCAGGGTCACGACGCAACCCGCACTTCAGCCGCGACGCGATGCCGCACTGGCTGGCCGAAGCCGGCATCGGATACGTCCATCTGCCCGAGCTCGGCGGCCGGCGACGCAGGCAGCCCGTCGATCCGGATGTCAACGGCGGGTGGCGGCAGCCGAGCTTCCACAACTATGCCGACTACACCCTGCAACCCGCCTACCGCGAGGGGATCGCGCGGCTGGTCGCCCTCGCCACAACCCAGCGCGTCGTGGTCATGTGCGGAGAGCCGATGCCGTGGCGATGCCATCGACTGCTCATCGCAAACAGCCTCGCCGCCCAGGGCTGGACCGTGTGGCACCTGATGGGCGCCGCGGTGCCGCGTCGGCACACGCTGGGCCAGTGGGGCGCGACCCCGTCGATCGATGACACCGGTCAACTCACCTATCCGGCTGGCGAGGGCACACAGGCGGCGGGATGACGTTGACGTATGCCGATATCGGCATATGATTGGGGTCATGGCACGCGCAGCGACGACGTCGGACGTCTTCAACGCGATCGCCGAGCCACAGCGCCGGGAGATCCTGGTGCTGCTGCGCGCGGGCGAGCGGCCGGTGACCGACTTGGCCCGGGAGCTGGGCATGACCCAGCCGCGCGCGTCCAAGCATTTGCGGGTGCTCCGCGAGGTCGGGCTGGTGGCGGACCGCAAGGCGGGCAAGCAGCGCCTGTACGGCCTCGACGCCCGCGGGCTGCGGCCGGTTCACGAGTGGACCGGCGGGTTCGAGCGGTTCTGGAACGAGAGCTTCGAACGGTTGGACGCATACGTGCAGGACCTCAAGCAGGCAAGGCAGGGGGAGTAGTCGATGAGCGCTACGGGACGGGGAGCGCCGGCGCAGTCCGCGACGGCCGATCGCGAGATCGTCATCTCGCGGGTCATCGACGCCCCACGGGAGCTGGTCTTCGAGGCGTTCACCGAGATCCGGCACCTGTCCCGGTGGTGGGGACCGGCCGGGTTCACCACGACCACGCAGTCGTTCGAGTTCCGCGCCGGCGGGGAGTGGGACTTTGTGATGCACGGCCCGGACGGGACGGACTACAGCGAGTGGATCACTTGGACCGCGATCGTCCCCCCGGAACGGATCGCGCTGCTCCACGGTGAATACCGCGGCGACCCGAACGCCTTCGAGTCACTCCTGACGTTCGAACCGACCGGGGCGGGGACCCGGATCGAAATGCGCACGGTGTTCCCCACCAGGGAACTGCGCGACGAGGCGGTGAACAGGTACCACGCGATCGAGGGCGGGCGGCAGACGCTGAGCAACCTGGCTGCCTACCTCGCCGACATCGTCGAGGCAGGAGCCGAGGGCTGATGGCCGGGACGGTGTTCTTCAGCGTGTCGATGTCGCTCGACGGTTTCATCGCGCCCGGGTCGCTCGGAGAGTTGATGGGAAAGCAGTGGATGGAACTGCAGCGGTGGATCTTCCCGACGCGGTTCTTCCGGGAGAACCTGAAGCTCGGCGGGGGCGGCGAGGAGGGGCTCGACAACGATGTCGCGCGGGAGACCTTCGAACGCACCGGTGCGAGCGTGATGGGTAAGCGCATGTTCGACGCCGGCGAGCGGATGTGGCCGGAGGACGCGCCGTTCCACACTCCGGTCTTCGTTGTGACGCACGAGAAGCGGGACCCCTGGGAGCGGCCGGGCGGGACCACCTTCCACTTCGTCAACGACGGCATCGAGCCCGCGCTCGCCCAGGCCAAGGAGGCCGCCGGCGACCGCGACGTCCGCATCGCGGGCGGCGGCGCGACGATCCTGGAGTACGTCACCGCCGGCTTGGTCGACGAGTTCTCGATCGCGCTTTCGCCCGTGCTGTTCGGCTCCGGGATCCGCCTGTTCGAGGGCGTGGACGCGGCCCGCGTGGCCCTGCAGCCGATCGCCGCGAAGTCATCCCCGAGGGTGACGCACCTGGCCTACGCCGTGCGGCAGCCCTAGCCGCTGCGGCGGCGCCGACGGACCCGCGGTGTGCGGGCCGGGAGATCTCCCGCCTCGGTCGGGGCGGTGCGGCAGGATGGCAGGACGCCCCCTTTCGAAGGAACCTGCCCGATGACCGACCGCCCTGGCGAGCCCGCGCCGCGCGGCCCCGGTGGAGGTAGGGGCAGGCGTAACACCCGCCCGCGCGACGCGCTGGGCCGGCCGATGCCCTACGGGAGCATCGGGGTGGGCGAGCTGCCGAGCGTCACCCGCAGCGCCCGGGAGGCGTTGACCGAAGCCCACCGGCTCCTCGTCGAGGGACGCCCGTTCCACGCTCACGAGGTGTTGGAGGACGCGTGGAAATCGGGTCCGCGCGCCGAGCGCGATCTCTGGCGCGGGCTCGCGCAGCTCGCCGTCGGCATCACCCATGCCGCGCGCGGGAACCAGACCGGCGCCGACCGGCTGATCGAGCGCGGCGCTGTGAACATCGCGCCCTACGCCGATCGGCTCCCGCACGGGCTGGACGTGGCCGCGGTGCTCGACTGGTGCGAGCGCGCGCGGGCAGAAATCGCCGCGCGAACTCCGGTGATGTTGCCGCCGCCCCCACTGCGGCCGGACCCGGCGAGCGGGGTCGGCGTCACGGGCTGAACTCCTCGACGACGACGAGGTCGTCGAAGGTCCGATCGCCTTCGAGGATCTCGGCCATGGTGGCCCGGACGGCCTGCAGCCCCGCTTCCCGCCGCGGATCGCCCTCCCGGGACCGTGCCTTCTCCTCGCTCTCGAAGACGACCAGCAGCAACAGCCGGTTGGGATCGGCCGTGTCGCGCATCGCGGTCGTGCGTATCAAGCCGGATCCGGGTTGCTCGATGTCGCGCAACTGCTGCAGCAGCTTCGACACCTCCGCTTCCCGGCCCGGCTTGACACGAGTCGTGATCAATTGAGCCCACATGCCGACTCCTCGTTCGCGTCGTGTTGCGCCGTCGCGAGAACGCTAGGCGCCGCGCGGGCGGACGTCGATAGCCGGACGTCCTACCAGCCGAGTTCGTGCAGTCGGTCGTCGTCGATGCCGAAGTGGTGGCCGACCTCGTGGATGACGGTGCGGCGGACCTGCTCGATCACCTCGTCCTCGGTGGCACACATCGCGCAGATCGCGAGCCGGTAGATGGTGATCTGGTCGGGCAGGACGGCCGAGTAGGTCGACGTGCGGGCGGTGAGCGGGACGCCCTGGTAGAGCCCGAGCAGCCCGGCCGGGCCGGGCAGGTGCTCGACGGTGACGGCGACGTTGCGCATCAGCCGCCCCAATGCCGGGGGCAGGCCGTCCAGGGCCTCGGCGACCATCGTCTCGAAGCGGTCGGGGTCGACGGTCACCACCAACCCATTGTCGCCGCCGCGGGCGCGCCCAGGCCCGGTCAGGCTCGTGCCGGCGCGAAGCGCACCGGCTGGCCGGGGCGAAGTTGCGCGCAGGCGGCGACGCTTTCCTGGCGCAACGTCGCGATCGTCGGATATCCGATGGTGGTCGGATGGTCGGCCAGGAAGATCAACGGCTGGCCGCCGGAGGGCACCTCGACCGCGCCGACGACGGTGCCTTCGCTGGGCAGCTCGTCGCTGCGCGCCCGGGCCAAGTGCGGCCCGGCGAGCCGGACACCGATGCGGTCGCAGTCCTGCGTCACCGTCCACTCCGCGTCGAAGAGCGTGTGGAGTGCCGCGCGGGTGAACCAGTCGTCGCGTGGCCCGAGGTCGACCGCGAGCACCGGGCGGGCGGCGGGGACCGGCCAGGGTGCGAAGTGCAGTGGCTCCGGCGGGGCACCTGCGCGGCCCAGCGGCAGGTGGTGCGCCTCGACCAACGGCTGCGGCCCGATGTGCGAAAGCACGTCATGGGACCGGCTGCCGAGTTCGGGGTCGACGGCGAAACCGCCGTCGACGGCCACATAGCTGCGCAGGCCGTGCACGGCGGGTCCGACGTCGAGCGTCTGCCCGGCCTCCATACGCAGCGGTATGCCCCAGTGCACGCTGCGGTCGTCGACCGAGACGTCGGCGACGGCCCCGGTCACGGCCACCCAGGCCGGGCAGCCGAAACGCAGGGCTACGCCGGTGAGGGTCGTCTCGAGGGTGGCGGCACCGGCCGGGTTGCCGACCAGCCGGTTGGCCAGCAGGTGGGCCGGGCGATCGGCGGCTCCGGAGTGCGGCACAGCCAGGTGAGCCTGGCCGGGCCGCCCGAGATCCTGCACCGTCGTCAGCATGCCGGCCCGGGTCACGACGCAGCTGCGAGCAGTCACGCGACAGGCCTCATCCGCACCCGCGTGCCCGGTACGAGTAGGGCGGGCGGTTGGGCGGCGGCATCCCACAGCGGGGCGTCGGTGTGCCCGATGAGCTGCCACCCGCCGGGCGACTGGCGCGGGTAGACGCCGGTGTAGCTGCCGGCGAGGCCGACCGATCCGGCCGGTACCCGCGCCCGCGGGCTGTCGCGACGCGGCACCGCGAGCTCGTCCGGCAGGCCGGTCAGGTAGGCGAAGCCGGGCGCGAAACCCGAGAACGCCACCGTGTAGGTGACACTCGCGTGCCGCGCCGCCGCCTCGGTGACGTCCACCCCCCACATGCGCGCCACGAGCGGCAGGTCCTCGCCGTCGTAGACGACGTCGAGCTCGACGACCGTGCCGTCCTCCTCGGCGACCCGCGGCAGCACCCAGCTGCTCGCGCGGCGCGCCGTGGCGGCGGGGTCGGCGAGCCCGTCGAGCAGCAGGGTGCGCGCTCCCGGTACGGCGTCGGTCACCTCGGCCAGCTCGGAGGTGGCGCGCAGCGCCGCGACGTGCGCCTGCAGCGCGCGCAGCTCGCCGGGATCGGCAACCTCGAGCAGCAGCGCGTGCTCGCCGACGGGCAGTGCCCTCATCATGGCCTCGCGGCCGTGTCCCGGTCGGGTTCCCGGGCGATATCCCGGTCGAGCGCGGCGACGATCTGGTCGCGGGCATCGGCGAGATAGCTGCGCAACTCGCGCTCGAGCGGCTTCAGCCGCCCGGCGTGGAGCAGTTCGGCGAGCCCGGCGTTGCGTCTCGCGTACGGCGCGTGGAACGCCGCCCGGTCCTCGACGGCGCCGAAGGCCAGCCGCAGCTCGGCGAGCACCCGCCGCATCATCTCGTCGATGCGCGGGCTGCCGGCCAGCGCGGCCAGGGCTCGGTGGAAGGCCAGATCGGCGGTGGCGAACGCCGTCCAGTCCCGCTTCCGGGCGGCGGCGCTGCCGGACGCGACCGCTTCGTCGACCCGGCGCAGCAGCGCGCGATCGGCCGAGCGCGCCGCGCGGACGCCGGCGAGCTCGGCCAGCTCGCGCACCAGGAACACGTCGGCGACGTCCGCGGCGGTGAGCGTGCGGACGAAGACGCCCCGGTTCAGCTCGTGCACGACCAGTCGCTCGTGGCCGAGCAGGCGGAAGGCCTCGCGGAGGGTGTTGCGGGAGACGCCCAGCGCCTCGCAGAGCTGCTCCTCCGGCAGCCGGGTGCCGGGCGGCAGTTCCCCGCAGGTGATCCAGTTCCGCATCGTTCCGGCAGTCAGATCAGCCGCAGCGAGCCGAGTCAACCGCGGCGCCACCGGCAGCACCGACACCGTAGCCACGCCGGTTCCCCCTCCTACGCTCGAAAGGCGATCCTATAGCCGAGGCTTGTAGGATTGTTGAACGATCGCCTAGATTCGAGGCGGATCGCCGGACGTGTCGCCGCCGGGCCGGACTCTGGAGTCAGGAATGGATCTCAACGCCGATCTCGGTGAGGGCTTCGGCGCGTGGAGCATGGGCGCCGACGAAGAGCTGCTCAAGATCGTGACCAGCGCCAATATCGCCTGCGGCTTCCACGCCGGCGACCCGTCGATCATGCGGCGCACCGTCGACATCGCCGCGCAGAATGGCGTCGCCGTCGGCGCGCACGTCTCCTATCCCGACATCCGCGGGTTCGGCCGGCGCGACATGGACCTGCCCCTGGAGCAGGTGACCGACGACGTGCTCTACCAGATCGGTGCGCTCGACTCCTTCGCCCGCGCCGCAGGAACGCCGGTCGCCTACGTCAAGCCGCATGGTGCGTTGTACAACCGCATCGCCGTCGACGAGGAGGTCGCCGGGGCGGTGGCACTCGCGCTCGCCCGCTACGACCGGCCGCTGCCCCTGCTGGCCCTGCCCGACAGTGCCGCCGCCAAGGCGGCTGCGCAGGTCGGCGTACGCGCGGTCGCAGAGGGCTTCGCCGACCGCGCCTACCACCCCGACGGGCGGCTGGTGAGCCGACACGAAGGCGGCGCCGTCATCACCGACCCCGAGGCGGTGGCCGCCCGTGCGGTGGCCATGGCCCGGGACGGGCACGTCGTCACCGCCGGGGGCGAGCGGCTGATGCTCGAGATCGACTCGCTGTGCGTGCACGGGGATTCGCCCGGGGCCGTGGAGCTCGCCCGCTCGGTGCGTAACCGGCTGATCGCCGCGGGCATCGCGCTGCGCGCCTTCGCGCCCGACGATCCTCCTTCGAACGAAGCCCGCTAATCGGGCAACTGCCGCAGTTGCTGAACGCTGCGCGGTGGACGGTGTCCGTGGCCGCGCCGCGCGGTTATGCTCTGGCGTCGCCCGGCATTACCACCGCGGCCCGATTACGGTCGGGGCGCCGACCTCATCGGTGAAGGCGCAGCCATGAGCAAACCGGTCATCCTCGCGGTGGACGACGATGCGCCGGTTTCCGCGGCGATCGTCCGCGATCTGCGCACCCGCTACGGCGCCGACTACCGGATCCTGGGCGCGACGTCGGCGGCGCAGGCGTTGTCGCTGCTGGCAAAGGTCGCGCTGCGTGACCAGCAGGTGGCGCTGGTCGTCACGGATCAACGCATGCCGCAGATGTCCGGCATCGACCTGCTCGAGCGGGTCCGCGACGACGCCGCTGTCGACGCCAAGATGCTGCTGCTCACCGCATATGCCGACACCGACGTCGCGATCAAGGCGATCAACGACATCGGACTCGATCACTATCTGCTCAAGCCATGGGACCCACCCGCGGAACGGCTCTACCCGGTCACCGACGAACTGCTCGACGACTGGCGCTCCGCGCATCCGGAAGTCACGTCGGTGGTCCGCGTCGTCGGCCACCGGTGGTCCGAGCGAGCGCACGAGCTCAGGACCTTCCTGACCCGCAACTACGTGCCCTATCGCTGGTACGACGTGGAGCGCGACGTCGAAGCAGACCGACTGGTCGCGCTCGCCGACGCAGCACCGAGTGACCTCCCGTTGGTGTTGGTTCCGGACGGCGAGACGCTCCGCGCGCCGTCCGCGGTGGCGGTCGCCGACGCGCTGGGCCTGCGCACCAGGGCGGGCCGGACGTTGTACGACGTGTGCATCGTCGGCGCCGGTCCGGCCGGGCTCGCGGCGAGCGTCTACGCCGCCTCGGAGGGCCTGGCCACCGTCGTGGTCGAGCGGGAGGCACCCGGCGGGCAGGCCGGGCAGAGCGCAGCGATCGAGAACTATCTCGGGTTCCCCAAGGGCTTGTCCGGCGCCGACCTCACCCGGCGCGCGATCGCGCAGGCGTCGAGGTTCGGCGCCGAAATGGTCCTCGCCCGCGACGTCGTCGGTTTCGAGGTACGCGGCCCGGTGCGCGCCGTGCTCCTCGAGGGCGGGGCCGACATCGAGGCGCGGGCGGTGATCCTGGCCACCGGCGTCTCCTACCGGCGGCTGGACGCAACCGGTGCGGACCAGCTCGCCGGCCGCGGCGTGTATTACGGGGCGAACGCGACCGATGCCGGCCAGTGCACGGGCGACGACGTCTACATCGTCGGGGGCGCCAATTCGGCCGGTCAGGCCGCGCTCAACCTGTCGCGGTTCGCCAAGCGCGTGGTCATGATCGTACGCGCCGCGCGGCTGGCCGACACGATGTCGCGCTACCTGGTGGAGCGCATCGAATCCACCGCGAACATCGACGTGCACTTCCGCAGCGAGGTCGTCGGCGTGCGCGGGGACGGCCATCTCGAGTCGATCACGCTGCGGAACCGGGATACCGGCCACACGCAGGACCAGGCAGCCAATTGGGTGTTCGTGTTCATCGGTGCCTCGCCGCGTACCGAATGGCTGGGCAATGACGTCGTGCGCGACGAGCACGGCTTTGTCGTGACCGGTCGGGACCTGATGCACCCGGACTTTGCAGACCGTTGGCGGCAGCCGCGAACTCCGCTCGCCCTGGAGACGAGCGTGCCCGGGGTGTTCGCGGCCGGTGACGTCCGGCTCGATTCCATGAAACGCGTCGCCTCAGCCGTCGGGGAAGGTGCCATGTCCGTCTACAACGTCCACCGCTACCTGGCCACGATGTGATCGAGGTAGCCGACCTGCGCTCGCTGAGCCTGTTCAGCGGATTGCGCGACGACCAGCTCGCCGACCTCGCCGCCGCCGGCACGGAGGTGCCCGTCGAGCCCGGCGTCGAACTGTTCCGTCACGGTGACCTCGCGGAGTTCTGGTGGGTGCTCCTCGACGGAGCGGTCGATCTCTACCGTCACGCCGGGCGGGACGAGACGCGGGTCGGGCGCATGGACAACCCCGGCGTGTGGTCGGGCGGATTCCGCGCGTGGGACGAGCACGGCGTCTACCTGGCCACCGGTCGAGGCGCCGTGCCCGGCCGGATGTTCCGGCTGCCCTCGGATGTGCTGCGTGATCGGGGCGGGGTCTGGTTCCCCTTCGCGACGCATCTGATCAGAGGCGTCTTCGGCACCGCCCGCAGCATCGAGGCAACGGCGCGGCAGCGCGAGTCGCTGGTCACCCTGGGCACCTTGGCTGCCGGGCTCGCCCACGAGCTCAACAATCCCGCGTCCGCGGCGTCGCGGACCGTCGACTCCCTCGAGGGCGCGTGCCGGACGCTGCTGTCGTCCCTGGGGCGTCTGGCGGACGGTGAGATCTCGGCGTCGCAGTTCGCGGCCCTCGACGCGTTGCGCAAGGAGATCGACCGGCCCGCCGCGCCGGTCGACCCGCTCGAGCTGTCCGACCGGGAGGAGGCGCTGTCGAGATGGCTCGGCCGCCACGGCGTCGCGGAGGACTGGGAGATCGCTCCGCCGTTCGCGGCGGCCGGAGTCGACGTCGACTGGTGCGACCGGGCGGCGCGGTCGATCGACAGCGCCGCGCTCGAGGCCGGCCTGCGGTGGGTCGCGAGCACCTTGTCCGCGGCCGAACTCCTCACCCAACTGAAGGAGGCGATCGGCCGGATCAGCGAACTCGTCGCCGCCATCAAGTCCCATTCGCAGATGGACCGCACGCCGCTGCAGCAGATCGACGTCGTCGACGGGATCGAGTCCAGCCTGGTGATGCTCGGACACAAGATCCGCAACGGCGTCACCGTCGAGCGCGCCTACGCTGCGGGCCTACCCCGCATCGACGCGTACGCCGGCGAGCTGAACCAGGTGTGGACGAACCTCATCGACAACGCCCTGGATGCCATGGACGGCGGCGGGACGCTTCGCGTGACGACCCGCGCGGACGGCGACTGGATGGTGGTCGAGGTGGCTGACACCGGCACGGGCATGTCGCCGGAAGTGGCCGCCCGGGCCTTCGACGCGTTCTTCACCACGAAGGACGTGGGTAAGGGCAGCGGCCTCGGGCTCGACATCGCCCGCCGCATCGTGCAGGAGCGCCACGGCGGAACGATCGCCATCGACAGCAGCCCGAAAGGCACGACCGTCCGGGTACGCATCCCGCGCACCGCGCGGTAGCAGCCGGCCGGGTCAGCCGGCGAACAGCTGGGACAGGTCCCGGAAGGCCTTGAACTCCAGCGCATTGCCCGACGGGTCGAGGAAGAACATCGTCCACTGTTCCCCGGGCTCGCCGGCGAAGCGGACATAGGGCGCGATGACGAACTCGGTGCCCGCGTCTGTCAGCCGCTTCGCCAGTTCCTGGAACCGGTCGACCGACAGCACGAGCCCGAAATGCGGAACCGGGACGTCGTGGCCGTCCACCGGGTTCGTGCCGGCCACCGGCGCGTTGTAGCCGTCGACCTGATGGGTGACCACCTGGTGGCCCTCGACGTTCCAGTCCGTCCGGCGCTCGTCGGAGCGACCGCGGCCGAAGCCGAGGGTCTCGCCGTAGAAGCGGCGAGCGGCATCGATGTCGTGCACCGGAACGGCGAGGTGGAACGGCGGGAGGAGAGTGCTCGCAGATCCCATGGTCGGCACGATATTTCACGCCATGCGATGGATCGGGCCAGAGGCCGGCGTAAGAACACGATGAGGGGTTGACACGAGCGATGGTAAGTGGCAACTTACGGTAAGTCATGGCTGACCATTCAAGAGCTCTCGTCGCGCTCGGCGATCCCACCCGCCGCGCGATCTTCGAGCGCGTCGCCTCCCGGCCCAGTTCGGTCGTCGAGCTCGCGCACGAGTTCCCGGTCAGCCGGCCGGCGGTGAGCCAACACCTACGGGTCCTCAAGGACGCCGGGCTGGTCCGCGACCGGGCCGAGGGCGCCCGGCGCATCTACTCCCTGGACCCGGCCGGGCTCGCTGCCGTGCGCGACTACTTCGAGCAGTTCTGGCGCACATCGCTCGCCTCGTTCCGCGACGTCGCCAACCGATCCCACGAGGAGGAACCATGACCACAACCAACCCGCCCAGCACGTCCGTGCGCGTCGAGACCGACGTCGAGGCGCCGATCGAGCGCGCGTTCCGCGTGTTCACCGAGGGCATCGCGACGTGGTGGGACCCCGACCACCACCTGCTCGACGGCGAGCTGCTCAGCATGACGTTCGAGCCGCGCGTCGGCGGCCACATCGTCGACCGCTACGCCGACGGCCGCGAGTGCCGCTGGGCGCGCGTGCTCGCCTACGAGCCGCCGAACCGCGTCGTGTTCAGCTGGGACATCACGCTGGAATGGCAGGTCGAGACCGATCCGGCGAAGACGAGCGAGGTCGAGGTGGCGTTCACAGCCGTCGCGGCCGACCGCACGCACGTCGTGCTGACGCACCACAAGCTCGAGCGGCACGGCACCGGCTGGGAGTCGATGCGCGACGCGGTCGGGCGCGGCTGGACGCTCGCGCGCTACGCGGACGCCGCATCGGCGCGCTGACGTCACCCACGCCGGCGCCGCCGAAGCGTCAGGTTTCCGCGTCGCCCGTCGCCGCGAGGGTCCGCTCGACGCGGCGGTCCGGGACGAACCACGTGACCGCGACGACGACGGCGCTGGCCACGCCCAACCAGCGATCGACGAACGCGAGACCGACGCCTGCGGCGTAGATGAACGGCGACAGTTTGCCCTTCACGTCCCGGCCGACCGCGGTGCCCAGTATCGTGTTCTCGGGCACCCGCAGCAGCGTCGTCTGCAGGATGTAGTAGGCGATCGCGGCGGCGAGCAGCACGAAGTCGTACACCGCGACGGGCAGTGCAGCGAAGTTGTTCTCGCTCATCCATGCCGTGGTGAACGGGACGAGTGACAGCCAGAACAGCAGGTGCAGATTCGCCCACAGCGACGCGCCGGACACCCGGTTCACCACGAACAGCATGTGGTGGTGGTTGTTCCAGTAGATGCCGACGTTGACGAAGCTCAGCACGTAGGCCAGCAGCACCGGCAGGTCCTCGCGCAGCGCGCTCCAGTCCGCGCCGTGCGGAACGCGCAACTCGAGGACCATGATCGTGATCAAGATGGCGATCACGCCGTCGCTGAATGCCAGCAGCCGACCCTTGGTCATGGGCCGAGGCTAGTGTCGGCCCGGGCCGAGCGGCGGGCCCCTGAGCACGCGGTGTCAGGGTGCCCGCCCGCTGGAGTCAGCCCTCGAATCGGCTACCCGACAGCTTGACGACGTCGTCGATCCACCATTGCGGGACGAATCGGTAGTCGACCATGCCGTAGTCGGCCTGCGTCGGGACCCCCGCAACCGTCCGATGCGCGGCGAAGCTGCCCTGCGACTCGAACTCGCCGTTGCCGGTGAACAGCACCATGCCGTAGGTGAGCTCCAGCGCGACCTGCTGGCCGGCGAGCACGGGAAGCGAGATCGCCACATCGGTGCGCGCCGACTGCTCCACCGCGGTGAACTGTGCGGTCTGGATCGGCCAGTCGATCTCCAGGAAGTTCCCGCTGCGCAGCGTTGTGAATGCGACCACCCCGCGGATCTGGGCGCCCGGGGTGAGGCACATGAAGTCGACGTCCACGCTGAACGTCACGTAGAGCGGGCCCGGCGCCGCCGCCACGGGGAACTCCGCGGTGGCGACCCACGTGTGCAGCCAGGGACGCTCGATCGGCAGCCCGCCGGGGTTGACGTCGGGACGCTGCAGCAGGGCCGCGGTGAAGTCGACGCCGCCCGAGAACAGGCCCAGCGTCTGGATGTCGCCCTCGGTGTCGGGCGTGCCCGGCGGGTCGTCCGCGCCCTCGGCCATCACCGGCAGCGCGAGGGTCTGCGCCGCCAGCAACGAAGTTGTGCTGGCCAGCACCGCGCGGTCGAGACGCTGCTGGGCGTAGTCGACACCGGCGGCCAGCTGGTCCAGCCGAGCCGCCCGCATGGTCGCTTCCAGGATGTGGCGGCTCGTCGGCCGCTCGTCGAGCATGGTCATGGCTACCTCCTGCCACGGATGACCGGACGCCGGAGGAACCGCCGGTAGGGCTCGTTGATACGCGCTCGGCACGGCAGCGCCGGGTGAGTGCGGTGGCGGATTCCCGCGACCGCGCCGCAGAGCGCCTGTCTAGTGTTCGAGCCATGGCGAACACGGCGGATGCGCAGATGTATCCGCGTCGCTGGATCGCCCTGCTGACGTGCTGCTGCGCGCTCTTCATGACCCTCCTCGATGTGTCGGTGACCAACGTGGCACTGCCGTCGATCGGGCGGGCCACCGGTGCGACGTCCGCCCAGTTGCAGTGGGTGGTCAGTGGCTACACGCTGGCCTTCGGCCTGGTGCCGGTGCTGGGCGGCCGGCTCGGCGACGATCACGGCCGCCGCCTGATGTTCCAGGTGGGGGTGGGCAGCTTCGCGGCGACGAGCATGCTCGCCGGCGTGTCGCCGACCGCGGGCGTGCTGATCATCGCGCGCGTGTTGCAGGGACTGGCCGGCGGGCTGATCAACCCGCAGGTGTCGGGGCTGGTGCAGCAGATGTTCCGCGGCCACGAACGAGGCCGTGCGTTCGGTGTGCTCGGCACCACCGTGGGCGTCGGCACGGCGATCGGCCCGCTGATCGGCGGCGGGCTCATCGGCCTGGGTGGCGAGCACACCGGTTGGCGGCTGGTCTTCTTCGTCAACGTGCCGATCGGGCTGGCCGTCATCCTGCTCGCGCGGCGGCTGCTGCCCTCAGATCCCGCGCTCGGCAGGCATCGGCTGGACGTCGCCGGCGCCGCCCTGCTCGGCGGCGCCACCTTCTGTGTGCTGTTCGCCGCGGTCGAGTACGACGCGCTACGCGACCGGCGACTCGCCTGGCTCGCCGTGCCGGCCGCGGTGTTGGCGGTGCTGTTCCTGCGCCGCGAGCGGCGACTGACCGTAGCCCGCCGCGACCCGCTGGTGGATCTGCGCCTGTTCCGCGTCCCGTCCTACAGCTCCGGCGTGCTGCTCGCCCTCACCTACTTTCCGGCGATGGCAGGCCTGCCGCTGGTGCTGGCGCTCTACTACCAGCAGGGCCTCGGTTACACCGCCCTGGAGTCCGGGCTCGGGGTCACGGCGTACGCGCTGGGCAGCGCGATCGCGGCGCCGCTCGCCGGCCGGTTCGTCACGCGCGTGGGCCGGCCGCTCATCGTCGGCGCGACGCTGACGTTCGGTGCCGGGGCCGTGGCACTGGCCGTCCTCGCCGAACATGCCTCGGCCGGCGATGCCGCGCTCGTCCTGGCGCCCGCCCTGTTCGTGATGGGCGTCGGCTCCGGGGCGATCGTCACGCCCAACCAGGCACTGACCCTGATGGAGGTCGACCCGGTCACCGGCAGCACGGCCGGCGGCGTGCTGCAGACCGCGCAGCGGATCGGGCTCGCCGTCGGGCAAGCCGTCATCGGCGCGGTGTTCTTCGCCGGGGTCGCCGGCACGGGGGAGAAGACGGCCCGCTACGGCGACGCGCTGCGCCTGGCTATCGTCGCCGCGCTCGGGTTCGTGGCGCTGGCCGCCGCCGTCGGCCTGGTCGATCTGGTGCGCAACCGCCGCCGGCCGCCGGCCGACGCGGCGGGCCGGGTCGCCGCGGCCGATCCGGAATCAGTCGAGCGGGGCGGTTGAGGGCGACTTCGTCCTGCCCGGACGGATCCGCCGGTCACTCGCCCGTGCGGTGGTCGGCGAATTCCCCGCGCACGCCCACCAGGCGGACCGGACGGTGCTCGGCGAACCGGTCGAGCGCGGCCTGGGCGGCTGCCTCGATCGCCGGCGGGTCCAGCGTCGGCACGCTCAGTGGGCAGCCGTGCGTGTGCGTGAAGAACGGCGCGTAGCGCACCTTGACCACCACCCGCCCGAGCGGCCGCTGCTCGGCGGCGGCGTCCTCGGCCACCTGCCGGGCCAGCCGGGCGACCTCGCGGCGGATCTCGTCCCAGTCGGCGACGTCCTGCTGGAAGGTGTGTTCGCGGCTGCGCGACCGGGCGACGTACGGGGTGTCCCGGACGCGGGCGCTCGCCTGCCCGCGCGCGAGAGTGATCAGCCAGGGACCGGTCGCCGGGCCCATCGCCGCGGCGAGGGCGTCGGGGTCGGCCGCGGCGAGCTGGGCGACCGTGTCGATGTCCAGCCCGGCGAGGCGCTTCGCCGTCTTCGTCCCGATGCCCCAGAGCGCGTCGGTGGGCCTGTTGCCGAGCACCGCCGTCCAGTTCTCGTCGGTGAGCCGGAACACGCCGGCCGGTTTGCCGAACCCGGTGGCCAGCTTTGCCTGCAGCCGGTTCCGTCCGATCCCGACGGTGCACTCGAGCCGCGTGGCCTCGCGGACGCGGCGCTGGATCCGGCGGGCGAGTTCCTCGGGGTCGGCGGTGTCGGCGCCGAGGAACGCCTCGTCCCAGCCGAGGACCTCCACGACGGCGCCGAACTCGTTCAGCGCGGCCATCACCCGGGCCGACGCCGCTTCGTAGGCCTCGCGGTCCACGGCGAGGAACACCGCCTGCGGGCACCGCTTGGCCGCGGTCCGCAGCGGGATGCCCGAGCCGACGCCGAAAGCCCGCGCTTCGTAGGACGCGGTGCTGACCACGCCGCGCTTGGTGGGGTCCCCGTCGCCGCCGACGATGACCGGCCGGCCACGCAGCTCCGGGTGCCGCAGCACCTCGACCGCCGCGATGAACTGGTCGAGATCGACGTGCAGGACCCACTGGGACACGATCCAGTGTGGCCGCATCGCGTCCCCGGCGCGATCGTGGCCGCGCCGGGGCCTGCGGCGGGGTTACGCGGCGGCGGGCCGCTTCAGCCGGGCGGCCACGTTGATCGCGCGCTGCGCCATGTGGTCCAGCGCGGCGAAGTCGACGTCGGTCAGCGGCTCGCTGCCGTCCGGCCCGCTCACGTGCGAGACGCCGTAGGGGTTGCCGTCGGCGAACTTCGTGGGATCCGTGTAGCCGGGCGTGACGAGGATGCCGCCGAAGTGGTGGATCGTGTTGTACAGGGCGAGCAGCGTGGTCTCCTGGCCGCCGTGCGCGGTGTTGGACGCCGTGAATCCGGCATACACCTTGTCGGCAAGCAGGCCCTGCGCCCACTGGGGCCCGAGTGTGTCGAGGAACTGCTTGAGCTGGCTGGCGACGTTGCCGTAGCGCGTCGGGCTGCCGAACAGCACGACGTCGGCCCACGTGATGTCGTCGGCCGCGGCCTTCGGCTCGTCCTTGGTGTTGTCGAAGTGCTGGCTCCACGCCGCGTTGGCGGCGATGGCCTCCTGCGGGGCGAGTTCGGGCACCTGCCGGAGCCGGACCTCGGCATCGGCGTTCTCGGCGGCCTTCGACAGGTGTTCGGCCATGGCGTGCACCGTTCCGGTGGCCGAGTAGTAGATGATCGCGACGTTGACGTCGGGCATGCGTCAAACCTTTCCAACTGATTGGGGTACCGCGCTGAGCGCGGCAGTCGTCCACCCTGTGTTCTGCCCGATTTGCCTGGTGCGGAACCGCGGCACAGGTCACGCGGTCCGGTGCGCGATGCTGGACTGGTGAGCGAACGCAACGTCCTCGGCGGCGAGCTGGAACCGTGCGGCACAGATCCGCTGACCGGGTTCTACCGCGACGGCTGCTGCAGTACCGGGCCGGAGGATCTCGGCAGTCACACCATCTGCGCGGTCGTCACCGCCGATTTCCTCGAGCATCAGCGGGGCATCGGCAACGACCTGTCGACGCCGCGTCCGGAGTATCTGTTCCCCGGCCTGGTGCCGGGCGACCGGTGGTGCGTCACGGCCGCGAACTGGGCGCGGGCCTACCAGGAGGGCGTCGCCGCACCGGTCGTGCTGGCGTCGACGAACGAGGCGGTGCTGGCGGTGGTGCCGCTGGACGTCCTGCGCGAGCTGGCCGTCGACGTGCCCGCCGATCCCAGCTCGCTGGAGCCCTAGCGGGCGGCCCGGCGCAGGATCTCGCGCAGGTCGTCCGCGGCCTGCGCCGCCGCGGCATCGGCCACCGCCGACACCCCGCCGAGCCCGAAGTACGAGTGGTTGAGCGACGGGTGCTCGCGAGCGATGACGTCCACACCCGCCGCCCGCAACGCCTCGCCGTAGAAGTTGCCCTCGGTGCGCAACACGTCGAGCGTGGACGTGTGGATCACCGCCGGTGCGACTCCGTGCAGGTCCGCCGCCCGCTTCGGTGACACCCGCCAGTCGGCCGCGTCCTTGTCGTCGACGTATGCGCGGGCGAAGGTGGCCATCGTGTCGAGGGTGAGACCGAAGCGCTGGTACATCGACGACCGGGACATGTACTCGGAGTTCACGGTCTCGTCGGTGTAGCGGCCGGCGACGTCGGTGACCGGATAGAGCAGCAGCTGGGCGGCGAGCGGCCGGCCCTCATCGCGGCGGGCGATTGCCACCGACGCCGCGAGCTGCCCGCCGGCGCTGTCGCCCGCCACGACGAGCGTGTCGGTGCCGCCGAAGTCGGCGAGCCGCTGCGCGACCCACTCGGTGGCCCGGACGGCGTCGTCGAAGGCGGTCGGGAACCGGTGCTCGGGCGCCAGGCGGTAGGCCACCGAGACGACCACGGCATGCACCTGCGAGCAGATCCGCCGCGCGTGCCCGAGGTGCGTGTCGAGGTCGCCGAGCACCCACCCGCCTCCGTGCAGGTAGACGACGGTCGGCAGCGGGCCGGTGTCCGCCTCCTTTCCGCCGGGCTCGCGGGCCGGGCGCAGCACCCGCGTCGGCAACGCCGGGCCGTCCGCGCCGCCCGGGATCTCGCCGTCACTCTCCTCGGCCGGGATCAGCCCCGGGTCGAGCTTCGCCAGGGCCCGCGCGTTCTCCTCGCGCGCCTGTTCGCGTGCCTGCTGGATGGTGACCGGTTCGCGGTCGGCGAGGATCCGCAGATTCCACTCCGCGAGCGCACGGTCGAGTTCGTCGTCTGGGCCGGTCACGACAGAAATTCTCCTCGCCCGGCTTCCGGCGCTTGCGCCCGGTGGCCTGGCTGGTTCGGCCGTCGGCGAAAACTCGACTGCGGTTGTCGGTCGGTGCCGATACCTTGGCCGCGAGTTGATCCGCACGGTGGAGGAGATGTGGTGGCTGAACCGAACAGCGATCTCGCGATCCTCGTCGAAGGGCTGACGAAGTCGTTCGGCGAAGTGCAGGCATTGCGCGGCGTCGATCTCGCGGTGCCGCGCGGCACCGTGCTGGGCGTGCTCGGCCCCAACGGCGCCGGCAAGACCACTGCCGTGCGGGTGCTCACCACCCTGCTGCGGCCCGACGGCGGCCGCGCGCTCGTCGGCGGCTACGACGTCGTCCGCCACCCCGCGGCCGTCCGGCGCGCCATCGGGCTGGCCGGGCAGTCGGCCGCCATCCAGGAGGAGCTCACCGGGCGCGAGAACCTCGAGCTCATCGCCCGGCTGCACCACCTGAGCAAGCCCGACGCCCGGCGCCGCGCGGCCGAGCTGCTCGAGCAGTTCGATCTCCTCGACGCCGCCGACCGACCTGCGAAGGGGTTCTCCGGCGGGATGCAGCGGCGGCTCGATCTCGCCGCGAGCCTGGTCGGCCGTCCTCAGGTGCTGTTCCTCGACGAGCCCACCACCGGCCTCGACCCGCGTTCCCGGCTCGGCATGTGGGAGATCATCCGCTCCCTGGTGGCACAGGGGACGACCTTGCTGCTGACCACCCAGTACCTCGACGAGGCCGACGAACTCGCCGACGAGATCGTCGTCATCGACCACGGCCAGGTGATCGCCGCCGGCACCTCCGAACACCTCAAGGGCCACGTCGGCGGTGACGTCCTCGAGTTCACGGTGGCCGATCCGGCGTTGGTGGGGGCGGCCGCCGGGGCGGTGGCCGACGTCGGCGAGGGCGAGCCGCGCGTCGACAGCGAGACCCACCGGATCAGCGTTCAGATCGGGGGCCGGGGCTCGGACGCGCTCATCGACGCGGTACGCGCCCTGGACGCGGCCGATGTCCCCTCGCAGGGCCTGACCCTGCGCCGTCCTTCGCTCGACGACGTCTTCCTGGCGCTCACCGGGCACGCCGCCGAGCAGGCGCCGCCTCCCGGCCGCAAGGCCCGCGGACGGTCCAATGCCCGCAACGACGGAAAGGCTTCGCGATGACCACCGCCACGGCCGAGTTCGGTCAACCGCCGCTTGCGATACGCGCCCGGTGGGCGGTCAGCGACACGCTCACCATCACCCGGCGCAACCTGCTGGTGTGGATGCGGGTGCCGGCCTACATCGCCTTCACCGTCATCCAGCCGGTCATGTTCGTGCTGATGTTCCGCTACGTGTTCGGCGGGGCGATCCCGGTGGACGTCCCGGGCGGTTACGTGAACTTCCTGATGCCCGGCATCATCGGGCAGACGGCCGCCTTCGCGACCTTCGGTACCGCGATCGCGCTGGCCATGGAGCTGAAGAAGGGCGTGATCGACCGGCTGCGGTCGATGCCCATGGCCCGTTCGGCGGTGCTCGCCGGCCGCCTGGTGGCCGACACGTCGCGCATGCTGTTCACGATCCTGGTGATTGTCGGTGTGGGCTACGCCGTCGGCTTTCGGTTCCAGAACGGCTTCTGGCCTGCGGTGGCGATGGTTGCGCTGGCCACGGTGTTCGGCCTGTCGATCTGCTGCATCGCCGCCTACACGGGCCTGGCGCTCAAGGACGAGGAGACGGTGCAGGCCTTCGGCATGATCTGGCTGTTCCCGATCACGTTCCTCAGTTCGGCGTTCGTGCCGATCGCGACGATGCCCGGCTGGCTGCAGGCCTTCGCCTACAACCAGCCGGTCACCTACGTCATCGACACGATGCGCGCGCTGGCCCTGGGTGGCCCGATCGAGGCGAACCTCTGGAAGAGCATCGCGTCGCTCGCGGTGATCTTCGCAGTGTTCGCGCCGCTCGCGGTGCGCGCGTACAAGAACGCCGGCTGAGCAAAGACGGCACGCGAACGACGGGTGGCCGGGCACGCGGCGGTGCGCCCGCGGGGCGGTGGCGGGCACGTGATAGAAGTGCCTTCCCCCCGACTCGCCCTGGAGGCACCTGGTGCCCGTCACCTTCGTCCGGCGTGCCGCGTCCGCCGGAACCGCCGCGCTGCTCGCCGTCCTGCTGTCCGCGGCCGCCAACTCTGCTGCCACCCCCGACATCAAACGCAAGCACCGGTCGGCACGCCAACACAGCAGCGCGACAACGACAAGTCAGCGCAAAGCCGCGCCAACGCAGGCACCCGCCCAAGCGCAGGCGCTGCTGCCCCGCTTCGGCAGCCCGTACGCCTACCGCCAGGCGGTGGGCGACACCTGGTACAACACCGTCGACTCGAACGGCCGAATCCTCGCGACGTCCAACGACACCGGTGGATATGCCGGCGCCTGCGTGACGCGCGCCCAGCACGGCAGCGACATCGCGATCAACCGGATGAAGGGCCCGCCGCGCGATCTGGCGATCCGCACCATCAACTGCATGAGGGCCTACGGGCCCATGGGCGGCGGCCCCAGCCCGGACGGCTGCTCGTGGAAGACCGGTGGGATCACCCGGATCGGGCACACCGTCTACCTCGCGGTCGCGCGGCAGTTGCGCAGATGCAACGCCGACCAGAGCAAGGGACTGCAACCCTCGTTCAACGCCTCGATCATCAAGTCGGACGACGACGGCCAAACGTGGACGAATCCCTGGGGCCGGCACAGCCGCTACGGCGCCGCGCCGGCGTGGAACCCGGATCTCAAGCGCTACCGCGCGATGTTCGCGGGTCAGAACTTCTCCGCGCCGTTCTTCGTCCAGTACGGCCCCGGCAACACCAACACCGTCGACGGCGCGGACAAGTACCTCTACGCGGTGTCGAACGACGGCTACGCCTATGACGGCAACTACCTGCTGCTCGGCCGGGTGCCGCTGGGCAAGGTGCAGCAGCGCACCGCCTGGCAGTTCTACCACCGCGGCGCCAACGGCCCGTACTGGTCGGGCTCGCTCAGCGACGCCGCGCACGTCCTCGACGCGAAGCACGGCATCAGCCAGCCGGCGATCCAGTACGTGCCTGCGCTCCGGCGGTATGTGCTGGTGACGTTCAGCTACCGCTACACGACCGCCTTCCCGGCGCCGTCCGCGACGCCCTACACCAGCTTCGCGATCTACTCGGCGCCGCATCCGTGGGGGCCGTGGACCCGCGTGTTCGACCGGTCGACGCAACGCAGCCTGTGGTGCGGCACGCACTGCCGGGCCGGCTCGCCGAACGACCACTACGGGTTCTACGACCCGACGCTGGTGCAGAAATACGTCTTCCGGAGCGGCCCGGCGAACCAGACGGTCTTCACCTCCGGCGACTTCAAGAACCAGACCCCGAGGTGGGAGCCGGTCAACCTCTACCGGCTGCGTGAGCTTCCGTTGACCCTGGTCGGGTGACGTGCGGCGTCAGCGCGTCCAGCGGATCGGCAGCCGCTTGACGCCGCGCTGGAAGTTCGACCTGAGGTAGGCGGGTTCGCCGGCGGGCTCGATCCACGACGTCCGAGTGAGCAGTTCGGTGAACAGCGTGCGCATCTGCACGCGCGCCAGGTGCGCGCCGAGGCAGAAGTGCGGGCCGTGCCCGAACACCAGATGCGGGTTGGGCCGGCGGCGGATGTCGAAGACCTCCGGACGGTCGAACACCTGCGGATCCCGGTTGGCGGCGATGAACGAGACGACGACCTTGTCGCCGGCGCGGACCGGCACCGGGCCGAGCTCGGTGTCGCGGGTCGCCGTGCGCCGGAACGTCATGACCGGCGTCCACCAGCGCAGCATCTCGTCCACCCCGGTGCCGAGCAGGTCTGGGTCGGTGCGCAGCTCGCGCTGTACCTCAGGGTGCGCGAGCAGCGCGACCATCGCCCCCGGCAGGCCGTTGCGCAGCGTCTCGTTGCCGGCGACGGCGAACAGCCAGAACATGTTCTCGAACTCTTCGACCGACAGCCGGCCGTCCTCGTCGTCGAGCTGGGCGAGCAGGATCGACATGACGTCGGCGCCAGGGTCGGCGCGTTTTGCGGCGCCGAGCAGGTGCGCGTAGCGGTAGAGGTCCGGCATGCCCAGCCGGCTGCGCGGGTCGGGCATCCGCCCGTCTGCGTCGGGGGACGGGCGGACGGCGAGGGCCTCGCGGGCGAGGTCGCTGCCGCGGGTGCTGTCGAACGCTGCCGAGCTCGCGTAGTCCGGATCGAGGAAGCCGATCACCCGGTTCGACCAGTCGAACATCAGCCAGCGGTCCTCGGCGGGCACGCCGAGCACGTCGGCCAGCGCGAGCAGCGGCAGGTCGGCGGCGACGTCCTTCGCGAAGTCGCACTCGGCGGGGCCGTCGAGCATGCGGTCGACGATGCGGCGCGCGTGCCCGGCGATCCGCTGCTCCAGCGCGGCCACCGCGCGCGGCGTGAACGAGCGCGACACCATCCGCCGCAGCCGGGAATGCTCCGGCGGATCCATGTTCAGCATCATCCGGCGCACGTAGCGCAGGTCCTCCTCGCTCGCCGGGTCGCGGATCTGGGTGCCGCGCGCTGCGGACGAGAACTCCCTGGCCCGGGACAGCACCTGGGTGACCAGCTCGTGGGAGAGCACGAGGTGGTAGCCCGGGCCGGCCGGCAGACCGGGTAGCTCGGGCTCGTCTTGCCAGGCGACCGGTCCGTGCGTCCGCAACTGCTCGATGAGCTCGAACGGCACCCCGCCGACGTAGGTCGCCGGGTCGTGCAGCGCCTGCGTCATGACGCGTGGATCGCCGCCCCGAGCGTCTTCTCGATGGCGGTCATCAGCGACACCGGCGACTCGTACATCGCGTAGTGGCCGGCGTCGGGCAGCACGGTGACCTGCGATCCGGGCAGCTGCGCAGCCCACGTGGCTCGGATGGTGTCCTCGCCGAGCGCCGGGTCGTGCGCGCCGACCAGCGCGTGCACCGGGACGGTCGGCGTCGGCAGCTGCGAGCTGAAGTCGTACTTCGCCCAGGACGGCAGGTAGGCGCCGAACGCCTCGCGGGTCGAGACGGCGATGGAGAAGGCCACCATCTTGTCGATCCAGTACTTCGACTGCCGGTTACCGGTGGTGAAGTCGATGATCGAGAACCGGTTGGTGTCGTTCTCGGCGGCGCCGTCGAACAGCGCCCAGCTCTGCTCGTCGAACGGCACGCCGGAGGCGGGGACGGGGCTGATGCCGATCAGCGCCGTCACCCGCTCGGGGGCGTCGGCGAACACCCGCTGCGCCGCCGAGCCGCCCATCGAGTGGCCGACCACGGCGAACCGGTCCCAGCCGAGCCGGTCGGCCAGCGCGAGGGTGTCGGCGGCGATCTCGGGGATCGTGAATTCGCCCGCCTCATCGCGCCGCGACCCGTAGCCGCGGTAATCCGGGAACGCCCAGGAGAATACGTCCGGGTCGATCAGCTCGGGCAGCATGCCCCAGCCGTTCGACGACCCGAACCACCCGTGCAGCGCGATCACTCGCGTCGCGCCCGCCCCGATCACAATGTCCGGTCCTGCCACAGCTTCGCTCCCGTCGCTCGACGTCCGCCACTCGCACTATGCCTACTCGCCCGGGCAAGCAGCCCGTAGCGTGCCCCGGCGGCGGCACCGTGCACAAGATCGCCGGCCCGACGGCGGTTAGGCTGCGGCAGGCGAAGGAGGGTGATGAGCGAGCTGGTATCCGGCGTGCGCGCGGGCAACCGGGCCGCGATCGCCCGGGCGATCACCCTCGTCGAATCGAGCCGCGGCGATCACGCCGAGGAGGCGCAGCGGCTGCTCGCCGAACTGCTGCCCGACACCGGCAACGCGCAACGCGTCGGCATCAGCGGCGTTCCCGGGGTCGGCAAGTCGACCTTCATCGACCAGCTCGGCGTGAACCTGATCGCCGAAGGACACCGGGTGGCTGTGCTTGCCGTCGACCCCTCGTCCGGGCGCACCGGCGGGTCGATCCTCGGCGACAAGACCCGGATGGCTCGCTTGGCGGCCGACGAGCATGCGTTCGTCCGTCCCTCGCCGAGCGCGGGCACGCTCGGCGGAGTGGCGAAGGCGACCCGCGAGACGATGCTGGTGATGGAGGCCGCGGGCTACGACATCGTGCTCGTCGAGACGGTCGGCGTCGGCCAGTCGGAATACGTGGTCGCCGACATGGTCGACACGTTCCTCTACCTGACGCTGGCGCGGACGGGCGACCAGTTGCAGGGCATGAAGCGCGGCATCCTGGAGCTCGCCGACGTCATCGCCGTCAACAAGTCCGACGAGGAGCACGAGAAGAGCTCGCAGAAGGCCGCTCGCGAGCTGTCCGGGGCGCTGCGGCTGCTTCGTGGCGGCGACGAGGACTGGCAGGCGCCGGTCGTCACCTGCAGCGGGCTGCACAACATCGATCTGGACCGGGTGTGGAAGCACGTGCTGCGGCACCGGGAGTGGCTGGAATCGCACGGCGGGCTGGAGCGCAAGCGGCGCGAGCAGATGGTGCAGTGGACTCGCTCGATGGTGCGCGACCGCCTACTCGCCAGGCTGACCACGGCCGGGGTGCGTGACGTCGTGCGCGAGGCCGAGCAGGGCGTGCGCGCCGGGGAGCTCACCCCGGATCAGGCCGCCGGCCGCATCCTCGCTGCGCTCGACATGTGACGGCTCCCCGGGGGCCGGCACCGTGACAAGACCTTCCGGACAGGCGATATGGAATCGGCCTGCGGATGGTGGAATTTGTCGGGATCGGCGCGGATGCGCGGGGCGGGTAATCTCGACTTCCGGAGTGCCGGGAAGACTGGTCGGCGAGTTCGTTACACGTCCCTCCATGCAGTTGCAGCCAAGGAGCGCCGGCCCGGAATGCGCGACATCGCCCCCTACGCAGTGATCCTGCTGCTGATGGCCGTCGCGATCCTGGTCGCCATCGGCTCCGGCCGCCTCGCGCAGTGGATCCGGGTGCCCGCACCGGCGCTGTTCCTCGTCATCGCCGCCGTCGCCTCCAACGTCTTCCCGCGGCTGGGCAGCCTGTCGATCGTCACCGATCAGCGGATCGTCACCGTCGCGCTCGCGATCATCCTGTTCGACGGCGGCATGCACATCGGCTGGAAGCGGATGCGCGTCGCCGCGGGAGCCGTGCTGTGGCTGGGCATCGCGGGAACGATCGTCACCGCGGGCGCCCTCGCCTACGCCGCGCACCTGATCTTCGGCTTCGACTGGCGCACCGCGCTGCTCGTCGGCGCTGCGCTCGCACCCACCGACCCTGCCGTCGTGTTCTCCGTCCTCGGCCGCCGCGAGATCGCCGGCCGGTCGGGCACCCTGCTCGAGGGCGAGTCCGGCGCCAACGACCCCGTCGGCATCGCGCTGATGGTGAGCCTGCTCGGCGCCACCGGCGGCGGGTGGGGCGCCGCCGGCGGCGCGTTGGGCACCTTCGCGCTGCAGCTCGCCGTCGGCGCCGCGTTCGGCATCGCCGGCGGCTGGCTGCTGCTGCAGGTCATGCGCCGCGTGCCGCTGCCCAACGAGGCGCTCTACCCGGTACAGACGGTCGCGTTCGCCGTCCTGCTCTACGGCGCGGCGACCGCGCTCGACGGCTCGGGCTTCCTCGCCGTCTTCCTGGCCGGCATCCTCATCGGCGACGAGCGGGCGCCCTACAAGCGCGAGATCGAGCACTTCGCCGGGGCGCTCGCCGGACTGGCCGAGATCGTCGCCTTCGCAGTGCTCGGGCTGTCGATCAACCTCGACGACGTGTTCACCGGCGGCCGGGTGTACACCGCCATCGGGCTCGCCGCATTGCTGGTGATCGTCATCCGTCCCGTCCTGGTCGGGCTGGTGCTCTGGCCGATCAAGCTCGCCCGCGGCGAGCGGCTGTTCGTGCTGTTCAGCGGCCTGAAAGGCGCGGTGCCGATCCTGCTCGGCACCTACGTGATCGTCGAGGGCGTCGCGCACGCCGCCGAGGTGTACAACATCATCTTCGTCGTCGTGCTGCTGTCCGTGGTGGTCCAGGGCGGGCTGGTGCCCGCCGCGGCCAAGCTGTTACGGGTGCCGATGCGGGTGGTCGAGCCCGAGCCCTGGGCGCTCGGCATGCGCTTCCAGGACGAGCCGCACGGCCTGCACCGCTACGTCGTCGCGCGCGGCTCACCGGCCGACGGCTGCAGCATCCGCGCGCTGGACGTCGGCGAGAACTTCTGGGTCAGCATGGTCAGCCGGCGCGGACAGCTGCTGCAGGTGCGCGGCGACACCGAGCTGCAGGCCGGCGACGAGGTGCTCGCCCTGGCCGACGAGGACCAAGGTCTCGACGAGGTGTTCGCGGCGCGCAAGTGACGCGCTGACGGCGCCTCCCGCTTCCAGCCCGTAGGGTTTCTGCGTGCACATCGACTTCTCGCCGTCACAGCGGACGAGCCTGGGCGTCGAGTGGGAACTCGAGCTGGTGGATCCAGTGACCCGCGAGCTGACCGGCGCCTCCGATGCGATCCTTGCTGCCATCTCGCCGGAAGGCGACGGCGAGCACCCGAAGGCCAAGCACGAGCTGCTGCAGTCGTGCGTCGAGGTCATCACCGGCATCTGCCAGACCGTCGCCGAGGTGCGCGAGGATCTCGCCGGCACGGTGGCCGAGGTGCGCAAGGCCGCCGACGAGCGCGGCGTCGGGCTGCTGTGCAGCGGCACGCACCCGCTCACCGACTGGCACACCCAGCGGGTCACCGACACCCCCCGCTACCACCAGCTCATCGAGCGCAACCAGTGGATGGCCCGCCAGCTGCAGATCTTCGGCGTGCACGTGCACTGCGGGATCCGCGGTCCCGAGAAGGCGATGCCCATCGTCAACGCACTGCTGGCCTACCTGCCGCACTTCCTGTCGCTCTCGGCATCCTCGCCGTACTGGATCGGCGCCGACACCGGGCTCGCGTCCTACCGATCCAAGATCTTCGAAGCGCTGCCGACCGCCGGACTGCCCTACCAGCTGTCCGGCTGGCACGCCTTCGAGAAGTACATGGAGGCCCTGCTCTCGTCGCACGCCATCGAGTCGATCCGCGAGGTGTGGTGGGACATCCGGCCGCACCCCAACTTCGGCACCGTCGAGCTGCGCATCTGCGACGGCCTGCCCTCGCTCGACGAGATCGCCTGCGTCGCCGCGATGGCGCAGTGCCTCGTCGAGCGTTTCGACCGGCAGCTCGACAACGGCTACACGCTGCCCGACCCGCGGCCCTGGCTCGTGCGCGAGAACAAGTGGCGGGCGGCCCGTTACGGCCTCGACGCCGAGATCGTCGTCGACAACACCGGCCGCACCCAGCCGGTCAAGGACGCGATCCTCGACCTCGTCGACGACCTGCTCCCGCTCGCGCGCAAGCTGGAATGCAGTTCGGAGCTCGAGATGATCCCCCGGCTGATCGAGCGCGGCGCCAGCTACCAGAGGCAGCGCGCGACCGCCGCGGCGAACGAGGGCAAACTGGAGCCCGTGGTCGATCTTCTTCTCGCCGAGATGCGTGACGGGCTGAACCTGTGACCGAGTCCCTACGCACCTCGGTCGACGTGGTCGCGCTGCGGCGCGACCTGCACGCCCATCCGGAACTCGCCTACGAGGAACACCGCACCACCGGACTGATCATGGAGCGGTTGCGCGCCCTGGGCCTGTCGCCTCGGACGATGCGCGGCGGCACCGGCGTCGTGTGCGACATCGGCTCGGACGGCCCGCTCATCGGGCTGCGCGCCGACATCGACGCGCTGCCGATCGCCGACGAGAAGGACGTCCCGTACCGCTCGACGGTCGAGAACATGTGCCACGGCTGCGGGCACGACGCGCACACCGCGATCCTGCTGGGCGCGGCCGAGCAGCTGGTGCACGCGGTGCCGGCCGGCCGGATCCGCCTCGTGTTCCAGCCCGCCGAGGAAACGGTGCCCGGAGGCGCGTATGCCGCCCTTCGCGACGGCGTGATCGACGGCGTGGAGCAGATCTTCGCGCTGCACTGCGACCCGCGCCTGCAGACCGGGCAGGTGGGTGTGCGGGTCGGCGCGATCACCGCCGCCTGCGACCACGTCGAGGTCGTGTTGCGCGGCGCCGGCGGGCACACCGCGCGCCCGCACCTCACCCAGGACGTCGTCTACGCCCTGGGCCGGATCGTCACCGACCTGCCCGGGCTCTTGTCGCGGCTGGTCGACCCCCGGGCGGCGCTGTCGCTGGTGTGGGGCGCCGTCGAGGCCGGCCGGGCGCCCAATGCGATCCCGACGTCCGGGCGGTTGCGCGGCACCCTTCGGGTGTTCGACCGCGACGCCTGGGACGCCGCGGGCCCCCGCGTGAGGTCGCTGGTCGACCAGATCGCCGGCGCGTCCGGCGTGCACGCCACCACGACGTACACGCGGGGCGTGCCGCCGGTGGTGAACTCGGTCGAGGCGGTCGAGGTGCAGCGCACCGCGATCGTGCACCAGCTCGGCGAGGACGCGCTGGTCGACACCGAGCAGAGCATGGGCGGCGAGGACTTCGCCTGGTATCTCGACCGGGTGCCCGGCGCGCTGGCCCGCCTCGGCGTGCGCCGTCCCGGCGGCGCGGCGTTCGACCTGCACCAGGGCACGTTCGACATCGACGAGGACGCCCTCGAGGTCGGCGTGCGCTACACGGTCGCCCTGGCGCACGCCGCGATCGAGCGGGCGCTGAAGCCGCCGACCGCCTACATCTGAGCGGCGCGGTCCCGGGCGGGCACGCCGGCGCGCAGCGACGTGCCCGGCCGAGATCCGCAGCCGGGGTCAGGCGAAGAACGCGTCGTCGCCCGGCAGGTCCTCCCGCATCTCGAGCAGGTCAGTGGCCCGGTCGCCGAGGAACGTGAACAGGATCGTCCCGCGGGTCACTCGGGTTACCCCGTTGCGGGTGGCCGTGATCTGGTGCAGCGAGGTGGCGTGGCCCTTGCCGTCGCCGAACACGTCGACCAGGTCGGCGCGGAAGTGCCCGCCGGTCAGCTCGGCCAGCTTGGCGTAGTAGCCCAGCACCGCGTCGATGCCCTTGTAGGCGCCGGCGACCTGGCTGTCGCCGGGGACGTGCTGCACGACGTCGTGCGACAGGATCTGGCGAAGCGTGTCGAAGTCACCGCTGTTGAACGCCGCGTAGCCGCGCCGCACCAGGGTCATGTACTTGTCGTCCGGGGGTGCCGCCGCGTTCCCCCGGGCATAGCGCGTCGCCTCCGGTGAGCAGTCCACCATCACGCACGGCTCGTCGCCGATCACCCACGCGTCGTGGTCCGGCGGCAGGTCGAACAGGTCACCGGCCTCGACGATCGTCTCGCTGCCGTCGGCGAAGTGGATCTGCATGCGGCCCGAGACGACGTAGCCCAGGTGATGGACCTGGCAGGTGTCGGTGCCGGCGATCGGCGCGATGTCGCTCGACCAACGCCACCCGGGCTCGAACACCCCCCTCAGCAGGGTGAGGCCTCCCGCGCTGCCCAGGATGGCGCTTCCGTGTGCTGCGAACCTGCGGGTTTCCCCGTCCCGTTCCAGCTTGCTGATCATGGCGCCCATCTAAGGACCACCTCCGTCCGGCTAGGGGTTGTGCCGGACGCCAGACTGCGTCCGGCTATCGGCGATGCTGGCACCGGCCGCATGCCTCGGCCAGGGCGTCAGCCCACGTGGGCGCGCATTCGCAGAACTTCCGCGCCGCCGGCGTGCTGCACGAACCGGACGGGTACCCCACACGTGTCGAACACCGACACCGCACCGTCGCCCGAAGGACAACGCAGTGAACCAGCCCGCTCAGCAACAGCAACCGCCGGGAACCCAGGCCGAGATGAGCCCGCGGCCCGACTGCGGCGAAGAGAGCTACCGCGGCTCCGGGCGCCTCGAAGGCAAGGCTGCCGTCATCACCGGCGGCGACAGCGGAATCGGCCGGGCGGTAGCCATCGCGTACGCCCGCGAGGGCGCCGACGTCCTCATCTCCTACCTCGACGAGGACGACGACGCGCAGGATACTGCGCAGTACGTCGAGAAGGCCGGCCGCAAGGCCGTGCTGGTCCGCGGCGATGTCGCCGAGCCGCAGCACTGCCGCGACATCATCGCAACGGCGGCGCGCGAGTTCGGCAAGGTCGACATCCTGGTCAACAACGCCGCGTTCCAGATGACGCACGAGTCGCTCGAGGACATCCCGGACGAGGAATGGGATCACACCATCGCGACCAACCTGTCCGCGTTCTTCCACCTCGCCAAGGCCGCCGTGCCGCACATGCCGTCCGGTTCGTCGATCATCGGCAGCTCGTCGGTGAATTCCGACATGCCCTCGCCGACGCTGGCGCCCTACGCGGCGACGAAAGCGGCCATCGCCAACTTCTGCGCGAGCCTCGCGCAGCTGCTGGGCGAGAAGGGCATCCGGGTCAACAGCGTGGCGCCCGGGCCGATCTGGACGCCGCTGATCCCGTCCACCATGCCGCCGGAGAAGGTGGAGCAGTTCGGCGCCAACACCCCGCTGGGACGCCCCGGGCAGCCGGCCGAACTGGCGCCGGTGTATGTGCTGCTGGCCTCGGACGAGGCGAGCTACGTCTCCGGCGCGCGGGTGGCCGTCACCGGCGGGCGTCCCGTTCTCTGATCCAGGAAGGAAGGTTAGACCGCATGCCCGTGTACGAGGTGAACTCCGAGGCCGTCAAGCACGCCCGCAAGCTCATCGACGACGGCGACTACGACGACCAGACCGAATGGTCTGAAGCCGCGCCGTCGGCCGACGACGCCAACCAGGAGATCGACAAGGACAGCTTCGACGACTTCACCCGGTGGCATCTGGGCATCAACCCGGACGCCTCCGAGGGGACGAAGGGGCGGTACGCCTTCCCGTACGGCGACTTCTCGAAGGTCAACCGCGCTGCGCTGATCCACGCCAAGCAGCGGGCCTCGCAGAACGACCACGACGACATCGAGAAGGCGGCCGATGAACTGCTGCAGCACCTCGACTCGAAACGCTCCTGAGGGTCATTCCCCCAGCGAGCGGCACGGACGCGCGCGGAGTTCGGCGACGTACTCGTCCGGGGCGCCGGCGGCCTCCGCGGCGTCGGCGATGATGCCGATGGCCCGCGCCGAGGGCAGCCCGCCCTCGTAGCCGTTTAGCACGTACACCCAGGCGAGCACGTCCGCGTCCAGCGTCGACACGCGCAGCCGGATCCGCTCGTACAGGCCGGTGTCGGCGCTCTCCCACACATCCAGGGCGTGCAGATCGTGGGGCGAGACCTCGTACAGGGCCACGAAGACCTGGGACTCGGGGTCGGGCACGACCATGGGCAGCGCGCCGTCCCAGCCGTGCTCCTCGCCGCCGAAGGTGAGCCGCCAGCCGGGCAGCCATCCCGTGCCCGCCGCGGGGGAGTGGGGACAGCGCTCGAGCATCTGCTCGGGGTCCATGTTGGAGCCGTACGCCGCGTACAGCCCGCTGGCAAGGTTGCTCAACGGCTCACCTGGCTCTTCACCCTCCGCGAGCTCTCGACGGCGCTGACCGCACCGGCCGGCACAGTGGCGGCGGCCGCGTCCCACCCCCTGGTGACGCTTGCCCGTTCGGGGCGAGCGTACCGAGCGCCGGTGTGCAGGGGACAATGAGATGGTGACACGGATCGCGATCATCGGCGGAGGCCCGGCCGGGTACGAGTCCGCCCTGGTGGCCGCGCAGCTCGGCGCGCAGGTCACCGTCGTCGACCGCGACGGCCTCGGCGGCGCGTGTGTCCTCACCGACTGCGTGCCCAGCAAGACCCTGATCGCCACCAGCGACCGGGTCACGGCGTTCCGCGACGGCCCTGAAGTGGGTGTCGGTTCCGCCGGCCACGTCGAGGTCGACCTGGCCACGGTGAACGGCCGCATCAAGCAGCTCGCGCACCAGCAGTCCGAGGACATCGGTGAGCGGTTGCGCCGCGAAGGCGTCACCGTGCTGCGCGGACGCGGCCGGTTCGCCGTCGACCAGCCCGAGCGGGCGCACCGGGTCGAGGTGCTCGACCCGGCCGGCGACGTCGTCGACTCCCTCGACGCCGACGTCGTGCTGATCGCCACCGGGGCTACGCCGCGCGTGCTGCCCACCGCCGTGCCCGACGGCGAACGCATCCTGTCGTGGCGCGACGTGTACGACCTGCACGAGTTGCCCGAGCACCTGATCGTCGTCGGCTCCGGGGTCACCGGCGCCGAGTTCGCCAGCGGCTACAGCGAGATCGGCGTGCCGGTCACCCTCGTCTCCAGTCGCGACCGGGTGCTGCCCGGCGAGGACCCGGATGCCGCGGATGTCATCGAGGGCGTGTTCACCCGGCGCGGCGGCACGCTGGTGAAGAAGGCCCGGGCCGCGGCCGTGCGGCGCACCGACAACGGCGTCGTCGTCGAGCTCGTCGACGGGCGCGAGGTCAGCGGCTCGCACGCGCTGATCTGCGTCGGTTCGGTGCCCGACGTCGAGGGGCTCGGTCTGGAGCACGCGGGCGTCAAGCTCGACGAGCGTGGCTACATCGCCGTCGACCGGGTGTCGCGGACTTCCGTCCCGTCCATCTACGCCGCCGGCGACTGCACCGGCGTGCTGCTGCTGGCCTCCGTCGCCGGCATGCAGGGGCGCATCGCGATGTGGCACGCACTGGGCGAGGCGGTGGCCCCGCTGCGGCTGAAGACCGTCGCCGCGAACGTGTTCACCCACCCGGAGATCGCCACCGTGGGCATCGGCTACCAGGCCATCGCCTCGGGCGAGGTGCCGGCGCGGTCGGTGAAGCTGCCGCTCGCCACCAACGCGCGCGCCAAGATGAAGGGGCACCAGGACGGTTTCGTCAAGCTGTACTGCCGGCCGGCGACCGGTGCGGTGATCGGCGGCGTCATCGTGGCCCCGGACGCCTCGGAGCTCATCTACCCGGTGGCGCTGGCCGTGCACCGCGGGCTGTCGGTGAACGATCTCGCCGCGACGATCGGGGTATACCCCTCGTTGTCCGGCTCGGTGGCCGAGGCGGCGCGGCGGCTGATGCTGCACGACGACCTCGACTAGCCGCCCGGCCTGGAATCCGTTCGCCGGCAGCAGGCGTTAACGCAGTCGTTCCCCTTCGTCCAGCTGGAGAGAAGTAGCGCACCATGACCACGATGCACGGCGACTACTCGCCCGAGGCCCGCACCGCCGCCGAGGGCAAGGCACGCGCGGCGAACGTGTTCGCCGAGCACGCCGAGGTGATCGTCGCGGCCCTGCCGGATGTCCCCGAGGGACACGTCCTGGTCGCCGTCGTCGACGAGACGCACTCCTTCTCGGGCACCCACCACGTCGCGCAGGACGAGATCGTCACGCGCGTGCAGGAGCTCGAAGCGGCCGGGTGGGCGATGGTGTTCACGTCCGGCTCCAGCGTGGGCGACGTTCGGCGGCGCACCGACGAGATGGGCCAGCTCGCCCGGCGCCGGGCGGAGATGATCACCCGCATCCTGGCGCGGCGCGGCGCACCGTAAGTCGCGTCAGCGAGCGAGCCGGTAGCGCTCGTAGACCACCTTCGAGCTGAATGCCCTGGTCTCGACCAGCTCCAGCGGGATGTCCTCGGTGACCGGCGGAAGGAACGGCGTGCCGCCGCCCACGACGACCGGACAGCGGAACATGCGCAGCTCGTCGATCAGCCTCAGCTCGATCGCCGTCGTGGCCAGCCCGGCGCCGCCGATCTCGACGTCCGCATCAGTCCCGGCGAGGGCGGCCTCGACTTCCTCGGCCACCGAGCCCTGCGCGAGCCGGGCATTGCCCGTGACCCGGTCGAGCGTACGGCTGAAGACGACCTTCGGAAGCGCGGACCACACATCGGCGAACTCAGCGTGGAGCTCGCTGTCGCGCAGCGACGGATCCGTCTCCCACACCAACATCGTCTCGTAGAGCTTGCGCCCCAGCAGGTGGCAGCCGAGCCCGCGCACCCGATCGAGGTGGACGCGGAACAGTTCCTCATCGGGCGCCGACCAGTCGAACCCGCCTGCCCGGTCGGCGATGAAGCCGTCCACCGAGACGCCCATCGAGTAGATCAGCATGATGCGGCGGTCAGTCAGTCCTTGATCTCGCAGATCACCGAGCCGGCGGTGACGACCGCGCCGACCTCGGCGGACAGCCCGCTGACCGTCCCGGCCTTGTGCGCGTTGATGGGCTGCTCCATCTTCATCGCCTCGAGCACGACGACCGCCTGGCCCGCCTCGACGACGTCGCCCTCGGCCACCGCGACCTTGACGATCGTGCCCTGCATGGGCGCGGTGAGCGAGTCACCGGACGCCGCGGCGCCGCCCTTCTTGGCCGCCGACCGCTTCGGCGCGGCCTTGCGGGCGCCGACGCCGCCGCCTCCACCGCCGCCGAAACCGGCGGGAAGGGACACCTCGAGGCGCTTTCCGCCGACCTCGACGACCACGGTCTCGCGCGGCTCCGGCTCCTCGCCGGCCCCCGCGGCGGCGGTGAAGGGCTCGATCTGGTTGTCGAACTCCCTCTCGATCCACTGCGTGAAGATCGTGAACGGTTCGGACGTGAACGCCGGGTCGCGCACGACCGCGCGGTGGAAGGGCAGCGCGGTGGCCATGCCCTCGACGACGTACTCGTCGAGCGCGCGGCGGGCCCGCTCGAGCGCCTCGGTGCGCGTCTCGCCCTTGATGATCAGCTTGGCGAGCAGCGAGTCGAACGCGCCGCCGATGACCGACGCCCCCTCGATGCCGGAGTCGACGCGCACGCCCGGGCCGGCCGGCTCCCGGTACTTCGTGACCGTGCCGGGCGCCGGCAGGAAGTTGCGGCCCGGGTCCTCGCCGTTGATGCGGAACTCGATGGCGTGCCCACGCGGCTCGGGGTCGGAGTCGAATCGCAGCTTCTCGCCCTCGGCGATGCGGAACTGCTCGCGGACGAGGTCGATACCGCTGGTCTCCTCGGTGACGGGGTGCTCGACCTGCAGGCGGGTGTTGACCTCGAGGAAGCTGATGACGCCGTCGTTGCCGACGAGGTACTCGACGGTTCCCGCGCCGTGGTAGTCCGCCTCGCGGCAAATGGCCTTCGCGCTCTCGTGGATCGTGCGGCGCTGTTCGTCGGTGAGGAACGGCGCGGGTGCCTCCTCGACGAGCTTCTGGTTGCGGCGCTGCAGCGAGCAGTCGCGGGTACCGACGACGATGACGTTGCCGTGCTGGTCGGCGAGCACCTGCGCCTCGACGTGCCGCGAACGGTCGAGGTAACGCTCGACGAAGCACTCGCCGCGGCCGAACGCGGACACCGCCTCGCGCACCGCGCTCTCGTAGAGGTCGGCGACCTCGTCCATCTCGCGGGCGATCTTCATGCCGCGCCCGCCGCCGCCGTAGACCGCCTTGATCGCGATCGGCAGGCCGTGCTCCTCGGCGAACGCGATGACCTCGTCGACGCCGGACACCGGGTCCTTGGTGCCGGCGACCAGCGGCGCGCCGGCGCGGGCGGCGATGTGCCGGGCGACGGCCTTGTCGCCGAGGTCGCGGATCGACTGCGGCGACGGGCCGATCCAGGTCAGCCCGGCGTCGAGCACCGCCTGGGCGAAGTCGGCGTTCTCGGACAGGAAGCCGTAGCCGGGGTGGACGGCGTCCGCCCCGGACTTGCGGCAGGCGTCGATGACCTTGTCGATGACGAGGTAGGAGTCGCCCGGCGTGGTGCCGCCGAGCGCGAAGGCCTCGTCGGCCTCGCGGACGTGGAGGGCGTCGCGGTCGGGGTCGGCGTAGATCGCGACGGACGCGTACCCGGCGTCGCGACAGGCCCGGATGACCCGCACCGCGATCTCGCCGCGGTTCGCGATGAGCACCTTCTCCACTGAGACCTCCGAGTTCCGCGCGAGTCGACCCGTTTCGCAGATTACCCGTCCCGTTTGACGGGCTCCGGGCGATGCCGCACGGGGCGGACGGCTACGCCAGTTCGTCGAGTCGGCGGCGGCACTGCGCGGCGACCTCGCTGACCTCGCTGAGGGTGCGCCGCAGGTCGGCCTGCCGACGGCGCAGGTCGGCGGCGATCTCGTCGAGACGGGCCAGCAGCGTGGTCAGCTGGCGCCGCTCGGAGCTCGCCGCGCCGTCGTACATGTCCACGATCTCGCGGCACTCGGCGAGGGTCATGCCGAAGCGCCGGCCGCGCAGGATGAGCCGCATCCGGGCGTGCTCACGCGGGCCGTAGACCCGGTTGCCGCCGGACCGCTGCGGGCTGATCAGCCCCTCGGACTCGTAGAAACGCAGCGTGCGGGTGGTGACGCCGAGGTCGTCGGCCAGTTCACCGACCGTCCACGTCCGCTCTTCCGCCTGCGCGCTCACAAGCGTTATGGTTGCCTTACCTTTACGTAAACGTCAACCCGGAACATTTCCCGGACCGAGGATCGAGGACGAGCGTGGGTTTCGAGCTGTCGCAGGATCACGAGACGTTCCGCGAGGTGGTGCGCGACTTCGCCGAGCGTGAGGTCGGCCCGCACGTCGCGCAGTGGGATCGCGAACACTACTTCCCGGTCGACGTCGTGCACGCGATGGGCGAGCTCGGCCTGTTCGGGCTCAACGTCCCCGAGGAGTACGGCGGCTCGGCCGGTGACTTCACCTCGCTGTGCGTCGCGATCGAGGAACTCGGCCGCATCGACCAGTCGATCGGCATCACCCTCGAGGCCGGGGTGGGGCTCGGCATCAACCCGATCCTCACCTACGGCACCGACGAGCAGAAGCAGCAGTGGCTGCCCGACCTGGTGGCCGGCCGCGCGCTCGCCGGGTTCGGGCTCACCGAGCCGGAGGCGGGTTCGGATGCCGGGGCCACCAAGACCCGCGCGGTGCTCGCCGACGGGCAGTGGACGATCAACGGCGCGAAAGCCTTCATCACGAACTCGGGGACGTCCATCACATCGCTGGTCACGGTGACGGCCAAGACGAGTGACTCCGAGATCAGCTCGATCATCGTGCCGTCGGGCACGCCCGGCTTCACCGTCGAGCCGGCCTACGACAAGCTCGGCTGGCACATCTCCGACACCCACGGGCTGACCTTCGACGACTGCCGGGTGCCGGAGCAGAACCTGCTCGGCCGCCGCGGCGACGGGTTCCGGCAGTTCCTCGCCGTCCTCGACGACGGACGCATCGCGATCTCGGCGCTCGCCGTCGGCCTCGCGCAAGGCTGCCTCGATCTCTCGCTGCGCTACGCCAAGGAGCGGTACACCTTCGGCGCGCCCATCGGGTCGCGGCAGGCGGTGGCGTTCTCGCTCAGCGACCTCGCGGTATCCGTCGAGGCGGCGCGGATGCTCACCTACAAGGCCGCGTGGTTGAAGGACGCCGGACGCCCGGCGGCCGAGGTCAAGCAGGCGGCGGCCATCGCGAAGCTGTACTCCACCGAGGCCGCCGTCACCGCGACCCGCACCGCCACGCAGGTCTTCGGCGGCAACGGTTTCATGGAGGAGTTCCCGGTCGCCCGCTTCTACCGCGACGCGAAGATCCTCGAGATCGGCGAGGGCACCTCGGAGGTGCAGCGCATGCTCATCGCCCGCGGGCTGGGTCTGCCGGTTTCATGAGGGACAAAGAACTGCGGGCGGCTCGCGAGGCGACGCTCGCGCCGTCGGAGAAGGCGGCGACGAAGCTCGCGAGCCAGAACAAGCTCTACGTGCGCGAGCGCATCGCGCTGCTGTTCGACGAGGGCACCTTCGTCGAGGACGGCCAGCTCGCGAACGCGCAGGCGAGCGGGCTGCCCGCCGACGGCGTCGTCACCGGGCAGGGGCTCGTCGACGGACGACCCGCGCTCGTCGTGGCCAACGACCCGACGGTCAAGGCGGGCTCGTGGGGCGCGCGCACCGTCGAGAAGATCATCCGCGTCACCGAGCGGGCGCTCACCGAGGAGCTGCCGGTCTTCTGGCTGATCGACTCCGCCGGCGCGCGCATCACCGACCAGGTCGCGCTGTTCCCCGGACGCCGCGGGGCCGGGCGGATCTTCCACAACCAGGTCGCGCTGTCGGGCAAGGTGCCGCAGATCTGCTGCCTATTCGGCCCGTCCGCGGCCGGCGGCGCCTACATCCCCGCGTTCTGCGACATCGTGATCATGGTCGAGGGCAACGCCTCGATGTACCTCGGCTCGCCGCGCATGGCCGAGATGGTCGTCGGCGAGAAGGTGAGCCTGGAGGAAATGGGTGGCGCGCGCATGCACGTCACGGTGTCCGGCTGCGGCGACAACCTCGCTGTCGACGACGAGGACGCCCTCGAGCAGGCCCGGCTGTACTTCTCCTACCTGCCGACCTGCTGGCGCGAGCCGGCGCCCGAGGTCGCCCCCGAGCCGCCCGCGGTCGAACTCGCGCCCGACGCCGTGCCGGCCGAGGAGTCCGTCCCCTTCGACATGCACGACATCATCGACGGGCTCATCGACGCCGATTCGTTCTTCGAGATCAAGCCGCTGTTCGCGGCCGAGCTCATCACCGGGTTCGGACGGATGGACGGCTCCCCGGTAGGCATCGTCGCCAACAACTCGATGGTGCGCGGCGGGGTGCTGTTCGTCGACAGCGCCGACAAGGCCGCGCGCTTCATCTGGCTGTGCGACGCGTTCAACATCCCCCTGCTCTACCTCGCCGACG
>DASSEP010000016.1:0-33503 GCA_035695205.1 Jatrophihabitans sp. | reverse complement strand
CGCGTCGTCGTCGCCGAACAGGAACTCCGCGAGCGTCTTGGACAGCTCGGTCTTACCGACACCGGACGGGCCGGCGAAGATGAACGAGCCACCGGGACGCTTCGGATCCTTGAGCCCGGCACGGGTGCGCCGGATCGCCTGGGAGACGGCCTTGATGGCCTGCTCCTGGCCGATGACGCGCTTGTGCAGCTCGTCCTCCATGCGCAGCAGGCGGGCGGTCTCCTCCTCGGTGAGCTTGAACACCGGGATGCCTGTCCACGTGGCGAGGACCTCGGCGATCTGCTCGTCGTCGACCTCGGCGACGACGTCGAGGTCGCCGGCCTTCCACTCCTGCTCCCGCTTGGCCTTCTCGGCGAGCAGGGTCTTTTCCTTGTCGCGCAGCGCCGCGGCCTTCTCGAAGTCCTGCGCGTCGATCGAGGACTCCTTCTCGCGCCGGACGTCGGCGATGCGGTCGTCGAACTCGCGGAGGTCCGGCGGCGCGGTCATCCGGCGGATGCGCATTCGCGCGCCGGCCTCGTCGATGAGGTCGATCGCCTTGTCGGGCAGGAACCGGTCACTGATGTAGCGGTCGGCGAGCCCGGCAGCGGCCACCAGGGCGGCGTCGGTGATTGAGACGCGGTGGTGCGCCTCGTAACGGTCGCGCAGTCCCTTGAGGATCTCGATGGTGTGCGCGACGGTCGGCTCGCCCACCTGGACCGGCTGGAAGCGGCGCTCGAGCGCGGCGTCCTTCTCGAGGTACTTGCGGTACTCGTCGAGAGTGGTCGCACCGATGGTCTGCAGCTCGCCGCGGGCCAGCATCGGCTTGAGGATGCTGGCGGCGTCGATCGCGCCCTCGGCGGCACCGGCGCCGACGAGGGTGTGGATCTCGTCGATGAACATGATGATGTCGCCGCGGGTACGGATCTCCTTGAGCACCTTCTTCAGGCGCTCTTCGAAGTCACCGCGGTAGCGCGAGCCGGCGACCAGGGAGCCGAGGTCGAGCGTGTAGAGCTGCTTGTCCTTCAGCGTCTCGGGGACCTCGCCCTTGACGATGGCCTGCGCGAGGCCCTCGACGACGGCGGTCTTGCCCACGCCGGGCTCGCCGATGAGCACCGGGTTGTTCTTGGTCCGGCGGCTGAGCACCTGCATCAGGCGCTCGATCTCCTTCTCGCGGCCGATGACCGGGTCGAGCTTGCCCTCGCGCGCCGACTGGGTGAGGTTGCGGCCGAACTGGTCGAGCACGAGCGAGGTGGACGGGGTGGCCTCGGAGGCGGTGCCCGCGGGCTCCTTGCTCTGGTAGCCGTTGAGCAGCTGGATGACCTGCTGACGGACCTTGTTCAGGTCGGCGCCGAGCTTGACCAGCACCTGGGCGGCGACGCCCTCGCCCTCGCGGATCAGCCCGAGCAGGATGTGCTCGGTGCCGATGTAGTTGTGGCCGAGCTGCAGCGCCTCGCGCAGCGACAGCTCGAGGACCTTCTTGGCGCGCGGGGTGAAGGGGATGTGGCCGCTCGGGGCCTGCTGGCCCTGGCCGATGATCTCCTCGACCTGCTGGCGCACGGCGTCGAGGGAAATACCCAGCGACTCGAGGGCCTTGGCGGCGACGCCCTCGCCCTCGTGGATCAGCCCGAGCAGGATGTGCTCGGTGCCGATGTAGTTGTGGTTGAGCATCCGGGCCTCTTCCTGGGCCAGGACGACTACGCGACGCGCGCGGTCAGTGAACCGTTCGAACATCAGGCAGCTCCTTCCGCGCCTTCTCTTGCAGCAGTTCGACTCCTGCGTCTTCGACTTTAGCCCGGCGCTGTGACCGGTAGGTCTCGTCCAGGACGCCCCCGGACGCCACGCGGGCTGTACAACGCCGCCCGGCGCGGGGGGCGGCGCACATCTGGCACAACGATTCCGCGGCCGGAAATGATCCCGCGACCTCGAAGTTCGCCAGCAGCGAACAGCAGCGCGCCACCAACCGCCGTCCTACCCGATCCGGCCGCACCGCCACCCCGCCGACCCGCTGCCTGGCGCGGATTCGACGTCCCCTGCCGGTCCGCCTTCCGGACGCCGACGCGGCCCGGACCTGCAGGGGTCCGGGCCGCGTCGCGGAATGGCGGGGGCGGTCAGTGTTGCTCGTGGTAGGCCTCGAGAACGTGGCCCGGGATGCGCCCCTTCTCGCCGATCTTGAATCCGCTGTTGCGGGCCCACTCGCGGATCGCCTGCGTCTGCTCGCGGTCGCCGCGTGCCGCGCGCCCGCGCCGGGCCGGGCCGGCCGCCGGGCGGGCTCCGCGGGTGGTGCGGCGCGCGTGGGCCACGTATTCGGCGAGCGCGTCCCGCAACTTCGCGGCGTTCTTGGCGGAAAGGTCGATCTCGTAGCTCGCGCCGTCCAGGCCGAAGGTCACCGTCTCCTCGGCAGAGCTCTGGTCGAGATCGTCTATGAGTTGGACGATGTGCTTTTGCGCCATGCTGGTTCGCCATTCTCTAGCTGGGGGTTTGCGGAAGCAAACCATAGCGGATTAGGAATGGGCAAGGGGCCTAAAGGCGCGACAAAGCCTAACGACCTACGGTCCCGCTCATAGGTCGAGCGGTTTGAGCAGCGGAAAGAGGATCGTCTCGCGAATCCCGCGCCCGGTGAGAATCATGATCAGGCGATCGACGCCAAGCCCCATCCCGCCGGTCGGCGGCATGCCGTATTCGAGCGCGCGCAAAAAATCTTCGTCCAACTGCATCGCCTCGGGATCGCCTTGGGCGGCGGCGAGCGACTGGGCGACGAGCCGGCGACGCTGCTCCACCGGGTCGACGAGCTCGGAGTAGGCGACCCCGGCCTCCACGCCGGAGATGACGAGATCCCAGGCCTCGGCCAGCCGGGGATCGTCCCGGTGCGGCCGGGCCAGCGGGCGCACCGAGACCGGGTAGTCGCGGACGAAGGTCGGCTGTATCAGAGTGTGCTCGACCAGCTTCTCGAACAGCTCGAGCACGATCTCGCCTTCGTCCCAATCGGGTTTGAGGCCGACTCCGGCGCGCTCGGCGTGGGCGCTCAGCGCGTCGACGCCGGTGTCGGCGGTTACCGGCTCACCCAACGCCTCGGACACCAATTCGTGAATCGACGCCGAACGCCATTGTCCGCGCAGGTCGATCGGCTCACCGTCGACAGTCTCCGGCGTCTCGACGCCGACCGCGTCGGCAGCGCGCAGTACGAGTTCGCGGGTCAGTTCGGCCATTGTGTCGTAATCACCGTAGGCCTGATAAGCCTCGAGCAAGGTGTATTCCGGCGAGTGGCTCGAATCCACCCCCTCGTTGCGGAAAACCGGCCCCATCTCGAAGACCCGCTCGATACCGCCGACAATGCAACGCTTCAAGTAGAGTTCGGTCGCGATTCGAAGCGACATGTCCTGGTCGAACGCGTTGAGATGGGTGTGGAAGGGACGCGCCGCGGCGCCGCCGTGCACCGACTGCAGAATCGGTGTCTCGACTTCGACAAAGCCCCGCCGCTCGAATGTCTCGCGCAACGAGCGCAGCACCGCGGCCCGCGTGTAGACCATCTGGCGCGCGTCCGGGCGCACGATCAGGTCCACGTAGCGCTGCCGCACGCGGGTCTCGTCCGACAGCGGCTTGTGCGCGACCGGCAGCGGCCGCAACGCCTTGGCCGTCACCCGGAAGTCGTCGGCGAGGACGGACAGTTCGCCCCGCTTGGACGACACGATCTCACCGTGCACGTAGACCAGGTCCCCGAGGTCGACGTCGGCCTTCCAGGCGGCGAGCTGGTCGCCTCCGATGCGGTCCAGCGACAGCATGATCTGCAGCTCGGCGTCGCCCTCGCGCAGCATCGCGAAGCAGAGCTTGCCGGTGTTGCGCACGAAGATCACCCGCCCGGTCACCCCGGCGAACTGCCCGGTCTCGGTGCCGGCGGCGAGGTCGGGGTGGGCGGCACGGATCTCGCCCAGCGAAGCCGTGCGCGGGACGCTGACCGGGAACGGCGCGCGCTGCGGATCGGCCATCAGCCGGTCGTACTTCTCGCGGCGCACCCGCATCTGTTCGGGCAGATCCGCACCGGTTTCGTCGGGCTCGGTCACGGTGTCCAACCCTATCGGCGCGCCGACACCCGATTCGCCCGCGGTGCGCGGCCTGACGAATGTCATGCCGGCATCCGGAGCCGTCGCACTGCAAACGGTTCGCGGCGTAGGAGAAAGTGGCAACGTGAAACCATCGCCTTCCGCGCCCAGCCCCGCGCAGAGCGCCGTCCCGCCGGTGACCGGCGTCCTGCTGCGCGGGCTCGCCAAGAGCTTCAAGACACCGGCCGGGCCGGTCCACGCCGTCCGCGGCATCGACGTCAGCATCGAGGCCGGCGAGACGGTGGCCCTGCTCGGCCCGAACGGGGCCGGCAAGTCGACGACGATCGACATGCTCCTCGGACTTACCCGTCCGGACGGCGGCCGCGTCGAGCTGTTCGGTATGACGCCGGACCGGGCGGTGGCCGCCGGCGCGGTGAGCGCGATGCTGCAGACCGGGGGCGTCCCACCCTTCCTCACGGTGCGGGAACTGCTCAGCGTCGTCGCGAGCCTCTACCCGAAGGCGATGTCGGTGGACGAGGTGGTCGAGCTCACGCAGATCGGCGACCTCGTCGACCGCCGCACCAACAAGCTCTCCGGCGGACAGACCCAGCGACTCCGCTTCGCGATCGGCCTGGTGGCCGACCCCGACCTGCTGGTGCTGGACGAGCCGACGGTCGCCATGGACGTCGAGTCGCGGCGCCGGTTCTGGGCGACCATGCGCGAGTTCGCCGCGCGGGGCAAGACGGTCGTCTTCGCCACCCACTACCTGGAGGAAGCGGACGCCTACGCCGACCGCATCATCCTGATGGCACACGGCCGGGTGGTCGCCGACGGCCCCGCCACCGAGATCAAGGCGACCGTGGGACTGCGCACGATCCGCGCGACGTTGCCCGGTGCGGACGTCGCCGCACTCACCGCGCTGCCGGGTGTCACCAACGTCGACACCCGCGGTGAGAGCGTCATCCTCAACTGCTCCGACTCCGACGTGGCGCTACGTGCGCTGCTGTCGACCTACGCGGGCGCCCGCGACATCGAGGTCGCCGGCGCCGGCCTGGAGGAAGCCTTCATGCAACTCACCAGCGAGCCGAGCGAGGCCGCGCGATGACCACCGCCCTGTACACCCGCTACGAGCTGCTGCGGATGCTCCGCAACCGCCAGTCGCTGATCTTCTCGCTGATCTTCCCGATCATCATGTACTTCCTGCTCGCCGGGCCGAACAAGGACAACCACAACTTCGGCGGCGACGCACACCACCACACCGGGCTGTTCGCGCCGCAGTACTACATGGTCGGCCTGCTCGCTTTCGGCGCGATGGTCGCGGTCATGTCCAGCGGCGCGCGCATCGCAGCTGAACGCACCACCGGCTGGAACCGGCAGTTGCGGATCACGCCGCTTAGCCCGCGCCAGTACCTGCGCAGCAAGGTGCTGACCGGTTACTTCCTGGCGGTCGTCGGACTGGTGCTGCTCTACGCCGCCGGGATGTCGCTCGGCGTTCGTCTGACCGCGGCCCAGTGGCTGGAGATGACGGCGCTCGTGCTCGTCGCCCTGATCCCGTTCGCCGCACTCGGTATCGCGCTCGGGCATTTGCTCAACGACGACGCGGCCGGCGCGGCCCTGGGCGTGGGCGCCTCGCTGTTCGCGTTTCTCGGCGGCACCTGGTTCCCGATCACCGGCGGGGTGTTCCAGCGGATCTGCGAACTGCTGCCGTCCTACTGGCTCGTGCAGGCGGGGCACGTCGGTCTCGGCGCGGGCAACCCGTGGGGCCTTGAGGCGTGGCTGGTGATCGCGGCGTGGTCGGTGGTGTGCGGCGCGGTGGCGATGTGGGCCTACCGGCGCGACACTCGCCGCGTCTGACATAGCGGCATAGCCTGGGCGCGTCATGACCGACAACGAATCGCCAGAGACCAGTTGCGGGGCGATGCAGCCGCACGAGCTCACCCGCATCTGGGACAAGGGTTGGCGGCGTTACGTGTTTCCCGGCCTGTGGCTGATCTATCTCGGCCAAACGGCGGGCGGGGTGGGCAAGCACGCGCACGGCGCCGGCGCGGTCGCCGGGTACGTCGTCATCGGGGTGTTCGCGGTGGTGTATCTGGTCGCTCTGCCCATGGGGTGGGGCCGGGATCTGGGCGCGTTCTGGTTCCTGTACGGATTCGCGTTCGTCCTCACCGCGATCGAGTGCGTGTTCGCCCACCAGGATGCGCTGGTGTTCTGCGTCTACCTCGCCGTGCTGACCATCGCGTCGTGCGTCCGGGTTGCTCCGCTCATCGTCGCCGGGATGACCGTGGTGGCAGGGCTGTTGCCCCGGCTGGTCCCGTCCTGGGGCGGGCAGATCGACTGGAACTCGGCGCTGAGCGTGGCGCTGGTGTCTGTGGCGATGTTCGGCTTCTTCCGAATCATCCGGTCGAACATCGCGCTGGCCGCCGCGCGGGCCGAGGTGGCCCGGCTCGCCGCCGAGAACGAGCGCTCGCGCATCGCCCGCGACCTGCATGACCTGCTCGGCCACTCGCTCACGACGATCACCGTCAAGGCGGGCTTGGCACGCAAGCTGGCCGAACGCGGCGATTCCGCACGTGCCCTCGGCGAGATCGCCGAGGTCGAACAGCTGTCTCGGAGCACATTGGGCGACGTGCGCGCCGCTGTGTCGGCACACCGCGAGGTCACCCTGGCAGGCGAGCTGGCCACCGCGCGCGAAGTGCTGCGAGCCGCCGGCGTCATCGCCGAACTCCCACCGACCGTGGCCGAGACCGACCCAGCGCTGTCCGAACTGTTCGGCTGGGTGGTTCGCGAGGGGACCACCAACGTCGTGCGGCACGCGCGCGCCACACACGTCCGGATCACCCTCGGCCCGCGACACATCGAGATCGTCGACGATGGACGCGGCGGCACGCCGAGCGTCGGCAACGGGCTGCGCGGCCTGCAGGAACGCGCGGAAGCCGCCGGCGCAACGCTCGCCGTCTCGGCAGGGCTGACCGGTTTCCGGCTGCGTGTCGAGGTTCCCGCGGCAGACGCCGCCCAGCCCGCCGTGGCGCAGCCAGGCGCCGTCCTGCGCGGCGAGCAAGAATCGTTCGCGTGATCAGGCTGCTCCTGGCGGACGACCAAACCCTCGTGCGCACCGCGCTCGCCGCCCTGCTCGAGCTCGAGGACGAATTCGAGGTGGTCGCCCAGGTCGGGCGTGGCGACGAGGTCGTACCGGCAGCACTGCGGTCCGCTCCGGACGTGGCGCTCGTGGACATCGAGATGCCGGGCATGGACGGCCTGGCGGCAGCCGCGGCACTGGCTCACGAACTGCCCAACTGCAGAATGATCATGCTGACCGCGTTCGGCCGTCCGGGCTATCTGCGCCGGGCGATGGAGGCGGGTGTGCTCGGCTTCGTCGTCAAGGACGCGCCCGCCGAGCAGTTGGCCGACGCGGTGCGCCGCGTGGCACGCGGCGAGCGTGTCGTCGACCCTGCGCTGGCGGCCGCCACCTTGGCCGGTGGTCCGTCACCACTGACCGGGCGGGAACGCGACGTCCTGGTGGCCGCTCGCGACGGCGCGACCGTCGCCGACATCTCGGCCAAGCTGTTCCTGTCCGAGGGCACGGTGCGCAACTACCTGTCCGCGGCGATCGCCAAGACGGGCGTGCGCAACCGCGTCGAGGCGGTGCGCGTGGCCGACGAGCGCGGCTGGCTCTGAAGCGGCTCGCCTACACGTGCGGCAGGATTTCGGCCGCGATCAGTTCGAGGTGGTCGAGGTCGGCGAGGTCGAGGACCTGCAGGTACATCCGCGTCGCGCCGAGTTCGGCGAACGTCGCGATCCTGTCGAGCACCTCCTCGGGGGTGCCGGCCAGGCCGTTCTCGCGCAGTTCCGCGGCCTCGCGCCCGATCGCCGCCGCGCGCTTGCCGATCTCCGCTTCGTCGCTGCCGACGCAGACGACCTGGGCCGCGCTGTAGATCAGATCTCGGCCCGCGTCGTCGGCAGCCGCGCGCACCCGTCCGAAGATCTCCGCGGTCTCCGACACCGAAGAGAAGGCGACGTTGAACTCATCGGCGAAACGCGCCGCGAGGCGGGCGCCGCGCCGGCGGCCCGCACCGCCGAGGATCAACGGCGGGCGCGGCTTCTGCACCGGCTTGGGTAGGGCCGGCGAGTCGGTGAGGTGGTAGTGGTGGCCGGCGAAGCTGTACGTCTCGCCCGGCGGGGTGCGCAGCAGGCCGTCGACGATCTCCACCTGCTCGGCGAACCTGTCGAAGCGCTCGGCGTTGCCCGGGTACGGGATGCCGTACGCGGCGTGCTCGGCGGCGAACCAGCCCGCCCCCAGACCCAGTTCCACGCGCCCGCCGCTCATCTGGTCCACCTGCGCCACCGAGATCGCGAGCGGGCCGGGCAGCCGGAAGGTAACTGGGCTGACCAGGGTGCCGAGACGGATGCGGTCGGTGTCGCGCGCCAGGCCGGCGAGGGTCAGCCACGCGTCGGTCGGACCGGGCAGCCCGTCCACGTCCCCCATCTTCAGGTAGTGGTCGGACCGGAAGAACGCGTCGAAGCCGAGCCTCTCGGTGGCCTGGGCGACGCGGAGCAGGTCGTCGTAGGACGCGCCCTGCTGCGGCTCGGTGAAGATGCGCAGATCCATATGCCTGACCGTAGTGCCCGTTTACGCCGCCGCGTCGGCGAGCACCGCACGGGCCATGGCCAGCCGGCCGGCGCATCGCTCCGGCATGGTGTGCCAGTAGTACGGGAACGTCATGACCGCGAGCACCAGCGCCCACGCCCGTCCGCGCAGCCAGGTCGCGTCGTCGACCCCGACCGCTCGCCGGAACACCTCACGCGCAGCGGGATCCAGCAGTTCCCATGCGACGACGAGATCCACCGTGGGATCGCCCACCGCCAGGCCGCCGAGATCCAGCACAGCGGCGAGGCGGCTTCCGCGGGTCAGCAGGTTCTCGCCCAGCAGATCGCCGTGATACCAGCGGGCGCGGCCGGGGCGGTCGTCGTCCGGCAATGCCCTCACGTCGCCCCACACGCGTACGGCCGCGTCCAAATCGAGGTCGAGATCCGGGATCGACCGGCACGCTTCGACGTCGCTTCGGAAACCGGCGTCCCGCGCGGCGAGCGGCTCCCCGCGGTACCAGCGCAGGCCCGGGTCCGTGAGCGCCCTCTCGGGGACCGGCAGGTCGCGCAGCGCGGCTACGACACCGGCGAGATCCGCGGCCAGCGCGCGGCGGTCCGGGGCGCGCTCCGGCAGCGGATCCGCGAAGGACGGCACCTCGCCGTCGATCCAGCGGACGACCGACCAACGCTCGGGGTAGCCGAGATCGGGCCGGCCGACGGCGACGATCTCGGGAACCGCTACAGGAAGGGCCGGCGCGACGTACGGCGTCCACCGGACTTCCTTGTCGATCGTCGCCGAGCCGCCCGGCTGACGCGGCAGCCGCACGAGCAGTTCGTCGCCCAGGCGGAACAGGGCGTTGCTCGATCCGCTGCTCGGCAGCCGGGTCAGCGGCAGCGCCGCGTACTCGGGCAGGGCCCGGTCGACGAGCGCACGAGCGAGCGGCACGTCGATGGTCAACTCGTCGGCATGCAGCACGGCCTCGATTCCACACCACCGCGTCACTGGGTGTCGATCGAGATACCCGTCCCGTACCCACCCACCCGAGATGACGCCCCGCAGGGAGGTCCCGGCGCGTACGTGCCAACCGTTGCGGCAGACCAGGCCTGCTGAGACGCTTGCCCGATGTTCATCGATGCGGTACCGGAAGACGCCGCGAGCGGGGCGCTGGCCGAGTACTACCGGCAACAACGCGACGCCTGGGGGTTCCTGCCGAATTACGCGGCCGCCTTCGCAACGCGGCCAGACGTAGCGCAGGCATGGAACGTGCTGAATCGAACCATCCGTGACGGTATGGAAAGGCGTCGTTTCGAGATCGCGACGATTGCCGCTGCCCGGGCGTTGCGTTCGACGTATTGCACGGCGGCGCATTCGAAGTTCTTGCGGGACGTATGCGGCGACGAGGCGGCAATGCTTTCGATCGCGACCGATCCGACGGGAGCGGCGCTGACAGCCGCGGACCGCGAGGTGTACACGTTTGCCGCCAAGGTGGCCGCCGACGCTTCCGCGGTCGAGCAGTCGGACATCGACCGCTTGCGTGAGGTCGGCTTGTCCGACGCGGACATCGCCGACGTGGTGTTCGCCGCGGCAGCCCGCTCGTTCTTCACCCGGGTGCTGGACGCGCTCGGCGCGCAACTCGATGCGCAGACAGCGGCCGAGTTTCCGAGCGGTGTGCTGGACGCGCTCACCGTCGGACGTCCGGCCGCCGTGCGCTGAATCAAGGGGGCAGCTCGCCCGCCGATCAGGACGGGGTGCGCGCGCGGTCGGCAGCGGTCAGCGTGCAGGCCGCGGCGACCACTGCCAGGACGCCGAGCGGCAGCGCGATCGCCGGCGCGCCGACGCCGTGCTCCAGGAAACCGGCGGCCAGCGCGGCGCAGAAGTACGTGACGAGCACGGCCGCCCGGCGCGCGTGCCGATCCGTGGCCCCCGACGCCGACGGGGACGTCCGGGCCGCCGGCCGGACCAGCGACGCCGCCCAGGTGCTGACACTCGTCCACGTGCCGGTGATGTAGGTCGTGCTGACCCCGACGTCGAGGCCGGAGACCGTCGCGCTCTGTACGCCCATCGCGGTGCTCACGAGCGCGATCATCCCGTACACCGCGTCGCTCGACCCGTTGCCCGCGGCCAGCCACCAGCCGCAGGTCGCCGCCAACAGCACCAACTCGACGCCGGACGCGGCGGCGATCATCGAGCGCCACGGCCGGCCGACGAGCGCGAGCCCGACCGCCATCGCGCCGAGCACGAACGCGCCAAGCGCAACGAGCGACCGGGCCGCTCCGCCGTAGTCACCCGACGCGAGCCCGATGCCCAGCAGCACCGTGTTGCCGGTCATGTTCGCCGGGAACACACTGCCGAAACCTAGATAGCTGATCGCGTCGGTGCCGGCCGCCACCGCCGTCAGAGCGATGAGCACCAGGTCGCTCGGACGGTCGGCGGCGGGGTCCTCACTCGGGATGTTCGGGGTCCGCGTGGTCGCGCAACCGGTCGGCGACCTTGCCGGCCGCCCGCCCCACCGCCGAGGGGACGACGTGTGCGGGGCTGGCCGCGAAGCTCGACTCGTCCAGAACATCCTTGACCATCTGCAGCGCGATGCGGTTCCGGTTCGGCGTGCCCGACCGCAGGGCCTGGCCGAGCGCGGTCACCTGGTTCTTCTTCACCTTCGCCGGCATCGGCGGCTCGTGCTGGTCGACCACGCACTCGACGATGACCGGTCCGTCCCAGGAGAACGCCTCGCGCATCTGCTCTGCACACCGTTTCGGGTCGTCGATGTGCATGGCCCGCGCGCCGCACGCCTCGGCGAACTTGACGAAGTCCATCGGCGCGAAGTTAACGCCGTACTCCGGGTTGCCGAGAAAGACCATCTGCTCCCACTTGATCAGCCCGAGCGAGTCGTTCTTGAGCACAACGATCTTGATCGGCAGCCGGTGCTGGACGGCGGTGAGGACGTCGCCGAGCTGCATCGTCAGCGAGCCGTCGCCGGTGACCACGACGACCTGCCGGTCGGGGTGTGCCACCTGAGCGCCGATCGCGTACGGCAGGCCGGCGGCCATCGAGCAGTTCGTGCCGGAGAACGAGTACGACTGGCCACGGCGCACCTTGATCTGGCGTGCCGACCAGGTCGTCACCGTCCCCGAATCACCGCAGATGATCGCGTTGTCGGCCAGCGCCTCGCTGACCGCATGCGCGGCGACCTGCGGCTTCATCGGGGTGTCCTTGCTGGTGCCGCGCTGGTCCATCAGCTCCCACCACTCGCGCATGCCCTCTTGCGCCTGGGTGAGGAACGCGCGGTCGTCGTTGCGGGACAGCAACGGCAGCAGCTCGGCCAGGGTGGCCTGGGCGTCGCCGGTCAGCGGGACGTCGACGGGGTAGCGAAGTCCCATCCGTTCGGGCTTGTCGTCGATCTGGACGCACACCGCCTGCCCGGGTGAGGGATAGAACTCGATATAGGGCATGGTCGAGCCGACGATGAGCAGCGCATCGCACTGCTCCATCGCCTCCTCGCTCGGCCGGGAGCCGACCAGCGCGATCGGTCCGGTGGTGAAGGGGCTGTCGTCCGGGACGCAGTCCTTGCCCAGCTGGGCCTTGATGATCGGCGCGCCGAGCTTGTCGGCCACCGCCTCGAGTTCCTCGCCGGCGCCGCGAGCCCCCGCGCCGGCAAGGATGGCGACCTTCTTCTTGCCGGCGAGCAATGCCGCCGCTGCGTCGAGATCCTGCCGGGCCGGCACCTGCACCGGCGGACGCCACGCCGCCGAGGTGTGCCCCGCGACGTTGCGCTTGTAGCGCATCCCCGACTCCGCGGGCGCGGCCTGGAAGTCGATCGGGAAGGCGATGTGCGCCGGTCCGCGCTGGCTCATGGCGGAGCGGACGGCGTAGTCGACGACGTTGGTGACGTGCGCCGGCCCCATGATCCGCTGGTTGTAGACGGCGACGTCGTTGAACATGTAATCGGTGTTGACGTCTTGCAGGTAGCTCGTGCCGATCAGGTCGTGGTAGCTCATTCCGGTGATCGCCAGGATCGGCGCCTGCTCGGTCTTCGCGTCCAGCAGGCCGTTGAGCATGTGCGCCGCGCCCGGCCCGGCGGTCGAGAAGCAGACACCGAGCTTGCCCGTGAACTTGGCGTAGCCCACGGCGGCCATCGCTGCCACCTCTTCGTGGCGGACGTGGATGTAGTTCAGCTTCTCGTGCCGGGTGCGCAGCGCCTCCATCAAGCCGTTGATGCCGTCACCGGGCAGGCCGAAGATCGTGTCGACCCCCCACTCCATGAGCCGGTCGACCATGACGTCCGACGCGGTTCGGTCGCTGCTCATCGTGTACCTCCATCTGGTGCGCCCGCGGCGGGCGCGGTCGTCGGTTGAGCGTGTCGGTTCGTCGTCAGCGGCGCCCGCGGCAGCATCGGCAGGACTGGACGCTCGTAGGTGCTGTTCAGTGCGAGCGCGGCTGCGGCGTAGAACGCCAGCCCGGCGGAGACGATCAGGAACCATCCGCCGATCTGCCCGATCAACGCCGGCATGCCGGTGATGTTGCCGACGGCCGACAGCCCGTAGCCGGGGAACAGGGCGAGCAGCACCAGCACGAAGGCGGCGTTGAACTTGAACGAGGCGAGGAACAGCACGAAGGCGATGTAGGCGAAGCAGAACAGGTCGATCGCCAGGAACAGCAGCGTGTCGTGGTTCTTCGGGAACAGGCCCGTCGCCTGGAACAGGAAGTAGGTGGAGACGACGACGTTATTGGCGCCGAAGGCGCAGAACGCCGTTGCGGCGAAGGTGTTGCCCTTGCGGTAGGAGAACAGCCCCCCGATGAACTGGGCGATGCCGCCGAAGATCAGCAACGCGGGCAGGGCGGCGAGCGTTGTCGTCAGCGGCAGCTCCCCGGTGATGGGCAGCGCGATGAGCAGGGTGCCGACCGCGAAGCCGAACAGGCTCATCGGCCCGGGTTCGCCGACCGTCGCCGAGGCGACCTCGTTGAGTTCCTGGACGCGCTGTTCAGGCAGGTGGGACACCACCGGTCCCGCCATCGTCCACTGCTGGTGCAGCGGCAGGGGCTCCTGACGCGTCGCCTGCGCGGCGGTCATGATCGGTCACCTCTTCCGGTCGAGGTCTGTGGCGCTTGTCGGCCCTCACGGATGGCGGTCGCGAGCACCTGCGCCAGATGCACTCCGATGCGGTCGCTGCCGTCGGCGATCTGGCTGCGGCAACTGAACCCGTCGGCGAGGATCAGCGTGTCCGCGGTGGCCGCGCGCACCTTCGGCAACAGCACACGTTCGCCTGCCTGTTCGGACACCTGGTACTTCTCGCCGGCCTCGTAGCCGAAGCTTCCGGCCATCCCGCAGCAGTTGGCGTCGGCGAGCTCGACGGACATTCCCATCGACTCGAGCAACTGCTGCTCCGCGTCGAAACCCATCACCGCGTGGTGGTGACAGTGCGGCTGGACGAGGGCTTTGGCGTCCAGGCGAGGCAGCGGCCAGTCGGGCGCGTGCTCGGTGAGGAACTCCGACAGCACGTAGCTGGAGCGGTGCAGCCGCTGCGCGTCCAGGTCGTCGGGGAGCAGGTTCGTCAACTCGTCGCGGAAGACGGCCAGGCAGCTGGGTTCGAGCCCGACCAGTGGGATACCGGCGTCGAGCGCCGGCCGCAGCGCGTCGAGGGTGCGGCGCAGGTACCGCTTGGCCAGCGTGAGCATGCCGTAGTCGTAGAGCGGGCGACCGCAGCAGAGACCGGGCGGCGGCACGCGCACGTGGAACCCCGCCGCCTCGAGGACGGTCACGGCGTCCCGGCCGATCTGCGGGGCGAAGTAATTGGTGAACGTGTCCGGCCACAGCATCACCGGCGGGCCGTCCGGATGTCGCCGCACGTAGCGGGCGAACCACGCAGTGAACGGTTCTTCGGCGAAGCGCGGGACGTCGCGTTCGAGCGCGACGCCGCCCAGCGCCTTGACGGCAGCGCGCAGGCCCGGGGTGTGGGTGAGCGTGTTGACCAGCCGCGGGGCGTGGGACGCGAGACGGGCCCACTTGTCGATCAACCCCAGCGCGTAGGCCTGCCGCGGCCGCAGCCGACGCTGGTAGTGGTGGTGCAGGAATTCGGCCTTGTACGTCGCGATGTCCACTCGCACCGGGCAGTCCCCGCGGCAGCCCTTGCACGCCAGGCAGAGATCGAGAGACTCCTTCACCTCGGCGCTGCGCCAGCCGTCCTTGATCGGGCCGTCGCCACGCGTCATCTCCTGCAGCAGCCGGGCACGTCCGCGCGTCGAGTGCTTCTCCTCCCGGGTGACCATGAAGCTCGGGCACATGACGGCACCCTCGACGTGCCGGCAGGCACCCACGCCGAAGCACCGGTTCGCGGCTGCCGCGAAGTCCTTGCCGTCATGGGGATAGGCGAATTCCGTCTGCAACGGCAGCGTGCGGTAGGACGGACCTTCGCGCAGGTGACTGTCCAGCGGGAACGGGTCCATCAGCTTGTGCGGGTTCATCCGCCCGTCCGGATCCCAGACCCTCTTGAACTCGTCGAACGCGCGCATCAGCTCAGGGCTGAACATCTTGGGCCACAGCTCGGCGCGGCCGTGGCCGTCGCCGTGCTCGCCGGACAGCGAGCCGCCGTAGGCGACAACGAGATCCGCGGCTTCTTCCATGAATCGCCGGTAGTCGGCGATGCCGGGCGTGCTGCGCAGGTCGAAGTCGATGCGGCAGTGGATGCACCCGTGCCCCCAGTGCCCGAACATCACGCCGTCGAGCCCGGAGCGGTCGAGCAGTTTCTGGAAGTCGCGCAGGTAGTCCCCGAGCCGTTCCGGAGGCACGGCGGCGTCCTCCCAGTTCGGCCAGCCGGGATGCCCGCCGAGGGAAGCCGGCATGCGGGTGGAGCCGACCCCGTGTTTGCGCGCCTCCCACACCGCGCTCTCGGCGTCGACCTCCTCGATCACCTTGAAGTTCGGCGCGTTGTCGCGCTTGCGCAGCTCAGCGAACAGCGCCTCGGCCTTGGCGTCGGCCTCCTCCTTCGTCTCGCCGCCGAATTCGACGAGCAGCCAGCCGTTGCCGTCGGGAAGCAGATCCTCGCCGCCGAAGTCGAATTCCTTGCGGTGCAGGTGTTCGAGCACTTCGCGGCTGAAGAATTCCAGCGCGATCAGGCCGTGCGTCATCAGCCACGCGACGTCGTCGCCGGTCGACGGGATGTCCGGGTAGCCGAGCACCACCAGCGAGCGCTGCGGCGGCGAGTGGACCAGCCGGCAGGTGGCGCCGAGCGTGAGGGCACAGGTCGACTCGCTGCCCACGAGGGCCCGCGCCACGTGGAAGCCGTTCTCGGGCAGCAGCTGGTCGAGGTTGTATCCCGACACCCTCCGGGGGATGTCCGGCATGCCGGACCGGATGGCGTCGGCGTAGGTGTCACGGATGTGTTTGAGCCCGGCGTAGATTTCCCCGCGCCGCCCACCGAGCGCGATGATGCGCTCGAGGTCGTCCTCGCTGGTGGCGCCGACGGTCATCCGAGTGCCGTCGTAAGTGACGATCTCGAGTTCCTCGATGTTGTCGACGGTCTTTCCCGCCATCACCGAGTGCGTGCCGCAGGAGTTGTTGCCGATCATCCCGCCGAGCGTCGCGTGGTCGTGGGTGGCCGGATCGGGACCGAATGTGAGGCCGTGCTCCTCGGCGGCGTCGCGCAGGCTGTCGCAGATGACGCCCGGCTGCACGCGGGCCCGGCGCGTGGCCGGGTCGAGAGAGACGATCGCGTCCATGTGCTTGGAGAAGTCGAAGACCACCGCGGCGTTGACGGTCTGCCCGGCGAGCCCGGTGCCGCAGCCGCGTCCGAAGATCGGCACGTCGAACTGCCGACACACGTCGACCGCGGCCACCACGTCGGCGGCGTCGGCCGGGATCACCACGCCGATGGGCACCTGCCGGAAGATCGACGCGTCGTACGCGTACAGCGCACGATCGCCCGGGGTGAACCTCACCTCGCCGCGGATCGCGGATCGCAGTGCCGCAGCGAGTTCGGCGCCCTCGCCGGCGGTGGTTGGCTTGTCGGTCGCGCTCGAAAGGGTCACTGACGCGTCTCCCGGGAGCCAGCGGCGTGGCGGGTCATGACGCGCCTGGTTGGGCCCGCGCCGCACGCCTATGTTGATCGCCTACCCAGCAATTGCTTCCTGCAACCATCGGCGTTCGCAAATTTTGCGGCCCGCTGCTACGACGAGTTCGGCACGGCTTCGACGTCTAATCCGTATCAGCGACGAGCACCGACGAAGGGAGCCCACGATGACCACCGTGACGCCGTGCCTGTGGTTCGACGGCAACGCCGAGGAGGCGGTCGAGTTCTACGTGTCGCTCGTTCCGGGGTCCAAGATCACCGCGGTGAGCCGCTATGGGCCCGGCATGCCCTACCCCGAAGGGATGGTCATGACCATTTCCTTCGAACTAGCGGGAAGCGCGTACAGCGCGCTCAACGCCGGTCCGGAGTTCCACTTCACCGAGGCGATCTCGCTGCAGCTCTCGGCAGCCGACCAGGAGGAGGTCGACCGCTACTGGGCGCGGCTCAGCGAGGGTGGCGGGGAACCCGGGCCGTGTGGCTGGGTCAAGGACCGGTACGGGCTGTCCTGGCAGGTCGTGCCGGACGCGCTGCCGGCACTGTTGAGCGACCCGGACCCGTTGCGCGCGCACGCCGCAGGACAGGCCTTGATGAAGATGTCGAAGATCGACATTTCGGCGTTGCACGAGGCCGCCGACGCCGCATCCGGCGCCGGATAGCGGACCGGCCCGATACAGCGCCCGGTCAGCCGCCGGCGCGCTCCGGATCGGCTTGCGGATCGGCCCATTCGAAGGTGATGCGTCGGCCGTCACCTGGCTCGCCGCGGTTGCGCCAGTGATGAAGCGTCTCACCATTGTGCGCAAGGTGCGCCGATCGGTGCCCGATTACCAGCTCGCACCGGACACCGAACTGCCGGTCGGGACATCGTTGTTCGTCGTGCACGCCACCACGTCCATGAGTCGTCGTCGGCTTCGACACGACCCAGCAGACGATCGCCCCAAAGTCACAGGGTCTGCACCCTGCCAAGCCACCGCGCGAGTTGCGGGCTCTGCGGCGAACGTTCCTCCGCCTTCGTCGCCGACGGTAGTCCCCTGGCACGAACCGGCCACCTCGCCGACGGTGGCGCCGGGGGCGCCCGCACGGCATCGTGTCGCCATGCACCAGCCGATAATGCACACCGAACGGCTGCTGCTCGTCCCACTCGACGAGCGGCACCTCGGGCTGGAAATTCAGCTCGACTCCGATCCCGAAGTACTCCGCTACATCTCGGGAAGGGCCCACACTCCCGACGAGGTCGAGCAGGTACACCGCGAGCGGCTGGCGCTCGCACGCAAGGTGGACGGGCTCGGCTACTGGATGGCGTATGGAACCGGCGGTGGCGTCAGCGGCTCGGCCGCGCCCGCGAGCGAGGACGAGGGCGAGTTCGTCGGCCTGATGATGCTGCCCCCGGCCCACGGCCCGGATCAGCCCGACGACCCCGACGTCGCCGAGCTCGGCTACCGGCTCGCCCGACGGTACTGGCGCCAGGGTCTGGCGAGCGAGGCATCCGCTGAGCTGCTTCGGCATGCCTTCGAGACCATCGGAGTGACCCGGGTGATCGCGCAGACGATGGCCATGAACGCCGGCTCGCGCGGCGTGATGGAGCGGGTCGGCATGCGTTTCGTGCGGACGTTCTTTCCGCAGTGGGACGAACCTGTGCCGGGCTCCGAAGCGGGCGAGGTCGAGTACGAGATGACTCGGACCGTGTACCTCCAGCGTGCGCGCGCCGGCACGTCCTGATGCGCTCTGGTGCATTGCCGCGGCGCAAAGTTAGCGTTCCCTGGTGCATGTGCGCGACTACGCCGAGCCCGATTGGCCGGCGGTGTGGACGATCATCAGCGAGGTGCTGAGGGAAGGTGACACCTACGCCTACGACCCCGAGATGTCCGAGGAACAGGGTCACGCGCTGTGGGTCGAGCCCCCACCCGGGCGCACGGTCGTCGCCGTCGACGCCGACCGCCGCGGACAGCTCGGCGAGCGAGTTCTCGGCACCGCGAAGATGGGTCCCAATCGTCCCGGGCCTGGGGCGCACATCGCCACGGCGAGTTTCATGGTTGCGGCTGCTGCGCGCGGTCGCGGCGTGGGCGAGATGCTCTGCCGCCACGTGCTCGACCTGGCACGTGCCGACGGGTATGCCGGCATGCAGTTCAACGCCGTCGTCGAAACCAACGTCGCGGCGGTCAAGCTTTACGAGCGGCTCGGTTTTGGCATCGTAGGCACCGTCCCGGGCGCCTTCGATCATCCCGAGCTCGGCCGAGTCGGACTGCACATCATGTACTGCCCGCTCTGAACCGGCCACCCGCGCTGGGTCAGGCGTTGCGGTCGTAGATCAGCCGAAGCCCGAGCAACGTGAGTTCCGGTTCGTAGCGGGTGACGGTGTCGCTGTGGTCGATCACGAGCGAGGCGAGCCCCCCCGTCGCGATCACGTGCACCGACGCCGGGTTCTCCGGCACCAGCGCTGCGGACAGCCGTCGCACCATTCCGTCCACTTGGCCTGCGAAGCCGTAGAGAATTCCGGACTGAAGCGATTCGACGGTGTTCTTGCCGATCGGGCTGCGCGGCGCGACGAGTTCCACCTTCCGCAGCTGGGCGGCCCGCGCGGCCAAGGCGTCCAGGCTGATCTCGATCCCGGGCGCCAGCGCGCCACCGAGGAACTCGCCCTTGGCGCTGATCACGTCGAAGTTCGTCGAGGTGCCGAAGTCGACGACGATGCACGGCCCGTCGACGAGATGGTGCGCCGCCGCGGTGTTGCAGATGCGGTCGGTGCCGACTTCCTTGGGGTTGTCGGTCAGCACGCTCACGCCGGTGCGGACGCCGGGTTCGACGAGGACAGTCGGGACGCCCGCGTAGTAGCGAGAGAGCATGGCGCGCAGTTCACGCAGTACCGCCGGCACGGTGGAGCAGGCTGCGATGCCGGTGACCGTGTGCTCGGCGAGCAACCCCTGAAAGGTGAGAGCGAGCTCGTCGGCGGTGTTGCGCGCATCGGACTTGATGCGCCACGAGTGTTTCAGCACCGCGCCCTCGAACACGCCGATGACGGTGTTGGTGTTGCCGATGTCGATCGCGAGCAGCATGTCGGTCCGTCCCTCGCCGTCAGATGTCCAGCCCGATGTCGAGAACCGGCGCAGAGTGCGTCAGGGCGCCCACCGCAAGGTAGTCGACACCGGTCTCGGCGATTTCGCGGGCTCGTTCGAGGGTGAGCCCGCCCGAGGCTTCGAGACCGGCGCGGCCCCGCGCGTAGCCGACCACCTCGCGCATCTGCGCCGGGCTCATGTTGTCGAGCAGGACGAGGTCCGCGCCGGCGTCGATCACTTCACGCGCCTGTGCGACGGTGTCGACCTCGATCTCGAGCGGCAGCCCCGGGTACGTCGCGCGCACCCGCTCGAAGGCAGCGACCACACCGCCCGCGGCGACGACGTGGTTGTCCTTGACCAGGGCGGCGTCGGACAGCGACATGCGGTGGTTGACGCCACCGCCGCAGCGCACCGCGTACTTCTCCAGGGCGCGCAGCCCGGGCATCGTCTTGCGGGTGTCGCGGACGCGCGCGCCGGTGCCCTCCACGGCGTCCACCCACCGCCGGGTCAGCGTCGCGACACCGGAGAGATGCCCGACCAGATTCAGCGCGGTGCGCTCGGCGGTGAGCAGATCACGCATCGGTCCGCGCACGGTCGCCAGTATCTCCCCGGGTTCGACGCGGGCGCCGTCGCTACTGCCGTACTCGACATGAACGCGGCCCTGCCCGACCGTGGCGAACACCCGCGCCGCCACGGGCAACCCGGCGACAACGCCGTACTGGCGCGACACCAACTGCGCCGTGGCGAGCGTGGCGGCGTCGACGGTCGCCAATGTGGTGACGTCACCGGCCGCGCCGAGATCCTCATCCAGCGCGCGCGCCACGACGTCGTCGACGACGAAGTCGGCCAGGCCCGGAGCGAGCTCGCTGCCGGCGCCGGTCACGGCTGCCGTCCCGCGTCGCCGATCGGCGCGTAACCGACGTCGAGACTGCCGTCCGGACACAGCGTGGTGTCGAGATGACCCAGCCAGTGCGCGTCGTCGCGCTCGGGGTGGTCGTCGCGCCAGTGCGCGCCGCGGGTCTCACGCCGCAGCAGAGCGGTCGTGGTCAGCGCGGTCGCGACGGTGAGCAGGTTCGTGGTCTCCCACGCCTCGGTGCCGGGCGTGCCCGGGGCCTGGGCGGCGAGTTCGGCGAGCCCGTCGGCGGCTTGGGTCAGCCCTTTCTCGTCGCGGAGGACGCCGACGTCGCGCGACATCAACTGCTGCAGTGCGGGGCGTGCCGTTTCGGCCAGTAGCCCGTCCGCGTCGACCTCGGGCGCGTCGGCAGCGGACGGGCCGGCCGGCTCGCCCAGGCGGGCGATGAGCGTGTCGGCGATCCGGTGCCCGAACACGAGCCCCTCGAGCAGGGAGTTGGACGCGAGCCGGTTCGCGCCATGCACGCCGGTGCACGCCGATTCGCCGCACACGAACAGTCCGGGCAGCGACGACTCGCCCGACAGGTCGGTGCGCACCCCGCCGCTGGCGTAGTGGCAGGCCGGCACGACGGGGATCAGGTCATGCACGGGATCGATGCCGAGCGCGAGCAGGGTCTCGTGGATCGTCGGGAACCGGACGCGCCACTTCTCTGCGCCGAAATGCCGCGCGTCCAGCCACATGTGCTCGACGCCCGTCTCGCGCATCCGCCGCACGATCGCCTTGGCCACGACGTCGCGGGGCGCGAGATCGGCGAGCTCGTGGGCGCCCTGCATGAATCGCACGCCCTCGTCGTCGAGCAAGAACGCCCCTTCGCCGCGCACGGCCTCGCTGACCAGGGGCTGCTGGCCGCGCGAGTGCGGGCCGAGCCAGGCGACGGTGGGGTGGAACTGCACGAACTCGAGATCGCGCAGCACGGCACCGGCCCGCAGCGCGGCGGCGACGCCGTCGCCCGTGGACACGATCGGGTTGGTGGTCGATGCGTACACCTGGCCGAAGCCGCCGGTGGCGAGGACGACGGCGCGGGCGCGAACCGCGCCGACTCCGTCGCGTTGCCCCTCGCCCATCACGTGCAGCGTGAGCCCAGCGATCGAACCGTCAGCAGCGCGGGTCAAGTCCAGCAGCAGCGCGTGCTCGATGACCTCGACGTCGGTCGCGTCGAGCACCCGGGTGACCAGTGCGCGTTCGATCTCCGCGCCGGTGGCATCGCCGCCCGCGTGCGCGATGCGGTCGCGCCGGTGGCCGCCCTCGCGGGTCAGCGCGATCCCGCCGTCGGCGCCGCGGTCGAAACGCGCCCCCATCTGGGCGAGTTCGCGGACCGCCGCAGGCCCTTCCCGCACGAGCGTGCGCACGGCCGTCTCGTCGCACACTCCCGCGCCGGCGGCCATCGTGTCGGCGAAGTGTTCCTCCGGCGAGTCCTCGCTGCCCAGCGCCGCGGCGATGCCGCCCTGCGCCCACCGCGTCGACCCGGCGGCGAGGACGTCCTTGGTCACCAGCAGCACCCGGAGCGCGGAGTTCCGGGCGAGCCGCAGCGCCACGGCGAGCCCGGCGATACCCGAACCGACGATGACGACGTCGGCCTCCACCTCCCAGCCAGGGGCAGGTGCGGCCAGCCGGCGGGGCAGCGCGGTCACAGCGACACCTCGACGTTGTCGATCAAGCGGGTACGGCCGACGCGGGCGGCCACGAGTAGCCGGGCCGGGCCCCGCGCGGGCGGCGCCCCGAGATCGGGATCGCGCAGCTCGAGATAGTCGACGTCGACGCCCGGCTCCGCGGCGAGGATCGCCTTCGCGGCCGCAAGGACCGCGGCAGCGCCGTCGCCGGCCGCGTCCCGACCGGCGAACAGGGCCCGCGACAGCGCGAGCGCCTGCTGCCTCTCCGCGGGCGCTAGGTAGACGTTGCGGCTGGACAGCGCGAGCCCGTCGTCCTCGCGGACGGTCGGCACGCCCGCCACGGCGACCCCGAGATCGAGGTCGACAGTCATGCGGCGCACGAGCGCCAGCTGCTGGTAGTCCTTCTCGCCGAAGAACCCGAGAGCGGGGCGGATCAGGCTGAAGTACTTCGCGACGACGGTGAGCACGCCGGAGAAATGGGTGGGCCGGAACGCGCCCTCGAGCTCGGCGCCGAGCGGGCCGGGATGCACCTGCACCAGGGCCTCGCCGCCGGGGTAGACGTCGGCGACGCCGGGGGCCCAGACGGCGTCCGCACCCAGTTGCTCGCACAGCGCGACATCCGCCGCGAGCGAGCGCGGATAGGTCGCGAGATCCTCACCCGTTCCGAACTGCATCGGGTTGACGAAGATCGACACGAGCACGGATTCACAGACCTCACGAGCCGCGGCGATCAGTGCGGCGTGGCCGGCGTGCAACGCGCCCATGGTGGGGACGAGCCCGAGCGGGCCGGGCAGGTCGTCCAGCACCCCGGCAAGGTCGGCGCGCGAACGAGCGAGGGTCGTCACTGCTCCTCCAGCACCTCGAGCACGGCCGCCGCCTGCTCGGCCGGAAGCCGGCCGGATTCCTGCGCCCGCTCGGCCGTGCGCCGGGCCATCGCGCGATAGGCGGGCAGCAGCTCCGGCTTCGACGCGGCGAGGGTGCGCAGGTGCGCGGCCACGGTGGCGGTGTCCCCGCGCGACACCGGCCCGGTCAGCGCCGCGTCGCGAAGACGGAGGACGTTGTCGAGCGACGCGCTCACCAGCGGCGCGACCAGCCGCGCGGATTCGTCCACCCCAGCGTCGTCGAGTAGCGACAGCGCGTCGTTCACGAGCGTCACCAGGTGATTGGAGGCGATGGTGAGCGCGCCGTGGTAGAGGCCGCGCGCCGCCTCCGGCACCCACAGCGGCTCGCCGCCCATCTCGAGCACGAGCGACTCCGCCACCGGGCGGGCCTCCTCCGGCGCGGTGACTCCGAACGCGGCACCGTCGAGCCGGTCGAGATCCTCCGGACGCCCGGTGAAGGTCATCATCGGGTGCAGCGCGAGCGCCAGCACGCCGCGCGCCGCGGCCGGGTCGAGGACGCCGATGCCCTGCGCGCCGGACGTGTGCGCGACGAGCTGGCCCGGGCGCCAGCTCTCAGTTTCGGCGAGCCCGGCCACGAGAGGGCGCAGCACGTCGTCCGGGACCGCGAGCAGCACCAGGTCGGCGGCAGCCGCCGTCTCGTCGGGCGGCAGCAGCTCGGCGCCGGGCAGCAGCTGCGCCGCACGGCGCCGCGATTCGTCGCTGACCGCGCTCGCTGCGACGATCTCGTGCCCGGCGCGGGCAAGTGCCGCGCCGAGCGTGGCGCCGACGCGTCCGACGCCGATGATGCCGATGCGCAGCCGCGCGGGACGCGCTGTGCTCACTGGCGGGTTCCTCGCATCGGTCGGCGGGCGGCGGGCGGTCGCAGAAGGTGCGCTCGGCCCTGTCGGGCGGTGCTGCGACGCCTGTCGAGCCTACTGCGGCGGGGATGTCGGGCTCTCGTCGCTCCGCGGTGGTCCGCAGCAGCCCGGTGGCGGGCAGGTAGGTTCTCCCTTCGTGACGAATCTGCAAGAGACGGTGGCGCGCAGCGCCGACACCGCCGACCTGCACGCCACCGTTCCCACCCTCCTGCTCGAACTGCAGACGCTGCTCGGCTCGCTCACGGCCACTGTGACGGCCGCCACCGAGCGGGGCCGCCGCCCGTACCGGCCCGGGCCCGACTGGGCGCCGCGTCTGGGTGAGCTGGCCTACGGCGTCTACCTGCTGGCCGACCAGACCGGCGTCGACGTCACCGCAGCCGTCGAGGTGACCGCGGCCCACCTCGCCGCGCGGGGTGAGCAGGCCAAGGCCAACAGCTCGCAGGGCTGGCCGTTCGAGGGATGAGACAGCGCATCCTGATCACCGGCGCCAGCTCCGGGCTCGGCGCCGAGATGGCCCGCCAGTTCGCCGGCCTCGGCCGCGACCTCGTGCTCTGTGCCCGCCGGCTCGACCGCCTGGAACAGCTGCGCGAGCAGATACTCGCTGCCCATCCCGACCGGACGGTGATGGTCCGGAATCTCGACGTCGACGACCACGACGACGTCTTCACGGTCTTCCGTGACGTCGCCGACCAGCTCGGCGGACTCGACCGCGTGATCGTCAATGCGGGCCTCGGCAAGGGTGCGCCGGTCGGTACCGGCCGATTCGACGCCAACAAGCAGACGATCACCACCAACCTGGTGTCCGCGCTCGCGCAGTGCGAGGCTGCGATGGAGATCTTCCGCAAGGCCGGCAACGGGCACCTCGTGGTCGCCTCCTCGGTCTCGGCCATGCGCGGCATGCCGAAATCGATGACCGCGTACGCCGCGTCGAAGGCCGGGCTCGCGACCTTGGCAGAGGGCATCCGCGCCGAGATGCTCGGTTCCGGGATCGCCGTCACGACCGTGTTCCCCGGCTACATCCGCTCGGAGATGAACGAACGGGTGGCGCAGCGCACGCCGTTGATGACCGGCACGGTCGAGGGCGTCCGGGCGATGGTGGCGGCGATCGAGCACGAACGGGCCGAAGCGATCGTGCCGCCGTGGCCGTGGCGGCCGCTCGCGCTGCTGCTCAGGCATGCACCGCTGCGGCTCGTCCGCAAGTTCGCCTGAGCCGCCGCGCGTCCACCGCCGTGAGCACCCTCACGCGCACCTACCGCCGACCGGTGCGTAGATCCCTCGTGCGCGGGGAATCCCTTGCTACGAAAGGGATTGCGAGAAAATGAGCTTGCTCAGAGATGACAGTCACCAGTTGTCTGCCGGGCGCCAGGGGCGCGCGGCGGCGACTCCTGCCCGCGTCACGCTGCCGTTGCTGGCCGGCGCCGCCGCCGTCGTCGTGTCCGGTTGGATCGCGACGTGGCTGGGGCTTCCGCCGCCGGCGCTGCTGGCGGTGATCCTGGTCACCGCCGTCTGCGCAGTCGTCGCGGCGCGCCGCACCGTGAGCAGCCTCGCCGCCGGCGCCGGCCTGTTGCTCGCCCGCCCGTACAGTCCGGGCGAGCAGGTGCGCGTCTACGTCCCGTGCCTCGACGGCGTCGTGGAGGCCGAGGTCGTGCGCGTCGGCGCGGCGAACACGACGCTGATGACCTCCACCGGCCTGGTCGTGCTGCCCAACAACCTCATGTTGCGCGGCGCCCCGCAACGCGGCTGAGCCGCGGGCCGCGCCGTCGGGTCAGCGCGGTGTGCCCTCCACCGCTCCGGCCACGGAGACGGTCACCTGGAAGAGCACGGCAAGGATCAGCTTGAGCATGCCGACGCGGCGCAGCGGCCCGGTCGGCATTGGTGTCTCGGTCATGCATGACAGCGTCGCCGATGACCGCGCCGCGGTCATCGCACGATTGCGCCATCGTGCGAGCGAGCAAGGCAAAAACAAGCAGGCAGGCTTGATTCTTCTCGCCGGCTCTGCCAGGCTCGCCGGGTGGCCGACCTCGCCGGCGTGCTCGCCGACCTCGAAGCGGAGGGCACGGCCGTCGATGCGCTCGTCGCTGGCCTGCCCCACACCGAGTGGTCGCGCGAGACACCGGCGCCGGGCTGGACGATCGCCCATCAGATCGGCCATCTCGCCTGGACGGACGAGATCGCGCAGCTCGCAGCCTGCGATCCGGAGCGGTTCCAGGCCCGGCTGGCCGACGCCGCTGCCGAACCGTACGGCTACGTCGATCGCGCAGCCGAACAAGCGGCTGAACGGGCGCCATCGGAACTGCTGACACACTGGCGCGCCGGCCGCCGCCGGCTGCTCGACGCGCTGCGCGAGGTGCCCGAGGGCCGGAAGCTGCCGTGGTTCGGGCCGCCAATGAGTGCGATGAGCATGGCGACCGCCCGGCTGATGGAGACATGGGCGCACGGTCTCGACATCGCCGACGCACTCGGTGTCCGACCGGCGGCGACCGACCGGCTGCGCCACATCGCTCACCTCGGGGTCCGCACCCGCGACTTCGCCTACCGGGTGCGCGGGCTCGAACCACCCACGGAGCCGTTCCGCGTCGAGTTGAGCAGCCCGTCCGGCGAGTTGTGGGCCTGGGGGCCGGTCGACGCGCCCGAACAGGTCGCCGGCCCCGCGCTCGCCTTCTGCCTGCTGGTGACGCAGCGCCGCAACCGTGCGGATCTCGCCGTGGTCGCAGTCGGCGCACAGGCCGAGCAGTGGCTCGAGATCGCACAGGCCTTCGCCGGCCCGCCCGGAGCCGGGCGCACTCCGGGGCAGGACAGCGCGTGACGGCGCCGATCCGGATCGGCAACGCCTCCGGCTTCTACGGAGACCGTGCGTCGGCCATGCACGAGATGCTCGCCGGCGGCGAGCTCGACGTGCTCACCGGCGACTACCTTGCCGAGCTCACGATGCTCATCCTCGCCCGCGACCGCCTCAAAGATCCGTCCCTCGGCTACGCCAAGACATTCCTGCGGCAGCTCGAGACCTGCCTCGGCATCGCGAAGGACAAGGGCGTCAAAATCGTCACCAACGCCGGCGGCCTGAACGCCGGGGGCCTCGCCGCCGCGGTGCGGGTGCTCGCCGACAACCTCGGCCTGGACGTCCGCGTCGCCCACGTCGAGGGCGACGACCTGCGCGCGCGGTCCGCCGAGCTCGGTCTGGGCGAGCCGCTCGCCGCCAACGCCTACCTCGGGGCGTGGGGGATCGCCGAATGCCTCCGCTCCGGCGCGGATGTGGTCGTCACCGGCCGGGTCACCGACGCCTCGCTCGTGGTCGGCCCGGCAGCAGCGCACTTCGGTTGGGGACGCACCGACTACGACGCTCTCGCCGGCGCGGTGGTGGCCGGGCACGTCATCGAGTGCGGCCCGCAGGCCACCGGCGGCAACTACGCTTTCTTCCGCGAGCTGCCCGGCCTGGACAAGCCGCTGGGTTTCCCGATGGCCGAAGTGCACGCCGACGGGTCAAGCGTGATCACCAAGCATCCCGGAACCGGCGGAGCGGTCACGGTCGGCACGGTCACCGCACAGCTGCTCTACGAGATCGACGGCGCCCGTTACGCCGGCCCGGACGTGACCGCCCGCTTCGACACCGTCCGGCTCGCAGACGACGGCCCGGATCGCGTCCGGATCAGCGGCGTGCGCGGTGAGCCGCCCCCGCCGACGCTCAAGGTGGGGCTGAACGCGCTCGGCGGGTTCCGCAACGAGGTGACGTTCGTGCTCACCGGCCTGGACATCCTGGAGAAGGCGGCCTTCGTGCGCGCCCAGCTGTCCGCGTTCGACGCGCAGTGGACGCTCGCCCGCACCGACCATCCCGACGCCGCGGTGCAGGAGGAGGCGGCGGCGCTGCTGCACTGCGTCGTGCGCGGGCCAGATCCGAAGGCGATCGGACGGGCCTTCTCCGGCGCGGCGATCGAACTGGCGCTCGCGTCCTACCCGGGCTTCCACGTGACCGCTCCCCCTGGTGACGCAAGCCCGTACGGCGTGTTCCGCGCCGCGTTCGTGCCGGTGGCCGAGGTACCGCACATCGCTGTGCTCGCGGACGGCAGCCGCGTCGAGATCGCTCCCCCGAGCGAGACGCTGCCGCTGTCGCCGGTGCCCGAGCCACGGCTGGAGAAAATGGGCGGCGCACCGCTTACGACCGTACCGTTCGGTACGTTGTTCGGCACACGCAGCGGCGACAAGGGCGGCTCGGCGAACGTCGGCGTCTGGGCGCGCTCGAAGGACAGCTACGCCTGGCTCGCCGCCGAGCTGACAGTGGAGAAGTTCCGGCAGCTCTTGCCGGAGACCGCCGACCTGCCGGTGAGGCGTCACCTGCTGCCGAACCTGCGTGCGATGAACTTCGTCGTCGACAGGATCCTCGGCGAGGGTGTGGCGTCGAACGCGCGCCACGACCCACAGGCCAAGGCGCTGGGTGAGTGGTTGCGCTCACGCGTGGTCGCGGTTCCGGCGGACCTGCTGTGACGGCTGCGTTCGACACGCCGGAACGACGCACGCTGCGTGAGACGGTGCACCGCTTCGTCCAAGCCGATGTCTTGCCATACCAGAGCGTATGGGAAGCGGAGGGCGAGCTGCCCCGCTCGCTGCACCTGCGCGCGGCAGCGGCCGGGCTCATCGGACTGGCCTATCCGACCGCGGCCGGCGGGGGTGGCGGGAACGCGGTGGACTCTCTCGTGCTCGCCGAAGCGTTCCACGAGACGGGTGGCGCGAGCGGAGTGTTCGCCTCGCTGTTCACGTCCGGCATCTCGCTACCGCATCTCGTTGCGGCCGGTGACGCCCACCAGGTCGAGAAGTGGGTGCGTCCGACCATCGAGGGCAGGCTGATCGGCTCGCTGGCGATCACCGAGCCAGACGGCGGGTCGGACGTCGCCGGTATCCGCACCACGGCCCGACGGGACGGCGACGACTACGTCGTCAACGGCGTCAAGACCTACATCACCTCCGGCGTGCGCGCCGACTTCGTGGTCACCGCGGTGCGGACCGGTGCCGCCGGCGCGCACGGCATCTCGCTGCTCGTGGTGGAGAAGGGGACGCCGGGTTTCACCGTGGCGAACAGGCTCGCCAAGATGGGCTGGCTGGCGTCCGACACCGCCGAACTCTCCTACGCCGACGTCCGCGTCCCGGTCGCGAACCTGGTCGGCGCCGAGAACTCCGGTTTCGTGCAGATCGCGCAGAACTTCGCCTCCGAGCGGGTCGGGCTGGCCGTGCAGTCGTACGCCTGCGCCCAACGCTGCCTCGATCTCACCGTCGAGTGGTGCCGGGCCCGCGAGACATTCGGACGACCGCTGATCTCCCGTCAGGCGGTGCAGAACACGCTGACCGAGATGGCCCGGCGCATCGAGGTGGCTCGCGTCTACACGCGCTCGGTGGCGGCGCGGGCCGCGCAGGGCGAGACGAACCTGATCCGCGAGGCGTGCTTCGCGAAGAACACCGCGGTCGAGGCGGGCCAGTGGGTGGCCGACCAGGCCGTCCAGCTGCACGGAGGGATGGGATACATGCGCGAATCCGAAGTCGAGCGGCAGTACCGCGACATGCGGATCATGGGCATCGGCGGCGGCACCACCGAGATCCTCACCGGCCTGGCCGCCAAGACGCTGGGGTACACCTCGTGACCGTCCTGAAGACGGCGGTCGACCGGTCGTCGCCCGAATACGCCGCCAACCGCGAGGCGCTGCTGGCGCAGCTCGCGAACATCGAGGCGGAGCACGCGAAGGCAGTGGCCGGTGGCGGCGAGAAGTACGTGGCCCGGCACCACAAGCGCGGCAAGCTGCTGGTGCGCGAGCGCATCGAACTCCTGCTCGACCGGTGCTCGCCGTTCCTCGAGCTGTCCCCGCTGGCTGCCTGGGGTTCGGACTTCACAGTCGGCGCGTCGGTGGTCTGCGGCATCGGCGTCGTCAACGGCGTGGAGTGCATGATCACCGGCAGCGATCCGACGGTGCGCGGCGGTGCGTCGAACCCGTGGACGCTGAAGAAGACGCTGCGCGCCAACGAGATCGCGCTGCAGAACCGGCTGCCGGTCATCGGGCTGACCGAGTCCGGGGGCGCCGACCTGCCGACCCAGAAGGAGATCTTCATCCCCGGCGGGCAGATCTTCCGCGACCTCACCCGGCTGTCGGCCGCCGGCATCCCGACGATCTCGCTGGTGTTCGGCAACTCGACGGCGGGCGGGGCGTACGTCCCCGGCATGAGCGACTACGTCGTGATGATCAAGGAACGTTCCAAGGTCTTCCTCGCCGGGCCGCCGCTGGTGAAGATGGCCACCGGCGAGGAGTCCGACGACGAGTCGCTGGGTGGCGCCGAGATGCACGCGCGGCGGTCGGGGCTCGCCGACTACTTCGCCCAGGACGAGCAGGACGCGATCCGCATCGGCCGCCGGATCGTCGGCCGGTTGAACTGGCGCAAACAAGGGCCGTCACCAAAGCCCGACGCCGCGCCGCCGCGTTACGACGCCGAGGACCTGCTGGGCCTCGTCCCTACCGATCTCAAAGTGCCGTTCGACCCGCGCGAGGTCATCGCCCGCATCGTCGACGATTCGGACTTCGACGAGTTCAAGCCGCTGTACGGCAACTCGCTGGTCACCGGGTGGGCGTCACTGTTCGGCTACCCGATCGGCATCCTCGCCAACGCCCGCGGCGTGCTGTTCAGCGAAGAGGCGCAGAAGGCGGCGCAGTTCATCCAGCTCGCCAACCAGGCCGACACCCCGCTGCTGTTCCTGCAGAACACCACGGGCTACATGGTCGGCAAGGAGTACGAACAGAACGGCATCATCAAACACGGCGCCTTGATGATCAACGCCGTGTCCAACTCGAAGGTGCCGCATCTGACGGTGACCATGGGCGCCTCGTACGGCGCCGGGAACTACGGCATGTGCGGACGCGCCTACGCGCCGCGCTTCCTCTTCACCTGGCCCAACGCGAAGTCGGCGGTGATGGGCCCGGCACAGCTGGCCGGCGTGCTCTCGATCGTCGCCCGGCAGGCCGCCGAAGCCCGTGGTCAGGCCTACGACGAGGACGCCGACAAGCAGATGCGTGCCTACGTCGAAGGCCAGATCGAGGAGCAGTCACTCGCGCCGTTCCTGTCCGGGATGCTCTACGACGACGGCATCATCGACCCGCGCGACACCCGCACCGTGCTCGGCATCGCCCTCTCGGCGGTGCACAGCGCGCCAGTGCAGGGCGCGGCCGGCTACGGAGTGTTCCGGTTATGAGCAGGACTCGAATTACGTGTGTCCTGGCGGCGAACCGCGGCGAGATCGCGCGCCGGGTGTTCCACACCTGCCGCGACCTCGGGCTCGGCACCGTCGCCGTGTTCTCCGATCCAGACGCCGACGCGCCGCACGTCGCCGAGGCGGACGCCGCGGTGCGCCTGCCCGGCAGCTCCCCGGCCGACACCTACCTGCGTGCCGACCTGCTCGTCGACGCCGCGCGCAAGGCGGGCGCCGACGCGATCCACCCCGGCTACGGCTTCCTGTCCGAGAACGCCGACTTCGCTCGCGCCGTGCTCGGCGCCGGACTCACCTGGATCGGCCCGCCACCCGACGCGATCGACGCGATGGGCAGCAAGATCGAGGCGAAGCGGATGATGGCCGAGGCCGGCGTCCCCGTGCTGACCGAGCTGGACCCGGCCAACGTCACCGAAGCCGACCTGCCCGTGCTGATCAAGGCGAGCGCCGGCGGCGGCGGGCGCGGCATGCGTGTCGTGCGCCGCCTCGCCGATCTCGACCACGAGGTCGCGGCCGCCCGTGCCGAGGCGGCGAGCGCGTTCGGCGATCCCACCGTCTTCTGCGAGCCCTACCTGGCCACCGGACGGCACATCGAGGTGCAGGTGCTGGCCGACGAGCACGGCACGGTGTGGGCCGTCGGCGAGCGCGAGTGCTCGATCCAGCGGCGCCACCAGAAGGTGGTCGAAGAGGCGCCCTCCCCGCTGGTCGAGCGCATCGGCGATCTGCGCAAGGAGCTGTTCGAGGCGGCCCGGGCCGCTGCCCTCGCGATCGGTTACACCGGCGCCGGCACCGTCGAGTTCCTCGCCGACGACGACGGCCGGTTCTTCTTCCTCGAGATGAACACCAGGCTGCAGGTGGAGCACCCGGTCACCGAATGCACCACCGGCCTCGACCTCGTCGCGCTGCAGCTGGCCGTGGCCGACGGGGCGCGCCTCGACCCGGAACCGCCGCCGTCGCACGGACACGCGATCGAGGTCCGGCTCTACGCCGAGGATCCGGCGGCCGGCTGGCAGCCGCAGTCCGGCACGCTCACGCGGTTTGCGGTGCCCGGTGTGGACGTCGAGTTCACTGTCTCGACCCGCCCGTCCGGGATCCGGCTCGACGCCGGGGTGCAGGGCGGCTCGGCCGTCAGCATCCATTACGACCCGATGCTCGCGAAGGTCATCGCGTGGGCGCCGCAGCGCGAGCAGGCGGCTCGGGCACTGGCCGCCGCCCTCACCCGCGCGCGGGTGCACGGCGTGGTCACCAACCGCGATCTGCTCGTCAACGTGCTGCGCCATCAGGCGTTCCTCGCCGGCGAGACCGACACCGCGTTCTTCGACCGGCACGGCCTAGACACGCTCGCCGCACCGCTGGCCTCCGTCGAGACCGAACGTCTGTCGGCTCTGGCTGCCGCGTTGGCCCTCGACGCAGCCGGGCGGGCAGCCGCGCCGGTGCTGCGCGACGTCCCGTCCGGGTGGCGCAACGTCGCCTCGCAGCCCCAACGCGTCACTTTCGAAGCAACCGGCGGCCCGCTGGAGATCGCCTACCGGCATACCCGGACGGGGCTGGCGGCGGAGGGATTCGACGACGTGGCCCTCGTCGTGGCGACACCGCAGCGGGTGGTGCTCGACGACGGCGGCGTCCGGCGGACGTTCGACGTGGCCGTCAGCGGCTGCGACGTGCACGTCGACTCGCCGCTCGGCCCGGTGCGGCTGCGCCGAGTGCCCCGATTCCTCGACCCGAGCGAACAGCTGAGCGAGGGCTCGCTGCTCGCCCCGATGCCGGGTTCGGTCGTGCGGCTGGCCGTCGCCGAGGGCGACACGGTACGCGCGGGGCAGCCGATGCTGTGGCTCGAGGCGATGAAGATGCAGCACCAGATCAACGCCCCGTCCGACGGCGTGGTCAGCGCACTGCCGGTGCGCGAGGGACAGCAGATCGACGTGGGGGCCGTGCTCGCGGTCGTGACTGAAGGGGAATGACGATGGACTTTCGCGAAACCGCGGAACAGTCAGCACTGCGCAAGGCGGTCGCCGAACTCGGCAAACGCTACGGCCACGAGTACGCCGCCCCGCGCGCCCGGGCGCGGGAACCCCTGACGGAGCTGTGGCACGAGGCCGGCAAGAGCGGATTCATCGGGCTTAACCTCCCCGAGCAGTACGGCGGCGGGGGTGCCGGCATGTACGAGCTCGCGCTGGTCTGCGAGGAACTCAACGCGGCCGGCTGCGGGCTGCTGATGATGGTCGTCTCCCCCGCCATCAACGGGACGATCATCTCCCGCTTCGGCACGC
>DASSEP010000015.1:0-14269 GCA_035695205.1 Jatrophihabitans sp. | reverse complement strand
TGGCTGGTGGCGAACGGGCCGATGCGAGTTCCGTTCCTGCACTGGCGCTTCTTCGGCGGGAGACTGGTGTGAGCGCCGCCGAGCTGCGTCCCACGCCCGGCACCGACGTGCTCGCCCGGCGCGGCGACCTGGTGCTGCTGTGCTCGGAGGGCCCGGCGGTGGACAAGTTGCTGCAGGCCCATGCGGAGGTCGCCGCTGCGGGCGGCGACGCCGAGGCGCTGGCCGCCCGGCTCGCCGACGTCGTCTCGGGCGGGACGGAACTCAGCCTGGTCGCTTTCGGCCCGGCGGGCGGTTCCGTGCTGGTCACCGTCTACGGCCACGCGTGGGCGGACGTCACCACCGAGCACGGCGAGCAGAAGCTCGCGATGCGGCAGTCGCGCGACGGGGTGCGCAGTGTCGTTCCGGGCCGGCTGCAGTCGGTGCGTGCCGGCATCGGCGACGCGTTGCCCGCTGCTGACGCTCCGCAGTGGGCGGATCTGCAGGAAGGCGTCGTGCGCGCCGGGGGCCTGACGATGGTCGCCGCCGGGCCGACCGACGCGGCGCAGGTCGCCGCGCCGCCAGAGGAGCCGGCAACCGATCAACTCCCGGTGGTGGAGCCCGCTGAGCCGACGCCCTCACTGCCGCCGCCGGTGCCGTCCGTCCCGCCGATGCCGCCGGTGCCCTCTGTGCCGGCTCCGAGCGGCCCGGCCGAGCCGGACCGCAGCCAGCAGTTCTCGTCGGTGGTCCTCGTCGGCGGCGCCGGCGGTGCGCCGCAGGCCGAACACCGCGAGCCGTTGCCGGTGATCACCGCCCCGCCGGAGCCGCTGGCCCCGGACACCGCGCCGCCGGCGCACCCCGCCGACGAGGGGCGCGTCCAGGTGCTCGGTGTGTACTGCAAGAACGGCCACTTCGACGACCCGCAGGCCCGGTACTGCGCGGTGTGCGGCATCTCGATGGCCCAGCTGACCCTGCAGCCGCGTCCGGGCCCGCGCCCGCCGCTGGGCGTGTTGGTGCTCGACGACGGAAGCATCTTCAGCCTGGACACCGACTACGTGATCGGGCGTGATCCGTCGCAGGATCCCGACGTCGCGGCCGGGCTCGCCCGCCCGCTGCGTTTCGACGACCCCGAGGGAGTGCTTTCCCGCCGGCACGCGCGGATCGTGCTCGACGGCTGGAACGTCGAGGTCGTCGATCTCGGCTCGGCGAATGGCACAGGCATCTGGGGGCCGAGCGACACGGCGTGGCACGCGGTGCCGACGCAGACGCCGGTCCCGATGCGGCCGGGCACCCAGGTCGGGCTCGGCCGGCGCTCGTTGCGCTACGAATCGCACCGCAACACCTGAGCGCCCAGGCCGCCCCGTGACGCCGCACAACGTCGAGCTGCTGCTCGTAGACCTCGCGCTGATCATCGTGCTCGCGCGGCTGCTCGGTCTGGCGGCCCGCCGGCTCGGCCAGCCGCAGGTACTGGGCGAGATCGTCGCCGGCATCCTGCTCGGCCCGACGCTGTTCTCCGGAGCGATCACCGACACGCTGTTCCCGGTCGACCTGCTGCCCAGCCTCAGCGCGTTGGCGAACGTCGGGCTCGTCCTTTTCATGTTCATCATCGGCTACGAACTCGACCGCGACCTGATCCGCGGCCGGGAGCGGATCGCCGCGACCGTCTCGCTGGGCTCGATCCTGGTGCCGATGCTCGCCGGCTTCGGGCTCGGCCTCTGGCTGGGCACCAAGCACGACCATGCGGGCAGCCTGACGTCGTTCGCGCTGTTCGTCGGGGCGTCGATGTCGGTGACCGCGTTCCCCGTGCTCGCGCGCATCCTCACCGATCGCGGGCTGCACCGCACCCGCATCGGTGGGCTCGCCGTGGCCAGCGCCGCTGTCGACGACGTCGCCGCCTGGACGATCCTGGCCGTGGTGGTCACCATCGCCGGCGCCGCCGCCGGCGACACGTGGCACATCCTGTTCGCCCCGCTGTACCTCGCGCTCATGTACGGCGCCGTGCGTCCACTGCTGCGATGGGTCAGCGAGCGGCAACGCCGCGAGAACCGGCTGACGCCCGACCTGCTCGCCGTCGTGCTGATCGGGCTGCTGCTCTCGGCATACGCCACCCAGTGGCTCGGCGTGCACTTCATCTTCGGCGCGTTCATCTTCGGCACCGTGATGCCGCGCAAGGACGGCGCGGTGCTGCGCGAGCGCATCCTCGAACGCCTCGAGCAGATCAGCGTGCTGCTCCTGCTTCCCGTGTTCTTCATCATCGCCGGGCTGTCGGTGAACCTGTCGGCGATCGGCGGGCAGGGGCTCGTCGAGTTGCTCGCGATCCTGGGCGTCGCGATCGGCGGCAAGTTCGTCGGCGCCTACATCGGTGCGACCGTGCAAGGAGTCAGCCGCCGGCACAGCGCCGTGCTGGCCACGCTCATGAACACCCGCGGGCTCACCGAGATCGTGATTTTGAGCGTCGGCAAGGAGCTCGGCGTCCTCGACGACTCGCTGTTCTCGCTGCTCGTGTTGATGGCGCTGATCACGACGGCGATGACCGGGCCGCTGCTGCGGCTGGTCTACCCGCCCCGGCTCGCCGAGCGCGACCTCGCCGACGCCCGGCGCGCGGCGCTGGGGACGACCACCGCGTACCGGGTGCTGGTGGTGCCCGAGTCCGGGACGGACACTGCGCTGGTCGACGTCGGGCTCGATCTGGCCGCCGCCCGCCGGCCGGCACAGCTGGTGCTTTCGCGGCTGGTGCCGCAGAAGTCCGTCGAGCGGCTGGAAGTCGGGTCCGGGCTCGGGCTCGGGCTGATGGTGATGACCCGCACGATGTCCGAGCTGCACGCGCTGGCCCGGCGCGGCGAGGCTCGGGGCATCGACGTGTCGGTCTACTCCCAGTTCAGCGACGACCTCGCGAAGGATCTCACCCAGCACATCATCGACGTCGCCCCCGATCTCGTCGTGTTGCCGGCCTCGGCGCAGCTCGCGCCGCACGACTTCCTGCCGCGCACCGTCGTGCGGCGCGCGGAGCTGCCGCTGGAGGTGGCGTCGGTGGCCGTGCTGCGCAACGGCGCCGGTGCCGATGTCCAGGTGGCGTTGCAGGTTGCGGTGCAGATCGCGCTCGGCCGGCAGGTCGCGCTGGTGTTCGTCGGCGGCGGGAGCCGCCGCGACCGGGCCGTGCTGGCCGGTCTCGAGCGGCACAACATCAGCGCGTCGGTCGGTGAGCTGCCGCCGCGCTCGATCGTCGTGGGCACCGAACGCGACCAGAACGCGCACCTGGTCGCCCGGGCGCGCAGCGACGACGAGGTGGACGACGTGGACGAGTGGGTTTCGCTGGTCTCTGCGGAAAGGCAGTCATGAACGGCATCGCTGACTACGAGTTCGTCCGGTCGCTCGGCGCCGGAAACCACGGCGAGTTCTTCCTCGCGCACCGGCCGTCCCGGATCCCCGTCGACGTCGAGTACGTCGCAGTGAAGGTGATGTCCGGGCCGACCACCGAGGACGTCTTCCGCCGCGCGACCCGCGAGCTGTCGGCGTTCGCGGCGGTGCAGTCGCCCTACCTCGTATCGCTGTACGACGCCGGTCAGCAGGGCGGCGTCTTCTACTACGCGATGGAGTACTTCCCTCAGGGCTCACTCGGCGACGGCGACCGCGACCGGGCCACCGTCGTCGCCGCCGTCGCCGACGCGGCCCGCGCCGCCCACGCGCTGCACGAGGCCGGCATCGTGCACCGCGACATCAGCCCGCGCAACGTGATGCTGTACAACGGCGGCGGCAAGCTGTCCGACCTCGGGCTGAGCCAGGTGCTCGCTCCCGGGGTGACCATCACGGGCATGGGGTCGGTCACCTCGATCGAGTACACCGACCCGGCGTTGATCCAGGGTGCGAAACCGTCGCGGGCAACCGACATCTTCTCCCTCGGCGCCACGTTGCACCGGGCGCTCACCGGAACCGGGCTGTACGGGACGCTGCCCGAGGGTGACGCGATGCTCGCTCTGCGCAAGGTGTTCTCGTCCGAGATCACCATCGCCGCGGGCCTGGACCCGCAGTTGCGCGACGTGATCGCCTGGACCATCGCGCCGAGCGCCGCCGACCGCCCGCCGACCGCGGCGGATCTCGCCGCCCGGCTGGACACGCTGCGGTGACCCGGCTCAGCGGTCAGCGGTGAAGCCGCGCCACGCCCACCCTTGCCCCGTGAGAGCGATGTAGCTGCCCACGACCGACCCGGTGTCGCTGACCGACGTCACCATCGTGTTGCTCCCCCACGAACGGGGCACGGCGATGCGTTGGAAACGACCGTGGCGGTGGACGAAGCCACGGCTGTGCGTGACGAACGGGTTGTCGTCGTTGCCCGGGCCGCCGAAAAACACCGCACCGGCGTAGTCGCGGCGGTCGTCGATCGAGGTCACCTCGGTGCCGTCGCCGGCGCGAGAGCCCGCGCCCGGCGCATCGACGACGTGCAGGCTGCCGCGGACGACCACGAACCCGTGCAGGCGGCCGGTGCGGGTCGTATAGGTGCCGGCGAGGTCGCCGTGGTTGTTGACCGCCAGCACCTGGACGCTACTGGCATGCCGGCCGGGCAGCCGCAGGTCGCGGGCGCGGGTCCCGTCGAAGACGAATCCTCGGGTCGGGCTGCCGCTGCCGGCGACGTAGTAGTAGCCGACCACCTCGCCGTGCACGTTGACGTCGGTGGCGACCGTCCCGCCTTCGCCCGCGCGTGGATCCGGGAGACGGCGGAGGCCTCCGGCGGGCGTGCGCAGGTACGACGCGTAGCGGCCCGAGGTAGGGGTGAAGGAGAGCAGCACGGACGTGCCGTCGTCGGCCACTCCGCCGGCTTCGGTGTTGCGCCCCGCGCGCCGCGGCAGCGACAGCAGCCTGGCCTGCCGTCCGCTGCGCAGAAAGGCTCGCGTCGAACCGCAGTACACGGTGCCGGCCAGCGTGTCGCCGCGTTCGTCCGCACCGTCGAGGAAGACGTCGCGGCACGGGCTTCCGGATCGCCGGACGAACACGTGGGAGTAGTGGTACCCGCTCGCCGCACCGGCGGCCGCGACATCGCCGGCGGCACCGAGCGCGGCGGTCGCGGCCAGCATCGCGCAGCCGAGCGCGCCGGCTCTGCGCATCATCGTCGAGGTGTCCTCTTCGGCGGGTGTCGGCGGGTGGGGACGGCTCAGCGAGAGTACGTCAGGTCCGCGCCGGTGAGCGCCAGGTGGAGGCCGTCGGCGTCGGCGTAAAGGGAGCGGACCCGGGCGTTGAAGGGCAGGCCGTTCACCGGCAGGCGGACGTCGAAGACCTTCGTCAGCAGCCCGGCGACGGCCTGGCCGAGGTTGCCCAGATTCGGGATCTGCGCGTCGGCGAACGACAGGACGCCGTGGCTGATGCGGGGCCGCGCGGTGATCGAGCCGTGCAGGGTCTGCCCGGCGAACGTGATCGTCTTCGTAGCGGTGATGCGCCCGCCCTTGTGGTAGCGGACTTTCGCGCCGAGCAATGCGCCGAGATCGGCGTAGTCGATCGTTGCGGTGGCCTTCGCGGTGCGCGCGTGTGCGGACGAGAAGTCCCGGGACACCGAGACGTCGTCGAGCACGACACGCACGCTGCTCACCCGCACGGTGATGGAGTTGCCACCGACCGGCACCTCGTGATCGGTGATGATGATCTGGGAGAACTTGCCGGCGGCGAGCTGCGTGAGGAACGGGAAGCCGGTGATGTCGACCGACGGGCGTTGTGGCAGGTTTTGCGCCGACTGGATGGTGTCGGCGGCGGCGCGCTCGGCGATCCAGTCACCACCCCGGTCGGCCGCCACCAGCAGGACGACCAGGATGCCGAGGACGATGAGCAGGCGCCGACCGGCGCGGCCGTCGTCGGAGCGCAGATGCGGCATCGGCCGATCCTGCCACGCGACCCCTTGGCGTTCGGACGGTGTCGGTGCCGCGCGGCAGACTCGCGGGCATGACGATCTCGCGCCGCGCCCTGCTCGGCGAGCGCATCGCCCGGCACGGGCTGGCCGGCAGACCGGCCGGCTCGGTCGCTGCTGCCGCGGCGCTCACCGGCGCACTGCAGGCGCAGGACGTCGCGGCCGCACGCCTCGGAGTGCGGGCCAGGTCGGGCACGGTGACCGAGCACGATGTCCGGTGCGCTTTGCAGGAGCGCAGCGTCGTCCGCTCCTGGCTGTTGCGGGGGACGATCCACCTGGTCGCGAGCACCGAGTACCGCTGGCTGATGGCGCTGCTCGGCCCACAGGTGCGGCGCAAGTACCGCAGCCGCTGGCGGCAGATCGGCCTTTCCGACGCCGTCCTCGAGCGCAGCCTCGAGGTGCTGCCCGCCGTGCTCGCCGGCGGCACGCGGAGCCGTGCGGAGATCATGCGCGGGCTCGGCGAGCACGGACTGACGATCGACAGCCCCGACCCGCAGGCCGGCGCGCACCTGATCGTCCATGCCAGCGCCTGCGGGCTCGTCTGCCACGCCACCGAGCGCGGCCGCGACGCCACGTTCGCCCTCGTCGACGACTGGCTGCCGCAGGGGCCCGCCGGGCCGCGTGGCGACGAGGCGCTCGCCGAGCTCGCCCGGCGGTTCTTCAGCGCCTACTCCCCCGCCACCGCGGCCGATTTCGCAGCGTGGTCGGGCCTGCCGAGCGGTCGTGCCGTCGCGCTGATCCGCGGCGAACTCGCCGCCGTTGACGTCGACGGACGCCCGGGGTTCCGGCTGGGCGAGGTCGAACCCGCCCGCGGTGTCCGGCTGCTGCCCGCCTTCGACAACTACCTGCTCGGCTACCGGCACCGCGACGCCTTCATCGACGCCGACCGCCGCCCGCACGTGTACGTCGGCGGCATGATCCGCCCGACCGTCCTCGTCGATGGCAGCGTCACAGGCACCTGGAGCTTGCGACGCGGCGGGGATGCGCTGCACGCCACGATCCGACCCTTTGCCCCGTTCAACCGGTCCACCTCGCAGTCGGTCGAGCAGGAACTCGCCGACGTCGGCCGCTTCTACGACCGCCCGGTGCGGCTCGCCGGGATCGATCCGTGGTGATCGCTGGAGAACCTCCGCCGCAGCCGCGAGAATGCAGGCATGAGCGCGTCGAACAGCCGGATCGACACCTATTGACCGAGATCTCCGCCCGGTTCGGCCGCAACCGCATCTCGCCGCTGCGGTTCGTCCTCGTCTTCGGTTTGGTGAGCGGGCTCGGCGACTTCGTCTACGAGGGCGCCCGCAGCATCGTCGGCCCGTACCTGGCGACTTTCGGGGCGTCCGCGGCGCTCGTCGGAGTCGTCACCGGCATCGGCGAGGCTGTGGCGCTGGTGTTCCGCCTGTTCACCGGCCGGCTGTCGGATCGCACCGGGCGACACTGGGCAATCTCGATCACCGGCTACGCGATCACCATGGTATCGGTGCCGCTGCTGGCGGTCGCCGGGCCGCTGTGGCTCGCGTGCACCTTCGTCATCGGCGAGCGGTTCGGCAAGGCGGTCCGGTCGCCGGCGCGCGACACCATGCTCGCCGAGGCCGCCGTCGATCTCGGCAGCGGCCGGGCGTTCGCAGTGCACGAGGCACTCGACCAGACCGGCGCGCTGGTCGGGCCGCTCGTCGTCGCTGCGATCCTCGCCGCGCACGGCAGCTATTCGACGGGATTCGCAATCCTCGCGATACCGGGCGCGCTGGCGATGCTCACCCTCGCCTACCTGCGCCGCCAGGCGCCGGTACCGCGGGATTACGACCCCTCGGTGCAGGCATCCCAGACCCGCCCCGTCGGGGTCCGCGGCTTCAGCAGGACCTACTGGCACTACGCGGTGTTCACGGCGCTCACGCTGGCCGGATTCGCGACGTTCGCGGTGCTCGCCTATCACGTCGAGGTGCGTCACATCGTCAGCGCGCCGCTCATCCCGGTGATGTACGCGGTCGCGATGGGCGTCGCGGCCCTCGCCTCGCTCGCCTCCGGCGCGGTGTACGACCGCATCGGGCTCCGCGGCCTGATCGTCCTGCCGCTGCTGGGCGCCGTCATCCCGTTCTGGTCGTTCTCGACGTCGGTGCCGCTGGTCTGGCTCGGCGCCGCGCTGTGGGGTGCGCTCATGGGGGTGCACGAGTCGACGATGCGCGCGGCGGTCGCCGACCTCGTCCCCCGCGAACGCCGCGGCGTCGGCTACGGCACCTTCACCGCCATCTACGGCTTGGCCTGGCTCGCCGGCGCCGCGCTCATCGGCGTGCTCTACGACGTCTCGATCGACACCGCGATCACCTTCACCGTCGCCGTCCAGGCGGTGGCGCTGCTCGCCTTCCTGCCCCTGCTGCGCCGTGCTTCCTTCGGCACCTCCGCGTAGGACATCCGCCCCTGACCGCTGAACGGCCCGCGGGTGACGGTGGAGGTACGGGACGCAACCGGCGTCCTCGATGACAGGGGTATGGCGATGACCAGCACCGTGGTCGCACCCGCGACCGAGGCCGAAGACGAAACGAGGACGGCCGGCAAGCTGTCGATCATCATGTTCAGCGGAACGGCGGACAAGTTCATCCCGCTCGGCGTGCTGGCCCAGGCCGCCGCCGCGATGGGCATGGAGGTCAACGTATTCGTCACCGGCTTCGCGCTGCCCGCGTTCACCAAGCAACCGCCCGAGATGCCCTTCCCGGCGGAGTTCGCGGCGATGGCGCCCGCTCTCGCCGAGGGCATGCACCAGAACAACGTGGCGAGCTGGGACGAGATGCTGCGCCAGGCCAAGGAACTCGGCGCCAAGGTCTACGCGTGCTCGATGATGTCCGGAGTCATGGGCCTGCACCGCGAGGACTTCGGCGACCTCGTCGACGACGTCGTCGGCGCCGCTACATTCGTGCAACTCGCCGAGCACGGCGAGACGCTGTTCATCTGAGGGCATCATGACCGAACCCGCCACCACCACGCACAAGGTCGTCGACTCGCGCGGCTCCGCCTGCCCCGGGCCGATCACCGATCTCGCCCTCGCCTACCGCCGCGCGAAGGTGGGCGACGTCATCGAGCTGTGGGCCACCGACCCCGGCGTGGAACCGGACACGCTCGCCTGGGCGGAGAAGACCCGCAACCGCGTCGTGTCGGTCGAGCACCGCGGCGGCGACATCGTCGTCGTCCTCGAGATCCTGCACCGCTGACATGGCCCACCCTGCCGAACGAATCCTGATCATCGGCGGCGGCACCGGCGGGACGATGCTGGCGAACGCGCTGTCACCGCGGCATTTCGAGGTCACCGTGGTCACGGCGTCACCGCAGCACATGTTCCAACCGGCGCTGCTCTACGTCGCTTTCGACCATGCGGGCGTGGGCATTTCGCGCAACGAAGCGCAGCTGCTGCGGCGGCACGTGCGGCTGGTGCACGGTGCCGTGGCCGAGATAGACCTGCGCGAGAAGCGAGTGGCCCTCGCCGATGGGCAGCCGCTCGGGTACGACCGCATCGTCGTGGCCACCGGCATCACCACCGACCCCGGCCAGATCCCGGGGCTGCAGCAGGTCAACGAGACCTACGGCGACTACCACTCCACGCCGGAGCAGGCGCGCAAGCTGCGCGACAAGTTCGCCGAGTTCGAGGGCGGCACGCTCGTGCTCGGCCAGAGCAGCCCGGTGTGCAAGTGCCCGCCGTCGCCGGTCGAAGGGATCCTGCTCGCCGACCAGCTGCTGCGCCGGCGCGGAATTCGGCACCGCACCCGGTTGGTGTTCTTCACGCCGTACCCGCGTGCCTACTCCGCCGCCGGGATGAACGAGGTCGTCGAACCGCTGCTGCGCGAGCGCAACATCGAGATCCGGACCTTCTTCGACGTCGACCGGATCGACCCGGACAGCCGGACCATCACCTCGATCGAGGGCGAGGAGATCGGCTACGACTTGCCGATCCTCATCCCGCCGTTCGTGGGCGCCGACATCGCCTATACGCCTGCGGATGTCCTCGACGACGACCGGTTCGTCCGCACCGATCGGCATACGCTGCGCATCCAGGGCGCGGACTGCGCGTTCGCCATCGGTGACGCGACCAACCTGCCGACATCCAAGTCCGGAGTCGGGGCACACCTGCAGGCGCAGGTCGTCGCGCGGGCGCTCAGCGGCAAGCCCGCAGAGTTCACCGGGCGCACGCACTGCCCGCTCGACACCGGCGACGGGCGGGGCACGTTCGTCACCGGCACGTACACCGCGCCGGTCGTCAAAGCCGCGCCGAGTCGCACCAAACACCTGATGAAGAAGACATTCGGACGGGTGTACTGGATGAGCCTGCGCGGACGGCTGGAACCCGTCATGCGCGAGTACTTCCGGCTCACCGAACCGCCCGAGGCCGCGGCACCCGCCCGCAGCGCGCCGCCGGCCGAGCCGGACCCCGAGCGCAGGTACAACCAACCGGTGGAGTTCCGGCACGTGGTGGCAGCGTCCCGCAAGCGACTGTTCGCGGTGTTCGACGACCCGGAGCGCGGGGTTGCCGCGGTGGGCGCCCTCGGGGCCGGCGACCTCGACTCCACCCGCGAGACGTGGCTGCTGTACGGCGAGGAGGGCCTGCGCCGCCTGGACGCCGCCGGCACCGGTCACGGGGTGTACGGCCACGTCGTGCGCGGATTGCAGCGTGTGATGAGCGACGACAGCCGCTACCTGGACGCGCTCGAGAGCGCGCTGGAGGACGGTGCGCTGGTCGTGGGCCTGCCGATCGCCGACATCGAGACAGCTGACCGGGTGGCGGGCGAGCTGCAGGACGGGAGCGGGCACACCTTCGCCTACACGGCCCACATGGACTTCGTTCCGACCGCCGGGGAGATCTGACTAAACGTCTCGACGGGTGATGAGCACCGTGGCGACGGCGATCGCAGCTGCGGCGTAACCACACAACACGCCGAGACCCGCCCAGGGCCCGAGCGCGCTGTGCGTGGGCACGGTGGTGAGGATCTGGCTGCCGGCATTGGCGGGCATGTAGTCGATGAGCGCGTTGCGCCACGACGTCGGCAGCAGATCGACCACGACGGTCGACGCGAACAGGATGCCGAAGAATGCCGACAGCGCGCCGGCGGTGTGCCGGATCAACGCGCCCAGACCGAAGCCGAGCAGGCCGACTGCAGTGAGATAGAGCCCGCCACCGACGGTCGCCCGCAGCGCGTCGGCGTCCGTGAGCGACGCCGAGGCGTGCGCGCCCGACAGGATCGCCTGGCCGATCGCGAACCCGGCGAAGCTGAGCAGCTCGCCGACCAGCAGGGTGCAGCCGGCGAAGACCACGCCCTTGGCCGCGAGGACGGCGCGGCGCTGTGGCACGGCCGCCATCGTCGCGCGGATCATCCCGGTGCCGTACTCGGAGCTCATCACCAGCACGCCGAGCGTGCCGGCGGCGATCTGGGCGAGGTACAGGCCGTTGAGGCTGGTCAGCGTCGCGTCGAACCCGTCCAGGCTGTCCTTGCCGCTGAGCAGGTTGCTGCGCCACTGCACACAGATGATCACCGAGACGGCGATGGTGGCGAGCGCTGCGAACACGGCCGTCCACCAGGTCGAGCGCACGCTGCGCAGCTTGGTGAGTTCCGATCGCAGCAGGTTAGGGAACCCGATCGTCGGCGCCGGCGGACGAGCGGCGAGTGTCGCGGTCACCGGGCACCGACCAGTTCGGTGCGGAAGTCGACGCTGTCCTGGGTGAGCTTCATGAAGGCCTCCTCGAGAGAGGGCTGCCGGGTGTGCAGTTCGTGGATGGCGATGCCGTGTCGGGCCGCAAGGTCGCCGACCGACTCCTGCGCCAGTCCTCGCACGATCAGGGCGTCGGGCTCAGACTGCACGTCTGCGCCGGCGGCGCGCAGCGCCTCACGCAAGCGCCCGCGTGCGGGGGTTCGGACCACGACCGACTTGGTCGACGCACGGTCGATGATCTCGGTGGTGCTCGCGTCGGCCACCAGGCGGCCCCGCCCGACGACGATCAGGTGATCGGCGGTGAGCGCCATCTCGCTCATCAGATGGCTGGAGACGAACACGGTGCGGCCCTCGGCGGCGAGCCGGCGCAGCAGTGTCCGGATCCACAGAATGCCTTCCGGGTCGAGCCCGTTGACCGGTTCGTCGCAGAGCAGCACCGGAGGGTCGCCGAGCAGGGCCGCAGCCAGGCCGAGGCGTTGCCGCATACCGAGCGAGAACGCGCCGGCGCGGCGGCGGGCGACCTCGGTCAGGCCGACGAGCTCGAGCACCTCGGCAACGCGCCCGCGCCCGATGCCGTTGCTCTGTGCGAGGCACAGCAGGTGGTTGTAGGCGCTCCGGCCGCCGTGCAGGGCTCCGGTCTCGAGGACGGCGCCCACCTCGTGCAGCGGGCGTCGCAGCGCTGCGTACCGGCGCCCGTTGACCAGCACCGTCCCTGACGACGGCTCGTCCAACCCCATGATCAACCGCATGGTGGTCGACTTGCCCGCGCCGTTGGGGCCGAGGAAGCCGGTGACGATACCCGGCCGCACCTCGAAGGTCAGCCCGTCGACGGCCTTGGTCCTGCCGTAGTACTTGCTCAGCGCGCGCGCCTCGATCATGGTCGCTCCCGGGCCGGATCTGGTGGTTGCCGCAAGCATCCGGCAGCGACCGTCGCGTGACATCGGGGAACGCCCTGAGTCCTTCCCGGAATGCTGCTCCGGTTCAGCTCTGCCGACTGAGGGAGGCGTCGAACGCCCGCGCGATCGGCACGCCTGGGCGGTAGGCCAGGTGCAGGTAGGTCGGCGCGTTGAGCACGGCCAGATCGGGCCGCGCGCCAACCGCGACGCGGCCGATGTCGCTCCGGCGCAGCGACCGCGCCGCGCCGGCGGTGGCAGCCCACAGCGCTTCGGCCGGCGTCATCCTCATCTCCCGGACGGCGAGTGCGATCACGAACGGCATGGAGCTGGTGTAGCTCGTGCCCGGGTTGCAGTCGGTGGCCAACGCGACCGTCGCGCCGGCGTCGATCAGCCGGCGGGCGTCCGGGTACGGCGATCGGGTGGAGAACTCGACGCCGGGCAGCAACGTGGCGACGGTGTCCGCGCCGGCGAGCGCGCCGACGTCGGCGTCCGAGAGGTAGGTGCAGTGGTCGACGCTCGCCGCGCCGAGCTCGACGGCGAGCGCCACGCCGGGCCCGGGGGCGAGCTGGTTGCCGTGCACACGCAGCCCGAGCCCGGCCTGCGCGCCGGCCGAGAGGATCGCGCGCGCCTCGTCGGCGTCGAAGGCGTGCGGGCTGGCAGGCTCGCAGAAGACGTCGATCCAGCGCGCCAGGGGCGCGCAGGCGGCCAGCATCTCGCCGCGGACGAGCTCGACGTAGTCGGCCCGGTCGGCGCCGGGCGGCACCACGTGCGCGCCGAGGAAGGTCGTCTCCGCGGTCATCGTTCCGGCGATGCGCAGTGCGCGAACCTCGTCGGCGACCGTGAGGCCGTAGCCGCTCTTGATCTCAGCCGTCGTCGTGCCCTGACGACGGAGCTCGGTCATTCGCAACAGCAGGGCCTCGCGCAGCTGTTCGTCGCTCGCCGTCCGAGTCGCGGCCACGGTCGAGGCGATGCCGCCGCCGTCGTAGGACTCCCCCGCCATGCGCGCGGCGAACTCCGCGGCACGATCACCGGCGAACACCAGGTGCGTGTGCGAGTCGACGAACCCCGGAACCACCGCGCGGCCACCCAGATCCACCAGCTTGTCGGCGTCCGGGGCGGCAGCTGCCGGGCCGACCCAGCGAACGGCGTCCTCGTCGACCACCACGGCCGCATCGTGGACGATGCCGAGCGCGTCGCCCCCCCAGCGCTCGGGGTCGTTGGTGACGAGTTCGCCGATGCCCGTGACCAGCGTGCTGCTCATGTTCCGACCTGCCAGACGCCGCGGATCGCCTGGCCGAGCAACCGACCCACGTCACCCAGCACGTGCCGGCCGCCCTCCACGACCACCCGGCCGTCGATGATCACGGTGTCGACGTCCGCCGCGCTGGCGGCGACCATCACCTGCCCGGGCGCGCACCCCGCGGTGCGCACCGTGTCCAGTCGCACCGCCACGAGATCGGCCCGGGCGCCCGGTTCCAGACGGCCCGCGTCCGGCCAGCCGATGCTGTCGTGCCGGGTCATCGCCCGCAGCAGTTGCTCCGGGGCGAAGCGGCCGCGCTCGCCGCTGGCCAGCCGTTCGTCCATCTCGAGCGCCCGCGCCTCCTCGAGCAGGTCGACGACGGCGTGCTGATCGCTGCCGAGCGAGAGGCGGGCGCCGGCATCGGCCAGCGCCCGGGCCGGGCCGATACCGTCGGCGAGATCGCGCTCGGTGGTCGGGCAGAAGCAGGCGGTCGTCCCTGTGCGGCCGAGGGTCGCGACGTCCGCGGCGGTCAGGTGCGTGGCGTGCACCGCGGTCGTGTCCACGCCGAGGATGCCGGCGTCG
>DASSEP010000014.1:0-8319 GCA_035695205.1 Jatrophihabitans sp. | reverse complement strand
GCGCGCCCGGCAGGACTCGAACCTGCAACCTCTTGATCCGTAGTCAAGTGCTCTATCCGTTGAGCTACGGGCGCTTGGTCACCGACGGGCCAGTCTAGCCGGTGCACAGCGACCGGCCCGATCCGGGGATCCGCGGAGGCTCCGGGATTCGAACCCGGGATGGGCTTTAGACCCAAACCGCATTAGCAGTGCGGCGCCATAGACCAGACTAGGCGAAGCCTCCAAGCGGCTGGGACGTACACAGCCACCGGCCGAGAAGCCTACAAGGTGCCGCTCGGCCCGGCCAAAGCCCGCCCCCGGCCCAAGCGACGGTCAGCCGCGCCCGAGCAGCCGCTTGAGCGGCCGCGGCCGGGTCAGGAAGGCCTCGGCCTCCAGCGCCGCGACAGCGATCCGCGGGATGTCGCGCGTCGACGGGAAGGAGATGAACCGCGGTTCCCAGCAGGGACGGAACTTCGCATTGAACCGGTAGAGCGATTCGATCTGCCACCACCGCGAGGCGAAGACCAGGACGCTGCGCCACAGCCGCAGGACCGGCCCGGCACCGATCCGCTCGCCGCGCTCGATCGCGTCGCGGAAGACGGCGAAGTTCAGCGAGACGCGGCCGACGCCGAGTTCCGGCGCGCTCTCCAGCAACGCCGCGATCATGTACTCGTTCAGCCCGTTGTCCGCCGCGCGGTCTCGCCGCATCAAGTCCAGCGACAGGCCGTCCGCGCCCCACGGCACGAAATGCAGCAGCCCGGCGAGCCTCCCGTCGTGCCGGGCGGTCACCACGACGCAATCGGCGTCGGCCGGGTCGCCGAGGCGCGACAGCGCCATCGAGAAGCCGCGCTCCACCGCATCGCCGCGCCACGCCTCGGCCGCGGAGCGCAGCTCGGCGACGTCCTCTGCGGCAAGCTTCCCGACGCGCTCCGTCCGGACGTCGTAGCCCGCGCGCGCCACCCGCGTGCAGGCCTGCCGGACACCGCGCATGGGACGTCCCTCGAGGGTGAAGTCCTTGACCTCGACGACCGCCTCGTCACCGAGCTGCAGCGCCGCGAGCCCGTACTCGCGCTTGAACACGGTGGCACCCAGCTCGCTGCATCCCATGACCGCCGGCGTCCAGGCATGCTCCTCGACCAGCTGCCGGTACGTAGCGATGGCGCCCGGCCAGGCCTCGGGGTCGCCGATCGGGTCACCGCTGACCAGCGCGACGCCCAGCACCACGCGGTAGGTGATCGCCGCCTTCCCGCTCGCCGACCAGACCACCGACTTGTCGCGGCGCAGCGCGAAGTAGCCGAGCGAGTCGCGGCTGCCGTGTCGCTCGAGCAGCTGGCGCAGGCGCAGCTCGTCCTCGTCGGACAGGACGGCCACCGGCTCCTCCGGCCGCAGCGCGAACACGACGGTGAGGAACGCCGTGACCAGCGCCAGGCCGAACAGCGTCGCATGCAGCGCGTCGCCGAGCCGGTCACTGCGGATGACCACGGGGCCGTCCACACCCACCAGCGCGTAGAGCACCTCCTGCAGCCGGCCGAGAAAGCTGGTGTCACCGGCAACCTGGCCGGGCGCGATGTAGAGCACCGCCAGGCCGTAGACGATCGAGAACGCGAAGGCCTGCAGCAGGAAGCGCAGCGCGAACCACCGGCTGCGGGGATCCGGTTTCGCGGTGAAGCGCGAGCGCGCGAGCAGGAGAAGGACGAGCAGGACGAGCCCGATCGCCGCCTCGACGTAACGCCGCTCGCCGCGGAAGACGTGGGCGACGAGCACGCCCGCGGTCGCGACCACCGCCGCCTGCCAGGCGCGGTGCTTGCGCTTGCGCAGCCCGGCAGAAAGACGAAGGAGCAGCATGCCCGAGACGAACACCACCGCCGTCGCCGCCGCGCTCGCCGGCACCGGGATGATGCGGGTGATGGCGTGCACCCGCCCTCGCTGGTCGACGAAGACGGCGTCAACGATGGTGAGTAGCCCGAGCAGCAGCGCCACTCCGGCGATCAGGTCCGGCGCGCGCTGGAGGTAGACGGTCCGCACGCGCGTCCAACGCCCGGGCTTGCGAGGATCGCCCGGCGGCGGCGACGTCCGGGCAGGTGCCGCACCCGCCACGTGTGCCCTCCTCTGCGGCCGGTCCCCTCGCGTCTGCGAAACCCCCCGGCGTGAGCCGACGGTGTGCTCACCCAGCGTCCATGGTGCCGCACCGGACGATTCGGACGGCCGAGGCTCTCAGGCCGTGTCAGTCTCCGGCCGGGCGCCGCGCCTCGACGAGCGGCAGGAAGACCTCTTCGATCATCGCGGCGATGTCCTGCTCGGTCAGCGGCTCGCGCTGCAGGATCACCCTGTGGGCGATCATCGCCGGCATCACGTCGGCGACGACCGGTGTGACGGCCTCCGGACGGACCTCGCCGCGCGCCACTCCCCGCCGCAGGATGGCGAGCAGCGCCTCGCGCCGCGGCGCCTGGAAACGAGTGTCGATCAGCTGGGCGAGTTCCGGGTCGCTCACCGCCTCACACTTGATCGCACGGATCGCGTCGCCGGCGGGACTGTTGACGACGCGCGCGATGTTGCCGGCCACCGTGCGCAGGGCGTCGGCGGTGGTGACTGAGTCGTCGAGCTCCAGCGCGAGCCCGCATTGGGCCGGGGTCGGCAGCTGCTCGCAGAGGGCGTCCATGACCAGATGCTGCTTGGTGGGCCAGCGGCGGTAGATGCTCGCCTTGCCGGTGCGCGCCCGGGCGGCCACCGCCTCGACGCTGAAGGCGGTGTAGCCCACTGCGGCGAGCTCGGCGTAGGCGGCGGCCCGGATCGCGTCCTCGAGCGCCGCGCCGCGGCGGCGCTGTGGCGCGTGCGCTCCGGCGCCGGTCTCGGTGCCGGTCTCGGTGCCGGTCCCGAGCTCCGGCTCACCAGTCTGCGTGCCAGCTGATCTCGTCGCAGTCACCCGTTGTCGTACCCCTCGTCCATGCTTCGCCCCAGCTGTTCGACGCGTTCGCGTCGAGCGAAATAAAAAACGGTTGCGTTCTCTATCGCGAACTCCTAGCGTACCCGATAGTGAACGCCATCGTCCCTTACAACGCCAGCCGGAAGCGAGGCGCTCCCCGCTCCGGCAGAAGATGCGATCGGAGCATGTCTTGACCCAGACTCAGCATCCCCCGGACCCCTCGAGCACTGCAGTCCGGCCCGGCCGAGGAGCGCGCCGAGCCGCACACCCGGCAGCCGTACTGCTGATCATTGCCGGCGCCCAGCTGATGGTCGTGCTCGACGCCACCATCGTGAACATCGCGCTGCCGTCGATGGGCGATTACTTCCACAAATCCCAGACCTCGATGACCTGGGCGCTCAACGCCTACACGCTCGCCTTTGGCGGTCTGCTGTTGTTGGGCGGGCGCTCCGGTGACCTGCTCGGCCGGCGCCGCATGTTCATGATCGGCCTCGCGATGTTTTCACTGGGCAGCTTGCTGGGCGGCCTCGCGCCGAACTTCCAGATGCTGCTGGCCGGCCGGATCATCCAGGGCCTGGGCGGCGCGATCTCGTCGCCGACCGCGCTATCGCTGGTCACGACCGAGTTCGAAGAGGGCCCGGCACGCACCCGGGCGTTCGCCGTCTATGCCGCGGTCTCCGGCGCCGGTGCCGCGCTCGGCCTGCTGCTCGGCGGCATCCTGACCGAATACCTCACCTGGCGGTGGGTGCTGTTCGTCAACGTGCCGATCGGTATCGCCCTGATCGCCGGCGCGTTCCTCTACCTGCACGAGTCCGAGCGCCACGAGGGCAGATTCGACTTCATCGGTGCGGTGCTGTCGGTGGCCGGCATGCTCGGCGTGGTCTACGGGTTCATCCACGCCGCGAACGACGGATGGAACAACGCCGTCACGATCGGCACGTTGGTCGCCGCGGTCATCCTGCTCGGCGCGTTCTTCCTGTGGGAGACCCGGGCACCCGATCCGATGCTGCCGCTGCGCGTCGTGCTCGACCGCAACCGAGGTGGCGCGTACCTGGTCATGCTGATCGTCGGCGCCGGCATGTTCGGCATGTTCTACTTCGTCACCTTCTTCGTGCAGCAGGTGATCGGGTTCAGCCCGCTGCGCGCCGGCCTGGCATTCCTGCCGGTCAGCGCCGTCATCGGCGTGACTTCAGGTTTGATGACCAAGCTGATGCCGAAGTACGGGCCCAAGCCGATCATCCTCGCCGGCACGATCCTGCTGACCGTCGCGATGTTCTGGTACGCCCGGGTGAACGCCGATTCCGGATACTCCAACCTGTTCCTACCCGGCATGATCGTGATGGCGATCGGCATGGGGTGCATCTTCGTGCCGCTCACCACCGTGGCCGTCTCGCGGGTGCGCAACACCGATGCCGGTGTCGCCTCGGCGATGCTCAACGTCGGCCAGCAAGTCGGCGGCGCGATCGGCCTGTCCGTGCTCGCCACCGTTGCTGCGACAGCCGGGCGCAACGCGGGCACGAGCACGGCGCAGAACCTGCTGGCCCAGGTCAAGAGCGGTTCTCTTCCCCCGACAGTGCTCAGGCACCTGCAGGAGTTGAACGCCGCCCGCACCGGTGCGAAGCCGTCGCTGGCCGCGCTGCACGACTCGGTGGCGGTGCACGCCGCCCACGCGATCCAGGCGCACTCCTCGGCCATGGGCTTCGTCGCCGCCGCCGTGTTCGGGCTGGCCTCGATCGGTGTCGCCGCTGTGATGATCAACGTCAAGCGCGACGAGGTGCCCGAGTCGCCGATGGAGGCCGTCGCCGCCGCCTGAACCACGCAGCCGCCGCGCTCCCGTCGGAGCGCGGCGGCTGTCTGCTCAGCATTCGATGACGTTGACGGCCAGCCCGCCGCGCGCGGTCTCCTTGTACTTCACCTTCATGTCGGCGCCGGTCTCACGCATCGTCTTGATCACTTTGTCGAGGCTGACGATGTGCCGGCCGTCGCCGCGCAGCGCGATGCGCGCGGCGTTGATCGCCTTCACCGCCGCCATGGCATTGCGCTCGATGCACGGCACCTGAACCAGCCCGCCGACGGGGTCGCAGGTCAGCCCGAGGTTGTGTTCCATCCCGATCTCGGCGGCGTTCTCCACCTGGGCCGGCGTCCCGCCGAGCACCTCGCACAGCGCCCCGGCGGCCATCGAGCAGGCCGAACCCACTTCCCCCTGGCAGCCGACCTCGGCGCCGGAGATCGAGGCGTTCTCCTTGTAGAGGACGCCGATCGCCCCCGCACACAGCAGGAAGCGCACGATGCCCTCCTCGTCGGCGCCCGGAACGAAGCGAACGTAGTAGTGCAGCACCGCGGGCAGCACCCCGGCCGCGCCGTTGGTGGGGGCGGTGACGATACGGCCACCGCCTGCGTTCTCCTCGTTGACCGCGAGCGCGAACAGGTTGACCCAGTCCATCGCGTGCAGGGGGTCCATCGAGTTCGGCTCGTTCTCCAGCCGGCGGTACAGCTCCGGCGCGCGGCGCGGCACCTTCAACCCGCCCGGCAGGGTGCCCTCGTTGGTCCACCCGTTGCGGACGCACTCGGCCATCACCGACCAGATCGCGCGCAGCCGGTCGCGCACCTCCTGCTCGCTGCGCCACACCTGCTCATTGGCGAGCATGACGCCGCTGATCGGCAACTCGGCCTCGGCGCACCGCTGCAGCAGCTCGGCGGCGCTGCAGAAGGGGTACGGCAGCCGCGTGGTGTCCTCGACGATGCGGTCGGCGCCGGCGGCGTCCTCGTCGACGACGAACCCGCCGCCGACCGAGTAGTACGTTCGCTCACGCAACAGCTCACCGCTGCCGTCCCACGCAAAGAACCGCATGCCGTTGGGGTGGAACGGCAGGCTTTCGCGCCGGTGCAGCACGAGGTCGTCTTCAGCAAGGGCGGCGTCCTGGACGCCCAGCAGCGCGACCCGGCCCGATTCCCGCACCGCGGCGGCCCGCTCCATCACCGTCGACGTCTCCACCGACTCCGGGCGCTCGCCGAGCAGGCCGAGGATCACCGCCCGATCGCTGCCGTGCCCGTGACCGGTCGCGCCGAGCGAACCGAACAGCTCCGCCCGCACTCGCACGACCGACTCCAGCAGCCCGTGGTCGGCGAGCCCCGACGCGAACGTGTACGCCGCCCGCATCGGCCCGACCGTGTGCGAGGACGACGGACCGATGCCGATCGAGAACAGGTCGAACACGCTGATGGCCACGCACACCATCATCCGCGCCCGCTCCGGCGGCGCTCGACGGGGCCGCGGCGGGCCGGCCACCGGCCTGCCCCGGGCGGCGCGGCGCCTACCTCGGAGGTGTGCTGCCGGGGAAGTTTGCTCTGCTCAGCACCACCGAGCATGTGCTCAGCGGCACTGAGCAGAGCCAACGCGCCGGGAAACATGCGGCCGGCGGCTCGAGGAACGCACCTGCCCGGCGCGGTTCAGCGGCCGATTAGGGTCGGGTAACTGTGAGTGCCCCGCTGGTCCGCCGCTCCCCCGTCCACACGGGCGTGGTGGTGTCGGCGCGGCAGCTCACGCCGCGCATGCGGCGGGTCACCGTGCAGGCCGAGTCGATGCGCGAGATCGAGCTGCGGCCCGCCCAGGACGTCGAGCTGCACCTGCGCGCCGAGGGCGGCCGGCGGGTGAAGCGCCGCTACACGATCCGGCACGCCCGCCCGCAGACCGGCGAACTCGATCTCGACGTCGTCCTGCACGGCGCCGGCCCAGGCGCGCTCTGGGGCGCCACCGCCGCGCCCGGCGACGAGGTCAGCTTTCAGGGACCGCGCGGCAAGCTCGAGCTGCGCGGCGCCCGCAGCCACCTGCTCGTCGGTGACGAGTCTGCGCTGCCCGCGATCGCCGCGATCTGCGAGGCGCTTCCCGACGACGAGCCCGCCACCGCGGTGGTCGAGGTGCGCGACGCCGCGGACGAGTTGCCCGTCCGCGCCCGGACGCGCTGGGTGCACCGCGGCGAAACGCCGCCCGGCGGTGCGGAGCTGCTCGCCGACACCCTCACCGAGGCTTTCGAAACCGAGGCCGTCGAAAGCGACGCCCTCGACGGCACGCACGCCTACCTGCTCGGCGAGACCCGGGCGATGGTGGCGCTGCGCGCGCTGCTCGAAGGCCGCGGCCTCGCGCACGAGGCGGTCTTCGTCAAGGGTTACTGGAATCTGGGCCGGCCCGATCGGCTCGCCGGCCGGGCGCCGGGGTGAGAGCCAGAGGCTGAGAGCTACAGGATCGGTTCGGGGACGTACTCGGCGGCCGACGGGTCGGAAGCGAGCACCCGGTCGACCGCGGCCACCACCGCCGCGACCTGCTCGCGGGCCGCGCCGGTGAAGCTCAGCGGCTCGGCGAGCAGACCCTGCAACTGCTCGCCCGAGAGCCCGAGCCGCGAGTCGGCCGCGAGCCGGTCGAACAGGTCGTTGCGCTCGCTGCCCTTCTCGCGCATCTCGAGGGCGACGGCCACCGCGTTCTCCTTGATCGCCTCGTGCGCCGTCTCGCGTCCCACGCCGGCGCGCACCGCCGCCATGAGCACCTTCGTCGTGGCCAGGAAGGGCAGGTAGCGGCTCAGTTCCCGCTCGATCACCGCCGGGAACGCACCGAACTCGTCGAGGACGGTCAACGTCGTCTCGAGCAGGCCGTCGAGCGCGAAGAACGCGTCGGGCAACGCGACCCGGCGCACCACCGAGCACGAGACGTCCCCCTCGTTCCACTGGTCACCGGCCAGCTCGCCGGCCATCGAGGCGTAACCGCGCAGGATCACCGTGAATCCGTTGATCCGCTCCGCGGAGCGGGTGTTCATCTTGTGCGGCATCGCGCTCGAGCCCACCTGGCCGGCTTTGAACCCCTCGGTCACCAGCTCGTTGCCCGCCATCAGCCGGATGGTCGTGGCCAGCGAGGACGGCGCGGCGGCGAGTTGCACCAGCGTGCTGAGCACGTCCCAGTCGAGCGAGCGCGGGTACACCTGGCCGACGCTGGTCAGCGTCCGGGTGAAACCGAGGTGCTCGGCGACCCTCTGCTCGAGACCGGCGAGAGCGGCCGCGTCGCCGTCGAGCAGGTCGAGCATGTCCTGGGCGGTGCCGACCGGTCCCTTGATGCCCCGCAACGGGTAGCGCGCGATCAGGTCGTCGAGCCGCTCCAGCGCGACGAGCAGCTCGTCGGCGACCGTGGCGAATCGCTTGCCCAGCGTCGTCGCCTGCGCCGCGACGTTGTGCGAGCGGCCGGCCATCACCAGCGCGTCGTACTCGGCGGCGCGCCGCGCCAGCCGGGCGAGCACGGCGAGAATCTTCGAGCGCACCAGGACGAGCGACGCTCGTATCTGGCACTGCTCCACGTTCTCGGTCAGGTCACGGCTGGTCATGCCCTTGTGCACCTGCTCGTGACCGGCCAGCGCCGCGAACTCCTCGATGCG
>DASSEP010000013.1:0-26414 GCA_035695205.1 Jatrophihabitans sp. | reverse complement strand
GGCCGGGCCGCTGCGCAAGCAGCTGAACAAGGTCTTCCCGGACCACTGGACCTTCATGATGGGCGAGATCGCGCTCTACTCGTTCATCATCCTGCTGCTGACCGGCACGTACCTGACGTTCTTCTTCGACCCGTCGATGACCGAGACGGTCTACCACGGGCCGTACAAGCTGCTCGACGGCGTGACGATGTCGCAGGCGTACAAGTCGACGCTCGACATCGCCTTCGACGTCCGCGGCGGTCTGGTCGTCCGGCAGATCCACCACTGGGCGGCGCTGCTGTTCGTGGCGGCGATGATGATCCACATGTTCCGGGTGTTCTTCACCGGAGCGTTCCGCAAGCCACGCGAGCTCAACTGGCTCATCGGCCTCGGCCTCATCGGCCTGGGCATCATCGAGGGCTTCGTCGGCTACTCGCTGCCCGACGACCTGCTTTCCGGCACGGGCCTGCGCATCGCCGACGCGATCATGCTCTCGATCCCGGTGGTCGGTACCTGGCTGTCGTTCATGATCTTCGGTGGGCAGTTCCCGGGCGACGTGATCATCGATCGCTTCTACATCGCCCACGTTCTGCTCATACCCGGAATCCTGCTCGCTCTCATCGGCGCCCACCTGGCGCTGGTCGTGCGCCAGAAGCACACCCAGTTCCCGGGCGCCGGGCGCACCGAGGACACCGTGACCGGTGAGCGGATCCTGCCTGTCTATGCGGCCAAAGCGGGTGGGTTCTTCTTCCTCGTCTTCGGCGTGTGCGCCGCGCTCGGCGGGTTGGCGCAGATCAACCCGGTGTGGCTGTACGGGCCGTACGAGCCCCGGGCGGTGTCGTCCGGCTCGCAGCCCGACTGGTACATGATGTTCCTGGACGGCTCCACCCGTCTGTTCCCGTCCTGGGAGATCCGGCTGTGGCATCACGACATCCCGCCACTGTTCTGGCCGACGGTGGTGCTGCCCGGCATCCTGTTCACCGTCGCCGGCCTCTATCCGTTCATCGAAGCGAAGATGACGAAGGACCGCGCGTCGCACAACCTGCTGCAACGTCCGCGTGACTCCCCCGTCCGCACCTCGCTCGGCGCGATGGCGATCACCTTCTACATCGTGCTGTTCCTGTCCGGCGGCAACGACATCATCGCCAAGGCGTTCGACATTTCGCTGAACGCGATGACGTGGGGCGGGCGCATCCTGCTGATCACGCTGCCGCCGATCGCCTACCTCGTCGCTTACCGGATCTGCCTCGGCCTGCAACGGCACGACCGCGAGGTGCTCGAACACGGCATCGAGACCGGCATCATCCGGGTGCTGCCGACCGGCGAGTTCGTCGAGGTGCACCAGCCGCTCGGCCCGACCGACGAGCACGGCCACGGGCAGCTGTCCTACATGGGCGCACCGGTGCCGAAGCGCATGAACCAGCTCGGTGCGTCCTCGCCGCTCAAGCACATCCGCGGCTTCTTCTATCCCGTCAAGGAGAAGCCGGAGATCCAGGCCGAGCTCGACGCTCTCGAAGAGGGTGAGCGTCCCGCCGAGGGGCGCGCCACCGAGGACGCCGCGAAGCAGCTCACCGACTAAAGCTCTACGCCGTCCGCTCCGATTGCGGATCGGGCCGTTTCCGCGCCACGATCCGCAACCGGACCGGCACGGGGCGGCGGCTAGGGTGTCGTGGTGCTGCGGGTGCTCGTCGACGCCGACAACGTGGTCCCGCGGCGGCTCCAGCCGGTGCTGGAGGTGCTGGACGAGTTGCCGGTGCCGGCCCGGATCACTGCCAGCGGCCGAACCGCGGCCCTGCGCCGCGTGACGTGGCCGGCGGGTACCGAACTGCTCGCCTCGGCCGGCTGGCAGCAGGCCGATCTTGCGCTCGCCGCGGCCTACTCCCCCAGCGACACGCCGCTGCTGCTGGTGACCGGCGACGGCGACTTCGGCCTGCTCGCCGAACGGCATCCCGGACCGGTGCTCGTCGTGAGCGGTGCGGCGAGCATGCGGTTGCGCGAGGGCACGACGGTCGTCGATCCGGCCGTCGAGGGCGTCGCGCCGATCCGGCACTGGCTCCGGGAGCACGGGCTGATCGAGGCCGACACCCGTTTCGAGCACTGACTCTTGCCGGGACTGCACTCGTCGAGTCACGCCCGAGGCCTGCCGTGCTTGCTCGTCGCCGGCGATCCCGCCTGCTTCGACCCTCAGCGCGTGCCGTGCGCCGGAAGGCGGCGAATGGCCCCGGCGAGGGCCGCGGCCTCGGCCGCGACGCTCGTACGCAGGCTGCTCACCGCCAGCAGCGCCTGCTCACGCAGGCCGGCGTCGAGCAGGTACACCACAGCTTGGTGCTCGAGCCCGCCGTGCTCGAAGCGCGAGCCGACACCGTAGGACGCCCAGATGTCGCGCAGCTGCGCCGGTTGGCCAGTGACATAGCGCCACCGGTGCAGCATGCCGTGCTGCACCGACCAGGAATGCACGTCCGCGACCGTGAAGTGGCGGGGGTTGGCGTTGACGGCGAGCAGGCGCACCTGCCCCGGGGGCTTGCCGAGCAGGCCGACGGTGCGCTGCAGCAGTTCCGCGGTCAGCGAGCACACGTCCGTGCACCGGCTGTCCACGAAGGTGAGCAGCACCGGCCGCCCCCGCAAATCCGAAAGCGTCGTGCGGCGGCCGAACTGGTCGATCAGCGTGAAGCCCGGCGCCGCACGGCCACCGAGGTCGGTGAGCCGTACCGCCGCACCGGCCCGACCGGCGGCCGGGGCGGCGCGACCCGCTCGGACCAGATCGACCGACCGGCGCAGCGCCGCGACGTCGACGCTGCCGATGGCCTCGTAACGGATCCGGCCCGCGCGGTTGATGACGTAGGTCGTCGGCAGACCTACCGCGCCGTATGCACCGAGTACCTCACCGTCGTGGTCGACCACGCTGGGGTAGCCCATCCCGTGGTTCTCGGCGAAGGCCAGGGCGGACGCCCGCCGGTCGCCGTGGTCGATGCCGACGAAATCGACGCCGGCGTGCTGGTAGTGCCGGAACAGCGACTCCATCGCGGGAACCTCCTGAGCGCACGCCCTGCACCAGGAGGCCCAGAAGTTGACGACGACGACGTGGCCGCGCAACGAGCGGAGGCTGAGCGAACCGGCGCCGGACAGCAGAGGAAGGTCGAAGTCGGGCGCCGGCCGATCGTCCGCCACTGGCACGAGACCGGTTTCCGACCCATCGCCGGGCGCGGGCGAGGACGGTGTGCGGGGAGACCACACCAGGCCGACCACGAGCAACAACACCAGGCAGGGCAACGCCACCAGCATCACTCCGGGGTGGCGGCGGCCGAAGCCGATGATGCCGCCGTCGCGGCGCTCGGTCATGGCAACAGGGCGGCGACCGCGACGAGGGCGAACAGCAGGGTGAGGTACTGGATCGAGGCGTGGAACAACCGGATCGACTTCACCGCGACGCCGCTGCGGACCCGGCGTTGCAGGCCATGTGCCTGAACGAGGAAGACGACGCCGAGTGCCACCGCTCCCCCGCCGTAGATCCACCCGGCAGCCGGGGTGAGCGCCAGGCTCACTGCCACCATGGCGTAGGAGTAGCCGACGATCCGGCGCGCCACGACGCCGGGAGCGGCGACGACCGGAAGCATGGGGACGTCGACGCGCGCGTAGTCCTGCTGGTAGGTCATCGCCAGCGACCAGAAGTGCGGCGGTGTCCAGAAGAAGACCACGAGGAACAGCATGATCGCCGGCCAGCCGACTGTGCCGGTCACCGCCGACCAGCCGACCAGCACCGGGAAGCACCCTGCGGCGCCGCCGATCACGATGTTGGCGGCGCTGCGCCGTTTCAGGCCGAGCGTGTAGACGAAGACGTAGAACAGCAGGGCCGCGTCGGCGAGTGCCGCCGAGGGCCAGTTGACCGCGAACCCGAGCAGCGCCGTGCCGGCGACGCCGAGCACGACGCCGAACGCCAGCGCGTTGCCCGGGCTGATGGTGCCCTGCGCGAGGGGGCGTCGCGCGGTGCGCTTCATCCGCCGGTCGATGTCGCGGTCGATGTAGCAGTTGATCGTGTTCGCGCTGCCGGCCGTCAGCGCACCGCCCAGCAAAGTCCAGGCGGCCAGGCTCAGCGGCGGCAGGCCGGCCGTCGCGAGGAACATCACCGGCAGTGTGGTCACGAGCAGCAGCTCGACGATGCGCGGCTTCGTCAGCGCGACGTAGCTGCGCACCTGCGCTGCCATCCGGGCAGCCGAGCGGCGCGGCGCGGAGTGCAGGCCGCCGGCCGCCGGGATGGCTTCTGCGGCTTGGGTCACGCGCCGCAGACGGGGTCGGAGTCGTCGAACACGACCATCTCGCCGTGCATGTAGCGGGTGTGCGCGGCCACGGTGCAGTAGTACTCGTAGAGCCCGGGCTTGGTCGTCTTGATCGTGACGTCGGTGACCTTGAAGGTCGGGACCGGCTGGTTGATCGAGAGGTCCGGCATGGTGAACGTGTGGTCGTCAGGCCCGGGGTTCCCGATCGCCAACTTGATGGTGTCGCCGGCGCACGCGTAGATCGACTGCGGCTGCCAGGAGAACACCTCGTTGCCGTCGTTGAGCCCGCCCTTCTTGAAGTCCTTCGGCGCGAACTCCTTGTACTGCGGGATCTCGGACATCTCCCCGATCCACACCGGCGCGGCGAACATGTCGATCGTGCGCGTCTTCGGGGTGTAGTTGCTCGCCCCCGCCGACTGCGATCCCGAGGTCTCGCCCGTCCCGCCTCGGCCCTTGGCGCACCCGCCCAGTACCAGGCCGCCGGCCAGCACGAGGATCGCCGGCGCGACCAGCTTTTCCTTCACTGCCACCATCTCCCTTTGTGATGCCCTCCCCCGTCCGGGGCGGCTCCGGCCGCTCCGGACGGGTCCGGACCGGTGCGTTTTGCGAGTAACTCTTATCGGTTCGCCGAGGTCGTCCGGTCCGGGCGTCAGGTCAGCAACACGATGAGCGCGATGATCGCGAGCACCAGGAGGACGGTGAGGAAGACCGTGCCGTGGTACTGGGCCGGGCTGGGCGTGGGCAGCCGGGCGGGATTGCACTCCCGGCACACCGATTCGCCGTAGGGGACGCCCTTGCCGCATCGCACGCAGGTGTCGTACTTGCTGGCCACGTGCATCAGGCAACCCTCTCGTCCGCCGTCGGAGTCGTGTCCGGGCCCCGCGGCGGGCCCGGTTCGGAAGGTGCCTGCGCGCCGTGCAGCCACTGCCCTCGGACGTCGGCGAACCAGCCGGCCGTCGACAGCAGGAACAACGCGCCACCGATGATGTAGAGCGGCGGGTACACGAGGAAGGCGAGGACGAGGCCTACCGCCGACAGCGCGTAGCCGAACGGCCAGATCGTGGGGCCGACGTGCGGCTCGGCCTCCTCGCCGGCCTCCTCGGCCGCCGCGAGCGCACGCTCGGCTCGCCGCACCGCGAGCAAGAGGTACGTCGCGAGGGCGACGATGCCGATCGCCGCAGCCATGAGCAGCGGGAATCCGTCGACGAACTCCGAGGTGGCCGCGTACAGGAACCCGGCCAGCACGTAGAAGGCGCCCAGCGCGAACGCGATCCCGGTCGTGAGCCTCATGACGCACCGACGTTCGCGAGATAGAAGGTCGCGTACAGCACGACCCCGATGATGGCCACGAAGTTCCAGTAGATCGACGCCGCTTGCAAGGGGTCGTGCCGCACTTCCAGCTCGCCTGCCCTGGCCTGGATCAGGACGAGGACGAAGAACACGATGCCGCCGATGACGTGGGCGAGGGCGACCATCGACAGCACCCAGAACAGGGACCCGTAGATGTCGGTGCCGGTGTGGAAGCCGAGGCCGCGGTAGCTGCCCAACAGGATTACGGCGAACACGATCGCCAGCACCAGCGTCGCGGCCGTCCAGGTGATCATCGAGCGATCGCGGTTGCGCCCGGCGCGGCTCGCGAGCGCCATCGTTGCCACGCTCCCCAACAGCACGAGCACGCCCGCGGTCGGCAACCCGATCGGCGGGATGGCGATCGCCCTGGGCGGCCAGATCTTTGCGGAGGCGTAGGCGCTGAAGTACACGGCGAAGAAGCCCATGAAGAACATCGCCTCGGAGATGACGAACAGCACCATCCCCAGGACCGAGTTGCTCGTCTGCTGTACGGCCCGGTGATCGAGCGCAGTGGCGGAGTTCTCGCTCATGAAACGCTCTCCTCCTCCGCAGCGGGCCTCGACCCGGACGCGGCGAGTGCCTTGCGCTGGTCGAACACCGGACGGTAGGTGTGGATCGGCGGCAGCTCGTCGAAGTTGTGGGCCGGTGGCGGCGAGGACGTCGCCCACTCCAGGCTGTTCCCGCCCCACGGGTCGGCCGGGGCGGTCGCGGGCCTGCGCAGAGTGACCACGACGTTGAGCAGGAAGACCATGATCGAAACGCCGATCAGGTAGGCGCCGATCGTCGCGATCAGGTTCACCGTCCCCCACCCGGTGTCGGAGTAGGTGACGACGCGGCGGGGCATTCCTTCCAGCCCGAGGATGTGCATCGGGAAGAAGGTCAGGTTGAACCCGACGAACTGCAGCCCGAAGTGCCAGTAGCCGATCTTTCGGTCGAGCACGCGGCCGAACATCTTCGGGAACCAGTAGTACATGCCGGCCATGACGCCGAAGATCGTTCCGCCGAACAGGACATAGTGGATGTGTGCGACGACCCAGTACGTGTCGTGGACCGCGAAGTCCATGGCGGGCTCGGCCATCCACACGCCGTCGATGCCGCCGATGAGGAACATCGCCACGAACCCGAGGGCGAACAGCATCGGCGGCTCGAGCCGGATCTTGCCCTTCCACATGGTCGCGATCCAGTTGAAGAACAGCACCCCGGTGGGCACCGAGATCAGCTCGGTCGTCGCAGCGAAGAACGACAGGTTCGGCACCAGGCCGGTGGTGAACATGTGGTGGGCCCACACCGAGAACGACAGCCCGGAGATGAGCATGAACGCGACGACGACGCCCTTGTAGCCGTAGAGCGGCTTCGCCGAGAACACCGGGATGATCTCCGAGACGATCCCCCAGGCGCCCAGGATGAGCATGTAGACCTCGGGGTGGCCGAAGAACCAGAAGGTGTTCAGCCAGTACGCGACCGCGCCGCCCTTGGCCGGGTCGAAGAACGTCGTGCCGAAGCTGCGCTCGGCGAGCAGCATCAGCAACCCCGAGGTCAGTACCGGGGTGGCCAGCACCACGAGCAGCGAGGTCGCGAGCGTCGACCAGCAGAAGATCGGCATCCGCAGCATGCTCATGCCCGGGGCGCGCATGCGCAGCATGGTCACGATGAAGTTGATGGCGCCCAGGATGGACGAGACACCGACGATGATCAGGCCGAGCACCCACAGGTCCTCGCCGGCGCCGGACTGTTGCACCGACAGCGGGACGTAGCTCGTCCACCCGGCCGCGGCAGCGCCGCCGGGGACGAAGAACCCGGAAACGATCGTGAGGCCGCCGACCGGCAACAGCCAGAACGACAGGGCGTTGATCCGCGGGAAGGCCATGTCCAGCGCGCCGATCTGCAGCGGCACGAAGTAGTTGCCGAACCCGGACAGGAACGGGAAGATCACCAGGAAGATCATCAGGGTGCCGTGCACCGAGACCAGCTGGTTGTAGACCGCGTGCGACACCAGGTCGTTGTTCGGCTGGGCCAGCTGGGTGCGCATCGTCAGCGCGAACATGCCGCCGATCGCGAAGAACGCGAACGAGTTGACGAGGTACATGATCCCGATCTTTTTGTGATCGGTGGTCGTGAGCCACTCGAGCAGCGCGCTTTTCTTGCGTGGTGCCGGCCGGTGCTCAAGCACCTCCTCACGGATGTCGGTCATGCCGCGCTCCTCATCGGTTCACCCGCTCCGCCTAGCCCTGGACCAGGTACGTGCCGGACATCGCCGAGCCGTGGATGTCGCACTGGAAGTAGTAGGTGCCGGCCGGCAGGGCGGGAACGTGGAGGACGCGCGTTCCCGGACCGGTGACCAGCGGTCCCTTGAACAGGTTCTTGTCGAGACTGGACGTCGCGTAGATCGAGAAGTTGTGCTGGATGCCGCGGTCCTCGTTCTCGAAGGTGATCGTCACCGGCTTGCCGGCCGGGACGACGATCTTGCCTGCGCTCCACTGGACGTTCTTCGCGACGAGCTTGAACTTGGTGCCGGTCGCCGTCTGCGGCTCGTTCTCCTGCTTGCCGGCGATGATCGTCCCGGACATCGCCTGGCCGTGGATGTCGCACTGGAAGTAGTAGGTGCCCGCGGGCAGGGCGGGTACGTGCAGGACCTTCGTGGCGGGCCCCTTGAACACCGGGCCCTTGAAGAAGTTCTTCTTGGTGTCCGGGCCGTCGTAGATCGAGAAGTTGTGGGCGATCCCCTGGTCGTCGTTCTTCATCGTCACGGTGAACGGCTGGCCGGCCGGTACCCCGATGCACTTGGTGTTCCACGAGATGCTCTGGACGACGAGGTTGATCTGGCTCGCCGGCGGGGCGCAGTTCTTGGCATGTGCCTCGGACTGCTCCTGGTGCACCCACTTGGCGAACTGTTGGTCGGTGACCACCTTCAGCACGAAGGCCATCTGGTAGTGGCCGTCGCCGCACAGCTGGGTGCACTGTCCCGGGTACGTGCCGAGCCGGTCGGGGGTGAACGAGAACGTGTTCGTGACTCCGGGCACCGCGTTCATGCTGAAGTTGAACTGCCGCAGGTACAGCCCGTGCATCACGTCGGTGGCCTTCAGGTCGATCTTGACCGTCTGGTTCACCGGGAGCTCCCACTGCATGGGTTCCTTGTAGCTCTGCCCGGAGACGGAGAAGCCCTGCTTGTCGTAGCTCGCCGCCCACTGCCACTGCGAACCCGTGATCGTGACCCGGAGATCCGGGTTCTTCGCGACGCTGTCGACCTTGCTCAGCGTCATCTCGCTGGTGGGAAACAGGATGGCCACCAGGACCAGGCCGATGACGAAGAAGCCGGCGTAGATCGCCGGCTTCCCGTGGTCCTGGATCGCCGGGGTGTCGTCCCCGCGTCGCTTGCGGAAGGCGATGATCTCGAACAGCAGGGTGCCGATGACGCCGACGAACACGATCAGCGCGAGGATCGCGATCTTGATGTAGAGGCTGTGGACCAGCCTGCCCTTGTGGTCGGCGCCGTCGGAGGGAAGCAGCGTGCACGACGACAGCGTGAGCAGTGCGCCGACGAGAAGCCCCACGCCCGTTGCTCCGCGGCGCAGTGACCTCACGTAGGCCCGCGCCGGCCGGGGCCGGTCGCCGCCGCGCCCCCTGCGCTGTGCCGTCCCCTCGTTTCGACCCAACATGGCATCCCTGTCGACCCGATCCTTGCCGCCCGGCCGAGCCTCGCGGCGCGTCGGGCCGACGGTAACGGCGCGGTTGCGACGTCCGGAGCGAAAATGACGAGATCGTCAGATAACAAATGGATATCGGGAGCGCACTTCGCGCCACATCGTCACGCACGCTGTGCGGCGCGGAGCACTCGATGAATTGGCAACGGCATACGACGCGCGCTCGTCGCGCGTGCCTTTTGCTGTCCATTCTCTTTTTCGCGTTCTTCGTGCTTTTCGTGCCGGTCGGTTCGGCCTCGGCACACGCCACGCTGCGCAGCTCCGAACCCGCCGCCGGCGCGCAGGTGCCCCGCGAGCCGGCTCGGGTGGTACTGCGCTTCGACGAGCCGGTGGACGTCGCCCTGGGGCGGGTGACCGTGCTCGGTCCGAACGGAGCCGAGCTCGCCACCGGCTACTCGTCCAGCGATGCGGGGGCGACGATCACCGTCGCCGTGCGACCGGGAGCAGGCGACGGCACGTATGCCGTCTCCTACCGGGTGCTGTCCGCGGACACGCATCCGGTGTCCGGAGGGTTCCTGTTCCGGGTGGGAGCCAGCGGCCCGAACGCGATCGCGCCGGCGGCGCCCGGCGCACCGCCGGCCGAGTCCGCGAGCGCGCCGGAGGATCCCATCGTGCGCGCGGTGTACGCCGCGTGCCGGTACGCGGGATTCCTCGGCCTGCTGCTGGTGGTCGGCGCAGTGGTCTTTCTCGTCCGGCTCTGGCCGGCCGGAGTGCCCGAGCGGGGCGTCACCCGGCTGGCCTGGATCGGCTACGGCCTGCTCGTCGCGGGATCCATGGGCGAACTCGTGTTGCAGGCGCCGTATGCCGCGGGAGTCAGCCTGACCTCGATCACCAGTCGCGCGTTCGGCGAGATCGTCGACACAAGGTACGGGACGGCGCACCTGGTGCGGTTCGGCCTGCTCGCCGTGCTCGCGCCGGTCCTGGTGGGCGTTGCCGAGGCCCGGCGCGCGCGCGTGTGCGGGACCGGCGGCCTTCGCTGGCCGGTGTTCTGCGCGGCGCCGATCGGGCTGGCGCTGTTGGTCACCTGGGCCGGGACGGGGCACGGGAGCAGCACCGATCCGGCGATCTCGGTGCCCAGCGACGTCGTGCACCTGGCGGCGATGGCGGTCTGGCTGGGCGGCCTCGTCGTCCTCGCCGCCGCGTTGCTGCCGAGCGCTGGGGCCGTCGAGTTGCGGGCGACGCTGCCGGGGTGGTCGCGGTTGGCCATGGGCTGCGTCGCCGCCCTGGTGATCAGCGGAGTGGTGCAGGCCGTGGTGGAGGTCGGCAGCTGGCCCGGGCTCGTCGACACCTCGTACGGGCGGCTGCTGCTGGCCAAGATCGGGCTGCTTGCCGTCGTGCTCGCCGTCGCCGACAGCTCGCGGCGCTGGGTGCACCGCCACTACGCCGCTCCGGGTGCTCGCGGACTGCGCGGGAGCACGGACGTCGGCGAGCGTGCCGGGCTGCCGACACGATCCGAGATCCGCGCGCTGCGCCGCGCGGTGTCGGTAGAGAGCGTGTTCGGCGTGGCGGCCGTTGCCGTGGCCGCCCTACTCATCCAGGCCGCGCCGTCCCGCACCGCCGCGGCGCCAGCCCCGCAGGCGACCGGGACCGGACAAGCGCCCATCAGCCGGCAGGGCGCCTATGTCGCGCGCATACCCCGCGACGGCATGGTGATCCATCTGAAGGTCGACCCGGCCGTCGTCGGCGAGCAGTACATCTACCTCAGCGCGACCCGGCCCGGCGGCGCGCTGGTGCACGTTCGCCAGTGGACGCTCACCGTCTCCAACCTCCGGTTGGGGCTGCAGGACGTCAACGTGCCGTTGATCAGGGACAACGGAGTCGGGCACCACTTCGTCTACGGTTCGTTCACGATGCCCGTCGGCGGCTCCTGGGCGATCCGCGTCATCGCCCGCACGAGCGACGTCGACGAGACCGTGGTGACCCGCACAGTGAGGCTGCGACCGTGACACGCCGAATCCCGCGCCGGCTCGCGTCGGCGCTGGTCGCTGCCCTCGCCGTCCTGCTCTGGCACGCGGCGAGTGCCCTGGCCCACGTCAGCGTCGACCCGCAGACGGCCGGGATCGGCAGCGAGACGGTCTTCACGTTCCGCGTCCCCGACGAACGGGACGCCGCCGGCACGGTCCGACTGGTGATCGCGATGCCGACGAACACGCCGATCCCGGTCGTCTCGCTACGTCCGCTGGCGGGCTGGACCGCGCAGGTGACAACCCGCAAGCTCACCGAGCCGGTCGGCAGCGACGACGGACCGATCGGCACGGTGGTCTCACGCATCACCTGGACCGCCGACGACAAGCGCAACGCGATCGGGCCCGGGCAATTCCAGGAGTTCACCATCGAGGCCGGCCCGCTGCCCAGGGCGAAACTGCTGGTCTTCAAGGTCTTGCAGTACTACTCCGACGGGACCGTGGAGCGCTGGATCGACCCGCCGAAACTCGGCGACCCGCTGCCGCATCCCGCGCCGGCGGTGACCCTCACCGACGGTGCCACGGCCGCGCGCTCGGAGCCCGCTGCTTCCGGCGGCGTCGACTGGATTCCGGTGGCCGCGTTCGTGGCAGGGCTGCTCGGCCTGGCGGCCGGCACCAGCGCCCTGGTGCGGGTCCGGCACGGCGGCAATCGGCGCTCGGTCAGCCCGGACCGAAAGTAGGTTGCAGCGATGCCGGATTCAGTCCTGCCCATCGCGCTGGTGGTCGCGGCCGCCGCGCTCTACGGCGCCGGGTTGCGCGTCGTGTGGCGCGGCCGGTCGCGCTCGGTGTTGCCCGCCTGGCGGGTGGCCTGCTTCCTGGGCGGGCTCTTGATCGTCGCCGCGGCACTCGCCGGGCCCGTCGACGGTCTGGCGGACGACCGGTTCTCCGCCCACATGATCCAGCACCTGCTGCTGCAAATGCTGGCTGCGCCGTTGCTGGCCCTCGGCGCCCCGCTCACCGTCGTGCTGCTGTGCATGTCCCGCACCGCACGCAAGCGGGTTGCCGTTCCCGTGTTGCGCAGCCGTTCGGCCCGCGTGCTGCTCTCGCCGCCGTTCGCCTTCTGTGCGTTCGCCGGCGTGCTGTGGGCGACCCATTACCCCGCGATCTACGACGCGGCGGCGAGCAACACGGGGCTGCACGATCTGGAGCACCTGGCGTATCTCGGCACCGCCGTGTTGTTGTGGTCGGTCGTCTTCGGCTTCGACCTCGGCCCCAGGAAGCTCGATCATCCGGCGCGGCTGGTGCTGCTGTTCTGCGTGATGGGTGCGAGCGCCGTTCTCGGCCTGATCCTCAGCACCAGCGCACGCCCGCTGTACCCCTACTACGTCGACGCCGCCTCCCGGATCGGCATCTCCGCGTTGCGGGATCAGCACCTCGGCGGGGTGATCATGTGGGTGAGCGGCATGGTCGTCGTTGCCGTCGCGTCGGTTCCCGTCCTGCTGTCCTGGCTGGCCGAGGACGAACGCCGCACCGTCCGGCAGGAAACCCGTGCCGCCGACAACGCCCCGACGATCGGCGGGTGAGCGGTGCCCGCGGCGGGGCTGCGCATGAGGCGGGCCGGGGCCGCGGACGGCGGTCGCTGATGGCTTCGCTGCCGGCTCGGGGCGCCTGCGCGGCCGCGGCCGGCCTGGCGTTCCTGGCAGCCGCCGTGTGGCCCATCGCGGGCGCCGCCGCGCACGCGGTGTTCGTCGCCGCGTCGCCCGCACCGGGCGCGGCACTGCGGATGCCGCCGCGGGCAGTGCGCATCGACTTCAGCGAGCCGCTCGACGCCGCGCTGTCGGGCATCGCCCTCTACACGTCGGCGGACCGCCCGGTCCGCACCGCTGCGGCGCGGGTGGCGCCGCGTGATCCGCGCAGCCTGACCGTCCCTCTTCCGCGGCTGCGCCCGGACCGCTACACGGTGGTGTGGCACTCGGTCTCCGCGATCGACGGGCACACGCGGCGCGGCTCGTACGCGTTCACCGTGGACCGCCCGGACGGGTCGCTCCCGCACGTCTCTCTCGCGGCGGCGGGCCCACGCGGACCGCCGGAGGTACCGAGCGCCGGACAGGCCGCGGCGCTGTGGTGCGGGCTCGCGGGGCTGTTCGCGCTGGTGGGTGCGGTGCTCGTCAGCCTCCTGTGCGGCGGTCCGGGACCGACCGCGATCCGTGGCCTGCGGGGTCAGCTGCGCCGCCAGCTGTCGCGGCTGACGCTCGCCGGGGCGGTTCTCGTCGCCGCCGGCGCGGCGGGCGAGGTGATCTCGGACTGGGCGCCGACCGGCTGGGGAGCGTCCGCCCTCGCGAGCCTGTTGTCGAGCTCCGCCGGCCGGTGGCACATCGTGCGGGTCGCCGCGGTGGCCGTGGTGGTGCTCGTCCGGCCCGCGGCGCGCAGGGCGGCTCCTCGCGCGGCGTCGCTCGCCGGGGCGCTCGGCGCGGGTGTGGCGGCATTCTCCTTCGCCGCGACCGCCCACGGGGCGGCGTCCGCCCTGCCCGGCCTTGGACTGGGGACCGAGTTCGTCCACGTTCTCGCCTCGAGCGTGTGGCTGGGCGGCGCGATCGCGCTGGCCGTCGCGTGGGCGGTGCTGCGGGACGCAGATCCGGTGGGGTACCGCGCGCTGCTGCGCCGGTACTCGATCGTGGCCGGCGTGGCCGTGCCGCTCGTCCTTGCCACGGGCCTAGGCAACGCGCTGCTCGACCTGGGCTCCCCCGGCGATCTTCTCGGCTCGGCCTACGGGGTGAGCCTGCTCGTAAAGCTGGTCGCGGTTGCCGTGCTGCTCGGCATCGCCGCCCTCAACGCGGTGGTGCTTCGACCGGCGGACGAGGCGGGCCACCCACGGGGCAGGCGGCTACGGTACACGCTCGCGCTCGAGGCGGCGCTCGGCATCGCGATCCTCGTGCCGACGGCGTTGCTCGGCGTCCTGGCGCCCGCCCGGCCCATGGACGAGGCGCGGGCTGTCGCGCAGCAGATCCGGGCCGAACCGAATCCCGCGGTCGCGTTCGCGGGCACCGTCCGGCTCGATGGACGCGACGTCGACGTCAGCCTGACGCCGGGCGCGGTCGGTGTGAACGCCGTCCGGGTCGAGGTCGCCGGGACCTACCACGCCGCCGAGCTCCGGCTCTCGCTCACCGGCCCGGGCGAGCCGGTCGGCAGCACCCTCGCGCGCACCGGCCGCGACCACGACCCGGGCACGCACACCGTCTACGCGGGCGCGCTGCGGCTCTCCCGCCCCGGCACCTGGCGGGCCGTCCTGCGCGGCACCGGGCCGGGTCCGGGCGCGTCCCTGGTCGTCCCCGTCTCGCCGGCGGTTCGCGGGTTCGCCACCGCCGGCGGAGCGGCCGACGTCGGCCCCTGGATCGCGCTGCTCGCGCTGGCCGGCGGCGCCGGAGCGCTGGGCGCCCTGGCGCGTGCTCCGGCGCCGCGCCGCGGCAAGGCAGCCGCCCTCGTCGCCGGCGGCGTGGGCGTCACGGTTGCGCTCGCCTGGGCGGGCAACCTGACCTTCGGCCCCGGCGGCGCGGCCGCCCCGGCGGCGAGCTGGGGCGCCGTCCGTACGGTGCGGCCGGTCCAACTGCCTGACGCGAAACTGTGGCAGGTCCCGACCCCCGGCGCCGGGGTGATGACCCCCGCAGTGGCTCCGGACGGTTCGGTGTGGGTGGCGGAGATGAACGCCGGCAAGCTCGCCCGCCTCGACCCGCACGGCAACGTGATCCAGGAGTTCCGTTTCCCCGGCCGGGACCGGGAGAGCATGGGCACCGCCGTGGATGCCGCCGGCCGGGTGTGGATCGCGCAGGAGCATGCGATGGCGCTCGCTATGTTCGACCCGGCGGCCGGCCGCTACCGCGAGTTCGCCATACCCGGCAGCGTCTCCGCGCCGGTGGGCGTCGCGACCGGCCCGCACGGCGACATCTGGTTCACCGAGATGTCGGGCAACCGGATCGGCCGCTTCGACCCGCGCACGCTGCGGTTTCGCACCTATCCGGTACCGACTGCCGATTCGGCACCGTACTGGCTAGCGGCGGCCCCCGACGGGTCGGTCTGGTTCACCGAGTTCGGCGCGGGAAGGGTGGGCGTCCTGGACCCGCGAAGCGGCAGGATCCGCGAGTACGCGGTGCCCGGCAGGCATCCGAATGCGGCCGGGATCGCGGTGGACCCGGACGGGACCGTGTGGTTCACGACGCTCCAGGGCGAACTCGTCGGCCTGACACCCACGACCGGCCGGCTGCGCAGAATGCCCTTGCCGGCTCCCGGCGACTACGGCGTGGCGGTTGCGCCGGACCATACGGTATGGGTCGGTTGCCAAGGTGGACGGGCGCTGTACGCGGTGGCTCCGTCGTCCGGCGCGGTGCACGCCGTCCGCTTCCCCGCCGGCAGCGCACCGTGGTGGCCGGTGGTCGACCCGCGGGGACGGGTGTGGGTGGCGCTCTCCGGCACCCGCAGCAACGGGCTGGCGCTCGTGCACCGACCATCGTGAGAGAAGGCCCGTCGACCGGCGACCGGGACCGATGCAGTCAGCTCCGGTCGCGGCGTTCGGCGAGCTCGGCGATGTAGCGGTTGTAGGCGGCCAGTTCGGGATCCTCCGCCGCATCACCCGCCCCGGCGCGCGCCCGCCGGCGCCGAACCCGGCGCGCGCCCGCGGCGGATTCGCCGCCCGGTTCGGGCTTGGGGTGCAGTTCCTCACGCATGATCTTGAGCCAGAACCCCACGATCATCAGTGCGAAGGTCGGCCATTCCAGCGTGTACGCCCAGCTGCGCGAGTTTCCGGTCTCCGCGCGCTGCAACTGCCACCAGCCCAGCAGCAGGAACAGCACCACGAGAGCGACCACGAGCGCGTGCGTGGCGACCCACCTGCGCGTCAGCAGCCGTTTCACGGCGCACAGCGTACGCGCAGCGCGCCGACTCGATAAGACCATCGGCTCCCGCAGTTCGCGGCACATTCCGGAATGCAACCGTGCACGCAGTGACCTCGCCAATCGGCGTCGGGACGGGACAAAAGGCCTGCGCGACTTTCACATTTACGCCGAATAACCCATGAAACGGACAGCGTAATTCTGTGCCCGCTATGCAACAGCTGTATCCGGGCGTATTTTCGCGGCCGTGACGACCACGGGGTTGGCCGCGACACCCGCTGTCGCGAGCCGGAGCGAGCGGGTGTCCACGATCCTGGTCGTCGACGACGAACCGCGCATCCGGGACGTCGTCGTCCGCACCCTCACCCTCGACGGCCTCGAGGCCCATGGCGTCGCTGACGTCGAGTCGGCAATGGCCGTGCTCGGCACCCGCGCCTTCGACCTCGTCGTACTCGACCTGCTGCTGCCCGGCCGGGACGGGTTCACCGCCCTGGACGACATCGCACACCGGTTCCCGGGCCAGGCCGTGCTCGTGCTCTCGTGCCTGTCGGAGACCTCGGCGAAGGTGCGCAGCCTGAACCTCGGCGCGGACGACTACCTGACGAAGCCCTTCCACGTCGAAGAACTGCTGGCGCGGGTGCGTGCGCGGCTGCGTGCGATCCACCGGCACAGCCCGGCCACCCAGACCTTCGGGCGCTTCAAGCTCGATCTGGTCAACCACCGTGTCGAGCTCGCCGGCCGGCCCGTGCAGCTCAGCGACCGGGAGTTCCAGGTGCTCAGCGAGCTGCTGAACCACCGGGGCCGGGCGGTGACCAAGCAGCACCTGCTCTCCCGCGTCTGGGGCTACCGACCCGAAGAGGCCGCGCGCGTCTCCAACGTCGTCGACGTGTCGGTGCGCCGCCTGCGCTCGCGGCTCGGCGGGGACGTGATCGAGACCGTCCGCGGCGAGGGTTACCGTGTCCGCTGACCGGCTCGCTGCGGCGCTGCGCCCGTGGCGGTGGGAGTGCGCGTGGGCACTGTGGGCCGTCGCGAACCTCGTCTGGATGGTCGAGATGCCGGACTGGGTCAGCGTGCCCTTTCACTTCATCTGGGTGAGCCTGACCGTGCTGTTCGGCTTCCGGCTGTGGTCCGACGCGTTCACCTGGACGCTCGTGGGCCTGGTCGTGCTGAGCACCGGCATCGTGCTGCTCACCTCGTGGGCGAAGGGCATGCCGGCCGACGAGCTGCTCGAGATCCCGCTGATGTTCGCCATGTTCCTGGCGATGATGCTGCACACCATCCGGCGCCGGGCGGCCACCGCCGAGCTGCAGCGCGTCTCGGAGGAGAACGCGCGCATGCTGCAACGCGAGCGGTCGTTCGTCCAGAACGCCTCGCACGCCCTGCGTACGCCGATCACCGTCGCGCTCGCACACGCCGAACTCGCGCGAGGGTTCGCAGTCGCGGAGTCGGTCAAGGTCGATACCGCGATCGTCGCCGACGAGCTCGGCCGCCTGCGCGGGCTCACCGACCAGCTTCTGGTGCTGGCCACCGCGGATGCCGCGAATCTCGCGCGGCCGGTGCCGACCGACCTCACCGCGGTCGTCGCCGCTGCTCATCGACGGTGGGCGCCGACCCCCCGCCGGTGGTCGGTGGTACGGCACGACGAGGCCACCGTGCTCGCCGACGAGGACCAGCTCATCCTGGCGCTCGACGCCGTGATCGAGAACGCGATCAAGGTCACCGATGACGGCGCGCCGATCGAGCTCGCAGTCGTCCGGCAGAACGGCACCGCCGCGATCGAGGTCCGCGACGGCGGCCCGGGCATCGCGCCGGAGCTGCTGGACAAGCTCTTCGAGCGCTTCATGCGGGGGACGGCGCACCGGGGCGCGACGGGCGGGTTCGGCCTGGGCCTGGCCATCGTCGACGCGATCACCCAGGCGCACGGCGGCTACGTCAGCGCCGCCAACCGGCCCGAGGGCGGGGCGGTCGTCGCGATGCACCTGCCGCTGGCCGATGGGGCGCCCGCAGCTCCCGGCGGTGGGGACCGCTCGCACCGGGCACACCCGCCCGCGGCACAGCCGGCTACTGCACCCGCAGCCGCGGTCCCGACCTGATCGGCGTCCGCTCGGCCCGACGGCCGGCGCGTCAGGCCATCCGGGAGCTGTTCCCGCCGATGTAGTACTCGAACAGCAGACCGCCGACCGTGAATAGGACGAGCAGCAGCCCGACGATCACCAGCCAGATCTGCACGAAGGCGAAGCCGACGGCCGCGACCGTGGCCGCGGCGGCGATGCCCATCGGCCAGTAGCTGCCCGGGCTGAAGAACCCGAGCTCGCCGGCGGCCTCGGCGATCTCCGCGTCGGTCCGGTCCTCCGGGCGGGGGTCGATGCGCCGCGAGACGAACAGGAAGAACGAACCTGGGATGGCGAGCAGCCCACCCGAGAGGATCAGAGCGACGACGCCGACGACCTCGACGTGCCCCTGGTCGACCGCGCTGAAGATGCCGTACGCGATCGCCGCGAGCCACAGGAACAGCGCCACGCCCATGAACAGCTTGGCTTCGGTCTTCATGTCAGCCTCCGGCCGGTTGCGAGCCGCGGATCGACGCCGAGCGCTTGATGCGGTTGGTGTCGAGCGGGTAGGTCGTCACGGCGTACGGCAGCATGCCCGCGGCCTTGAGCGCCTCGGACTGCCGGTTCGGGTCGTCCGGCCCCAGCCGCTTCAACGCTGCCAAGTATGCCTCGAACTTCGCCTCCGGCACGACGCGCACCTCGAAGTTCATCTGCGAGTGATAGGTGCCGCACAGCTCCGCGCAGCGTCCGACGTAGGCGCCCTTGGTGTGGGCGGTGATCTCGAACTGGTTGTCGCGAACGGTGGAGGTGGTGCCGTACGGGATGACGTCGCGCTTGAACAGGAACTCCGGCACCCAGAAGGAGTGGATGACGTCCTCGGAGTGCTCGACGAAGCGGACCGTGCGGTTCACCGGAATGACCAGAATCGGGATCTCGTTGGAGGTGCCCACCGTGTTCAGGTAGATCGGGCCGGCCGCGAGATTCTGCTTGGGCCCGGACGCGCCGCAGACGTTGGACGTGTTGCTCGCGGCCTCGTCGCAGTGCCCCGGCGTGTTGGGCAGCAGGCCGGTGGCGTAGCTGTTGCGCGACGCGTCGCTGTACGCCTTCGTGCCCGGCCAGAAGGTCGCGTGCTCCTTGCCCGAAAGGTCGCGGTAGCTGTGGTACTCGAACTGCCAGTTCCACTTGAAGGCATCGACCTGGACGCGCACGTCAGGGTTCTTCGTGAGCTTGTTGACGTAGTTCTCGACCACCACAGTGCGCCAGAACAGCCCGGCAATGATGATCAGCGGGACCGTGAAGCAGATGATCTCGACGACGAAGTTGTACTTGGTCTGCCGCGGCAGCCGGTCGTCCTTCTTGCGGTAGCGGATCGCCGCCCAGAAGATCAGGCCCCAGACGACGACACCGAGGGCCAGCGCCACGAGGCCGGCCCACGTCCACAGCACGCGGATGCGGGTGGCCTGATCGGTGATGCCGGTCGGGAAGCCGAAGCGCAGGTCGCGTTCCCACCCACTTGCCGAGCACCCGGCGAGCAGCAACGTCAACATGCCCAGGAGGGCCGCCATACGGCCACCCCGCAGCCAGCGACTACGACGCACTGCCAACCGCCTCTCGGACCAGCTTTCGGACGGATGCGAGCCTACTGGACCACTTCGCGACCCCCCGCCGGGGGGCGCGCGGTTCGCTACGGTTTCTGCGTGGCCGATTCCGGGTCGTCGGCCGCGACGGTGACCACCGGCGCCCGGTGCGGCGGCTTCACTAGCGTGTGTCGCAAAGGGAACGCTTGATCCCGGCGGCGGCAGCCCGCCGTGAGAACCGGCACCATGGTGACGACAACAGAGAGGTCCGGAGAGGCGGAACAGTGTGCGGATTGATCGGCTTCCTCTCGGCCACCGGCGACGCGGCGAGCGTCGCGCCGTCGGTGGAGGGCGCGCTGCCCGAGATGCGACACCGCGGGCCGGACGAGGGCGGGGTGTGGCACGACGCAGACACCGCCATCGGGTTCCGCCGGCTGTCGATCATCGACATCGACCACTCGCACCAGCCGCTGCCCTGGCTCGCCGGCCGCTACCAGCTGATCTTCAACGGCGAGATCTACAACTACCTCGAGCTGCGTGAGCGCCTGGCCCGCGAGTTCGGCGCGCAGTTCGAGACCGAGGGCGACGGCGAGGCCATCGTCGCGGGCTACCACTTCCTCGGGCCGAAGATCGTGCGCGAACTGCGCGGCATGTTCGCCTTCCTCATCTGGGACTCGCACGAGCGGGTGCTGTTCGGCGCGCGCGACTGGTTCGGCATCAAGCCGCTGTTCACCTACGCCGACGAGCGCGGCACGTTCTTCGCCAGCGAGAAGAAGTCCCTGCTCGACGTCGCCCAGCCCGGGACGGCGGCCGACGTGGACACCACCGCGGTCCAGCACTACCTGACCCTGCAGTACGTCCCGGAACCCGCGACCATGCACACGGCGGTCCGCCGGGTGGAATCCGGCACCTACTTCACGCTGCGGCCGGGTGAGACGTTGCGCACCCATCGCTACTTCCACCCCGACTTCGCAATCCAGCCGGTGTCGGACGCCGACAAGCTGATCCGCCGGATCACCGAGGCGCTCGAGGACTCGGTCGAGAAGCACATGCGCGCCGACGTCACGGTCGGCTCGTTCCTGTCCGGCGGCATCGACTCGACGGCGGTCGCCGCGCTCGCCCGCCGGCACAACCCCAAGCTGCTCACGTTCACCACCGGCTTCGAGCGGGAGGGGTACAGCGAGATCGACGTCGCGGCCGAGTCCGCGGCGGCGATCGGCGTCGAGCACATCACCAAGGTCGTGTCGGCCGAGGAGATGATGCAGACGCTGCCGCTGATCGTCTGGTACCTCGACGACCCGGTCGCCGACCCGGCGCTCGTGCCCCTGTACTTCATCGCCCGCGAGGCCCGCAAGCACGTGAAGGTCGTGCTGTCGGGCGAGGGCGCCGACGAGCTGTTCGGCGGCTACACGATCTACCGCGAGCCGATCTCGCTGCGGCCGTTCGGCTACCTGCCGACGCCGGTGCGGCGCGGGCTCGGCAGGCTCTCGACGCGGATCCCGGAGGGCAGGCGCGGCAAGGATCTGCTGCGGCGCGGTTCCATCGGCATCGAGGAGCGCTACTACGGCAACGCGCGCATCTTCCGTCCCGACGAGATGGACGGGCTGTACAAGGGCTTCGACCCGTCGGTCTCCTACATGGACGTCACCCGCAAGCTCTACGACGCGACGACCCACCTCGACGACTCGACGCGGATGCAGTACGTCGATCTGTTCACCTGGCTGCGCGGCGACATCCTGGTGAAGGCCGACAAGATGACCATGGCGAACTCGCTCGAGTTGCGGGTGCCGTTCCTCGACACCGAGGTCTTCGCGGTCGGCTCGACGATCCCGACCGATCTGAAGATCACGAAGGAGACGACCAAGTACGCGCTGCGCCAGGCGCTGGCCCAGATCGTGCCGCCGCACGTGCTCAACCGGGCCAAGCTGGGCTTTCCGGTGCCGATCCGCCACTGGCTCAAGGACGTCATGTACGACTGGGCGCGCGCCATCATCACCGAGTCGCAGGCCGACGAGCTGATCGACCGGGACGCCGCCCTGCGTCTGCTCGACGCGCACCGCGCCGGACCGCACGACTACTCACGCAAGATCTGGACGCTGCTGGTGCTGCTGATCTGGCACGGCATCTTCGTGGAGCAGCGGATCCGCCCGGAGATCCCCGAGCCGGTGTATCCGGTACGCCTCTAGCTCAGGTAGGGCAGCACCTCGGCGGCGCAGTCGTCGCCGTAGGACTCGGCGAGGCGTTTGGTGAACTCGTCCTTCGCGACGGTGTACTCCTGCGTCCCGACCGTCTCGAGCACCATCGTCGCCAGCAGGCTGCCGACCTCGGCGGCCCGCTGCCACGACAGCCCCCACTCGCGCGCGGTCAGGAAACCGCCGCGGAAGGCGTCACCGACGCCGGTCGGGTCGTGCTTGGCGCGTTCCTTGGCCACCGGGACGTGGACGGTCTCCATGTCGCGGCCGGTGATCTCGACGCCGCGCGAGCCGAGGGTGGTGACCCGTACGCCGACCTGCGCCATGACGTCGGCCTCGGTCAGCCCGGTCTTGGACTCCAGCAGGTTCTTCTCGTAGTCGTTGGTGAACAGCAACGCCGCACCCTCGATCAGGTCGCGCAGCTGTGGGCCGTCCATCCGGGTAATCTGCTGCGACGGGTCGGCGACGAACGCGAAGCCGCGCTCGCGGCACTCCGCGCTGTGCTTGACCATCGCCGCCGGGTCGTAGGCGCTGATCACCGCGAGGTCGGCGCCGGTGGCCTCCCAGATGGGGGCGAGGTCGATGTTGACCGCCTCGCCCATCGCCCCCGCGTAGAACGAGCCGATCTGGCACATCTGCTCGTCGGTGGTGCAGACGAACCGCGCCGTGTGCGCGGTCTCGGAGACGAGGACGTGCTCGCAGTTGACGCCGCGCTCGCTGAGCCACTCGCGGTAGTCGTCGAAGTCGCGGCCCACGGCGCCGATCAGCACCGGCGCGCCGCCGAGCTGGGCCATCGCGTAGCAGATGTTGGGCGCCACTCCCCCACGGCGCACCTCGAGCTCGTCGACCAGGAACGACAGCGACACCTGGTGCAGCTGGTCGGCGAGCAGCTGCTCGGAGAACTTCCCCGGGAAGTGCATCAGGTGGTCGGTGGCGATGGACCCCGCGACGAGAACAGGCATATGCGGCACGCTACCTAACTGAGAACGCTCCTCAGCAGAGCACTGTGGCCGGACCCTGCGGAAGGGCCCGGCCACATGCGGGTGTCGGTCCGTCGTGCGCCGCGACGGAGCCGGGCGGGCTCAGCCGCAGAAGCTGTTGCCGCAGGCGCAGCCGCCCGAGGCGTTCGGGTTGTCGATCGTGAAGCCCTGCTGCTCGATCGTGTCGGTGAAGTCGATCGTGGCGCCGCCGAGGTACGGGGCGCTCATCCGGTCGACCACCACCGGCACGCCGTGCGGGGTCAGCTCGACGTCGCCGTCGAGGACCCGCTCGTCGAAAAAGAGCTGGTACTGCAGGCCAGAGCAGCCGCCCGGCTGGACGGCGATGCGCAGCCGCAGGTCGTCGCGACCCTCCTGGTCGAGCAAAGCGCGCACCTTGGTGGCGGCCGCTTCGGTGAGCGTCACCTCGCTGGCCGGGGCCTGGGCGGGGGCGGTGGTGAGCTCGACGGACGACTCCGTGGTGGTCATATCGCTCCTAAGAATCGTGTGCTGCGGCGGCCCGGCGCGCTGTCGTGCCGGTCGTGATCGGTGATCTGTTCTGATCTCGGGTGGTATCTCGAGGTCTATCTCTGGTCTACCCGCACAACCGGATGATGCCGACGGGCTATTCCATGGTAACCACCGCAAAGCCGCGAGGCGGCGTTGTCCACCGCGCATTACGCTCGCGGGCGTGACCGTCGAGCGCCCCGGCGAGCTGCTGCCCTGAGTCGCAGCCCCGCGCCCACGACTACTCTGGAGGACCGTGAAGCTCTCCCGCCGTTCCGCACCCGCCGAAGCCGACGCCGAGGTCGAGACGGTTGCCGCGCCCGAGACCGAAGCGAGCGCGAACAAGAAGGGCCGGCCCACGCCCAAGCGCCGTGACGCCGAGGGCCGCCGCGGGCCGGTGACGGCGCCGAAGACGCGCAAGGAGGCCTACGCGCGCCAGAAACAGCTGGCCAAGGAGCAGCGCGCCGTGCAGTCGTCGGCCAAGCCCCGTTCGATGGCCGAGCAGCGGGCGGCGCTCAAGCGCGGCGACCCGTCCGCACTCCCCCGCCGCGACCAGGGCGCAACCCGCAAGCTCGCCCGCGACTACGTCGACTCGCGGCGCATGCTGAGCAACTACCTGCTCTGGCTGTTCCCGATCATGATCGCGGCGTCGTTCGTCAAAGCGCTGTACGGCGTGCAACTGGTCGTCCTCGTGCTGTTCCTCGGGCTGCTGGTCGAGTGGTACATCGTCGGGCGGCGCATCCGGGCCATGGCCGTCGAGCGTTTCGGCTCGGCCGACGGCACCAATATGGGCATCGGCTTCTACGCCGGGAGCCGGGCCTACCTGCCGCGGCGGTTCCGGCTGCCCGGGCCGCAGGTCGAGCGCGGCGACGAAATCTGACACTCCCGGGAGGGCACCGCGTGATCTCGAGCACGATGCAGGACGACTTCCAGCTCACCACCACCGCGATCCTGCAGCACGGCTCGCGCGTGTATCCCGACAGCGTATGCGTCACCTGGACCGGTAACGGCGCCCGGCGGGCCACCTACGCCGAGGTCGCCCGCAACGCCGAGCGGCTGGCCTCGGCACTGACCGAGCTCGGCATCCGGCCCGGCGACCGCGTCGGCACCTTCTGCTGGAACAACCAGGAGCACCTAGAGGCCTATTACGCGGTGCCGGGTATGGGCGCGGTGCTGCACACGCTCAACATCCGGCTGCCGGCCAACCAACTCGTGCAGATCATCCAGCACGCCGAGGATCGCGCCGTCCTCGTCGACTCCACGCTGCTCCCGCTGCTCGGCGCGGTGGCCGACAAGCTCGACTGCGTCGAGATCTACATCGTCGTGGGCGACGGCGACGCCTCGGCTCTCGAGGCGAACGCAGCCGGGGCCCGAGTCGTGCGCTACGACCAGCTGCTGGCCGGGCATGCCCCGGGTTTCGCATGGCCCGAGCTGGACGAGCGGTCCCCCGCGTCGATGTGTTACACGAGCGGCACGACCGGCGACCCGAAGGGCGTCGTGTACTCGCACCGCTCCACCTACCTGCACGCGCTCGCCACGCTCGGTGCCTCGGTCACCGGGTTCACCGAGAACGACCGCATTCTGACCTTCGTGCCGATGTTCCACGTCAACGCGTGGGGCATTCCGTTCGGCGCGTTCCTGTCCGGCGCCACGCTGCACATGCCCGGGCCGCACATGACGCCCGAACCGATCTGCGAGTTCATCCGCACCGAACGTTCGACCGCCGCCTCGGCGGTGCCCACCATCTGGGCGGGCATCTGGCAGTGGGGCGAGCAGCACGAGATCGACCTCTCGTCGCTGCGGGTGGGCACGTCCGGTGGCGCGGCGATCCCCCGTGCCCTGATGGCGGGCTTCGAGAAGAAGTACGGGCTGCGCATCATCCAGGGCTGGGGCATGACCGAGACCTCGCCGGTCGGCGGCATGGCGCACCCGCCCGCCGACGTCGAGCTGGGCTCGCCCGAGGAGCTCGACTGGCGGCTGAAGTCCGGACGTGTCATCGCGGGCGTGCAGATGCGCATCTGCTCCGACTCCGGCGAGGAGCTGCCCTGGGACGGCCGGTCGGTCGGCGAGATCGAGGTCCGCGGGCCGTGGATCACCGGTTCGTACTACCGGGCCGACGTCCCCGAGAAGTTCCACGACGGCTGGCTGCGCACCGGCGACATCGGCACCATCGACCGGCGCGGCTACTTCCAGATCACCGACCGCAGCAAGGACGTCATCAAGTCCGGCGGCGAGTGGATCTCCTCGGTCGAGCTCGAGAACCTGCTCGCCGGCAACCCGGACGTCGCCGAGGCCGCGGTCATCGGCATCCCGGACGACCGGTGGACCGAGCGGCCGCTGGCCTGCGTCGTGCCGCGGCCGGGGGCGGAGCTCAAGCCCGAGGAGCTCGCGAAGTTCCTCGACGGCAAAGTCGCCTCATGGCAGGTGCCCGAGAACTGGGCGTTCATCAACGAGGTGCCCAAGACCACGGTCGGCAAGTTCGACAAGAAGGTGCTGCGCGCCCGGCACCGCGACGGCGCGCTGGACGTGCACAAGCTCGACGCCATCCCGCACACCGAAGCCGACGCCGACGCCACCGCGTAACCGCACGAGACAGGCAGTACTAGAACAGGAGCGCGTGCGATGGACTTCGAGCCGAGCCCGCTGGCCAAGGAGTACCTGGAGCGCCTACAGGCGTTCATGGACAGCCACATCTACCCCGCCGAACCGGTGTACGCCGCGCAGCGCCGTTCGCTCGTCGAAGCAGGGGACGTACACCGCCTGCCGCCGATCGTCGAGGACCTGAAGGCCGCGGCGCGTGAACGCGGCCTGTGGAACCTCTTCCTCCCCGACGCGGACGATCCGCGGCACGGCCTCTCGGTCACCGACTACGCGCCGCTGGCCGAACTGACCGGCCGCTCGATCGATCTCGCTCCGGAAGCCCTCAACTGCGCGGCGCCGGACACCGGGAACATGGAGGTCCTCCATCTCTTCGGCACGCCGGAGCAGAAGGAGCGCTGGCTCGCCCCGCTGCTGCGCG
>DASSEP010000012.1:0-7929 GCA_035695205.1 Jatrophihabitans sp. | reverse complement strand
GCGGAACCAGGCGCTCACCGTCATCAAGGAGATGAAGCTCCGTCCCAAGATCGACGCGCACGACTACGAGACCAAGAAGGGTCACGTCGAGCGCTTCCTCAAGGCGGGCGACAAGGTCAAGGTCACGATCATGTTCCGCGGCCGCGAGCAGTCCCGGCCCGAACTCGGCTTCCGGCTGCTGCAGCGGCTGGCCGAGGACATCACCGAGCTGGGCTTCGTCGAGTCCTCGCCGAAGCAGGACGGCCGCAACATGGTGATGGTCGTCGCGCCGCACCGCTCCGCGCGCACAGCTCGTTCCGGCCGCGCAGCCGACCGCGGGCAGGAAGCCACCTCATAACGCCCGTCGCTCCGCGACGGTCCACAGCACTGCGAAGGATCGAACCACCGATGCCCAAGAACAAGACCCACAGCGGGATGAAGAAGCGCGTCAAGGTGACCGGCGGCGGCAAGCTGGTGACCCAGCACGCCGGCATGCGCCACAACCTCGAGCACAAGCCGTCGCGGCTCACCCGCCGGCTCACCGGTACCAAGACCGTCTCCGAGCACGACGTGCCTCGGGTGAAGAAGCTGCTCGGCCGCTGAGCCGGGCTCCACTCGTCCGACCACTCCGCCGCCCGGCAGCCGGGCGGCCCGACGTACAAGGAACTCAACGTGGCACGCGTCAAGCGGGCAGTGAACGCCCACAAGAAGCGCCGGAGCACTCTCGAAGCAGCGAGCGGGTACCGCGGGCAGCGCTCGCGGCTGTACCGCAAGGCCAAGGAGCAGCTGCTGCACTCCTCGACCTACGCCTACCGCGACCGTAAGGCTCGCAAGGGCGACTTCCGCCAGCTGTGGATCACCCGCATCAACGCGGCGGCCCGCGCCAACGACATCACCTACAACCGGTTCGTGCAGGGCCTGCGCCTTTCCGGCGTGACGGTCGACCGCAAGGTCCTCGCCGAACTCGCCGTGTCCGACCCCGGCGCCTTCTCGGCGCTGGTCGAGGTCGCCCGCGCCGCGGTCGCCGCGGAGGGCACCGGTGGCGCGGCGGCTCAGTCGCCCGCCGCCTGATCCACCGCACTGCTCGCCGGTGCTGAGCGATTCCAACGCCCGGCTCGCGGCGGCCCGCCGTCTGACCAGACGGCAGGGCCGCCGCGAGGCCGGGCTCTTTCTTGCCGAGGGCGCGCCGTCCGTGCTCGAGGCGTTGCGCCGGCCCGAACACGTCGTCGAGGTCTTCGCGACCGCCGCCGCGCTGGAACGCTACGGCCACCAGCTCGTGGAGGTCCGGGTCGACGAGATCAGCGAAGCCGCGGCGGCGAAGCTGTCCGAGACCGTCACCCCTCAAGGCCTCGTCGCGGTGTGCCGCCGGCTCGACATCTCCCCGGCCGAGGCACTCGCCGGGCACCCGCGGCTGGTGGTCGTGCTCGTCGAGCCGAACGATCCGGGCAATGTCGGGACGATCCTGCGCACCGCCGACGCCGCCGGGGCCGACGCCGTGGTGGTAGCCGGCGGCGTCGACGTCTACAACGGCAAGACCGTGCGCGCCGCCGCCGGCAGCCTGTTCCACCTCGACGTCGTCACCGACGTCGCCGCGCACGACGTGGTTGCTGCCGGGCACGCGGCCGGGCTGAGCGTGCTCGCCACCAGCGGCGCCGGCGCCCACGACCTCGACGACCTGATCGACCACGGCACCCTTGCCCGGCCCACCATGTGGCTGTTCGGCACCGAGGCGCACGGGCTGTCCGACGCCCTGCTCGACGCCGCGGACACCGGCGTGCGTGTGCCGATCCACGGCCGGGCCGAGAGCCTCAACCTGGCCGCGGCCGCCGCGGTCTGCCTGTACGCCTCGGCCCGGGCTCAGCGTCAGAGCGAGGCGTAGGCCCTGGTCTCGAAGTCGAGATAGCCCGCCATTGCGACCGGGTCCCCGAACGGGAAGACCTGGGCCATCCACACGCCGGCGATGCCGGTGGTCCGGTCGATCCAGTAGTAGACGTTGGCCAGCCCGGCCCAAGCGAGCGATCCGGAAGCCCGCCCCGTGGGCGCGGGCTCGTCGTTGACGAGGAAGCTCATCGCCCACGACTTCGCGATGCCGGGGAACCACTCCACGTCGAGCGCCTGGGCCGGGATCGCGCTGCGGATCACCCCGACACCGCTCCCGGACAGCTGCCCCCGGGCGGCGGCGCGCACAGTTTCCGGGCGGAGCACCGCCTGCCCGTCCGGGCCGCGCCCGTCGTCCAGCCACATGCGCAGGAACCGGGCGTAGTCCGCGACGGTCGAGTACAGACCGTGCCCGCCCATGTCGACCTCCGGCTCGGATGGGAGCTCGAAGTCGAGCGGCCGCAGGGAGCCGTCGGCGCGGCGCTTGTGCACCCCGGCCAGCCGGGCGCGCATGTCGGCGCTGAGCGTGAAGCCGGTGCTCGTCATGCCCAACGGACCCAGGACGCTCTCCCGCATCACCTCACCGAGCCGCCGGCCGGTGACGCCCTCGACGACCTGCCCGGCCCAGTCGATGCCCGTGCCGTACTCCCACCGCTCGCCTGGGTCGAACAGCAACGGCGTGCGCAGTGACGCACGCGTCGCCGTGACGACCGAGGGGTAGCGCCCGTCGCGGACCAGCCGGGCGTACGCCTCGTTCGAGAAGTCGTAGCCGAGCCCGGCGGTGTACAGCAGCAGCATCCTGGTGGTGATGTCCCGCTTCGGCGGCCGCAGCCGCGGCGTGCCTTCGGGGTCGAAGCCGTCCAGGACCTCGAGGCTGTCGATCTCCGGCGCGTACTCCTTCGCGGGCCGGTCGAGATCGAGCGCCCCACGCTCGGCCAACTGCAAACACACGGTGCAGGTCAGCGCCTTGGTGGCCGAGGAGATCGTGCAGACCGAGTCCACGCCCATCGGTGCGGCCTCGCCGAGGCGGCGCACGCCGGCCGCACCCGCGTAGCGCGTGGCGGATCGGTCGGTGAGCACCGCCGCGACCCCGGGGATCCCGGGGGCGCTGGCCGTCACCCGTTGCAGGGCGGCGTCGAGCGTGCTCGCGAGCTCGGGCATGGGCCTCCTCCCGTCGCCTGCGACGCTATCCGGTTCGGCAGCCGAGCTCGCGCGGCGATAAGCTGCGTCCATGTCCGCGCGGCCGCTGCCCTCGTCTCGCTACGGGTCTGCGATGTTTGCCGCGCGGCTGGCGGCCGCCACTCCTGCGCGCGATTGACCCGTTCCGCGGCACGCGCGCCCCACTCGCAAACCGGGCGGCGCCGTCGCCCCGAACGAGGAAGTCCGAACATGCCCTCCGAATCGTTCGATCCGGTCGAGGTCGCCGCCCTCGGCCCGGACGCCCTCGAAGCTGCGGTCACCAAGGCGCTCGAGGCGTTCGCCGCGGCCACGTCGCTCGAGGAACTCAAGGCAGCGCGGACGGCGCACGCCGGCGACCGATCACCGCTGGCCCTCGCCAACCGCGAGATCGGCGCCCTGCCCCCTGCGGCCCGGGCCGCCGCCGGCCAGCGGGTCGGGGCTGCACGCGGGTCGGTGAACAAGGCGCTCGCCGCGCGCCAGGCGGAGCTGGAGGCCGAGCGCGACAGCCGCGTCCTCGTCGAGGAGACCGTGGATGTCACGTTGCCCACGGGCCGTCGCCCGATCGGCGCCCGGCACCCTGTGAACACCGTCCAGGAACTGCTCACCGACATCTTCGTCGACATGGGTTGGGGCGTCGCCGAAGGCCCGGAGGCAGAAGGCAGCTGGTTCAACTTCGACGCGTTGAACACCCCGCCGGAACACCCGTCGCGGGATCTGACCGACACCTTCTACGTCGGTGCGCCGGACTCCGGTGTGGTGCTGCGCACCCAGACCTCGCCGGTACAGATCCGCACCATGCTCGAACGGCAGCCGCCGATCTACATCGTGTGCCCGGGCCGGGTCTACCGCACCGACGAGGTCGACGCCACGCACTCACCGATGTTCCACCAGCTGGAGGGCCTGGCCGTCGACGAGGGACTGACCATGGCCCATCTCAAGGGGACGCTCGACCACATGGCCCGGCGGCTGTTCGGCACGGACATCAAGACCCGGCTGCGGCCGCACTACTTCCCGTTCACCGAGCCGAGCGCCGAGATGGATCTCGTGTGCTTCGTCTGCCACGGCGAGTCGGTCGACAACCCCGAGCGGCCGTGCCGCACGTGCAAGAGCGAGGGCTGGATCGAGTGGGGCGGCTGCGGCATGGTCGACCCGCGAGTGCTCACCGCGTGCGGCATCGACCCGGAGCGCTACAGCGGCTTCGCCTTCGGCATGGGCGTCGACCGCACGCTGATGTTCCGCAGCGGCGCGTCCGACATGCGCGATCTGTTCGAGGGTGACGTCCGGTTCACCTCCGCGTTCGGAATGGAGGCCTGACAGATGCGGGCGCCGATCAGCTGGCTCGCCGAGTACGTGGAGCTGCCCCCGAACGTCGATGCGCGGCAGGTCGCCGACGCGCTCATCCGGGTGGGCCTCGAGGTCGAAGGCGTCGACGTCGGGGCTGCCGGGATGTCCGGGCCGATCGTCGTCGGGCGTGTGCTGTCGTTCGTCGACGAGCCCCAGAAGAACGGCAAGGTCATCCGCTGGTGCCAGGTGGACGTCGGTGAGGACGAGCCGCGCGGCATCGTCTGCGGCGCCGCCAACTTCGCCGAGGGCGACCTGGTGGTTGTGTCGCTGCCCGGCTCCGTGCTGCCCGGCGGCTTCGCCATCTCGGCGCGCAAGACCTACGGGCACATCTCGGACGGGATGATCTGCTCGGTCCGCGAGCTCGGCATCGGCGAGGACCACGCGGGAATCCTCGTGCTGCCACCGGGTTCCGCGACGCCCGGCGCGGATCCGCTCGGCATGCTCGGCCTGCGCGACGCCGTGCTCGACGTCGCGGTCACGACAGACCGCGGGTACTGCATGTCGATCCGCGGCCTCGCCCGGGAAGTTGCCGCCGCGTTCGACCGGCCCTTCCGGGACGTCGCCGCGCCGTTGCCGCCGGTCGACGGCGGCGCCTACGAGGTACACATCGACGATCCGTCCGGATGCGACCGGTTCTCCGCCATGGCGGTCGCCGGCCTCGACCCGGCGGCGCCGACGCCCGACTGGATGGTGACGCGGCTCCGGCAGTGCGGGATGCGGTCGATCTCGCTGGCGGTCGACGTGACCAACTACGTCATGCTCGAGACCGGCCAGCCCCTGCACGCCTTCGACCGCGGCAAGCTGCGTGGGCCGATCGGCGTGCGGCGGGCCCATCCCGGCGAGAAGCTGATCACCCTTGACGACGTCGCCCGCGAGCTCGACCCGGACGACATGGTGGTCACCGACGACACCGGCGCCGTCGCGTTGGCCGGCGTCATGGGCGGCGCCGGCACCGAGATCGGGTCGGAGACGACCGACATCGTCCTCGAGGCGGCGCACTGGGATCCGGCGTCGATCGCCCGTGCCGTCCGGCGCCACAATCTGCCCAGCGAGGCCGCGAAGCGGTTCGAGCGCGGTGTCGACCCGCAGATCGCCGGCACCGCCCTCGCACGCTGCGTGCAGTTGCTCGTCGAGCACGGCGGAGCGCGCGCGGTCGGCGGTTACACGGTCGTGGGCGACCCGGTACCGATGCCGGTGATCTCCATGGCGGGCGATCTCGCCGAGCGCGTCGCCGGCATGCCGATCCCGCGGGAGGACGCCGTCCGGCATCTCGAGGCGGTGGGTTGCTGGGTCGGGGGCGGCGACGTGCTCGAGGTGCAGCCGCCGAGCTGGCGACCCGACCTGCTCGTCGCTGCCGACCTCGTCGAAGAGGTGGTCCGGCTGGTCGGCTACGACCGGCTGCCGTCGGTGCTGCCCGCCGCGGCGCCGGAGGCGGGGCTGACCGCGCGGCAGCGGCAGCTGCGCGCCATCTCGCGGGCCGTCGCGGCGGCGGGCTGCGTGGAAGCCATCTCGCTGCCGTTCGTGGCGCCGAGCGTCCACGACGCCCTGGGGCTCGCCGCGGACGACCCGCGCCGGCGCGCCCTGCGGCTGGTGAACCCGCTCTCGGACGACGAACCGGAGCTGCGGACCTCGCTGCTGCCGGGTCTGCTCGCCACTGCAGCGCGTAACACGGGCCGCGGCAACCGTGATCTCGCGCTGTACGAGATCGGTGCGGTGTTCCGCCCGACCGGCGAGCACGAGCCGCCGGAGCTGCCGGGGATCGCCGGCCGGCCGAGCGACGCCCAGATCGCAGCACTCGACGCCGTCCTGCCCAGCCAGCCGCGGCATCTCGCCGTGGTGCTGTGCGGCGAGTTCGAGCGAACCGGCTGGTGGGGGAGCGGCCGGCGCGGCGACTGGGCCGATGCGATCGAGCTCGCGCAGGTCGCGGCCCGGGCCGCCCGGACGGAGCTGCACGCCGTCCCCGCGGAGCTGGCCCCGTGGCATCCGGGCCGGTGCGCCGAACTGCGCCTCAATGACGTGGTGATCGGGCATGCCGGCGAACTGCACCCGCGTGTGGTGGCGGCGCTCGGCCTGCCCGAGCGCACCTGCGCGGCCGAGCTGGTGCTCGATCAGATGCCGGTGCCCGGGCCGGCCGCCGCGCCGTCGATCTCCGGCTACCCGCCGGTGCTGCTCGACATCGCGTTGGTCGTACCGGTCGCTGCCGCGGCCGGCGAGCTGCAGGAAACGCTGCGCGTGGCCGCGGGGCCGTTGCTGGAGTCGGTCCGGCTGTTCGACGTCTACACCGATGAGACCCGGCTGGGCGCCGGCGTGAAGTCGCTGGCGTTCGCGCTGCGCTTCCGCGCGCCCGACCGCACCCTGACGGTGGCCGAGGCCACGGAGGCACGGGACGCCGCGGTGGCCGCCGCGGTGCGCGACCACGGCGCCGCCTTGCGTTCCTGAGCCGCTATGTGGCGGGTCGACCGGCGCGGTCGTGCATGAGTTTCCGTCGTAGTGCATAATCGTGCAGATGGGAATCCGAGTGGCGGTCGCAGGTGCGAGCGGGTACGCCGGCGGCGAGCTGCTTCGCCTGCTGGCGGCGCACCCGGACCTGGAAACCGTCGCCGTCACCGCCCACGGCAACGCCGGGCAACGGGTCGCCGATCTGCACCCGCACCTGGTGTCGCTCGGCGACCTCGTCCTCACCGAGACCACCGCGGCGGAACTCGCCGACGCGGACCTCGTCTTCCTGGCCCTGCCACACGGTGCCTCGGCGGCGCTCGCCGCCCAGCTGCCGGCATCGGCGAGGATCGTCGACCTCGGCTCCGACCACCGTCTTGTCGACGAGCTCGCGCACGCCCGCTACTACGGCGGGATGTATGCACAGCCGTGGACGTACGGCCTGCCCGAACTGCCGGGGCAGCGCGGGCGGATCGCGTCGTCCACCCGGGTCGCCAACACCGGCTGCCACGCCGTAGCGGCGATCCTCGCCGTCGCGCCGCTCATCGCAGCCGGAGCGGTGGAGGCCGCAGACGTCGTGGTCACCTCCGCCAGCGGCACGTCGGGGGCAGGTCGAGCTGCGCTGCCCCACCTGCTCGGCAGCGAGGTGATGGGCGATCTCACCGGATACAAGGTCGGCGCGCACCGGCACGTGCCCGAGATCAAGCAGGCGGCCGGCGTCCGCAGCCTCACCATGACGCCGGTGCTCGCCCCGATGCCCCGCGGCATCCTTGCCTCGGTGTCCGCCCGCCCCGTACGCCGGCTGAGCGAGGCGGACGCGCGCAACATCCTGCACGCCGCCTACGCCGACGAGCCGTTCGTGCACCTACTCCCCGAGGGCCGGCAACCGCGCACCGCCGCCACCGCAGGCTCCAACAGCGCGCACCTGCAGGTCGTGGTGGACCACGATTCCGGACGCGTGATCGTCACCAGCGCCATCGACAACCTCGGCAAGGGCGCCGCCGGCCAGGCGGTGCAGAACGCCAATCTGATGCTCGGGCTGCACGAGACCGCCGGGCTCACCCCGAACGGAGTTGCACCGTAGAGATGAGCATCACCTCCGCACAGGGCTTT
>DASSEP010000011.1:0-7938 GCA_035695205.1 Jatrophihabitans sp. | reverse complement strand
GTCGACCTGCGCAAGGTCGACCTCGCCGCCGAGCTGCAGATCCTGTCCTTCCACGAGACGCGCAAGGCCGCGGCCGCGCTGACGGCGGTGAGCCGCGCATGAGCGTGATCGTCGTCGGGTTGTCGCACCGCACCGCTCCGGTGTCCGTCCTGGAACGGGCCGCGGTGCCGGTGGACGACGTCCGCAAGACCGTCGAGGAGCTGCAGCGCGCCGAGATGATCAGCGAGGCGTTGCTGCTGTCGACGTGCAACCGCATCGAGGTCTACGCCGACGTCGCCCGCTTCCACCGCGGCGTCGAGGAGATCACGACCGTGCTCGCGCGGCATGCGGGCCTGGCGGTCTCGCACCTGTCGGAGCATCTCTACGTCCACTTCGCCGAGGCCGCCGCCGAGCACATGTTCTCGGTCGCCGCCGGGCTGGACTCCATGGTCGTCGGCGAGTCGCAGATCCTCGGGCAGCTGCGCAGCGCCTACGCGCTCGGCATCGACCTCGGCTCGGTGGGCAGCGTGCTGCACGACCTCACCCAGACCGCGTTGCGGGTCGGCAAGCGGGTGCACTCCGAGACCGGCATCGACCGCGCCGGGGCCTCGATCGTCTCGGTTGCGCTCGACCACGCAGTCGAACTGCTCGGCTCGCTGGAACACCGGCGCGCGCTGGTCGTCGGCGCCGGCTCGATGGGCGCGCTGGCCGGTGCCACGCTGCGGCGCCGGGGCGTCGCCGAAATCGTGGTGGCGAACCGTTCTGCCGAGCGGGCCGCCCGATTGGCCGAGACCCTCGGCGGCCGCGCCGCGTCGCTGAACGACCTCGCCGGCGAGATCGCCGCCGCCGATGTGCTGATCTCCTCCACCGGGTCGACGGGCCTGGTCATCGAAGCCGAACTCGTGCATGCCCGGGCCGACCGCCCGCTGGCCGTCCTCGACCTCGCCCTGCCCCGCGACGTCGATCCAGCGGTGGCCGTCGTCCCCGGCGTCAGTTACCTCGATCTGGAATCGCTGCGTTCGGGGTCGGCCATGGTGAGCGACGACGAGATCGGCGCCGCCGCCGCGATCATCGCCGAGGAGCTCGCCGAGCACCTGGCCGCACAGCAGCGGCTGGCCGTCGCGCCCACAGTCACCGCGCTGCGGGCGCGCGCCGACCAGGTGATCGAAGCCGAGCTCACCCGCCTCGACAGCCGCCTGCCGGCGCTGTCCGCCGGCGAGCGCCGCGAGGTCGCCGACGCTGTGCGCCGGGCCGTCGAGAAGCTGCTGCACGCGCCGACCGTCCGGGTCAAGGAACTCGCCTCCACACCCGGCGGCGACTCCTACGCCGCCGCGCTGCGCGAACTGTTCGACCTCGACCCGGCCGCCGCGGAGTCCGTCACCGCGGTGAAGAAGCCGCCGCGCGAGGGAGGTGTCCGATGACGCTCACCCGCACGCTGCGCATCGGCACCCGGGCCAGCTCACTCGCCCGCACCCAGACCGACGCGGTCGCCGCCGCCCTGGGCGTTCCGGTCGAGATCGTCCCGATCGTCACCGAGGGCGACCGGTCGCGCGCCGCGCTCGCGCAGATCGGCGGCACCGGAGTGTTCGTCTCGGCGCTGCGCCGCGCGCTGGTCGACGAAGAGATCGACCTCGCTGTGCATTCCTTCAAGGACCTGCCGACCGCGGCCTTCGCCGGCGTGGTGGTCGGTGCGGTGCCGGTCCGCGAGGATCCCCGCGACGCGCTGGTGGCCCGCGACGGGCTGACGCTCGGCGAGCTGCCGCCCGGCTCCCGGATCGGCACCGGCTCGCCGCGCCGCGCGGCGCAGTTGCGAGCGCTCGGATTGGGGCTGGAGATCGTCGACCTGCGCGGCAACGTCGACACCCGGCTCGCGCGCGTCCGCGGCCATTCCGACGCCGCCGACCTGGACGCCGTCGTGCTCGCCTACGCCGGCCTGCGCCGGCTGGGCCGCGCCGAGGTCGTCACCGAGGTGCTCGACCCGATCCAGGTGCTGCCTGCGCCCGCGCAGGGCGCGCTCGCCGTCGAGTGCCGCGCCGCCGACGCACCCGTCCTCGACGTGCTGCGCACCATCGACCACCCCGAAACCCGCTGCGCGGTCGCCGCCGAACGCGCGTTGCTGGCGGCGCTCGAGGCGGGCTGCTCCGCCCCCGTGGGCGCACTGGCCGTCGTCGCCGAGAGCGACGAGCCGGCCGGGCCCGCCGATCCGGCCGCCGAAGGCCGACTCGAGATTTTCCTGCGCGGTTCGGTGACCGCCGTCGACGGCAGCGCTGCCGTGCGGCTCTCGGCCACCGGACCCACAACCGATGCCGACGGCGTCGGCCGGCGACTTGCCGCCGACCTGCTCGCCGAAGGCGCTGACACCATGATGGGGAGCTCTACATGACCCGCGCGCGCAAGACCGTCGGCCGGATCACCTTCGTGGGTGGCGGCCCCGGCGACCCAGGGCTGCTGACCACCTCCGCGGCGGAGGCCATCCGCAGCGCAGACGTGGTCGTCGCCGACGCGGCGGTGCCGAACGCCGTCTCCGCCCTCGCCGGCGTTGACGCCCGGATTCCCGAGAACACGCCCGCGGAGACCGCCAAGGCCCTGCTCGCCGAGGCGCGGGCCGGCAACCACGTCGTCCGCATCGTCGCCGGGGATCCGTTCGCCGACGACGCCGCGGTGAAGGAGGCGCTCGCCGTCGCCAAGACCGTGGTGCCGTTCGAGGTCGTCCCTGGCGTCTCGCGCGGGGCCGGCACGGCGACCTACGCGGGCGTTCCGCTGGGCTCGGTGCGCACCGAGGCCGACATCCACGACGTCACCGCCGCCGACTACGAGGCGCTCGCGCACGCCGCGGGCTCGATCGTGGTCACCGTCGACGCCGCCGACGCCGCATTCGTCGGCGAGCACTTGGTGGCCAACGGCCTCAAGCCCGACACCCCGGTGGCGGTCAGCTGCAGCGGCACCACGACCGGGCAGCAGACCGTGAGCGGCCAGGTCGGCGAGCTGGAGCTCGCCGTCGTCGGCATGAGCGGCCCGGTCGCCGTCACGATCGGCAAGGCCGTCGCCCAGCGCGAGAAGCTCGCCTGGTGGGAGTCGCGCGCCCTGTACGGCTGGAAGGTCCTCGTCCCGCGCACCAAGGAACAGGCCGGCGCGATGAGCGACCGGCTGCGCACGCACGGCGCGGTGCCGGTGGAGGTGCCGACCATCGCCGTCGAACCGCCGCGCACGCCCACCCAGATGGAGCGGGCGATCAAGGGCCTGGTCACCGGCCGCTTCGAGTGGATCGTGTTCACCTCGACGAACGCGGTGCGCGCGGTGCGCGAGAAGTTCGAGGAGTTCGGGTTGGACGCCCGGGCCTTCGCCGGTGTGAAGATCGCCTGCGTCGGTGAGGCAACCGCCGACGCGGTGCGGGCTTTCGGCATCAAGCCGGAGCTCGTCCCCTCCGGCGAGCAGTCGTCGGACGGCCTGCTCGCCGACTTCCCGCCGTACGACAGCGTGCTCGACCCGATCGACCGCGTCCTGCTGCCGCGCGCCGACATCGCCACCGAGACCCTCGCCGCCGGGTTGCGCAAGCTCGGCTGGGAGATCGACGACGTCACCGCCTACCGGACGGTGCGCGCCGCCCCGCCGGCGGCCGAGATCCGCGACGCCATCAAGTCGGGCGGGTTCCAGGCGGTGTGCTTCACGTCCTCGTCGACGGTGCGCAACCTCGTCGGCATCGCCGGCAAGCCGCACGCCCGCACGGTGGTCGCGTGCATCGGCCCGCAGACCGCGGCTACCGCGAAGGAGTTCGGGCTGCGCGTCGACGTCCAGCCGGAGAACGCGACGGTGCCGGCGCTGATCGACGCGCTGGCCGAGTTCGCCGTGGCCCGCGCCGCCGAGGAGAAGGAGAAGGCGGCAGCCGCGGCGGCGAAGAAGTCGTCCCGCTCGTCCTCGCGCCGCTCCGCACGCTGACCGAACCGGCTCAGGTGAGCCGGCGCACTCCGGCGCAGTGGCCGGTCGCCCCGTAGTGGCAGCGGTCCAGCTGCGCCTGCTGCGCGTCGGCGCGGTGAACGGCAGGCAACGTGACCACGAGGATCGTGATCACGACCGCCAGCTGGACCGCGGTCGTCGCCACCCGCGCCGCGCGGAGCAGGCAGCTCGCCACGACAGACGCCGCCACCGGGATCGCGGTGACCAGCCAGAACATGTGCACGTCATGCAGCACGGCCTGCGGGTCGGCATAACAGTGCGTTCCGCACACGACGCGGTCGCCCGTCAGCAGGAACGCCCCGATCCCCCAGAAAGCGCTGTCCAGGATGAGCAGTCCGATGGGGACGAGCACGAAATCGCGAACCCAGAAGCGCTCGCCGCCGCGGCGCAGCTCGATGAGGCCGGAACCGGTCCAGGACGGCTGCACGTAGTCCGGTGCCCGACGAGTCATCCGCGCTCCCTTCCGCGATCCGGGAGACGAGGCCGATGCTAGGGGCGCGCACGCACTTGAGACCGGCTGCCCGGCAAGGTGTGACCAACCCGTTGCCCGGCCCGTCCCGTAAGGCGCGCGCGTAGGCTGACAGATCGTGCCGCTTCCCGAGCTCCCGCCCTTCCCGACCACGCGTCCGCGGCGGCTGCGGCGCACCGCGGCGCTGCGCCGGCTGGTCAGCGAAGTGGCGCTGCGCCCGTCCGATCTCGTCCTGCCCATGTTCGTGCGCGAGGGCGTCGACGCCGCGGTGCCGATCTCGTCGATGCCCGGGGTCGTGCAGCACTCGCAGGACTCGCTGGTCAAGGCGGCCGTCGAGGCCGTCGAGGTCGGCGTCGGCGGCTTGATGATCTTCGGCGTGCCCGAGCGCAAGGACAACCGCGGCTCCGGCGCCGACGACCCGGACGGCGTGCTCAACGTCGCGCTGCGGCGGCTGCACGCCGAGCTCGGCGACAGCACGGTGCTGATGGCCGACCTGTGCCTGGACGAGTTCACCGACCACGGGCACTGCGGCGTCCTCGACGAGCGGGGCACGGTCGACAACGACGCCACGCTCGAGCGGTACGCGTCGATGGCGCTGGCCCAGGCCGAAGCCGGGGCACACCTGCTCGGCACCAGCGGCATGATGGACGGTCAGGTCGGGGCGGTGCGCCGGGCGCTGGACTCCGCCGGCTACCTCGAGACCGGCATCCTCGCCTACGCCCCGAAGTACGCATCGGGCTTCTATGGGCCGTTCCGCGAGGCGGTGAACTCGTCGTTGCAGGGTGATCGCGCCAGCTACCAGCAGGACGCCACCCGCACCGTCTCGGATGCGTTGGCCGAGGTGGCCCTGGACGTCGGCGAGGGCGCCGACCTGATCATGGTCAAGCCCGCGCTGCCCTACCTCGACATCCTGCGCGTTGTCGGCGACGCCAGTCCGGTGCCCGTCGCGGCGTACCAGATCAGCGGCGAGTACGCCATGCTCGAGGCCGCGGCCGAACGCGGCTGGCTCGACCGCGACCGGGTCATCCTCGAGACGCTGACCTCCATCAAGCGCGCCGGCGCCTCGATCGTGCTGACGTACTGGGCCACCGAGGTGGCCGCCCGCCTGTCGTGACCGCCGCCGGGCCCGTTCCCTATCACGAACCGGGACGCGGGTTCGCCAGCGTGTGGCTGCTCGGCGCCGTGCTGGTCGCGGGCTTCCTGATCGACCTCGGCTTCGGCGGCGCCCGGGCCCACCTGCTCGGGTGGATCGTCGCGGCGGTGCTCGTCCTGGGCGTCGATCTGATCGTCATCGCCTCGGCCCGGGCGACAAAGTCGCTGACCGTCGACGACGTCGAGGTGCGCATCGGCGACGAGGCGATCATGCGCGCCGACATCGCCGGCGTGACGCCCGGTATGGACGATCCCGAGCTTCCGGTGCTCGGTTGGCCCACCGGCATGCCGCGGGGTACGGAGGCAGTGACGGTCCGCCTCACCGACGACCGACGGGCGCTGGTGCCGACCCGCCGTCCGGATCGGCTCCTGGCCGCGCTGGGTGCGCAGTCGGCGAGCCCGGCCCGCGAATTCGAGATCCGTCCCGCCCGGGCCGAGGAGCTGGCCGAGCTCGTCGAGATCGACCAGCGGGCCGAATCCGTCTTCCGGGTCGCCGGCTACCGGCTCCCCGAGATCGAACTGAGCGTGGACGACCTCGCAGCGGCCGCCGCGGTGTTCGTCACCGGTTCGCCACCGGTGGGCTTCGCGCAGCTGGACGAGGTCGACGGCACGGCGCACCTGCGCGAACTCGCGGTGCTTCCGAAGGCGATGCGCGCCGGTCACGGCAGCCGGCTCCTCGCGCACGCCTGCGCGTGGGCGCGGGAGCAGGGTTACCCGGCGATGACGCTCACGACCTATCGGGACGTCGCCTGGAACGCGCCGTTCTACGCCAAGCGGGGTTTCGTCGAGCTCGCCGACCCGCCGCCGGCGCTGGCCGCGATCCGCGCCCGGGAACGCGATCTGGGGCTCGACGACGTCGGCGCGCGCATCGTCATGCGGCGCGAGCTCGGGGACGCGCCACCCGGCGCATGATCTCGAGGGTCAGCACCCCGGCCGCCACGATCCCCACCAGGTTGATCCCGAGCTGGGCGAGCGACTGCCACGTCTCGTGCCACTGACCGAGCACTCCGGCGACCGCCGCGTTGCCGGCGGCCGGGATCGTCGTGACCGACACGAACACCCCGACCAGCGCTGCCGACTTGCTCGACGTCAGCGAGATCATTCCGGCCGCACCGGCGACCAGCGCGGTGATCAGCGAGAACCAGCCCGGGTGGTAGATGAACTGCGTCTCGCGATGCGCGCCGGTGATGTCGCCGGGTGCGATCAACCCGCTCGCGCGGGCGAGCACCGCGAGCAGGGCGGTGACGACGATGGCGGCCGGGAAGCCGACGAGCAGTGCGACGACCCCGCGGCGGGCGATGGCGAAGCGGCGGCGCACCAGGCCGACGGCGAGGCCGGCGAGCGGCCCGAACTCCGGGCCGATGATCATCGCGCCCACGATGGCGACCGAGGAGTCGGTGACCACGCCGATCGAGGCGAGCAGCGTTGCCAGCACCATGAACGCTGCGAAGGTCCAGGTCAGCGTCGAGTCCTCGCCGGTGCGGTCGACCAGCTCGTCCCAGATGAGCGCGTCGGCGGCCTCGCCCGGCGCGGTCTGCTCGGCGCGTTCGACCAGCTCGCCGAGCGCGGTGTCGACGTTGTGCAGCGCGACCATGCCGGTGTCGTGCACGCCGAGCTCGTCCAGGTCGGTGAGCACCTGCTCGGCGCACTCGCGGGCGAGATCGGCGGTGATGACCGTCCCGTCCGAGGACGCCGGCCCGTGCGTGATGGCGATGACGCCGGCGCGGCCGGCCAGGGCGTCGACGACGCCGCCCACCAGATCCTGCGGGCACACCACCCGCAGATGCATCATCGCCACGCCGATGAGTCCCGTCAGCGCTGCCAGGCGGGACTCAGCGGGGGGCCATCCGGATCGCGCCGTCCAGGCGGATCACCTCGCCGTTGAGCATCGGGTTCGCGACGATGTGCTCGACGAGCGCCGCATACTCGTCCGGGTCGCCCAGCCGGCTCGGGTGCGGCACCTGCCGGCCGAGCGACTCCTGCGCCTCCTCCGGCAGGCCCATCAGCATCGGCGTGCGGAACAGCCCCGGCGCGATCGTCATGACCCGGATCTGCTTGTCGGCCAGGTCGCGCGCGATCGGCAGCGTCATGCCGACGACACCGCCCTTCGACGCCGCGTAGGCGGCCTGCCCGATCTGCCCGTCGAACGCGGCGACCGAGGCGGTGTTGACGATGACCCCGCGCTCCTCGCCCACCGGCTCGCTCGCGAGCATCCGCTCGGCCGCGAGCCGGATGACGTTGAAGGTGCCGATCAGGTTCACGTTGACGACCCGGGCGAAGTCGGCCAGCGGCAGCACGCCCTTCTTGCCGATGACCCGGCCGGCGGTGCCGACCCCCGCGCAGTTGACCGCCACCCGCAGCGGCCCGTGCCCCGTGGCGGCGTC
>DASSEP010000010.1:0-3461 GCA_035695205.1 Jatrophihabitans sp. | reverse complement strand
TCGGACCGCGCCGGCTGAGTCAGAGCTGCGAGCGCACCGCCGCGTCGTGCGTGACCGGCCCGATCGGGTCGTCGCCGGAGGACGGGTCGGGGCCGGCGTGCCCGCTGCGGCGGAACACCGGCAGGACGGCCTTGCGCCTGCCGGCCTCGAGCGCGAAGGCCATCGCGGCGTACCAGGCCAGGGCGACGACGACGAGTCCGGTCACGCCTGCGGCGGTGTGCCATCCGGTGCCGCCCGTGAGCTGGTAGATGCCGCTCAGTAAGAAGCGCAGGGCGGTGACCGCGAAGACCGCGGCGATCAGCGGCTTGCTCGCCGTGGACACCGCGACCGGCACGAGCAGGGCGCCGGTGGCGGCGATGAGCAGCAGTCCGAGCGCCCCGCTCGTGCTGCCCGGAGCGGACCCCAGCAGCACCAGGCCGATCGCGAACCACGTCCCCGACAGCGTCCCCAGCGCGCTCGCCGTGCCCTCGTCGCGCGAGAGGTAGCCGAAGACGAACGACACCAACTGCAGCGGCACGACGAACGCCAACAGGCACAGCGCGACCATGTGCCCCTGCGCCGTGGTGATCCAGCTCAGCTGCAGGCCGGCCAGCACCAGCGAACCGACCGCGAGCGCGATCATGCCGATGGGCAGCGGGGTGGCGATCGGGCGCAGGAAGATGCTCGACACCGACGCCGGACCGCGGGAGTCGTGATTGGGATTGTCCGCAGTCGAGTGTCGCGGATGCGTCGATAGTGCCGTCACGGCGATACGCCGTCCTTTCCGGATGCAACCATTGCCTTGTCCTGTGGTTCCCACGATCGGCGCATCGCACGCAGGCTGCGGCCCATCACGACCACGCCTGCGACGCCGATCACGATGGACAGCGCCTCGACCGCGAGCCCGCCGGTGCTGCTGGCGAGGTGGTCGTCGAGGATTCCGACGCCGAGCGCCACCCCGGCGAGCGGTTGCACGGCGGCCGTCGGCGGCAGCGACCAGTCCAACCGCGCCGCGCGGAACGCCTCTTGCGACAGCAGCACCCCGGCGACCGCGGCGAACAGCAGCACGTAGGGCCAGGTCATGGCGAGCAGCGAGAAGACCGAGTTGCCCTGGACGGCGACGATGGCGCCGCGGGTCGCGACGTCCTGCAGGGCGTAGAAGATGCCCGCCGCCGCGGCGGTGGAAGTGGCGGTGGCGACCCCCGTCCGCGCGCGCCCGACCCAGCGGCCGGCCAGAACGACGACCGCGGCCACGACACACGCGCCGCCTGTGGCGAGCAAGACGGTTCCCCAGCCGGGGTTCTGCACGACGTTCGCCTGCGGATTCGCGACGGCGAGGAACATCGCGACCGCGCCGGCGAGCAGCGCCGTCCCGACCACCTCGTGCAGCCGGATCGGGTGGTGCCCGAGCCAGGCCGAGAGCCCGAACGCGAAGAACAGGCAGCTCACCAGCAACGGCTCGACGATCGTGATGGGCCCGTTCTGCAGCGCCCACGCCGCCAGCGACTGCCCGACCGACATCGCGGCGATCCCACCCCACCACTCGCCGCTGCGGATCAGCACGCGCAGCGCGGCCCAGTTCAGCCGCTGGGTCGCCGGCGAGCGGACCGCCACGCGTTGCTGAAGGACCCAGCCGACGCCGAGGAACGCGGCGGCAGCGATCCCCAGGACGTACACCACAGCAGGACTCCCGCCGACTCACCTATTGCGCGAGGTACCCACAACGCGGCACCCGACTATCCGCGCCGGCCCACGTTTTCCCGCCCTGCACACCGGGTACCGCCGTTGCATGAGCGATACGTCGATCAGCAACGCCCAAGACGTCGTCGAGTTCCTCAAGGCCCAGCACGACCAGGTCAAGCAACTGTTCGAGCGCGTGCTCGAGGTGGACGGCGATCTGCGCGAGCAGTCGTTCCTCGCGCTGCGCCGGCTGCTCGCGGTGCACGAGACCGCCGAGGAGGAGATCGTCCACCCGCGCGCGAAGAAGACGATCGAGGACGGCGACACGATCGTCGCCGCCCGGCTGGAGGAAGAACGCGAGGCCAAGGAGAAGCTCGCCAAGCTCGAGAAACTCGACGTCAGCACCGCCGAGTTCGAGACGCAGTTCCGGCTGTTCCGGCAGGACGTCCTCGCCCACGCCGAGGCCGAGGAGCGTGACGAGTTCCCCAGGCTCGCCCGGGACATCGACGAGCACACGCTGCACAAGATGCGCCGCGCCGTGGAGACGGCCGAGTCGATGGCCCCGACCCGCCCCCACGCCGGTGTGGAGTCCAAGACGGCCAACATGCTGGCCGGGCCGTTCGCGATGATGCTCGACCGAGCCCGCGACCGGATCACCGGCAAGAGCAACTGAGCGCCCGCCCGTGTGATGAGCCGGGAGGACCGACCTGAACTAACCGCCGCCGACGGTGCGGCACGCGAGGCGCGCAGCAGTCGCGGGCAGCCGCTCGTCGCGGAACTGGCGCGCGAGTTCAGCAAGATCGCCCGCGCGCTGCAGGCGGAGCCCGATCCGCCGCAGGTGCTGCAGAGCATCGTGGACGCGGCGGTCACCGAGGTGCCCGGCGCGCGCTACGCCGGGGTGTCGCTGATCCAACGCGGCGGGCGTACCTCGACGGAGGCGCAGACCCACCCGCTGGTCGACCGCGTCGACCAGGCGCAGTACGCGAACGGCGACGGCCCGTGCATGACGGCGCTGCGCGAGCACGTCACCGTGCACTCGGCCGACCTGCGGCACGAGCCGCGGTGGCCCAATTTCGCCACGGCCGCCGTCGAGATGGGCGTACTGTCGATGCTGTCCGTCCAGCTGTTCGTCCGCGCGGAGAACCTCGGGGCGTTGAACCTCTACGCCGAGCAGCCGGACGCCTTCGACGACGATGACGAGACGATCGCGCTGCTGCTGGCCTCGCACGCCGCCGTGGCACTCGCCCAGGCACGCAAGATCGAGAACCTGACGATCGCACTCCATGCCCGCGACGCGATCGGCCAGGCCAAGGGCATCCTGATGGAGCGGTTCAAGATCGACGCCGACCAGGCGTTCCAAATTCTCATCGCGATCTCGCAGCACCAGCACCGCAAGCTGCGCGATGTGGCCGCTGACCTGGCACAGACCGGCGAGGTGCCCCTCGAGGGTTCGTAGCCACGCACAGGTCGCGGACGTGCGTATCGGAGCCGCCTCGGGGAATCGAACCCCGGACAACCTCATTACGAGTGAGGTGCTCTGCCGACTGAGCTAAGGCGGCGCGCCGCGGTGTCCCGCGACCCGGACGAGTCTAACGGGTGACGGCGGACGCCTCCCGAGGCAGTCGGTGCGGTATCGAGTCGCCTCGGCGGCTCAACCGGCAGCGGGCTTGATGATCGAGAACATGGCGCCCTGCGGGTCGGCGAGATCCGCGTGCCGGCCGTAGGGCATGTCCTGCGGCGGGCGGGCGACCGTCCCGCCCAGCTCCGCCGCCCGGGCCACCGCGGCATCGGCGTCGTCCACG
>DASSEP010000009.1:0-18390 GCA_035695205.1 Jatrophihabitans sp. | reverse complement strand
GTCGCGGCCGCCTGCCACCGCGACGGGCTGGTCACCCTCACCGCCGGCACCTACGCCAACGTGCTGCGCTTCCTACCCCCGCTCGTCATCGGCGAGGACCTGCTCCACGAAGGCCTCGACATCCTCGACGCGGCGTTCGCGGCCAGCGCATAGCGAGGGATTTCGGCTCGCCGCAGGCGGGTAGATCCGCGGTATGAGCGAGTCAGTCGCCGCTCGCGCCGCGGCGCTCCGCCCGAAGCGGGTGATGGTCACCGGCGGGGCGGGTTTCATCGGCTCTCACCTCGTCCGCCGCCTGCTCGACGGCGGCGACGAGGTGCTGGTCGTCGACAATTTCTACTCCGGCACCCGCCGCAACATCGAGGACCTGCACGGGCACAAGCGCTTCGAGTTGCTGCGCCACGACGTGACGTTCCCCCTCTACGTCGAGGTCGACGAGATCTACCACCTCGCCTGCCCTGCGTCGCCGATCTTCTACCAGCGCGACCCGGTGCAGACCACCAAGACCTGCGTGCACGGTTCGATCAACATGCTGGGCCTGGCCAAGCGGACCGGCGCGAAGATCCTGCTCGCCTCCACCTCCGAGGTGTACGGCGATCCGGACGTCCACCCTCAGGTCGAGTCGTACTGGGGCAATGTCAACCCCATCGGCGTCCGGTCCTGCTACGACGAGGGCAAACGCTGCGCCGAGACGCTGTTCTTCGACTATCGCCGCCAGCACGGATTGCGCACGAAGGTCGCGCGGATCTTCAACACCTACGGCCCGCGGATGGCGGCCGACGACGGGCGGGTGGTGTCGAACTTCATCGTCCAGGCGCTCACCGGCCGGCCGATCACGATCTTCGGCGACGGTTCGCAGACCCGCTCGTTCTGCTACGTCGAGGATCTCGTCGAGGGCCTGATCCGGCTGATGAACACCGGGGACGACGTGTGCGGCCCGGTCAACCTCGGCAACCCCGGCGAGTTCACGATGCGCGAGCTCGCCGAGCAGGTGCGCGCCGTGGTCGGCGACGGCACCATCGAGTACCGGCCGCTGCCCGCCGACGACCCGGCGCGGCGCCGTCCGGACATCTCGCAGGCGGCCGAGCTGCTGGGCTGGAGCCCGACCGTCCCCCTCGAGGACGGGCTCGAACGCACCGTCGCGCACTTCCGCGATCTGCTCGCCGCCTGAGCGCCGCGCAGAAAGCGATTCCGGCGCGCCGGTATCCTGGACGCTCCGCCGCCACTTGTGAGAGGACAGCCGTGGGCGCTGGCCAATTAGTCGTGCAGAAGTACGGCGGCTCGTCGGTCGCTGACGCCGAGCGCATCAAGCGGGTCGCCGAGCGCATCGTCGCTACCAAACGCCAGGGGCACGACGTGGTCGTCGCCGTCTCGGCGATGGGCGACACCACCGACGAGTTGATCGATCTCGCCCAACAGATCGTCCCGGTGCCCGAGGGCCGCGAGTTCGACATGCTGCTCACCGCCGGCGAGCGCATCTCGATGGCGCTGCTCGCGATGGCGATCAATTCGCTGGGGTACAAGGCAGAGTCGTTCACCGGCTCGCAGGCCGGCGTGCTCACCACGGCCGTGCACGGCAAGGCCCGCATCGTCGACATCACCCCCGGCCGGCTGGAGAAGTCGCTCGACGAGGGGAACGTCGTCATCGTCGCCGGCTTCCAGGGCTTCTCGAAAGAGACGATGAACATCACCACGCTCGGCCGGGGCGGCACCGACACCACCGCGGTGGCGCTGGCCGCCGCCCTGCACGCCGACGTGTGCGAGATCTACACCGACGTCGACGGCGTGTTCACCGCCGACCCGCGCATCGTCCCGAACGCGAAGCGCCTCGAGACCGTCACCTTCGAGGAGATGCTCGAACTGGCCGCATGTGGCGCGAAGGTGCTGCATCTGCGCAGCGTCGAGTACGCGCGGCGCTACCAGGTGCCGATCCATGTGCGCTCGTCGTTCTCACACAAGCCCGGCACCATCGTCACCGGATCTATGGAGGACCAGTCCGTGGAACAGGCGATCATCAGCGGAGTCGCGCACGACCGCAGCGAGGTCAAGGTGACGGTCGTGAACGTCCCCGACAAGCCAGGGGAGGCGGCTGCGATCTTCCGCGAGCTCGCCGCCGCCGAGATCAACATCGACATGATCGTGCAGAACATCTCGACCGGCGGCACCGGGCGCACCGACGTGTCGTTCACGCTGCCGGCCACCGACGGGCCGACGGCGCTGAACGCGCTGAAGAAGATCCAGGACGAGGTGGGCTTCACCGACCTGCTCTACGACGACCACGTCGGCAAGCTGTCGCTGGTCGGGGCGGGCATGCGCTCGCACCCGGGTGTGTCCGCGCGGTTCTTCAACGCCCTGGCCGACGCCGGCATCAACGTGGAGATGATCTCGACGTCCGAGATCCGCATCTCGGTGGTGTGCCGGGACACCGAGCTCGATGCCGCGGTGCGCGCCGTCCACGACGCGTTCGACCTCGGCTCCGAGGAAGAGGAAGCCGTCGTCTACGGCGGCACGGGTCGGTAGCCGCCACCCGCCACCACCCACCACCCACCACCCACCACCCCACGGGGAGTTGTCCGCGCTTCGAGGCCCTGGGGCAACGCAAGGCGCGGACAACTTGGGAAAGAGGAGAACCGCTGATGGCCGGATTGAGAGTTGGCGTAGTCGGTGCCACCGGGCAGGTCGGCACCATGATGCGGCGGATCCTGGCCGCACGCTCGTTCCCGGTCGCCGACATCCGCTTCTTCGCCTCGGCGCGCTCGGCCGGGCGCACGTTGTCGTGGGACGGCGTCGACATCCGGGTCGAGGACGCCGGCGCCGCCGACCCGTCCGGGCTCGACATCGCGCTGTTCTCCGCCGGCAAGGGGACGTCGAAGGAACAGGCGCCCCGCTTCGCGGCGGCCGGCGCGGTCGTCATCGACAACTCCTCCGCGTGGCGGATGGATCCCGACGTCCCCCTCGTCGTCAGCGAGGTCAACGGCCACCTCGCCAGGCAGGCGCCGAAGGGCATCATCGCGAACCCGAACTGCACGACCATGGCGGCGATGCCGGTGCTCAAGCCGCTGCACGACGCGGCGGGGCTGCAGCGGCTGATCGTGTCGACCTATCAGGCGGTGTCCGGCTCCGGCGGCGCCGGCGTCGCGGAGCTCGACATCCAGATGCGGGCCGCGGGCGAGAAGGCGCCCGAGCTCACCTTCGACGGCTCGGCGATCAGCTTCCCGGAGCCTGCGAAGTACGTCCGTCCCATCGCGTTCAACGTGCTGCCGATGGCGGGCTCGATCGTCGACGACGGCCTGTACGAGACCGACGAGGAACAGAAGCTGCGCAACGAGTCGCGAAAGATCCTCGACATCCCGGCGCTGCGGGTCTCCGGCACCTGCGTGCGGGTGCCCGTCTTCACCGGGCACTCGCTGTCGATCAACGCCGAGTTCGCGGCACCGCTGCCGGTCGCGCGGGCGCTGGAGCTGCTCTCGTCGGCGCCCGGCGTGGCGGTGAGCGAGGTGCCGACGCCGCTCGAGGCGGCCGGCGCCGACCCGTCGTTCGTGGGGCGGGTTCGGCAGGATCCGGGTGTGCCGGACGACCGCGGCCTGGCGCTGTTCGTCAGCAACGACAACCTGCGCAAGGGGGCGGCGCTGAACGCCGTCCAGATCGCCGAACTGCTGGTCTGAGCTCGCTCGTCACTCCACCGGGTGCCAGCGCACCACCCGGAAGCCGTAGGCGATGGCGTTGCGCAGCGGTTCGGGTTCGAGCCGGCCGTCCGCGGTGCGCGGGAGCGGCATGAACCGGCGCACCGCCGGATTCTTCGCCGCCATCACGTCGAGCAGGCGTTCGACGGTGTCCGGGTCGTCCACCAGTTCCGGCCGGAGCCGCACGTCACGCCCGCCGATGCGGACGACCACCGGCTCGCCGTCGGACAGGCTCAGCGTCCACCGGCCGCCGCCGGGAGTCAGCAGCACGTTCCCGTCGCGCACGTAGCTCAGCGGCTGCCGGTAGTGGCGCCCGGTCTTACGGCCCACGTAGTTGAGCAGCATCAGCCGGCCGCTGAGCGGCGTGCGGAACGGTAGGCCGAGCACGCAGCGCATCGGCACATTGAGCATGCGCATCAGGCGTGCCTGGCGGGCGGACGGACGTGGGCGGGTGGATGTGCTCATGACACCTCCTCGGTCGAGGGCGGATGGTGGTCGGACGGTGCGGTGTTGGCGCGCAGGACGTCCAGGCATCGGCGCAGGGTCTCGATGTCGGCGCCGCTGAGCCCGGCCCGCAGCCGGGTGTCGAACCCGGCGGCGGCGCCACGGAGCCGGGTGAACGTCTCGCGGCCCGCATCGGTGAGGGCCAGGCTGCGGATGCGGCGGTTGCTGGGATCGCTTCGCCGGGTGACCAGGCCCGCGGCTTCCAGCCGGTCCAGATGATGGACGAGGGTCGGTCCGGCGATGCCCACGCGCTCGGCGAGCGCGGCCTGGGTGGTGCCGGCGCCGGAGATGATCGCCAGCAGGATCAGCCACGTGGGCCGGCTGCCACCCGCGGCGGTGAGCGCGTCGTCGAAGGCCCGCTCGACCAGCCGAGCGGTGCGGGTGACCGCGAGACCGATCGGTTCCTGCGCGGGCGGGCCGCCGGGGTTCATGCCGTCAACGGTAGACAGCTAACCGTTAGATGTCTATCGGTATGACCATCATCCCCCGCGTACCGGCGAGTAATTCGCCGGTCTACTCGTCAGTACGCACCCCATGATGCGGATCAGCATGATGCGGGTCAGCTCGCGCCGGTACCCGCCGGCCTCAGCCCGGGACGGGGGCGTTCCACTCGAAGGGCTCCATCTCGCGCAGCACGCGCCGGCGGCGGTTGCGCGGCAGGTGGTCGATGTAGAGCACGCCCCGCAGGTGGTCGGTCTCGTGCTGCAGGCAGCGGGCGAAGAACCCGGTCCCGCTCACCTCGATCGGCTCGCCGTGCAGGTCGACGCCGCGCACGGTCGCCGACGACGCCCGCTCCAGCTCGTGGTACGGCCCCGGCACGGACAGGCAACCCTCGTCAGCGACATCGGGTGGTCCGCTGGTCTCGATGGTCGGGTTGACGACGTGCCCCCGCGCGCGGCCTCCGGAGCCGTCCGGGCAGTCGTAGACGAACACCGCGAGATCGACGCCGATCTGCGGCGCGGCGAGTCCGACGCCCTCGGCCACGGCCAGCGAGGCGAACATGTCCTCGACGAGCTGCTCGAGTTCGGCGTCGAACGCGGTGACCTCTCGGGCGGGCGCGGCGAGCACCGGGTCGCCGACCACCCGGATCTGCCGGAACGTTCCTGTCACGAATGCCGAGCCTATCCGGCTGGAGAGATCAGGCGGTTGGACGACGAGGACGTCGACTGCCGGCGCGAACTCGGAGAGAGTCTCTGACGCGCCGAGACCCGAATCGAGCGCGCTAGCTCGGGTCGGACTCGCGCGGTTGGTCTTGGTCGGCGCCGAGCTCGCCGGCCGACAGCGGGCCGAGGATCGCCTCGGCGGTGTTCCGGGCGCGTTGCGCGGCGCGACGGTAGCGCTCGGCCTGCTCGGCGTCCAAGTCCTCGGCGAGCCTGTTGGCCGACGCCGCGTACTCGTGCAGCGCGGCCACCGCCGCCCATGCCTTGCGCTCGGCCGTCTCGGCCTGGGCAGCCGCGAGCGAGCCCGGCGCGTACTGGTGGCCCTCATGGCAGCGGTAGTAGCGCGCGGGCGGGATGTCGACCTCGGCGAGGCTGCCCCCGCAGTCCGGGCACACGAGCCGGGTGAGTCGGCTCTCGCCGTCGGCGAGGAACGCGACGTCGTCGCTGTCGGCCATGTTCATGGGTGCCTCCGGGGCATCGAGGTGCGTGGCCGCACCGGCGCTCGCCGTCCTGCGCCGGGCCGCCGGGGCCCGGAGAGCCGCCTCGACGACCGCAGCCAGCTCCGCGCGGCCGACCGCGCGGGCGCCGGGTGCCGCGGCCAGCGCCGCCTGGGGCATCGAGGGGAACCGCGCCTCGCGCGGGTCCTGGGCGAACACCGTCCCGCCGGCGCGGGCGACCAACGCGGCACCGACGGCGCCGTCGTCCAGCACCCCTGACAGCACGACCACGACGCTACGCGGCCCGCAGCAGTGGGCGATGCTGCTGAACATCACGTCCATCGACGGCCGGTGCCGGTTGACGCGCGGCCCGCTGCTGAGGCGAACGGACTTGCCGTCCGTCAGCAGGTGCTGGTCGGGTGGGGCGACGAGGATCCGCCCGGCAGCGATCTCGTCGCCGTCCCGGGCGTGCGACGCCGGCAGCGAGCCGGCCCGGGACAGGATCGCCGGCAGGCTGCTGCGCACCTGGCTGGAGGTGTGGACGGTCACCAGAAGGCAGCCGGGAAAGCTCGCCGGGAGCGCTCCGACAAAGGTCTCGAGCGCGGTGATGCTGCCCGCGGACCCGCCGATGCCCACCATTGCCGTTTCCGTGGCGCACCTCCGACCCCCGGGCGAGTGTTCTCGCAGCAGGGTGCCCGCGGAGCCGCGCGGGCAACCCGGCTCGCCGAGGGGACGGGCCTGCTCAACCCTTGTCGAGCGCGGCGATGATGCGCGGGCGCAACTCCCGCGCCCCGATCACCGCGTCGACCGAGCCGACGTCGACGGCCCGGTGGATGCTGTGGATGCGGTCGAACTCGGCGGCGACCTCGCCGAGCTTCTCGGCCCGCACGGCGGTGCGCACGTCGCGCAGTTGGGCTGCCATCGGCGCCCGCCGCGCCTCGTCGGCCGCCCGTAGCGCCTCCTGCAGGTCGCGCACCCGGGGGTCGGCGTCGGTGCGCGCGTCGACCTCGCGCGCGAACACCACCGCGGCGGCCGGCGCGCCGCCGATGACCGACGCGAACGAGCCGTCGACGGCCAGCACCGTCATGCGCGGGTTAAGCGCCTTGGAGAACACCACGAACGCGCCGCCGTGGTACCGGGAGATCACGCAGAACACGATCGGGCCGTCGAAGTTGACGATCGCCCGGCCGATCTCGGCGCCGTACTCGAGTTGCAGGTGGCGCATCGAGTCCGGGGACCCGTCGAAGCCGGACAGGTTCGCGAGGACGACGACCGGCCGGTTGCCGCTGGCCGCGTTGAGGGCGCGCGCTGCCTTCTTCGACGACTTCGGGAACAGCGTGCCGGCGGTGTAGGTGTCCGGCCCGTCGGTCGGCGGGAAGCCGTGCCGCGGCACGTTGCGCGACTCGATGCCGAGCAGGCAGACGGGGTAGCCGCCGAGGTGCGCGTCGAACACCACCGCGGTGTCGGCGTCGGCCATGCCGGCCCACCGTTCGAGCGTCGGGTGATCCTGGTCGGCGAGCGCCCGCATCACGGTGCGGATGTCGAAAGCCTTCTTGCGGTCAGGGTTGGCCGTTGCCGAGAAGATGTCGCCGACGGTGGTGAAGTCGCTGTCGGGCAGGTGGTGCGCGGCGGCGGTGATGTCGCGGTCGTGCGGGTCGCTGGTGGGCACGCGACGGGGCGTGGACTCCCCGGGGGCGATGTAGCTGTGCTCGTAGTGCGCCATCACGATGTCGCGGGCGCCGGCGAGATCGGGTGCCCAGTACTGCGCCTGGCCGTTGGGTCCCATCACCCGGTCGTAGCCGCCGATGCCGAAGTTGTCCTCGGCGGACACCCCACCGGAGAAGTCGAGCGACTGCTTGCCCGTCAGCACCATCGCGCTGTCCGGTGTCATGACGAGGATGCCCTTGGTGTGCATGAGCATCGTCGCCTCGGCGTTCCAGTAGGGCTGCGCGCCGACGTTGATGCCGGCGACCACGACGTTGATCTCGCCGCCGGCCTGGGTGAACTCGACGATGCGCTTGAGCGCGCGTGCCACCCAGTCCATGTTCTCGGTTCCCGAGTTCATGGCGATGCGGGCGCCCGCCGACAGGGCGTACCACTCCACCGGGACACGCAGCTGCTCGGCGAGGTCGAGAGCGGCGATGATGCGGGCGCACTCCGGCTCGGCGACCGCGCCGAGCGAGCGGGTCGGGTCGCCGCTGAGCAGCACCCGCGTGACGCCCTCCGGATGCGATTCGGTCGGTGTGGTCGCGATGCCGACGACGATGCCCGCCTTGTTCAGCCCGGCCGGCCGGTCCGTCGGCGCGAGGCGGCCGGTGTCGTCCAGGTCGTACTCGACGATCGTGCCGCCGGGCCCGGCGACCATGGACTGCACCTCGTACGGGTAGACCAGGCCCCGCCGCCGGGCCCGCAGCACCTTCTGCGCGTAGTCGTTCATCGGCTCGAGCCCCTCGGTGGGCGCGGCGCCGACCGAGAAGTGGACGCCCGAACCGGGCCGGTAGTAGAACCGGGCGGACACCGGCACCGGCGGGCCGTCGGGCGAGGCGATCCGGCCCTGGGCGAGCACCTCGTCGATGCCCGCGCCCGCGGTGATCGGCGCGATCCCGCGCTGTAGTGCGGTGAGCTGGTCGAGCTCGGCCTCGATGGTCGGCCACACGTGCACCCAGACGTGGTTCATGTCCAGCGCGACGTCGCGGGTGCTGCGCAGCGCTCGGGCGCGGCGGATGCCCTCGACGCAGTTGGCGATGGCCCGCTCGACCTGCGGCAACGACACGACGCGGTCGTCCTCGTCGCGCACCACGGCGAGTTCGCGCACCTGGGTCAACGCCACCAGCCGCTGGTCGGCGGCGTTGTCCCGGGCGACGCAGTGGTAGAGCAGCACGTCCTCGGGGGCGTCGAGGCGGGTCAGGTCGAAGGCACGCAGCCGCCACAGGTCGAGGCGGCGCCCGACCATGGGGTGCAACCCGCGCACCAGTTCGTCCTCGGCCAGGCTCTCGCCGGCCGGGCGGAAGGTGAAGTAGCTGACCGGACGGTTGTCGCGGCAGATGCCGAGCGCGACCCGGCGCACGTCGTGGGGGAAGTCGAGCGGGTCGAGCGCCGCCGCCAACGCGGCGCTGCAGGCGTCCGGGTCGTCGGGCGCGTCGGCCCACGACACGTAGAGGTCGACCACGCCCTGCCGGCCCGGGGCCCGGGCGGCGAGCTGCTCGGTGATCGCCCGGACCAGTGGGCTACCCGCGCGGAGCTCGGTGAACGTGCCCACCGTGGACACGAGATGCGTGGGCCGGTCGTCGAGCACGTAGTCGGCTACGGCCAGCTGTCGGCCGCCGGCCTGCAGGGACCGCAGTTGGGTGAGGTCGTACTCGCGGTAGTGGCGCCGGATGAGGACCTCGAGCAGCGGCTCGCGTTCCGGCACGCCGTTGCCCAGCCGCTCGGCGAGGAAGTGGACGATGCGCTCGGGTATCGCGGCGAGCGCGTCCATTCGTTCGGCGCGGTCGGGCGCGTCCGGGTTCGCGGCGAGGTACTCGACCTCCGCCGGCACTCCGGCCAGTGCCTCCGCGCGTTCGGCGTCGACCACCGGCTGGTCGAACCACCGGAACCGCACGCTGCGGGCGAGGTCGCCGAGGGCCGGGAAGCGCAGCTGGGTGGCGAGCACGAGACGGTCGAGCAGTTCGCGGGCACGCAGGTCGGTCTCGGTGTCCGGCGCCGGCTCGGTGTGCCAGCGCTGCAGGATCGCGGTGACGATCGCGCGGTCGGGCGCCGAGCGCTGCTGCGCCAGGAAGATCCGGAACACCGCGCCCTCGAGTTCCGGCGTGCGCTCGAGGTCGGCGACGCCGTAGTGGGCGAGCACGCTCTGCAGCTTGCTGCGGAACAGCTCCGGCAGTCCGCTGCGCTCGACGTCGAGCGTGCGCAGGTAACTGTGGAAGTACTCGCGCGGGCTGTGCACGCGCAGTTCGGTGCGGGTCTCCTCGTCGGCGGGCCGGTTGCGGCTCAGCTCGGCGAAGTCGGCGAACACGCTGAGCAGCTCGATCTCGCCCGGCAGCACGTCCTCGCCGCGCGCGGCGGCGGCATCGCGTTCCTCGAGGTAGCGGGCGAGCGTGTGCCCGTCGTCGCTCGGGTCGACGTCGTAGCCGAGCAGGACCGCGGTGAGATCGGCGCACGCATCCGAGCGCGCGGCATCAGCTTCTGGCAGGTCGAGGTCGACGACCGGGTCCGCGGCGGCGCTTCCCGCATCGGCCGCGTCTCCCGTGGGCTCGAGGCGGATCAGCGGCGCGCCGGTCTCGACCTGGCTGCCGGTGGCGACGTGCAGCTCGCGCACCGTGGCGGCGAACGGCGCGTTGAGCCGCGTCTCCATCTTCATCGACTCCAGCACGAGCACCGGCGCCCCGGCGGCCACCTCGCCGCCGACCGCGACCGGGGTGGCCACCACCAGCGCGGGAGCCGGCGCGCGCAGCACCCCGCCCTCGTCACGGGTGACCCGGTGGGCCACCCCGTCGACCTCGACGAAGTGCACCGGGCCGTGGGTGGCGGTGAGCACGCGGTGGTCGCGTCCGGACACGGTGAGCCGGACGCGGTGGGTGCCCAGCCGGTCGACGGTGACGTCGACGAGGCGCGGTGCGTCGTGGTCGGTGACGGTGACCCGGAACCGGTGCGCGCCGATACGCGACACCGCGACCTTGTACGAGCGCCCGCGCAGTTTCAGGTCGATGGGACGCGCCACCCGGTGCTGCACCTGCGGGCGCCCGCCGCGGGCCGTGTCGAGCAACCGGCTCAGTTCCACCTGCTCGTCGTCCTCGTACGCCTCGATGCCGGCGGCGACCAGGGCGACGCCGGAGTGCCGGTCGGCGACCAGCCGGCCCTGTGCCCGCACCCGGTCGATCCATCCCGTGTCGGCGCTCGCATCGACGACCTCGGGCTGGTCGAGCAGGTCGAGCAGGAAGCTCTTGTTCGTCGCGCCGCCCTCGATCACGACTGCCGTCTCGGTCAGCGCGCGGCGCAGCCGGGCGAGTGCCTCGTCCCGGGTGCGGCCCGAGGCGATGATCTTGGCGATCATCGAGTCGAAGTCGGCCGGGATGGTGTCGCCCTCCCCGACGCCGGTGTCGACCCGGATGCCGGGCCCGCTGGGCAGTTCCAGCAGCTCGATGCGTCCCGGTGACGGGGCGAAGTCCCGGTCGGCGTCCTCGGCGTTGAGCCGTGCCTCGACGGCATGGCCCTGCTCGACCGGCTTCGTGCCGGTGAGCCGCCCACCCGCGGCGACATGCAGCTGGGCGCGCACGAGGTCGGTGCCGGTGGTGATCTCGGTGATCGGGTGCTCGACCTGCAGGCGGGTGTTGACCTCCAGGAACGCGAACGACTTCTCGCCCGGGTGGTACAGGAACTCCACCGTCCCGGCACCGCAGTAGCCGACCGCGGTGGCGAGCCGCTCGGCCGACGCCTTGAGCTCGTCGACCTGGTCGGCACTGAGCAGCGGCGAGGAGGACTCCTCGATCACCTTCTGGTTGCGGCGCTGCACCGAGCAGTCCCGCACGCCCAACGCCCAGGCGGTGCCGTGGCTGTCGGCGATGACCTGCACCTCGACGTGCCGGGCGCCGGTGACCAGGCGCTCGAGGAAGACGACGTCGTTGCCGAACGCACGCCCGGCTTCGTCGCGGGTGCGCTGGTAGGTCTCGCGCAGCTCGTCCTCGCTGTTGATCACGCGGATGCCGCGCCCGCCGCCGCCGGCGGTGGCCTTGAGCATCAGCGGGTAGCCGATGCGCGCGGCCTGCGCGACCGCGTCGTCGAGCGTGTCGACGGGCCCGCGGCTCCACGGCGCCACCGGCACGCCGACCTCTTCGGCGATCAGCTTCGAGCCCACCTTGTCGCCGAGCTTTCGCATCGCCTCGGCCGAGGGGCCGACGAAGGTCACCCCGATCCGCGCGCAGAGCTCGGCGAAGGCCGGGTCTTCGGCGACGAACCCCCAGCCCACCCACACCGCGTCGGCACGCGTGGCGAGCAATGCCTCCTCGAGCCGGTCGTGATCGAGGTAGGGCCGCCGCGCCGCCGGGCCCAGCGGATAGGCCTCGTCCGCCTCCCGGACGAACATCGCCGTCGGTTCGGCGTCGGTGTACAGCGCGAGGGTGCGGATCGGGTCGGCGTCGAGTTCGGCGTTCAGATCGCGGACGGCGTGGATCAGCCGCATCGCGGCCTCTCCGCGGTTGACGATGGCGATTCGCCGGAAGGCGGGGCGCTCCGCTGCTCTACTCGACACCATGCCCCTGAGCCTGCCTTGTCCGACCGGCTACTAGCGAGTCACCTCGCCGGGGTGCCGGGCTCGGCCACAGCTCGCGCCGGACGCGGCCGGCGGTGCGGACTCCGCGTGCCTGTGCGCGGAACAGCGCCCACTGCGCGGCCAGCCGCACTATGCGCGCCTGATTCTGCTCGTCCGGGCGAGTTACTGGGACGATGCGGGGTCGGCGACAGCGTGTCGTCGAGGGGGTGATTCGGAGCAGTCGGGCTCCACGCGTTGCCGCCTCGCAGGACAGCTCGGCGTTCTCACCTTCGAAGGAGAATCGTATGCGCCGAAATCGAGTCACTGTTCTCGCTGTAGCAACGCTGGCGATGACCCTGCCGTTCGCGTTGACCGCCGCGTTCTCGCAATCGGCAGGCGCGAGGCCGAACCCGCACGGTCCGCACACCGCACTGCCCGGCGCAGTCCACTGGACGGCCGCGGGATCGAAGTACGCGAAGAAGATGCGGTGCCCGCAGGGGCCGCTGTGCACCGAGATCTACCGCAGCCCGAGGGGCGGCTACGTCGGCCACGACGAGCCGGCGCTGAACTTCTACTCCGGCGCCGCAGGCTCGGGCAACAACGTGTGGACCACGATGACGCTGCCGAAGGACGCGACCACGAAGCCGTCGCACGGCGGCGTCCCGAACTTCGAGCAGCACGTCGCGTTCTGGTTCGGCATGGCGATGTGCGACAACCAGTCGGCGCCGAACCCGGGCGGCAGCCCGCAGGGCGCCAACGTCGCGTGCAAGCCCAACAGCGACGCGAACGCGTTCACGAGCAACGACCCGAGCAACCCGAAGTACATCGGACTGCACCCGGGCGTGGCGTTCATGGAGATGCAGTTCTATCCGCCGGGCTGGGTGGACTGGCCGGCGGGGGACAGCTGCGCCGGGCAGTTCTACTGCGCAGCGCTCAACATCGACAGCCTGAACGAGAACTACAACACCGGCCAGATCAACAACAACGATTGTCTGAACAAGGTCGGCATCGAGCCGGCCAACTTCGCCTTCATCACGAAGAACGGTGTCGCGACGGGGCCCGCCAACCCGCTCGACGCGACGGCGGCGACGTACACCCCGGACCCGACGCAGGATCTGTTCATGAAGCCGGGTGACCGGATCAAGCTGCACATGTTCGACACGAGCGCCGGGTTCAAGGTCGTCATCAAGGACCTCACGGCGGGCACGCAGGGCTCGATGACCGCGAGCGCAGCCAACGGCTTCGGCGCGATCGACTTCGCGCCGAACGCCGCGTCCTGCACCGTCACGGACACGAATTTCCACCCCGCCTACGCCACGTCGTCGCCGAAGACCCGGGTGCCGTGGGCGGCGCACAGCTACAACGTCGGCTACTCCGACGAGATCGGGCACTTCGAGCACTGCGACCCGGGTGCCATCTCCGGCGAGGGTGGCGACTGTTTCGCCTCGTCCGACGACCCGGAGGACATCGACCCCGACAACAACTACTGCTTCGACGCCGCGGCCTCCAGCCTCTACAAGGTCACCGGGTGCTACGGCGAGGACTCCGACTTCGACGGCCCGCCGTATGACTTCGCCTGGCCGGGCACCGGGAAGACGCACGCTGCCGACGTCGCGCTGCACGGCACTCCGGTCACCTTCACCGGCCTGCGCTACGGCAGCGCCGCGAAGCGGTACTCGAGGGTGGCGTTCGAGGCCGATCTGCCGCGGATCGAGTCGCTCACGACGCCGCCTTGCCAGCGACACGTGCAGAACCCGCGGGACGCCTCACCGGGCGCGGGCTGCCGCGGCCTGCCGGCCGGTGCGTCGTTCTACCCGATCTTCACGACGCACAAGGTGTCGACCGGATGCGTGTGGCAGGAGGGTGGCACGAAGCTGCCCAACACCACCAACACCTTCGGCGGCAGCTCTCGCACCGAGTTCGGTAACCGCCTGAAGCACATCGTCGGCCTGCCCTACCCGAGCGTGGGCGGCGGTCCGGTGCAGGTGATCTACGAGGACTACCGACACATCCTGAGCGGCAATCCCTGCTAGCGGATCTGCCTGTCTCGAAACGTGGGCGCCTCCCGGCGAACCGGGGGGCGCCCACGTTTTCGCCGTCCGGCTACCCGAACAGCGTTTCGCCCACGTACCCGCCCTTGGCCGCACCCGGCGGAACCACGAACACCGCCGAGCCGACGTGCGTCGTGTACCGCTCGGTCATCCGGTCGTGTTCGGTGACCCGGGTCAGCGCCGGGACGAACTGCGCGTGCAGGTTCCGGACGAACGCCAGGAAGAGCTGCCCGGTGACGAGATGGCCCCCGCCGCCGAGGCCGTCGTCGAAGGTGACGCCGCGGCGCAGCATCGGCAGCTCGCCGTCCTGCGGCCGCGCCACCCGGATGTGGGCGTGCGCGGGGATCACCAGGCGCCCGTTGCGTCGCTCGTCGAACTTGGGCGGGGTGAACTCGGTCCCGCCGGTCAGCGGCGCGCCGCTGACCTTCTCCCGGCCGACGGAGTTCTGCTGTGCCGCGAGGCTGTCGGCGTCCCACTTCGCGGTGTGGATGAGGATCCGCCGGACGGCCAGATAGGTGCCTTCCCGTGCCCAGCCGGGCTTGTCCCGGCCCTGGATCCACAGCGCGTCATCGAGGGCCTTGCTGCCCGGACGGGGATTCCCGGTGCCGTCCTTGAAGCCGAGGGGATTGCGCGGGGTCTCGCGCGTCTCGGGCGGACGGGCGGCCGGGCCGTAGCCGGTCTGCAGCCAGCGCGGGACGAGCACCGGCGCGCCCATGCGGATGAGTTGCCGGACGGCGTGCAGCGCGACGATCTCGGTGTCGGCGCAGGCCTGCACGACGAGGTCGCCGCCGCAGTACGCGGGGTCGAGGGCGTCGCCGGGCATCGCCGGCAGCGGCTGAAGGGCTTGTGGTCTGGCGCGTTCCATGCCGAGCTTGGTGAACATGGTGGGCCCGAACCCGAACGTGACCGTCAGGTGTTGGGGACCGTAACCGACCGTCTCGCCGGAATCCGGCGGCGGGACGGCGAGCCCGCCGCCTGGTGCGGCCGGCCTGCCTCTGGTCATCCGTTCCGCGGCGATGCTCCACTGCCGCAGCACCAGCCGGACGCTGGCGGCCGAGTGGGCCGCGACGTCGAATGCGGCGAGCACGAGCCGCTCGGGCGGCGGGGTGGTGATGCCGGCTTGGTGCTTGCCGTAGAACGGGACGGTTTGCGCGGCGAGCTGCGGCTGTGCCCCGGCTTCGGGCGCGCCGACCAGCTGTCCGGCAGTAGCGGCAGCGGTGCCGCCGAGGCCGACACGGAGCAGATCGCGGCGGCTCAGGGACATGCGTGCCCCCCATCCGAGAGCGGAGAACTCTTTGTACGCTGCCGCCCCGCTTCCCGCTACCGCCGTGTGTGAACGACCGTCGTCGTGCGATGAGTTTCCGGGCCGCTGTCGGTCATATGTGGTGTCATCAGCAATCGACAGGAGGTGCGCGATGACGCTCACGGGAACCGGCATACGGACCATCAGTCTGGTGTGTGTGCCTACGCCTGATCAGGACACCGCGCTCGCGTTCTATGAGTCGCTGGGCTTCGAGAAGCGGGCCGACGAGCCGTTCGGTGGCGGGTACCGCTGGATCGAGGTCTATCCCGCTGAGGGTGGGACGGGCATCGCGCTCGCGCCGCCCCCACCGGAGGGTGGTGCGGTCACCCCGACTCAGACCGGCATCACCTTGACCACGTCCGACATCGACGCGACGCACGCGGCGCTGAAGGACCGCGGGGTCGACGTTGACGCCGAGGTGTCCCGGATGGGCGAACCGGTGCCGCCGATGTTCTGGTTCCGGGACCCCACCGGGCACACGTTGATGGTGGTCGAGCAGCCCTGACCACCGCAGGCGAACCCCGTAGCGCGGACTTCACAGAGCTCGTCGAGGCGCACCGGGCCGAGCTCCACGCGCACTGCTACCGGATGCTCGGCTCGGTGCACGACGCCGACGACGCGTTGCAGGAGACGATGCTGCGCGCCTGGCGCGGCTGGGCCGGCCTGCGAGATGCGGGTGCGGCCAGGGCATGGCTGTACGCCATCGCCACCAACGTCTGCCGCACGGAGCTGCGCCGCGGCTCGAAACGTGTCCTGCCCCACGACTTCGGGCCCGCAGCGGACGAGCACACGCCACCGGGACAGCCGATCGCCGAATCGGTGTGGCTCGAGCCGTATCCGGACCAGGCCATGGGCCTGCCCGAGGGCAAGATGTCGCCGGAGAGTCGCTACGAGCAGCGTGAAGCGGTCGAGTTGGCGTTCGTCGCCGCGCTGCAGCACCTGCCGGCCAACCAGCGGGCCACGTTGCTGCTGCGTGATGTCCTGGGCTTCAGCGCCCGGGAGGCGGCCGACACGCTGTCGACCTCGGTGGCGTCGGTGAACAGCGCGCTGCAGAGGGCGCGGGCGGCGGTGGCCAAGCGGATCCAGGGCCGCAGCCAGCAGGCGACGCTGCGCGCGTTGGGCGACCGCGGCCTGCGTGACCTGGTGCAGCGCTACGTCGCGGCCTGGGAACGCTGCGACGTCGACGCCTTCGCCGCGCTGCTCGCCAACGACGCGACCTTCGCCATGCCCCCGCTACGCACCTGGTACATCCCGCGGGCGTCGATCATCACGTGGGCGCGCAAGTCATCGTTGTCGGGCATGTGGCGGTGGAGGACGGTGTGCACCACGGCCAACGCGCAGCCGGCGCTGGCCTTCTACGCCTGGGACGACGGCGCCGGCGCTTACCTGCCGTTCGCGCTGAACGTCCTCACCTTGCGCGACGGCCTGGTCTGCGACGTCACCGCGTTCATCGTCCGCGCCACCGACTCGGTCGAGCCGGAGTCCTATCAGCGCTTCCCGGAACAGCCGATGGACGCGCGCCGGCTCACCGGCACGTTCGAACGCTTCGGCCTGCCCGACCGGATCGGTTGACGCCGGTCGGCTCCAGAGACACGCGCAACTGGGCGTACCGGGAACCCAGTGGCCTAGGTGGTCGGGTACTTGGGGCCCTGCTCGTCCAGCGCGTTATTGCGGCAACCTCGACGGTGACCGCAATGCCGTGCACCGCTTCACGGTCGCCGGCCCCATCGTCGCGAAGAGGTATGCCGTGTCTGCGTCGCACAGCATCTACATCGAAGCCCCCGTGGAGAAGGTTTTCGATTTCTTCAAGGACCCACGCAACTGGCCCGCGCTGAACCCAGACCCGGGGGCTGGGCGTGAGGAGATCGTCGAGGCCCACGTGACCGAGGAAGGCGTGGGCACGTTCCACGTGTGGACCCTGAAGCCCATGCCCGGCATCCGCTACCGCTGCTTCGGCGTGTTCACCGAGTTCGTCCCGAACAGGCGCATCGTCGACAAGTGGTCCCTGGCCATCGAAGGCGACGAAACGTACACCTTCGACGTCGAGGGCTCCGGAACGAGGGTGACGATCCAGCCGCACCGAGCGTCGATCTGGCGGCTTCGACCGCTCGACAAGCTGGTGGATCAGTTCGAACGAGCGGAGCAGGAACGGGCCCTGGTGATGCTGAAGAAGGTCATGGAGACGGCCGGCGCGCCGGCGAACGCAGCAGGATGACCGCCACACCGAATGCCATTCCGGTCCAGAGCTTCATCAGCTGTCGAAGTGGCCGGAGTGCCTTCGAAGGCCGGTGGATTGTTGGTCGGGGTGACAGGATTTGAACCTGCGGCCTCTTCGTCCCGAAGCACGGCAGATGCCCGCTGGAGCAGATCCGTGACCGCCCGAGAGCCGGTGATCTGGTGGTAGCCGACCCCTGGCGTGTGCTGACGATCGTCACGGTTGTCACGCAGTTAGTCACGCAGTCGATGGTGTCGGCGTACCTGCTCATCGAGTCGACGACTCTCGATGTTGGCCGGCGGGCGCACGGAGCGAAGCGGGGTGCGCTGCCGGCCGGCAGCGCGAAGCGCCGCCCTTGACCGAGTAAAGAAAGTTCTCACCGACCGGAAGGCCGCGACGGTGTAAACAGCCCGGCTTCGGGCGACGCCAGCACCCCACGGGAAGGGCTGGCAAAGCCGCGGGATCAGTTTTCACGCGTCGCCGACACAGTGAACGCGAACCGCAACTGACCCGCCAACCGAGCAGCGTCAAACCGACCGCCACGACTGGTTCACATCGCGGACCCAGCCGCTGCGCCGACGAGAAACATCGCCCAGATTTCACGGCCATCCGAGGAAGGAGCGATCCCCCAGCGGTCGGCAACGGTTTCGACGAGTCGCAGCCCCATCATCTGCGCGCGCTGCGCAGGATCGAACCGGTCCCTGAGGGCCGAAGAGTCGTCCACGAGAGAGATCCGGAAGAAGCCAGCCCCGGACAGCAACCGCAGGGTCATCGTCGTACTGCCCGCGACCAGGGC
>DASSEP010000008.1:0-8699 GCA_035695205.1 Jatrophihabitans sp. | reverse complement strand
TGATACGCGAACGGATGAAGCACCTTCTCTCGAGCCACATGCTGGAGCATCGAAAAACGCGGGTGATGTGGCTGCTGGTGCTGGCGGCCGTGCTGCAGATCGCTGCCGCGGTCGGTATGGCCTACGTCGCCGGCTTTCCTCAGATCTGGCACACCGTCCAGCACGTCTCGTGGGTGTGGCTCGGCGTCCTCGCCGCGACGATCGTGGTGTCCTTCGTCGGGTACTACATCGCCTACCACGGCATCTACCACGTCGAGGACGGGCCCGAGCTGACCCGCCGAGAGATGGTGGCCGTCGTCGCCGGAGGGTTCGGCGGCTTCCTGGCCCACGGTGGCTCCGCGCTCGACGACTACGCGTTGCGGGCCGCCGGTTCGGACGAGCGGGACGCCAGCGTGCGGGTGTCCGCGCTCGCCGGCATGGAGCACGGCGTCCTGGCTGTCATCGGCACCGCCGCGGGCATCGTCGTGCTCGCCCAGGGACTGTCCGCCCCGCCGCTGGACTTCTCGCTGCCCTGGTCGGTCATCCCGATCCCCGGCTTCGCCCTCGCCTTCTGGCTCGCCGAGCGGTACCGCGAGCAGCTGCGCGACCGGCCGGGGTGGCGCGGCAAGGTCGCCGTGTTCCTGGATTCCATCCACCTCAACCGGCTGCTGTTCCTGCGCCCGTCACAACACGGACCAGCGGTGCTCGGCATGACCCTGTTCTGGCTCGCCGACGCGTGCGCGGTCTGGGCGGCGCTCGCTGCGTTCGGCTTCCAGATGAATCCCGCAGCCATGTTCATCGGCTACGCGACCGGCATGGTCTTCACCCGGCGCACCGGCCCGCTCGGCGGCGCCGGCGTCCTCATGGTCGTGCTGCCGACCACGATCTGGTACAGCGGCGCGCCGATGGCGGTGGCGGTGGTCGGCGTCTTCGCCTACCGCGTTCTCTCCCTGTGGCTGCCCATGCCGTCCGCGCTCGCCAGCCTCGGGACGCTGCGCGCGATGGGCGCGGGCCGAACGCCCGGCGCCGAGCAGACCGCGGAATCCTCCGAGCCGTCCCTCGGGTGATCTGTCTTTGGCGAGGTCGGGCGCAACATCCCCTGCGTACTTCCGAGTAGACCGGCCGGATACTCGTCAGTACGCACCCCATGTCGGATTTGTCGGGTCGAGCGAGGGGCGGCGCGACGTCAGTCCGCCGCCGGGCGGCGGCGCAGCCGCTGCAACCGCTCGACCGACGGCCAGCGCACGTTCCACGCCCACCCGATCTTTTCGGCCAGCCAGATCACCCGCGCGGAGATGTCGAGTTGGCCGCGCAGCACCCCGTGGCGTGCCGCGGTCGGATCGGCGTGGTGCATGTTGTGCCACGACTCGCCGCCGGACAGGATCGCGAGCGGCCAGAAGTTGGCGCTCCTGTCGCGGGCCGCGAACGGCCGGTCGCCGACGACGTGGCACACCGAGTTGATCGACCAGGTGACGTGGTGCAGCAGGCAGACGCGCACCAGGCCCGCCCAGAAGAACGCCCACAGCGCACCGGCCCACGACCAGGTGATCAGGCCGCCGAGCACCCCGGGCAGCACCAGGCTCAGCGTCGTCCAGAGCGGGAACAGCCGTTCGATCGCCACCAGGTCGGCGTCCTTGAGCAGGTCCGGGGCGTATCGCTCCTGGTTGGTCTGCTCCCGGCCGAACAGCCAGCCGACGTGCGCGAACCACATGCCCTTGAGCAGCGCCGGCAGGGTGTTGCCGAACCGCCACGGCGAGTGCGGGTCGCCGTCCTGGTCGCTGAATGCGTGGTGGCGGCGATGGTCGGCCACCCACATGATCGGCGGGCCTTCTACCGCGAACGACCCCGCGATCGCCAGGGCGATCTTCAGGCCGCGGGTGGCCTTGAACGAGCCGTGCGTGAAGTAGCGGTGGAACCCGACGGTCACGCCGAGCAGGGTGCCGAAGTAGAACACGACGCCCAGCGCCACGTCCGTCCACGACAACCCCCACCCCCACGCGACCGGCACGGCTGCGACGAGTGCGGCGAAGGGGATGATCACGAACGCGTAGAGCGCGACCTGCTCCCAGGTCGCCTTCTGTTCGCCGAGCACCGGCTTGGGCGCGGTCCGTCTCACCTCGGGGACGTCGAGCACGGACACGGGCAGACCTTCCTGTCGGGACGGCCCTCAACCTGCGTCCTTGCCGCCGCAGTCCGCCCGAACGGCACGTACCCGGGTCGGTCGGCCGCGGAACCGGTCGGCCCGCGGTCCGGCACGGCAACGACGGGTGGGGCGCCCCGGCGACGGCGTCGTGGTCGTTCCCCAGGACTCGCGCCGTAGGGTGAGAGTCCTTGGGCGGTTTTAGGGTGCCGTGATGTGCGAAGGGCGATTCGGGTGGCTTCTGGTTGCGCGCCGCACCCGCTCGGCTGGTCGGCACACGACGCGGCGGTGGCCACGCTGCGGGCCGCCTACCGGTCGCTGCCGCCGGATTCGCCCGTCCGGTTGGTGAAACCCACCTCGAACCTCTTCCGCCCGCGCGAGCAAGCCGTTTCCGGACTTGACGTCTCCGGTCTCGCCGGGGTGATCGCGATCGATCCGCAGCGGCGGGTCGCGGACGTGCAGGGCATGTGCACCTACGAGACCGTCGTCGACGCGACGCTCGCGCACGGCCTGATGCCGCTGGTGGTGCCGCAGCTCCGGACGATCACCCTCGGCGGCGCGGTCACCGGGCTCGGGGTCGAGTCGTCCTCGCTGTTCAACGGCCTGCCGCACGAGTCCGTCCTCGAGATGGACGTCCTGACCGGCGCCGGCGAGATCGTCACCGCCGGACCGGCGGAGAACGCCGACCTGTACACCGCCTTCCCGAACTCCTACGGCAGCCTCGGTTACGCGGTGCGCCTGCGGATTGCGCTGCAACCGGTGCGGCCGTTCGTCGCGCTGCGCCACGTCCCGTTCGCCGACGCAGCGAAGCTCGCCGACGCCATCGACCACATCGCGCGCGCCGGCGAGTGGGAGGGGCGGGACGACGCATTCGTCGACGGCGTCGTCTTCGGCCGCGACGAGTGCTACCTGACCCTCGGCTCGTGGAGCGACACCGGGCCGGGCAGCGACTACACGCGGGCCACGCCCTACTACCGCTCGATCAAGGAGCGCGGCGAGGACCGGCTGAGCGTGCGCGACTACCTCTGGCGCTGGGACACCGACTGGTTCTGGTGCTCGGCGGCGTTCGGCCTGGAGAAGCCGCTCGTGCGGCGGCTGTGGCCGCGCCGCTACCGGCGCAGCGACGTCTACCACCGGATCGTCGCGTTCGAGAACCGGCACGGGTACGCCGCCGCGCTCGACCGCCGGCGGGGCAAGCCGCCGCGCGAGCGGGTGGTGCAGGACGTCGAAGTGCCGCTCGAGCGCACCGCCGAGTTCCTCGACTGGTTCGCCGAGCACGTCGGCATGTCGCCGGTGTGGCTGTGCCCGCTGCGTGCGCAACGCAGCTGGCCGCTGTACCCGCTCGAGCCCGGGCGCACGTACGTCAACGTCGGCTTCTGGGGGTCGGTGCCGATCGCCGACGGCCGGGCCGACGGTGACGTGAACCGGGCGATCGAACGGGTGGTCGGCGAGCTGGGTGGCCACAAGTCGCTGTACTCGGACGTGTACTACGACCGGGACGAGTTCGACGCCCTGTACGGCGGGCCGACGCTGCGCAAGGTGCGTGAGCAGTACGACCCGCAGGATCGGCTGGTCTCGATGTACGACAAGGTGGTGGGACGTCGATGACGATCGCAGAGCTGGTAGAGGCCGTGACGGTCGGGCAGATCCCGATGCGGTTCGAGGCGTTCGACGGGTCGAGCGCGGGGGATACGTCATCGCCACTGACGTTGCGGCTCCACAACGAGCGCGGGCTGCGGTTCCTGCTGACCGCGCCGGGCGACCTGGGGCTGGCCCGCGCCTACGTCCTCGGCGATCTCGAACTGTCCGGGGCCCACCCGGGCGACCCGTACGAGGCGATGCGCGCGCTCGCCGGATGGCGCTTCCGGCGCCCGCCGCTGGCCGAGCTGCCCGGCATGCTGCGGCAGCTCGGGCTGCGCCGGCTGCTGCCCCCGCCCCCGCCGCCGCAGGAGTCGTTGCCGCGCTACCGGCGCACGCTCGAGGGGCTGCGCCATTCCCGCGGCCGCGACGCGTCCGCGATCAGCAAGCACTACAACGTGTCGAACGCGTTCTACGAACACGTCCTCGGCCCGACGATGGCCTACACCTGCGCGCTGTTCACCAAGCCCGACACCACCCTCGACCAGGCACAGGAGGACAAGTTCGATCTCGTCGCCCGCAAGCTCGACCTGGCCCCCGGCAAGCGGCTACTCGACGTCGGCTGCGGCTGGGGCGGCATGGCCCGGCACGCCGCGACGCACTACGGCACCGAGGTCGTGGCGATCACCCTCTCGCGGGAACAGGCCGACTGGGCCCGCGAGGCGGTCGAGAAGGACGGGCTTGCCAGCCAGGTGACGATCCTGCACGGCGACTACCGCGACGCCCCAGGCACCCAGTACGACGCGGTCAGCTCGATCGGGCTGCTCGAGCACGTCGGCTTGCGCAACTACCCGTCCTACTTCGCGTTCCTGCGCGGCAAGCTGCGCGACGGCGGGCGGTTGCTGAACCACTGCATCACCCGTCCCGACAACCGGTCGCCCGCGAACGCCGGCCACTTCATCGACCGCTACGTCTTCCCGGACGGGGAACTCGCCGGAGCCGGACGGATCATCACCGAGGCCCAGGACGCCGGATTCGAGGTCATCCACGAGGAGAACCTGCGCCCGCATTACGCGCTGACCCTCGAGGCGTGGTGCGCGAACCTCGTGGCGCACTGGGACGAGTGCGTGCGTGAGGTCGGTCTGGAGATCGCGCGGATATGGGGTCTCTACATGGCTGGTTCCCGCCTCGGATTCGAGACGAACGCTGTCCAGCTGCACCAGGTTCTGGCCGTACGCACCGACGCATCCGGCACCTGCACCTATCCGCTTCGCCCCACCTGGTGACCAGCACCGCGATGACCTGATTCCCGGGTCATTGCGGGAAACCGACGGCTATTGCGTCATTTTGACCCACCACTCGCGACAAACGGCCCTGGCCCGCAGATTGCGCTGTATCCACGCTGTAACCGCGCGCATGGGCCGCGAAACGACGGCCCCGCGGCGCGGAGGTCGAGATGTCGCCGTCCAAGGAAATGCAGCGGCCCGCCCCGGTGCCATCGGAGGAGCTCAAGCCACCACTGCCCCGAAAGGGCGCCGTCCTGATTTCCGCCGGCGGCCTGGCAGCCCTGGGAGCCGCTAGCTGGGTCTATTCCGCGAATGCACCGCGGATCCCGGGCACCACTATCGTGCGGATCGAACTCGGCGGATCGCGCAATCCCGTCGATGCCGCCGCGGTGCCGAGCATGCACTCCGCCGTGCTGTGGGACTTCGCCTTCATCGCCGGATACGCCGCGGCACTCGCTGCCGGGCTGTACCTGGCGCGGGTTGTTGCGAACAGTGCGACCGCTCGTCGAGTTGCCGTGCTCGGGGCCAGTGCGGCGGGCGGTGCTGTGGTCGCCGACTGTCTGGAAAACGTCATGCTGCTCACCGTGCGCGCCAATGGCGGCGGCAGCGGCTGGCGCGGATTCGCGCTCAACGTGGCGGCCGGCTGCGCGACCGTGAAGTTCAGCCTGCTCATTCCGGCGGCCTTGATCGCGCTGTACGGCATGGGGCTGACGCTCGTCCGGGCTCTGATCAACTCGCGAGCGCAGCTGGAAAAGCTGGCCGAGGCGCCATTCGGCCTGGCGCCGCTGCCGGTCGAGGACGACCCGGACTTCCCGGCTTGCGAGGGACCTGCCGAGTCGGCGAGCGAAGCCCGCTGGCGCCGCGGCTATCGCATTCCCCAGGACCTTCGGGGACCGGCCGAAGGCCGCGGCCCCACCGGGTTCTGCCTTTCCGGCGGCGGCGTCCGCTCGGCGAGCGTCGCCCTCGGCGCTCTGCAGACGTTGCGGCCGCGGCTGCTCGCCGCCGACCACCTCGTTTCGGTGTCCGGCGGCGGGTACACCGCCGGCGCGCTCACGCTGGCGCTCACCGGGGCGGAGCCGGACGACAACGGCGAACCACTGCGACCACCACAGGTGCAACCGCCGAACGAGCTGCTCCACGGGCAGGTGATCCGCGACCCCGAACAGGCACTGATGCCCGGCAGCGTCGACGAAGACCACATCCGCAACCGGTCCGCCTACCTCGCCAACGGCAGCGTGCAACTGCTCGCCGCGCTGGGTCTCATCCTCTTCCACCTGCTGTTGACGATGGCCGTGCTGTTCGGCCCGGCGGTCGTTCTCGGCGTGCTCGCCGGATGGTTCTACAAGTACGTGCCGATCGCGGACTTCGGCGTGACCGCGAGCGGGCCGGCCTTCACCTTCTCGACGAGCCTGTTCTCGATTCCCGGCCTGGCCGCCCTTGGCTTGCTCGCGCTGCTCAGCATGGGCATGTGGCTGGGCCACCAGCACGCACTCGGACACCGACCGTCGCACGCGGACCATTTGCTTCTCGCGGCAAAGGTGGCGACCTGGCTGACCGCGATCGTCGCGCTCGTCGTCGTTGTCGTCCCGGTGCTCATCTGCGTCGCACACTGGATCCTCGGCTCCCACCAGGCACCGATCGCCATCGCCGGGCCCGTCGGCGGCGTCACGCTCACCTACCTCGCGACGTTGGCGTCCATCGGCTGGCGGAACCGCAAGGCCGTCACCAAGGCCGTCAAGGCGGCCGCCGACGGCAGCGCCGTCCCCGCGGCCGTCCCCACCGGACTGCTGCAGCGCCTGCTGGTCATCGCAGCACTCACCCTCCTCGTCGCCGGTTGGCTGTTGCTGTTCGCCGGCAACGCAACAACGTGGGGGGTTACCGGAGCTCTGTGGGGCGCAGTTGCCGTCGCCGCCTTGGTGGGGTTTTTGGGGTTCGTCGTCGACGAGACCACCCTCAGCCTGCACCCGTTCTATCGCCGCCGGCTCGCTGTCGCGTTCGGCGCCCGTGCCCTGCGTCGCAGCTCGGACGCGCACGTAGTTGCCCTCGGCTTCGAGCAGTCGGAGCGAACGTCGTTGTCCAGGTACGGCCAGGTAGCCGACCACATCAAGTTCCCCGAGATCACCTTCGCCGCGACCGCGAACATCAACGACGACGACCGCACACCGCCGGGCCGCAGCGGCACCCCGTACTCGTTCAACTCCAAGTGGGTCGGTGGCGCGCACGTCGGCTACATCGAGACCGCAAAGCTGGAGGAATGCTGCCCGCCCCGGCTCCAGCGCGACCTGACCGTGCACAGCGCCATGGCGATCAGCGGTGCCGCCTTCGCCTCGACGATGGGGCGGCTGGCCACCTGGCACGATGTGCTGCTGACCGTCACCGGCGCGCGCCTCGGCGCGTGGCTGCCCAACCCGGCCCACCTGATCGACGCAGCCGCGCGGGCCACGCACGACAACTGGCTCATCGCCCGTCCGCCGCGCGTGCGTCGACTCAACTATCTGCTGCGCGAGGTGTTCCATACCTACCCGCACGGTGCGCCGCTCGTCATGACCACCGACGGCGGGCACTACGACAACCTCGGCCTGCTCGAGCTGCTCCGCCGCGGCTGCGACGAGATCTACTGCATCGACGCGAGCGGCGACGCGCCACCGACCGCCGGCACCCTCGCCGCGGTGATCGCGCTCGCCCACGACGAACTCGGGGTCACCATCAAGCTGGACGACGACCCGTTCGCTGCCGAACCGGGCAGGGGCGACCCGATCGAGCCGAAGGACCCCCTGAGCGCGCTCAACACCAGGCTCTCGGAGACACCCGTCATCACCGGGACCTTCACCTATCCCGCGGTGTCGGGTTACCGCGGACCCGACGGTCGCCTCCGGGCCGGCAAGCTCATCGTGGGCAAGGCCTTGCTGTGGCGCGAGTTGCCGTACGCGCTGCTCTCCTACGCCGTACGGCACCCGGTGTTCCCGCACGACTCCACCGGTGACCAGTGGTTCGACGCCGACCAGTTCTCCGCCTACAGCGAACTCGGCCGCAACCTAGGAGAGCGGATCGACGAGAAGGCCGCGGCCGGCGGATTCCGCTCGACGCCGCCGCGGTGGCCGGTCGTGCCGCCACCTGGGCCGGTTGCAGTGGCGATCGTGGAGGTCGGCGACGGCAGGCTCAGCACGGTGACCAGCACCGTCGTCGAGTTCCTCACCGGTCGCGGCCTGAGCGTCGAGACGGTGACCAATCACGACGGCACCACCCAGTTCGTCGTCAGCGGTGCGGATGCCTACTGGCAACAAGAACTCGAGACGCACCTGCGCTCCGCGCTCGGAGAGATCGACATTCACATCGCTGTCGACCGGTGATCCTTCGGCGGCCCGGGTCGCTCGTCCCAGCGTGTGCTGACGTTGGTCGCTTGATGGGTCCCTGTCCGAGCCGGAGGGTTGGGCCCAGCACCGGCCATGATTCGGGAGGCGAGCACATGCGGATGCGCCACGCAGCGATCGCACTGGCCAGCGCGACCACGATGACCGTAGCGTCGATGTGGGCACCCGCGACATCGAGCGCGTCGGTCCTTGCCAACGTCGAGTTGCACGCTTTTCTGCACCCCGGCACCGCTTTCCCCCGCGCGCACGGGCATTCCGAGTACGACCAGGAAGGCGCGAAGCGCGAACTCGACGTCACCGTGCGGGTGCCCCGATTGGCGGGACGGTCGGTCAGCGTGCGCGTGC
>DASSEP010000007.1:0-14660 GCA_035695205.1 Jatrophihabitans sp. | reverse complement strand
CAGGAGCGGATCACCTCGACCCGTGGTCACTCGATCACCTCGATGCAGGCGATCTACGTGCCCGCCGACGACATCACCGACCCGGCGCCGCACACCACGTTCGCCCACCTCGACGCCACCACGGTGCTGTCCCGGCCGATCTCGGAGAAGGGCATCTACCCGGCGGTGGACCCGCTCGACTCCACCTCGCGCATCCTCGCCGCCGAATACATCGGCCAGGAGCACTACGACGTCGCGCAGCGCACCAAGCAGATTCTGCAGCGCTACAAGGAGCTGCAGGACATCATCGCGATCCTGGGCATCGACGAGCTCTCCGAGGAAGACAAGATCATCGTCGGCCGGGCGCGGCGTATCGAGCGGTTCCTGTCGCAGAACACCTTCGTGGCCGAGCAGTTCACCGGCATCGCGGGCTCGTTCGTGCCGGTGGAGGAGACCATCGACGCGTTCAAGCGGCTCTGCGACGGCGAGTTCGACAGCTACCCCGAGCAGGCGTTCTTCATGTGTGGCGGGCTCGAGGACCTCGAGCGCAAGGCACACGAGCTCAGGGGCGAATAAGGGCATGGCATCGACGATGCATGTGGAGCTCGTCTCCATCGAGGCGCCGATCTGGGAGGGCGAGGCGACGTTCGTCTTCGCCCGCACCACGGTCGGTGAGCTGGGCATTCTGCCCGGGCACTCCGAGCTGCTCGGTGAGCTCGAGCCGGGCTACCCCGTGCGCATCGACCAGGGGGGCGGCGACTCGATCACCGTCGCCGTGCACGGCGGGTTCCTCTCCGTCACGCGAGACGGGGTGTCGGTGCTCGCCGAGCAGGCTGAGCTCGCCACGGACATCGACGTGTCGCGGGCGAGGGACGCGCTGAACCGGGCCGAACGCGACGAGGGCGGCGCCGAGGACGCGGCCCGCAAGCGGGCGCTCGCCCGCCTGCGGGCGGCCGGCGAGTCCGTCTGACCAACAGGTAGACAGCCGTGCACACCGTCGACGTGATCGTGGTGTGCGCGGCTGTTCTGCTTCTCGTCGCCTTCGCGGCCATCCTGGCCCGCCAGCGCTACATGCTGCGTCTGGGCGGCACGGTGCCGCTCGCGGTGCAGACCCGCGGCAACCGGTGGATGTACGGCATCGGCCGTTATCAGGGCGGTGAGCTGCGCTGGTACCGGGCGCTCGGCATCGGCACCCGGCCGTCGCGGGTGTTGCGGCGTGGCGAGGTGGAGGTGCTGCGCCGGCGCGGCCGGCTGGAGTCGGAGAGGACCGTCCTGCCGCCGACCGTCGTGGTCGTCGAGTGTCGCACCGGCGACGACACCTACTCGCTGGCCCTCGGCGACAGCGCGTTCACCGGCTTCGTCTCCTGGCTGGAGTCGTCCGCGCCACACTCGTGAGACTCCTTCCGCATGGGTTGGCTGCGCTCGCCGGCCCAGCTCGCCCAGCTCAGGCGGGACGACGGGGCAGGGCGGCGACGATCGCGGCAACCTGCGCGTCGACGGGCTGGTCGATCTGCACGGTGAGGGCGCACTCGTCCGCGCCCGGGGGCTGCAGCGTGGCGAGCTGCGAGTCGAGCAGTGATGCGGGCATGAAGTGGCCGGTACGCCGTGTCACTCGCGCGAGCAGCTGCTCGCGGGTGCCGGACAGGTGGACGAAGCCGATGTGCGGGCCGTGCAGCACGTCGCGATAGCGGCGCTTGAGGGCCGAGCATGTGACGATCCCGCCCTGCCCGGCAGCGACCCGCTCGTCGATCCAGCGGCGCACCAGCTGCAGCCACGGCGCGCGGTCGGCGTCGGTGAGCGCCACGCCGGCGGCCATCTTCTTGACGTTGCCGGGCGGGTGCAGGGCGTCACCTTCCTCCACGGCCCAGCCGAGATCGGCACCGAGTGCGCGGGCGACGGTGGTCTTGCCCGAGCCGGAGACCCCCATCAGTACGAGGACGGGCGGGCAGGCCAGCCCGGCCAGCGGGCTCAGCGCTCGCCGCCCGGCTTCCACAGCACGTCGCCCTCGGGGTTCGCGACGCGGGCCAGGATGAACAGCAGGTCGGACAGCCGGTTCAGGTACAGCAGCGCGGTGCGGTTGGTGTGCTCGGGGTCGGCCTCGTAGAGGGCCCACGCGCTGCGCTCCGCGCGCCGGGCGAGGGTGCGCGCCTGGTGCAGCAGCGCGGCGCCGGGCGTGCCGCCCGGCAGGATGAAGCTGGAGAGCTTCGCCAGGCCCGCGTTGAACTCGTCGCACCAGCCCTCCAGCCGCTCGACGTAGGCGGTCTCGACGCGCAACGCCGGGTACGGCGGGTCGGGGACCACCGGCGTGCACAGGTCGGCGCCGACGTCGAACAGGTCGTTCTGGATCGTGCGCAGCACGCCGGCCACCGGCTCGGGCAGCGAGCCGAGCGCGAGCGCCACGCCGAGCGCGGCGTTGGTCTCGTCACAGTCGGCGTAGGCGGCCACGCGCGGGTCGGTCTTGCGGACGCGGGACATGTCGCCGAGCGCGGTGCTGCCGTCGTCGCCGCTGCGCGTGTAGATGCGGGTCAGGTGCACTGCCATGCACCGACCCTAACCGGCGGCTGAGACGCTGTGCCGAGCCTGCGGGCTGCGGCGAGAGCCCGTCGCAGCCCGGGCTAGCCTGAGTCGGTGCAAGTACTGCGAGTAACCGGTGGAGCGCGCCTCGAAGGCGCTGTGGATGTGGTCGGCGCGAAGAACAGTGTGCTGAAGCTCATGGCTGCGGCGCTGCTCGCACCCGGCGACACCACGCTGGGCAACCTGCCGGCGATCTCCGACGTGCACATCATGCGCCAGCTCCTGGAGCGGCTCGGCTGCGAGGTCACCGAGGCCGACGAGGGGGCCACCGACCGGGTCACGATCCGCACGCCCGAGGTGGTGAACCCCGAGGCGCCCTACGAGCTCGTCCGCAAGATCCGGGGCTCGATCTGCGTGTTGGGCCCGCTGATCGCCCGTACCGGTCAGGCGCGGGTCGCGTTGCCCGGCGGTGACGCCATCGGCTCCCGCCCCCTCGACATGCACTTCGCCGGGCTGGAGCGCATGGGCGCCGAGATCCGCACCGAGCACGGCTACATCGTCGCCGAGGCGCCCGAACTGCGCGGTGCGTCGATCTGGCTGGACTTCCCCAGCGTCGGGGCGACCGAGAACATCATGACCGCGGCCGTGCTTGCGAAGGGCACGACGGTCATCGACAACGCCGCGCGCGAGCCGGAAATCGTCGACCTGTGCCGCATGCTCGTGTCCATGGGCGCCCAGATCGAGGGCATCGGCTCGTCCACCCTCGAGATCACCGGCGTCGAGGGGCTGCATCCCACCAAGCACGACGCAGTGTCCGACCGCATCGTCGCGGGCACGTGGGCGATGGCCGCGCTGGCCACGCGCGGCGACGTCATCGTGCGTGGCGCGAACGCCGGCCACCTCGAGATCGCCCTCGACAAGGTCTCGCGCGCCGGGGCCACGGTCGAGGTCCGTGCCGACGGCTTCCGCGTCGCGATGGATCGCCGTCCCAAGAGCTTCGACGTCGTCACGCTGCCCTACCCGGGGCTTGCCACGGACCTGCAGCCGCAGGCGATCGCCGCCCTGTCGGTCGCCGAGGGCACCGCGATGATCACCGAGAACCTGTTCGAAGCACGCTTCATGTTCTGCGACGAGATCGCACGCATGGGCGCCGACGTGCGCACCGACGGCCACCACGCGGTCGTGCGCGGCAAGGAGCGGCTGTCCGGGGCGCCGGTCCGCGCCACCGACATCCGGGCCGGGGTGGGCCTGGTGATCGCGGGGCTGGTGGCCGAGGGCGTCACCGAGATCGCCGAGATCCATCACATCGACCGCGGCTACGTGCGTTTCGAGGAGCAGTTGCGGGCCCTCGGCGCGGACATCGAGCGGGTGGAGTCAGACAGCTTCGGCGGGTGACGCGGGCACTTCGGCCGGCGGCTCGTCGGGATCGTCGCTGCGCGCGCGCCGGTCGTGCAGTGCCCGGACGCCGGCCAGCACGACGAAGTAGGCACTGCCGACGTAGAGCATGATCCGCACGAAGTAGAAATGCGTGGGCCAGGCGATCGTGCCGATCGCGACACCGCCGATCAACACCGTCGCGCCGACGGCCGTGAATGGCCGCAGATACTGCGCCCGGGCGATGTGCGGGAAGGGCATGTTCGTCAGGCAGAGGATCGACAGCACGATCGTGACGACCGCGCCGACCACGGTGCGCGCCTCCATCAGGAACATCACGGGGGCGACCAGGTTCCAGGCGGCCGGGAACCCGCGGAACCAGTTGTCCCGGCTCATCATGTCCCGGCGGGCGAACCAGATCGCCGACGTGAAGACCATGAAGCACAGCACCGCGATGCCGAAGTTGTTCCGCGGGACGACCCGGAACTCGTACATGAAGCAGGCGGGCACGATCACGCACGTGACGTAGTCGATGATCAGGTCGAGCAGGAACCCGTCGATGAGCGGCACCCGCCGCTCGACCTCCAGCGCGCGGGCGATCGGGCCGTCGACGCCGTCGATGAGCAGGGTCAGCAGCAGCCAGATGATGGCCCAACTGGGCCGGTCGTTGAGCACGTCGCGAAGCGCCAGCATCGCCGCCACGATGCCCAGGGTGGTGAACAGGTGGACGAGCCAGGCACCGCCCCACTGGGCGGTGGTGTAGTCCTCGCAAGAGCGGCGAAACGGCGACGTCACGCGCTCACCCTAGGTGGCGGGTTTGCGGCGGCCAAGTGGATCACGGGTGGATCACGGGCCGAGTAACAGGCGGGCGCGGTCGGCGTCGGCGTGGAAGACCAATACGTCGAGCCTGCCGTCGCGCCGCCGCGACATCGACGAGCGGATGCCGGCCTCGCCGAGCACAGCCCGCCGCTGCAGTGCTTCCTGGCGCGTGAGGCCGGACAGCACGACGGTGAGCAGGCCGAGATCCGGCGACTCGCTGGCGTCGACCGGGCGCACGATCGGGCGGTTGCGCGCCGGCCGGAATACCCAGCGCATGACCAGAATCAGCCCGAGAAGCACGATCAGGGCGACGATGATCGGCGCCGGATCGTTGCCCATCAATTCATTCTGCTCTTGCGGACAAATGCTGGCGAAGCCCGCGTTCGCCGCTGCGCATCATGTGGTCGTGGTTGTAGCGCAGGGCCGGACGGGCGAGGCGTCCCGCGGCGCGGACGAGCCCGCCGCGAGTGCCGGGACGGGCCGCCACCGCGACGTCCACCTCCTCGTCGAAGACTGCGATCGTGCCGGCCGCGTCGCCGTCGATCGTCCACTGGCTGATACCGACCAGATCGCCTTCCAGCCGGGCCCGCAGCACGCGCCCGGCGGGATCCTCGATCTCGCGGCGCATGGCGAAGGTGAGGTCGTAGGGCAGCAGGCTGCGGCACGTGAGCTCGCCGGCGCCGTCGCCGAGGGGACGGGCCGACCGGATCTGTGGCCACCACAGCGGGTAGCCCGCGACGTCGGCGAGCACGGCGTAGACGGTGTCCGGGGAGGCCGGCAGCCGCCAGCGGGACCGGAACCGGAACTCGCCCACGATCGTCAGCGTGCCAGAAGCTGCGAGGTCGGCCACACCGGCTCGGCCACGACACGGTGTCGCGGTAAAACCGTGCATAGACTGCGGCGAGGCCCACGGAGGTGCTGTCATGCCCTTTCCCACGGACGATCAGCGCGACCGGCCCTGGCTGATGCGCACCTACGCCGGGCACTCCTCGGCGAAGGAATCCAACGCGCTCTACCGCCGCAACCTTTCCAAGGGCCAGACGGGGCTGTCCGTCGCGTTCGACCTGCCCACCCAGACCGGCTACGACCCGGACGCCGAACTCGCCCGCGGCGAGGTGGGCAAGGTGGGCGTCCCGATCTCGCACATCGGTGACGTGCGCGCGCTGTTCGACGGCATCCCGCTCGAGCAGATGAATACGTCGATGACGATCAACGCGCCGGCGATGTACCTATTGGCGCTCTACCTGACCGTCGCCGACGAGCAGGGCGCCGACTTCGGCAAGCTGTCGGGCACCACGCAGAACGACATCATCAAGGAATACCTGTCGCGCGGGACTTACGTGTTCCCGCCCGCCCCGTCGCTGCGCCTGATCACCGACATGATCGCCTACACGGTGGCGCACGCCCCGAAGTGGAACCCGATCAACGTGTGCAGCTACCACCTGCAGGAGGCGGGCGCGACACCCGTGCAGGAAGTTGCGTTCGCGCTGTGCACGGCGATCGCCGTCCTCGACTCGGTGAAGGAATCGGGCCAGGTTCCCGAGGAGAAGTTCGGCGACGTCGTCGCCCGCATCTCGTTCTTCGTCAACGCGGGGGTGCGCTTCGTCGAGGAGATGTGCAAGCTGCGCGCGTTCGGCCAGCTCTGGGACGAGATCACCGCCGAGCGGTACGGCGTCGCCGACCCGAAGCACCGCCGCTTCCGCTACGGGGTGCAGGTCAACTCGCTCGGGCTGACCGAGGCGCAGCCCGAGAACAACGTCTACCGCATCCTGCTCGAGATGCTGGCGGTCACGATGTCGAAGGACGCCCGGGCCCGCGCCGTGCAGCTACCGGCGTGGAACGAGGCGCTCGGCCTGCCGCGGCCGTGGGACCAGCAGTGGTCGCTGCGCATGCAGCAGGTGCTCGCCTTCGAGTCCGATCTGCTCGAGTACGACGACCTGTTCGCGGGCTCCACGGTGGTTGCGGCCAAGGTCGACGAGATCAAGCGCGGCGCTCGTGCCGAGATCGACAAGGTCCTCGAGATGGGCGGCGCGGTCGCCGCGGTGGAATCCGGCTACCTGAAGTCGGCGCTGGTGTCCTCGCTCGCCCTGCGGCGGCGGCGCATCGAGTCGGGTGAGGACGTCGTGGTCGGCGTCAACAAGTTCACCGAGACCGAGCCGAACCCGCTGGTGGGCGGCACTGACGGCGGAATCCTCACCGTGGATCCCGCCGTCGAGGAGTCGGCGAAGCAGGCCATCGCGAAGTGGCGCGCGGGACGCGACGCGGCGGCCGTTGACGAGGCGCTGACCGCGCTGCGGGACGCCGCGAAGACCGACGAGAACCTGATGCCCGCCTCGCTGCGGTGCGCCAAGGTGGGCGTCACGGTCGGCGAATGGGCCGGAGTGCTCCGCGAGGTGTTCGGCGAGTACCGCCCGCCCACGGGCGTGTCACACGCCAGCGGGGGAGGGCACGACGATTCACTCGCCGCGGTGCGCCAACGCGTGCGGGAGCTTGGCGAGCGGCTCGGCCGCCCGTTGAAGTTCCTGGTGGGCAAGCCGGGGCTGGACGGCCACTCCAACGGCGCCGAACAGATCGCCGTCCGGGCCCGTGACGCGGGCTTCGAGGTCGTCTACTCGGGCATCCGGTTGACCCCGGCGCAGATCGTCGCCGCCGCGGTGGAGGAGGACGTGGACGTCGTAGGCCTGTCGGTGCTGTCCGGTTCGCATCTGTCGGTGGTGCCGGCGGTGCTCGACGGGTTGCAGGCCGCCGAACTGACCGACGTACCGGTGATCGTCGGCGGCATCATCCCGGAGGCCGACGCCGCGGCGCTGCGCGAAGCCGGCGTGGCCAAGGTGTTCACGCCGAAGGACTTCGCGATCACCGAGATGCTCGGCCAGATCGTCGACGCCGTGGAGCTGGCCCGCGCCTAGGACATGCGCGGCGGCTTGCCGAAGCTCATGCGCGGCTTCTTGCGCTTCCGGGCGGCCGGATGGCGGCGGCGCTTGCGCTGGTATTCCAGCCGGTGCAGTTCGACGATGCTCACGGCCTCGGGGAGGGTCAGCGTGCCGTCGCTGCGCACCACCCACACGTCCGGTGGGAACGGGCTCTTGTCGTCGTGCGGGACGGCCTGCAGCAACGTGCGCCCGTCCAGCGTCTGCAGGAACCACTCGCGCGTCAGGATGCGCCCGATCGAGCGGCACTCGAACTCGCCGTCGCGCAGGACGGTCCGCAGCCGTTTCGGAACGCCGACCCGCAGCAGCAGGAGCTGCGCGCCGTCGGGACGAAGCGCCCGCCAGCCCGAGATCAGCCGGGCCTTGCCGCTGCACAGCGGCTCATCGCGCGCATCGGTCGCGGTGAACCGCGAGAACCAGAAGCTGGGCGACACGGTGGCGAGCGTGCGGCCCTGCTCGTCGATGACCGGGTAGGCGCCGTCGGTGCGGTGCTGCTCGTCGAAGCCCAGAAACTCGGGGGTGTTCCGCTGCACCATCGCCGGTCAGCCGCCGAAGCTGTCGGGATGCGGGCCGAGGCGTTCGCCGCGGTGGAGGGCGTCGATCTCGGCCATGTCGTCGTCGGCGAGTTCGAACCCGAAGACCTCGAAGTTTGACCGGATGCGCTCCGGGGTGACCGACTTCGGGATCACGACGTTGCCCAGCTGCAGGTGCCAGCGGAGCACGACCTGGGCGGGATCGAGCCCGTACTTCTCGGCGATCCCGCTGATCGTCGGATCCTGCAGCAGGCGTCCGCCCCTGCCGAGCGGTGACCAAGCCTCGGTGACGATGCCGTGCGCGCGGTCGGACCGACGCAACTCGCGCTGGCCGAAGTAGGGGTGCAGCTCGATCTGGTTCACCGCCGGCACCGTGCCGGTCTCGTCGATCACCCGCTGCAGGTGCTCGGGCTGGAAGTTCGAGACGCCGATCGCCCGGGCCCGGCCGTCCGCGGCGATCTTCGTGAGATCGCGCCAGGCCTGGACGTAGCGGCCCGCCCTCGGCAGTGGCCAGTGGATGAGATAGAGATCCACGTAGTCAAGACCGAGTTCGGCGAGGCTCTCCTCGAACGCCCGTTCGGCTGCGCCGTCCTTGTGCGCGCCGTTGTCGAGCTTGGTGGTGACGAACAGCTCGTCCCGGGGAATGCCCGACGCCGCCACGGCTCGCCCGACGCCTCGCTCGTTGCGGTACATCGCGGCCGTGTCGATGGAGCGGTAACCGGCCTGCAGGGCGGTGAGCACGACCTCCTCGACGTCCCCGGGCGGCACCTTGAACACGCCGAAGCCGAGTTGCGGCATCCGCCTGCCGGTGTTGAGCGAAACGGTGGGCTGATCGGTGATGGCCATGGATCCTCCTCGGAAACCATCCTGCAAGTCGCCGCGGCCGGCTCTCCACCCGGCCCCGGCGGCCGGGTAGCCTCGCCGGCTGTGCGTCTGGTCATCGCCCGGTGCAGCGTCGACTACGTCGGCCGGCTCACCGCCCACCTCCCACTGGCCCGCCGGCTGCTGCTCGTCAAGGCCGACGGCTCGGTGCTCGTGCACTCCGACGGCGGTTCCTACAAGCCGCTGAACTGGATGAGCCCGCCCTGCAGCCTGGTGGAGACCGACACGATGTGGACGGTGACCAACAAGGCCGGCGAACAGCTCATCGTGACGATCGACGCGGTGGAACACGATTCGTCGCACGAACTCGGCGTCGACCCGGGCCTGGTGAAGGACGGCGTCGAGGCGCACCTGCAGAAGCTGCTCGCCGAGCACATCACGACCTTGGGCGCCGGCTACCGCCTGGTGCGCCGGGAGCACCCGACACCGATCGGGCCGGTGGATCTGCTGGTGCGTGACGCCGCCGGCGGCGCGGTCGCCGTCGAGATCAAGCGGCGCGGCGAGATCGACGGCGTCGAGCAACTCACCCGCTACCTGGAGCTGCTGAACCGAGACCCGCTGCTCGCGCCGGTCGCCGGCGTGTTCGCGGCCCAGGAGATCAAGCCCCAGGCGCGGACGCTGGCCGAGGATCGCGGTATCCGCTGCGTCGTCCTCGACTACGACGCGCTGCGCGGAATCGACGACGCGGAAAACCGCCTCTTCTAGCCTCTTTCAGGCCGTCATGCAGCAGCTATCCCCAGCCGCGACCTGTGGCTGGCGGGTCCGGGACGCCTGGCCTACGGTGTCCACGTGGCGAGCGATCCCCAGATCGAGCTTCGGGTGTCCCGGCTCGAGAACGACCGCGACTCGGTCTACGAGCTCATCAGCGACATCAGGTCGACCCAGCAGGAGCACTCTCGCCGCTTCGATGCCGTTGACCAGCGGCTCGACAGGGTCGACGAGCGTTTCGATGCCGTCGACCAGCGGCTCGACACGGTTGACGAGCGTCTCGGCTCGCTGGACCAGCGTCTCGGGTCCATTGCGACCACGCTGACCGAGGTTGTACGGCGGCTCCCCGACCGGTCCTGAACGCAACAGGCGCTTTCCGGCCGTCCCGCGACGTGAGGTGGGGCTCACCCGGCCCGCGCGGCGGGCAGCGGCGGCCTGCGGCAGACTAGATTCGTTGGGTTGTTCGTTGGCTTCACGAGTGCTCGGCAACACCGCAGGAGGACCGGTACATGGCACGGGAGTTCACCAAGGTCGGCGTTGTGGGGCTCGGCACCATGGGCGCCGGCATCGTCGAGGTGTTCGCGCGCAACGGGCTCGACGTCGTCGCCGTCGAGAAGGACGACGCCGCGCTCGCTCGCGGTCGCGGACACCTCGAGACATCTACCGGCCGGGCCGTCGACCGCGGCAAGCTGAGCGCCGAGGAGCAGCAGTTGCTGCTGTCGCGGGTGCACGGCGGCACCGAGCTCGCCACGCTCGCCGAGTGCGATCTCGTGGTCGAGGCCGTCCCCGAGCACTTGGAACTCAAGCGCGCGATCTTCAGCGAGCTCGACGGCATCTGCAAGCCGGACACCATCCTCGCCAGCAACACCTCGTCGCTGTCGGTCACCGAGATCGCGGTGGCCACCGGCCGGCCCGGCAAGGTCGTCGGGATGCACTTCTTCAACCCGGCGCCCGTCATGAAGCTGGTCGAGGTCATCCGCACGGTCGTGACCGAGCAGGAGGTCGTCCACGATGTCGAGGCGCTCGTGCAGCGGCTCGGCAAGGTCGACGTGACCGCCGGTGACCGGGCCGGGTTCATCGCCAACGCGCTGCTGTTCGGCTACCTGAACCACGCGGTCGGGCTGTACGAGTCGAGATACGCGAGCCGCGAGGACATCGACGCCGCGATGAAGCTGGGGTGCGGCCTGCCGATGGGCCCGCTCGCCCTACTCGACCTGATCGGCCTCGACACCGCCTACGAGATCCTCGACACGATGTACCTGCAGTCGCGCGACCGGCTGCACGCGCCGCAGCCGATCTTCAAGCAGATGATGACTGCGGGGCTGCTGGGCCGGAAGTCCGGCCGCGGCTTCTACACCTACGACCACCCGGATTCGCCGAATGTCGTCGCCGACGAGTTGACCCCCACCCCGGGAGCCGCCGCCGAGGGGGCGCGCCCGGTCAGCAAGGTCGGCGTGGTGGGCTCCGGAACGATGGCCACCGGCATCGTCGAGGTGTTCGCTAAGGCCGGCTACGACGTGGTGTTCGTCGCCCGCAGCGCCGACAAGACCGAGAAGGTCCTCGCCGCGATCACCCGGTCGCTGGACAAGGCGGTGGGCCGCGGCAAGCTCGGCGAGGCCGACCGGGACGCCGCGCTCGCCCGGATCACGCCGAGCACCGACCTCGACGACCTCGCGCGCGTGCAGCTCGTCGTCGAGGCCGTTGTGGAGGACCTCAACGTCAAGCAGACGCTGTTCGCCAATCTCGACGACATCTGCGCGCCGGGTACGGTGCTCGCCACGACCACCTCGTCGCTGCCGGTGATCCAGTGCGCGATGGCGACGTCGCGGCCCGCGGACGTGATCGGGATGCACTTCTTCAACCCGGCTGCGGTGATGAGGCTGGTCGAGGTGGTGACCACCGTGTCGACGGCGCACGACGTGCAGGCCACCGTCGTCGACGTGTGCGCGAAGATCGGCAAGCACGCCGTGCGCTGCGGCGATCGTTCCGGCTTCATCGTCAACTCGCTGCTGTTCCCATACCTCAACGACGCGGTGAAGATGCTCGAGGCGCACTACGCGACTGCCGACGACATCGACGCGGCGATGAAGGTCGGCTGCGGCTATCCGATGGGCCCGTTCGAGCTGCTCGACGTCGTCGGCAACGACGTCGCGCTCGCCATCCAGCGTGAGCTGTTCCGCGAGTTCCGCGATCCGGGCTTCGCTCCCGCGCCGCTGCTGGAGCACCTCGTGACGGCCGGCCGGCTCGGGCGCAAGACCGGAAAGGGCTTCCGCGACTACAGCTGAGGTCGAGCCCGCGACGCCTCGGATTCTCGAGGGTACGTTCATCCGAGATTGCGGTGTGCAACGATTGGCCCGGTGGATCAGGAGTGGGGAGGGCGCGACGTGACTTCGGCGAGGCACGACGACGGCGAGCCGGTTGACGGCGCGTCCGTCACCGGCGACGTCGACGGGAAGGTAGACGACTTCGTGACCGCCGTGCTCACTGCGTCCCGCGTGCTCATCGGTATCTCGACGCGCTCCTTGGACGAGGTCGAGAACGCGGTCACCATGGCTCAGTTCCGCACGCTCGTCGTACTGCACAGCCGCGGCGAGACCAACCTCAACGGGCTGGCCGAGCGGCTGGGCGTGAACGCCTCGACAGCGATGCGCATGATCGACAAGCTGCTTGCCGCCGGCCTTGTGACCCGCGAGGACAACCCGCAGGATCGCCGCGAGGTGCTGCTCAAGCTCACCCCGCCCGGCGCCGAGCTCGTCGAGTCGGTCACCGAGTTGCGCCGCGTCGAGATCGCCAAGATCGTCAAGGCCATGCCCAGCGCGCGGCGCGGCGAGCTGATTGCAGCGCTCAACGCCTTCACCGAGGCGGCGGGTGAACCGCTCGTCGCCATGGGCAGCGGGCACACCGGCTGGTGAAGCGCCGGATGTTGACGCGCCGGTGCGCGCGTTCGGCTAGCGGCTAGCCGTCCGCCGGCTCTCCGGACGCCGGGAGTTCCGGGCGATCCGGCGTGGCCGCCAGCGACTCGTTGAGCGCGGCCTGCACGCGGTCGTGCAGCGTGGCCAGCGTCGCGTGCACCTCGTCGCGCACACCGTGCAGCCGACGCACCTCGTGCGTGGCGTCGGCGACCAACTGCCGCGCCGTGGCCTTCGCGCGCGCCACGGTCGCTTCCGCCTCCTCGTGCGCCTGCCGCTTCTGCTCGGCGAGTTCCTTCTGGGCGGCGGTGCGCCGCAGCCGCAGCGTGATCTCGAAATCCTCATCGGCCAGCTTGCGCGCGGCGAGAGAGGCGGCGCCGAGGCGTTCCCGTTCGGCGGCCGCCTCGGCGTCGAGCCGGTTACGCACGGCCTCGGCCTCGGCGTCGAGCCGGACCCGTTCGGCCTCGGCGGCCGCGGTGAGCCGCGCCTCGTCCGCGCGGGTGCGCTGCTCGCTCTCGGCGAGCTCCGTTTCGATCCGGAGCTTGTGGGCCTCGGCCTCGGCGATGCGGCGTTTGAAGGTCTGCTCCGCCTCGGCCAGGCGCTCGGTGGCCTCGCCGACGATCCGCTCGGCTTCGCTGCGCGCGGCTTCCCGGGTCCGCTTCGCGGTGTCGGCGGCGCTGAGCCGGACCTGTTCGGCCTCCGCCTTGGCGTCGGCGCGCAGCTTCGCCACCTCGGCCTTGGCGTTGGTGAACATCTGCTTGACGCGCTCGTCGACGTTGTCGGGGGTCACCGCTTCGTTGGCGGCGCGCACCTGGCGCCGCAGCGACTCGATCTGGGCCTGCGCGCTGGCGAGCTGGGCGGCGAGATCGGCGCTGCGCGAGGCCGCGTTGTCGCGCTCGGCCGCCATGAGGCGCATCTCTTCGTCCAGACGCGCGATCTCGCGGTCGACCTGCTCACGGTCGTAGCCGCGCATGGCGGAGTCGAACCCGCGGCTGGACTCGTAGAGCGGCAGGAGGTCGGGAGAGGGCTCGCTCATGTCCCTATCGTCGCACTCTGTTGCTGATAGTCGAGGCAAAAAGGGTGTGCGAGCCGATCAACGGTTGCGGAAACGGTTGATGGCATCGAGATGTTTGGCCCGCAGTTCCTGGTTGCGGACGCCGAGCCCTTCCTCCGGGGCCAGGCACAGGACGCCGACCTTGCCCTGGTGCAGGTTGCGATGCACGTCGCAGGTGGCCTGGCCCGTCTCGTCCATGGGGTACACCTTCGACACCGTCGGGTGGATCGCGCCCTTCGAGATCAGCCGGTTGGCCTCCCACGACTCGCGGTAGTTGGCGAAGTGCGAGCCGACGATGCGCTTGAGCGTCATCCACAGGTAGCGGTTGTCGTACTCGTGCATGTAGCCCGACGTGGAGGCGCAGGTGACGATCGTCCCGCCCCGCTTGGCGACGTAGACCGACGCGCCGAACGTCTCGCGTCCGGGGTGCTCGTAGACGATGTCGACGTCCTCGCCGCCGGTGAGTTCGCGGATCTTCGCACCCAGCCGCTTCCATTCCGACGGCTGCTGCTCGCCGTCCTTCCAGAACTGGTAGCCCTCGGCATTGCGGTCGATGATCAGCTCGGCGCCCATCGAGCGGCAGATCTCGGCTTTCTCGGGGGATGAGACGACACAGATCGGCGTAGCTCCGCCGTTGAGCGCGTACTGGGTCGCGTAGCCGCCCAGGCCGCCGGACGCGCCCCAGATCAGCACCGTGTCGCCCTGCTTCATCGCCGCGCCGTGGTGCGAGACGAGCTGCCGATAGGCCGTCGAGTTCACCAAGCCGGGCGCCGCGGCTTCTTCCCAGGTCAGGTGCGCGGGCTTGGGCATGAGTTGGTTCGACTTGACCAGCGCGAGCTCGGCGAGGCCGCCGAAGTTGGTCTCGAACCCCCAGATCCGCTGCTGCGGATCCATCATCGTGTCGTCGTGGCCCTGCGGGTCCTCGAGTTCGACGGAGAGGCAGTGCGCCACGACCTCG
>DASSEP010000006.1:0-23881 GCA_035695205.1 Jatrophihabitans sp. | reverse complement strand
CCTCGTCGACGAGCTCCTGTGGATCGGTCACTTGCGACCGCCCTCGTTTCGGGTGTTCAAGACGTTGATGCCGCGGAACAGGGCTGCGGGGCAGCCGTGCGAGACGGGCGCCACCTGGCCGGGCTGGCCCTTGCCGCAGTTGAACGCTCCGCCGAGCAGGAAGGTCTGCGGGCCACCCACCGCCTCCATCGCCGACCAGAAGTCGGTGGTGGTCGCCTGGTAGGCGACGTCGCGCAGCTGCCCGACGACCCGGCCGTGCTCGATGCGGTGGAACTGCTGGCCGGTGAACTGGAAGTTGAACCGCTGCATGTCGATCGACCAGGAGCGGTCGCCCTTGACGAGGATCCCGCGCTCGACGCCGCTGATCAGCTCATCCAGCGACGGACCATCCGGCGCCGGTTGCAACGACACGTTCGCCATGCGCTGCAGCGGGATGTGCGCAGCAGAATCCGCGAACGCGCACCCGTTCGAGCGGGGGTCGCGGCCGAGGCTCGCCGCGTTGTCGTGGGCCATCTGGCGGTTGAGCTGGTAACCCGCGAGAACGCCGTTCCGGATGATGTCGAACTGCTGCCCGCGCACGCCCTCGTCGTCGTAACCGATGGTGGCAAGACCATGCTCGACGGTACGGTCACCCACCACGTTCATCACCGGACTGCCGTACCGGAGCTTCCCGAGCTGGTCGAATGTGGCGAACGAGGTACCCGCGTAGGCCGCTTCGTACCCGAGGGCACGGTCCAGCTCGGTGGCGTGCCCGATCGACTCATGGATGGTGAGCCAGAGGTTCGTGGGTTCGATCACCAGGTCGTACGCGCCCGGATCGACGCTCGGTGCCTTCGCGTGCTCGGCCAGCAGCTCGGGCAGCTCGGCGATCTCGGTGTCGAAGTCCCAGCCGGTTCCGGTCAGGTATTCCCAGCCGCGTCCGACCGGCGGAGCCAGCGTGCGCATCGTCGCGAACGAACCAGCGCCCCGGTCGACGTGGACTGCGGTGAACTCGGGATGCAACCGGACGCGCTGCTGTGTGGTCGTCGTTCCTGCGGTGTCGGCATAGAACTTGTTCTCCAGCACCTGCATGAGGGACGCGTCGACGTGGTCCACGCCGTCGTGCGCGAGCAGCCGTTCGGAGAGCTCCGCGAGCCGGCCCACCCGTTCGTCCGCCGGAACGGCGAACGGATCGACCTCGTACGAGGACACCCAGACGACGTCGTCGTAGACCGGCTCCGGAGCGAGTTCCACCGGACGGCGCGACAGCGGCCGGCTCACCCGCGCGGTGGCGACGGCCTGCTCGGCGAGTTCGGCGGCAGCCCCCGCGGTGCGGGCGATGCCTGCCGCGAAACCCCACGTTCCGTCGTGCACCACTCGTACCGCGAGCCCGACCTCCTCCTCGTCGCTCGAGGAATCCAAGCGGGCGTCGCGCAGGTGCAGGTTGCCGGTGCGGATGCGTTCGAGGCGGAAGTCCGCGTGTTGTGCGCCGAGTTCGGTGGCGCGCTCGAGTGCGGCGGCCGCGAGGCCGCGAGCGGGCAGCGCGAGAAAGGACGGATCGACCTCGGGCATGCGACGAACCTACCCGTGTGACACTTGCCTGCGTGCCGCGCTCGCCCGTCCGCATCTGCTTCGTCTGCTCCGGCAACATCTGCCGCTCGCCCACCGCCGAGGTCGTCGCCGAGACTCTGGCGCGGGTGGAGGGGCTGGTCGGCGTCGTGGTGGCCGACAGCGCCGGCACCGGCAGGTGGCACGTCGGTGAGGACATGGACGAGCGCGCCCGGCGCACGCTGCTCGAGGCCGGCTACACCCCCGGCCGGCACGTCGCGAAGCAGTTCGCCGCGCACATGTTCGACGACCGCGACCTGGTCGTCGCCCTCGACAGCGGTCATCGCGACGAACTGTGGGACCTCGCCGGCGCGAGTGCAAACGTCGCGGGAGCCCGGGCGAAGATCGTCCGCCTGCGCGAGTACGACCCGCTGCTGGGCAGTGCAGAGACGCCGGACGTCGCGGATCCCTACTACGGCGGGGCGCGCGGTTTCGTCGAGGTCCTGGAACAGGTCGAGCGCAGCTGCCGGGAGTTGCTCGCCGCCGTGCACCGCAGCGTGCGGCACGGGCAGCCGGTCGTTCAGCAGGCCGACAACCCGCCGTCGTAGCCCTTCACGAAAGCCTGCACCCGGTCGAGGCCGGTCATCCCGCGCTGGCCGAACGACCTGCCCTGCAGGCTCTGGTTGAGCAGCGCGGACAGCGCCTCGTCGAGGTCGGCCGGCGAGAGGGTCAGGAACTTCGTCCGTGTCGGGTCGTACGCGATGTTGACGTCCTTGGCGTATGCGCCGCTGTAGCAGACGGCCGAGAGCACCGCCTCGGTGCTGTCCATCGAGCGGCTGAACAGCTGGTGGCGCACCGCCATACCCCAGCCCATCGCGAACAGCTCGCCGAGCGCGAAGTCCGCCGGCTGATTGAACAACAGGGTGACGTTCCCCGTTCCCTGCTCGACGCTGATGCCCGGCAGGCTGTAGTACGCGGCCTTGGCAAAGGCCGGCGTGAACTTCACCGTGTTGTCGTCCGGACAGTAGAAGAACTGCGTCGGCTTCACCGCCGTGCACGACGGCGAGGACGTCTCCATGATCTGCACCGGCTGGAACTGCTTGCCGATCGATTGCGCGGCACCGGTGAAGAACCGGTTGAGGTCCTTGACGAGGAAGCTGTTCGGCGCGGTGGCCGTCGCGAGCGGGGTGTTGCCACCGGCCGCGGCGTCGGACTTCGTCGAGTACGGCCGCTCGGTGAAGGTGCGGTCGAAGTAATGCGGCGAGTAGCAGTACGTCACACCGTGGTCGATGCCGTCGGCGAGCGCGGAGAGGCGGTCGAAGCCGTTGCCGTGCGAGATGTCGAGCTCGCTGGCGGGCACCGTGTCCCGCCCGTCCAGGTAGCCCTCGAGCGCCTCGTCGATGTCGTTGCGGGTGACGTTACGGAAATGCGGGTCCTGGTGCTTGAGCAGCGAGGCGGCCCAGGCCCCGGCGGCGCAGTCTGCCTGCGACTCGGTGAGGATCGTCTTCGGGTTGCTGTTGAAGACGCCTTGCCGGTAGCTGATCGCGTGGCCGAACTCATGGGCGAACACCATCGCGATCATCAACGAGCCGTAATGGTCGGCCAGCTGGGCGAACAGGTGCTTCGGGGACCGGTCCCAGGCGATCGAGTCGTCCAGGATGCAGAAGGCCGCGTTGTCGACGATGAATCCCGGGTCCTGCGCGATGCACGCCTCCTTGGAGGCCGGGCCGGATGCGTGCCCGGTCTCGGCGACCTGCAGGCCGTCGACCGAGTAGAGGCCGCCCTTGAGCGGAGGCAGCGGCTTGCCGCCGGAGATCTTGGGATAGTTGACCCGCCAGAACGCCTCGATGTCGCTCAGCGCGTTCTTCACCGTCGTGTCGAAGGCCGTGTGACTGTCGCCGACGACCGGGAGGTTCGCGTTCGGGGCGTTCGCGATGGTCGGCTTGCCGGTCAACGTGGTGGCACAGGCGCTGAGCACCAGCGCGACGGCTACGCCGGCCGAGACCGCCGCTACCCGGCGATATCTGCGCTTGTACACCGTTGCTCCCCTCCCCCGAGGCCGCAGGCTCGCGGGCAGTGTAAACGCAGGCGTGTGCTACCGACGACGACTGCGGCACGTTTGCGAGACTTGATCGGTGGGACGGCACTCCGCACTCGATGACACCCCCGACGACGCGTTCGCGGCCGACGCCGAGGGGGCGCTCGCCGTCGCCACCGCCAGCGTCTCGGAGCTCGGCACCGTCGCGACGTTCCGCCGGGGGCGCCATGCTCGCGACGACGAGGACGAACTGCCCGCCGTCGACGACACGGCGCGCATTGCCCCGATGCGGTCGGTCGCCGGAACAACGAATGCCGAGCCTCAGGCCGATGCCGAGCTTCAGGCCGATGCCGATCCTCATACCGATGCCGATGCGAAGGCCGCGGCCGCGCCGCCGGCGCCTGCCGCCGCGCCGTCATCCGGCTCGGCGGCGGATCTGCGTCTCGTCCGGGTGCACGCCGACGTGCGCGCCCGGTGCATCGCCGCCGTCGTCGTCCCGTTCGCCGCATACGTCGTCGTGTTCGCCGTTCTCGGGCGGTTGGGCGTCTCGGCGTTGTTGTGGATGTGGATCCCGCTGGTCACCTCGGGTGTGCTCGTCGGGGTCTTCCTGGACGCCGGGCACAAGCGTTACGGCGACGACGCTCAGGCTCCGGCACCCGAGGTCTGACCGCTCACCGGCGCGCGGCCGCGAGCTCGGCGCGTCGGGGCGGGTTCGCTCCCGCCCTGCCGCAGGTAAGGGCCGCGACGAGCGCGGCGGCGTCGAGCAGCGCGTCGAGATCGGCGGTGTCGAGCTCGGCCAGCGCCGCGCTTCCGGCCACGCCGAGCACCTCGCGGCCGGCGAGTGCGTCGAGAAGCCCGGCCGTGAACGCGTCACCGGCGCCGATGGTGTCGACCATCTCAACCGGGTGCGCGGGACGCTGGGCGGCGGCGCTGCGCGTGTACGCGTTCGAGCCCGCGGCCCCGCGGGTGACGACCACCAGCGTCGGGCCCAGCCGGAGCCACCGCTGTGCCACCTCTTCGACCGGGGTGTCGGGATAGAGCCAGGCGAGGTCCTCCTCGCTCGTCTTGGCGAGATGGACCACCGACAGCGTGCGCTCGATCGCGCGCCGGGCTGCGGGCCGGTCCGGCTGTAGCGCCGGCCGCACGTTCGGGTCGTAGCTGACCAGGGTTCTCTCGCGAAGCGCCGCGACCCGCCGGACGATCGCCGCGTCGCCGGGTGGCGTCCACGAGGCCAGCGAACCGAAGTGCACCGCCGCGGCGTCGTCGGGGATGCGGGCGAGCTCGGCGTCCGTCCACTGGAAATCGGCAGTGCCCTCGGTGTGGAAGGTGTAGCGGGCAACGCCCTCGTCGAGTTCCACGGCCGCGATCGTGCTCGGCTGCACCGCCTGCACCGCGAGGCTCAGCTCGACACCGGAACGTTCCGCATGCCTGCGCAGCAGCGCGCCGAGCGGGTCGGTCGAGAGCCGGCCCGCGAAGGCCGTCGGGCGGCCGAGGCGCGCGAGCCCGATCGCGACGTTGTAAGGGCTGCCGCCAGGCAAGGCCAGCCGCGGCTCGTCGTCGCCCTGCTCGGCGAGGTCGATCAACGCTTCTCCCAGCACCACGATGATGCCGGCCGCAGGAGGCTGCACGTGGCGACCCTAGACCGCGGAGCCCGGATAGCATTCGAGCCCGTGAGCCAGCCCGTGGAGCAGCCCGGTGCCGATGGCTCGCTCGCCGCCGTCAACGCCGCGCTCGAGCAACTCGTGCCGCGCGCGCACCAGATGGGCGTGCGGTTCCTGCAGCTCCAGCCGGGCGCGGTGCGCGCCGAGGTGCCCGCCGAGGGCAACGGCAACCACTTCGGGGTCGTGTACGCGGGGGTGATCTTCACCGTCGCCGAGGTGCTCGGCGGGGCGATGCACTTCGCCAGCTTCGACGCGTCGTCGCACTACCCGCTGGTGCGGCACGTCGACATCGACTTCCTCGCGCCGGGGCGCAGCCGGCTGGTCGCGTCCGCGACGCTGCCCGCCGAGGAGATCGACAGGATCCGGGCCACGGCCGGCACGGGCACGAAGGTCGACTTCGTGCTGCATGCCGAGGTCGTCGGCGACGACGGCACCGTCGTCGCGCGGACCCGCGGCGACTACCAGCTGCGCCCGTTCGGCCGCTGATCCGACAATCCGCCGCCCGCCATCCACAACCGCGCGGTTCGTCCACAGGCGCCGCCGGACACCGGCACGCCGGCCCGATCGCGACCAGCCTCGTTCCTGCGCGCGCCGTCCGGCCGCCGCAGGAAGGAGTGTCATGTCCGCCCGTCGAACTCGTACCCTCGCCCGTGCCTTCGTCCGGGTCCTGCTGCGGGCCGTGTTGCGGACCCTGTGCGTTGCGTTGGTGCTGGCCGTCTTCCCTGCGGTCGACGCATCTGCGGCGTCGTGCCCACCGAGGTCGACCTCGTTCGCCGGAGTGGTGTTCGGGCACCTGCCGTCCGGCCTGGGGCGGCGCAGCGACTTCCGCTACCACTTCGCGGGTGTGCACTTCGTCGCGGCGGTGTGGGAGAGAGGCCCGAACCCCGGCGGCGGCTACCGCGAGAGCCTCGACGCGGTGGTCATGCACGGGTCGCGGCTCGTCGGTCCGCGCGCGCTGCACGACTGGTACCTGCGCTACCAACAGCGCCCGGCGCGGGATTGCCGGTACCGGCCGCTGCGCATTCACGGCCACTTCGGCTGGACGTGCCGCGACCAGGTGTTCTGGTTGATGCGGGCCGGCCTGGCGGTGTCGGTGCAACTAGACCGCAGGTGGTGGGGGCACGCTGCGGTGGTCCGCCTCGCGCGGGCGACACATCAGCGGCGCGCACCGAGCACGCGCCCCGGGCAAGGTCGCTACGTGAGCACCGCGGCTGTGGATTCCACCCAGTACTCGGCGATCCTGCCGCCCACAGTGCGCAGCATGTCGTTGCCGGACAACCGCATCTCGCCGTCGGCGGTCTTGCCGCGGCCGATCCAACGGCCGGCGACGTAATCGCCTTCCACGATTGGGCCCACGGTGATCTGGAACTCCAGGTCGACGAACATCTCGTGCGTCTGGCGGATGATCGAGCCGAGCCCCTCGCGGCCGGTGACGGTGCGGTCGGGCCAGTGACCGAGGAAGTTCTCGGCGACTACGGCGGTGAGCGCACCCGGCGTGGCGGTCCAGACCTCGTCGATCCAGCGCCGGTACAGCTGGTGCAGCGGTGACGATGGCATATCTCCAGCAGTACCAGCGCGGTCGGGCGTGTCAATCGGCCGCGTCCCCGCTGGAACGGGGTAAGGCAAGGTCATGGCCGACGTCGAACCCGCCGAGGACCGCTACGGGCTGCAGCGTTTCGTCGAGGCGCAGAACCGCGGGCGCACCTACGAACAGGCGGTGCGCGAGTTGCGTTCGGGGCTGAAGTCGAGTCACTGGATGTGGTTCGTGTTCCCGCAGGTTGCCGGCCTCGGCCGCAGTCCGACCGCGCAGCACTACGCGATCGGATCGCTGGGTGAGGCGCGGGCGTATCTGCGTCATCCCGTGCTCGGCCCGCGGCTGCGCGAATGTGCCGAGATCGCCGCGTCGATCGATCACCGCACCGCCGCCGACGTGTTCGGCTCCGTCGACGCGATGAAACTGCGCTCGTCGATGACCCTGTTCGACCGCGCCGCACCGGAGGAACCTGTCTTCGGCAGGGTCTTGGACCGGTTCTTCGACGGCACGCGCGACGAGCTCACCGAGATGATCCTCGGCGGTTCCGGCGGCCGCTGAGGCCGCTGATTACAGTCGCATCCGTGCTCCACCTCGACGGATCGTCGCTGACCGTTACCGACATCGCGCGAGTCGCCGCGGGCGGGGTGCCGGTGCACGTCACCTCGCTCGCCCGGGCGCTGGCCGCACGGGCGCACGCCGACCAGACCGCCGAACGCCGGCCGATCTACGGCCGGTCCACCGGCGTCGGCGGCAACCGGCTGATCCCGCTCGAGGATCCGCAGCCGGCGGTCGAGGGCGACCCGGCTCTGGCGTTGCTGCGCAGCCACGCGTCCTCCCTCGGCCCGGTGCGCTCCCCGGAGCGGATCCGCGCGATGCTCCTGGTCCGGCTCAATCAGCTCGCCGCCGGCGGCAGCGGCGTGGATCCACAGGTCATCGACGGTCTCGCCCGGATGCTGCGTGCCGACGCGCTGCCGCCGGTACGCGAGCTCGGTGGCGTCGGCACCGGCGACCTCGCCGCCCTGGCCACCACGGCGCTGGCGCTGCTGGGCGAGGTCCAGGCGAGTGCGCCGCTGCCGGGCCCGGTGCGCTTCGGCATCGGCGACGCCCTGCCGCTGTTGTCGAGCAACGCCGCCACCATCGCCGATGCGGCGCTGGCCGGTGTCGCGCTGCGCGACCTCGCCATGCAGTCGTTGACCATCGCCGCCGCCACCTTCAGCGGGGTCAACGGCAACCCGGAGGCCTACAGCCCGGTGGTCGAGCAGGTGACGCCCTTCCCGGGCGCCCAGCAGGTCTGCCGGGTCATGCGGGAACTTGTCGAACTCGACCGCGCCGGTGCGCGCATCCAGGACCCGTACTCGCTGCGCGCGCTGCCCCAGGTGCACGGCCCGCTGCTGGACAGCCTCGATCGCCTCGACGCCGTGGTCACCCAACTGGCCAACGCGCCGGCCGAGAACCCGGTCTTCCTGCCGGAGGAGGACGTCGCCCACCACGGCGGCTTCCACGTCGCCTACCTGGCGCAGGCCCTGGACGCCATGCGCCTCGCCCTGGCCCAGGCCGCCCAGCTCTCGCTGTCGCGACTGTCCATGCTCTGCGACCCGGCGATGACCGGGCTGCCGCCCTTCCTCGGCGACGGACGGCCGGGCGCATCAGGCGTGATGACGGTCGAATACGTCGCGGCTTCCGCGCTGTCCTCGCTGCGTGCGCTGGCCACGCCCGCGAGCCTGCAAACGGTGACGCTCTCGCACGGTGTGGAGGAGGACGCCAGCTTCGCCTCGCTGGCCGCCCGCCAGGCGCTCGACGCCGTGCCCATCTACCGCAGCTTGCTGGCCGGTGAGATGGTCGCCGCCGTCCGCTGCCTGCGCATCCGCAACGTCGAGCCGCCCGGGCTCGTGACCTGGCTGCGCCGGTGCGCCGCGCTCGACCCGTCGGTCTACGACCGGGATCTCACCCGGGACCTGCTGACCGCGGAGTCGCTGCTCACGCCGTCGGAAGGTGATCCGCCGAGTCCGGCGTTCGACTCGTCCGGCGAACCCACGCCCGGCTGGGCGTGACCGAGCACGTTCTGCATACCGGCTGGTACGGCGCGCCCTACCAGGTGGCGGAACGCCGGCACGTCCGGGCCGGGCGGGAATCAGACATACCTCACAAAACATGGGTTTCGAGTCCGTGGTGACTGGTAACGGCGGGGTCACGGATCCGTCGTCGGCGTGCGACCGAAAGGTTCTGATGGGTAGGGACCTCGCTATCATTGACGAACCCCTGACAACGGAAGGGTGGTCAAATCGTGAGAACGACGCGTAAAACCACCTCCTCGACCGAAGGCGTGTCGTGGCGGTAGGCGGCGAAGTCAAGGCCGCGCCCTTGGAGTTCCGCGGCGTCACCAAGCGCTACCCGGGCGCTGCGGCTCCAGCCCTGGAAGATCTCTCGTTCACGGTTCCCGCGGGCGAGGTCTGTGTGCTGGTCGGCCCGTCCGGGTGCGGCAAGACCACGGCGATGCGGCTGGTGAACCGCATGATCGACCTCACCAGCGGAGACATCCTCATCGACGGCGCATCGATCCTCGGGCGCAACGAATCCGACCTGCGCCGCGAGATCGGCTACGTGATCCAGCAGGTGGGACTGTTCCCGCACCTCAACATCAACCACAACATCACGATGGTGCCGCGGCTGCTCGGCTGGGACCGCAAGCGGCTGGCCGACCGGGCAGCGGAGCTGCTCGAGTTGATCGGCCTTCCCGAGGAGATGGGCAAGCGGTACCCGAGCCAGCTGTCCGGCGGTCAGCGCCAGCGGGTGGGCGTGGCCCGCGCGCTCGCGGCGGATCCGCCGTTGATGCTCATGGACGAGCCGTTCGGCGCCATCGACCCGATCAACCGCGAGCGGTTGCAGAACGAGTTCCTGCGGCTGCAGCGCGAGCTGCGCAAGACGATCGTGTTCGTCACGCACGACATCGACGAGGCGATCAAGATGGGCGACCGGATCGCGATCATGCGCGAAGGCGGCGAGCTCGTCCAGTACGACACCCCGGCACGCATCCTCGCGCACCCGGCCGACGACTTCGTCGCGCAGTTCGTGGGCGCCGACCGCGGCCTCAAGCGGCTGGCGTTGACGACGCTGCGTGAGGTCCCGCTCGAGCGCACCGGCGACCTCGCGCTCAGCAAGCCGGCCGGCGGCGAGGCGACCGTATCGATCGACGACACCCTGCGCGACGCCCTCTCGGTGATGATGACCGACTCGGTGCGCCCGATGCTGGTCCTCGACCACGACAAGCCCGCGGGGTACGTCACGATCGAGCTCATCAACAAGGTGCTGCGCGACGGCGCGGAGGACTCGAAGCGCCCGACCGCCGCCGCGTCGAGCTGATGACAGGCCTATTCCTCGCCGGAGGCGGAGGCGGCGGCCCGGTCATCCCCAATTTCGGGGGTGGCACGTCCAAGTGCGTCATCGACAACGGCCGGTTCTGCTGGGACTGGTTCACCCAGAACTGGTCGGGCACCTTCGAACCGGCACTGATCCAGCACATCGAGCTGACCGTGATCGCCGTCGGGATCGGCTTCGCGATCTCGTTCCTGCTCGCCATCGCGGCGCACCGGGCGAGGTGGCTGGCGCCGCCGGTCACCTTCCTCGGCAGCCTGCTGTACACGATCCCGTCGCTGGCGTTCTTCGAGATCATGGTCTCGATCACCGGGATCAACTGGTTCACCGTCGAGATCGCGCTGGTCTCCTACACCCTGTTGATCCTGTTCACCAACACGCTTGCCGGGCTGTCCGGGGTCTCTTCCGAAGTCCTCGACGCCGCACACGGCATGGGGATGAAACCCGCCCAGGTGCTGTGGAAGGTCGAGCTCCCGCTCGCGCTGCCGACGATCATCGCCGGGCTGCGCGTCGCGGTGGTCACGGTCGTCTCGCTGGCGACGGTCGCGGCCTACATCGTGCCGGCGGGCCTCGGCAAGCCGATCTTCGACGCCATCGGCAGCGGCCTGTTCAACACGAAGTTCATCGCCGCCGGCGTGTTGTGTGTAGCGCTCGCGCTCGTCGGTGACGGGCTGTTCGCCGGCCTGCAACGCGTGCTGACGCCCTGGGCGGCTGCCCGGCGGGGGGCGGCGTGACGATGCGGCCTACCGACGAAGGGCGTGACGCCCGTGAATGACTTCACCGACGGCGCGTGGAACTTCATCACCACCCATGTCAACCTGGTGCTCAGCGATCTGGGCACCCACCTGGTGCTGTCCGCCGAGTCGGTCGCGATAGCCATCGTGCTCGGCGTGCCGCTCGGGGTGTGGTTGGGCCACATCCACCGGTTCTCGTTTCTCGCGATCAACATCTCGAACCTCGGCCGGGCGCTGCCGAGCCTCGCGATTCTGGCGATCCTGCTGCCCTACACCGGCGTCGGCCAGCTCGACGTCGTCATCGCGCTGGTGATCCTGGCGTTCCCGCCGATCCTCACCAACTCCTACGTGGCGGTGGAGCAGGTCGACGCCGACACCGTCGACGCGGCGAGAGGGAACGGGCTCACTCCGCTGCAGGTGCTCACGAAGGTCGAACTGCCGCTCGCGCTGCCGTTGATCTTCGCGGGCATCCGCACGTCCGCGGTGTTCGTGGTGGCAACCGCCACGCTCGCCGGCATCTTCGGCGGCGGCGGGCTCGGCGACATCATCAACAACCGCGAGTCCTACGGGCTCAACGGCATCATCGCTGCCTCCTACATCCTGATCGTGCTGGCGTTTCTCGTGCAGATCGCCTTCCTGGGGCTGGAGTGGCTCGTGACGCCGCCGGGGCTTCGGGTATCGAGAGTGAAGCGCTCCCGCCGCCGCGGCGGCGCGCCGGGCTGGCCGTCCCCGGCCGACCTGCCGGACGAGCACGCCGACCGCGACCGTGGTGAGGAGGGTGCTGCGAGCGAGGACGCATTGGCCGCCACCAGGCCGAGACCGGGACTGTAGACAGTTCGAACCCACAAGGGAGTTTCACCTGATGAAATCGACCAAACTGTTCGCTCGCACGATGGGCGTGGGCCTCGCGGCGGCGCTCAGCGTCGCGCTCGCCGCCTGCAGCAGCAGTGGCGCTGGCGGTACGGGCAACACCGGCGCCCCGGCGCCGGGCACGAGCGGCGCCGGAGCGCCCAGCCAGAGTGCCGCCGGCCTACCGAGCGGCAAGCCGGGCGCGGGCAAGCCGGCGATCGTGATGGGCGACAAGAACTTCGCGGAGGAGTACATCCTCGGCGAGCTCTACTCGCAGGCCCTGGAGGCCAAGGGCTACAAGGTGACCCTGAAGGGCAACATCGGCAGCTCCGCAACCATCGACAAGGCGCTGACCAGCGGCAAGATCCAGATGTACCCGGAGTACACCGGCGTCATCTACACCGAGCTCGCCCACCTCGGCGACCGTCCGAAGAGCGCGCAGGCGACCTACGAGGGGGCGAAGAAGTGGGAGGAGAAGCGCGGCTTCGCGGTTCTCAACCCGACCCCGTTCCAGGACGCCGACGGCATCGCCACCCTGAAGCCCTTCGCGCAGCAGCACGGGCTGAAGACCATCGGTGATCTGAAGAAGCTCGGTTCGTTCACCTACGGCGGCCCGCCGGAGAACAAGACGCGCTACCAGGGCGTCATCGGCATGAAGCAGGCCTACGGGCTGACGAAGGTGCAGTTCAAGCCGTTGTCGATCGGCGCGCAGTACCAGGCGCTCGACCAGCACCAGGTCGACACCATCGCCATCTTCACCACCGACGGTCAGCTCGCCAGCGGCAAGTACGCCGTGCTGAAGGACACCAAGGGCATCTTCGGCTACCAGCAGGTCGTGCCGGTCGTGAAGAAGTCGCTGATCAAGTCCGAGGGCCCGGCGTTCAGCCAGATCCTCAACGCTGTGAGCGCTTCGCTGACCACCGACGCGATCGTGGCGATGAACAAGGCCGTGCAGATCGACCAGCAGGATCCGGGCAAGGTGGCCCACGCCTTCCTGCAGGCCAACGGCTTCCTCTCGTGATGCCGTAGCCGAACACTGCGACGACCGGCCGGTGGCGGGCACAGCGCCCGCCGCCGGCCGGTTCGCTGTCTGCGCTACTTCTTCTCGCCGAGCAGGTCGAGGACGGCGGGAGAGAAGAAGAAGGGCCCCAGGCGGGAGCGGACGAGCGCGGCGAGCACGCCCTCGGCCTCGGCCGTTTCCAGAACCGGCGTGGCGAGGGCCACGGCGTCCTCGACGAGATCGTCGCGCTGGATGCCCAGCTCGGCGATCAGGCCGGTGACGTCGCGGGCGCCGTAATGCTCGAGCAGGACGTCCACGCAGGCGTCGACCACGGCCCCGGCGAAGTCGGTCGAGCGCGCGGTCGCGAGCACCTCGAGCACGATCAGGATCACGTCGCGGAGCTCCTGGCGGCTCAGGTACTCGCGCAGGTCGCCGATCGGCTCCTCGGCGTGCAGGTCCCACAACTCCATCGCCGCCTGCTGCAGCGGCGCGTCGCGAAGCAGCTCGCGGATCGCGTTGTTCGTGCGGCGCAGCGCGTACTGAGCGCCCTTGTCCGCCGCGTCGCCGAGCAGCTGGTCGAACGGGCTGCGTACCCGGTTCGCCGCGCTCGTCCCGATCGAGAGCAGCGACGACATCCCGGGCACCCGCTCGGCCCGGGCCCGGTTCTGGGCCACGAGGTCGGCGACGATCTGGGCGACGAACTTGGAGGCGACGACGGCGACGAGCGGGCTTTCGGTGAGCCGGTCCAGAGTGCGCTCGTGCAGCGTGCGCAGGCTCAGGAACCTGGCGACGAGCGCCTCGACCGGCTCGCGCTCCAGCACCTCGCCGAGGGTCTGCGCTTCGCTGGCCTGCATGTCGTAGAGGCCGTCGGCGAGCGCGACTGCGATGTCGTCGACCAGCGGGCTCTCGCCGAGCTGGACCAGCAGCCGCTTGCCGATGACCTTCATCCGCTGCGCGTCGACGACCCGCTCGAGCGGGATCGTCTCGCCCGCGGCGAGCGCCTCGTCCACGAATTGCGCGACGAGCTCGGTGAGCCGCTCGCCCTTCAGCTCGGCGAGCACGTAGTCGACCTGGGCGTCGAGCAGGCGGTTCGCGAGATCGCGAGCGGCGGTCATGGCCCTACTCTGTCATTCCGCTGCTCCGCCCCGTCGCTCAGTCGTGGCTCGCCGCTCCGGCGCGCCCCCACAGGACGGCAGCGAACATCACCACGGTGAGCACGTGCACCGCCGTGCACCACAGGCAGATGGCATCGACCTGGAACAGCTCGACGTAGACGAGATAGAACACCATCCCCACGCCGGCGGCGGCGCCGACGAGCCGGAGCACCTCCACCTCGCGCCGGCGCGTGGGCAGGGCGAGCAGCACGGTCATGACGACGAAGTACACGAGGCCGACGACCGCCACCGGAACCCCGGCGATGACCGAATAGGTGCTCGTCGTGACCTTCTGGCAGTTGATGGTGCCGGTCTCGGGACACGCCAGGCCCAGCGACGTGTTGTAGTGCTCGACGGTGAGATAGGCCGAGACCGCCAGCGCGAGGACGGCAGCGGCGAGGGCGAGGACGCCGGATGCCGTGAACGCGGCGCGCTCGCGCGTCCCGCCGGTCATCCGCCTGCGGACGGGCTCAGCGTGCTGGCGCCGCCTGTGCCGCCCGCCGAGCTGCCGAGTGTCGCCGCCGCCGCGCGCACGCCGGGCGAGCTGCACACGGCCCCCGGCTGCTGCCCGGTCAACGTGCACATCGCCGCGGTGAGCGCGTTGGCGGCGCCGAGGACTCCCTGGGCGATCGGCGAGGAGGGATCGGAGAGCGCGGCGGCGATCTGCTCGCGCGTCTTGCCCTGCAGCACGCGCACGTCGTAGGTGGCGCCGGAGAGCACCCACTTGCCACCGAGATCGACGAACGGGATCCCGCTCGAGGGCACGTACGGCCGCGCGTCGTACTTCTGCACCAGTGCCTGCTCGGCCGGGGTCAGCTTGTCCAGCGGCGCGTAGGTGCCGTTGACCACCTGGTTGCTCTGCAGTTCCTTCGCCGTCAACGCGAGGTAGTCGCTGGTGTAGGACGCGCCGTGGAAGGAAAGCGTCTGCAGCGAGGGCGGCTGGTCGGTCGGCGATGAGCTGGTCACGGAGAGGTTGTGCAGATCACCGAAGCGCTCGAGGGCGACGGCGAGTGCCCAGCGCTCCCCCGCGCAGTAGGGGCAGAACTCGGCTCCCGCGTAGAGGATCTCCGGCTTGCCGTTCTGCGTCAGCGAGGGGGCGCTGATGGGCAGCGGCCGGGCCACGGTCTGGCCGGCACCGACCTGGTCGAGAACGGCGGCGGGCACGTTCGCGATCTTGCTGGTGATCGCTGCAGGCGCGTTCGTGCCCTTCTCGCCGGACTTGGCGCCGCCGGCGTTGGTGACGACCTTGACGATGACGAGTACGCCGACGATGACCGCGATGGCGAGCACGGCGCCGCCGACGAGCAGCAGCTGCCGGCGTCGTTGCGCCTTCCTGATGCGCTCGCGGGCCGCGGCGGAGCGCGCTGCGGCGCGCTGCTTGGCCGACGACGACGGGGGCGGCTTACGGTTGCTCACGTTTCTATGGTCGATCACTGGTGTTCGCGGGTTCCCGGCGGGGTTTGGCCGTGCGTGGCGGCGCCACTGAGCCGCGCGGCTGGGCCACCGGGCTGAGGATCTTGCGGCGGGAGCGCTTGTCCTCCTCGATCGCCCGGACGGTGCGCTCGACCGTGTGGGTGACGAGCACGTCGACCGGCCACCGCAGGTTCGACAGCGGCGGCGTGAGTAGCCGCGAGACCGGCGGGTCGTCGTAACCGAGCACCGAGACGTCCTCGGGTATGCGCAGGCCGAGTTCGCCCGCGGCGGCGTACACCCCATAGGCCATCGAGTCGGCGAGGCAGAAGAACGCGGTGGGCGGGTCGTCGGACTCCAGCGCCGCGCGGGCAACCGCCGCCGCGCCGTCCAGGTCGTGCGGCGACATCCGCAGGCCGACCTGCAGGCCGAGCTCGCGGGCCACCCGGCGCACCGCCACCTCGGCCGGGCGGTCGGGCGTGTTGCGCGAGGAGGGCGTGAGTACCGCGACGCGGCGATGTCCGGCGTTCGCGAGTTGGCCGAGCGCTTCGGCGACTCCGGCGTCGTTGTCGAAGACGATCTCGGCAGCGGTCGCCGCGCCGGGCAGGCCGTCGCCGATCGTCACCAGGACGGTGCGCCGCGCGATGTCCGCCCAGTGCGGGCCACCGGGATCGACCCACAGGGCGATGAGCGCGTCGACGCGCTGGTCGACGAGCTGGTTGGCGAGCTCCGCCTCGAGCTCGGGGCTGTTCGACGCGTCGACGATCAGCGCGTGGCGTCCGGTGTCGAGCAGCCCGCGCCCGAGCGCCGCGGCCACGCTCTGCTGCCAGATGTCGGACAGCGAACCGCACAGCACGCCGACATAGCCGGTGCGCCCGGAGGCGAGCGCCCGGGCGATGGGATCGACCTGATAGCCGAGCCGCTGGGCCACGTCACGCACCCGTTCCTGCGTCTCGACCGGCACTTGCAGGCCACGCAGCGCGTACGAGACGGCAGCGGTGGACAGCCCGGTCTCGTTCGCTACATCGCGAAGCGTGACCCGCTTCGCCCGCTGACGCATCGGTCGATCGTAGCCACAAGTGGGCGGGGCGGCGTGGGTCGCAGCTGGGTGAAGCGGTACAGTGAACCGATTCACTGATGCGCTTCAACAGGAGGGAGGACGGCGGTGGTCCGGCCCGAAACGGCTGCGCGGCAGGCCGGCACCGACGTGCACCAGCATCTGTGGCCCGAGGAGCTGGTGGCGCAGCTGCGCCGCCGCCGCACCCCGCCGATGCTGCGCGATTGGACGCTGCTGCTCGACGGCGAGCCGCCGTACCAGGTGCGCGCGGCGGACCACGATCCGGCGTCCCGGGCAGCGCGCGACCCCGGCCTGGCCCGGATCCTGGTTTCGTTGTCCGCCCCGCTGGGCATCGAGGCGCTGCCGCCCGGCGAGGCCGGGCCGCTGCTCGATGCGTGGCACGCGGGCGCCGAGCGGTTGCCCGCACCGTTCATGCCGTGGGCCTCGGTGAGCGCCCGGGACCCCGACCTCGACAGCCTCGACAAGCACCTTGCGAGCGGGTTCGCCGGCCTGCAACTGCCCGCCACCGAGCTGGCCACCCCCGCCGCGGTCGACGCGCTGGCGCCGGTGCTCGAGACGTGCGAACGCGCCGATCGCCCGGTGCTGATCCATCCCGGCCCGGCCCGCCGGAGCACATCCGGAACCGCGCTGCCGGCCTGGTGGCCGGCGGTCGTCGACTATCCGGCCCAACTGCAGGCGGCGTGGTGGGCGTGGCACGCCGCGGGCCGGGCGACGTTCCCGGGGCTGCGGGTGTGCTTCGTCGCCGGCGCGGGGCTCGCGCCGACCCACCACGAGCGATTCAGCGCGCGGGGCGGCGGCCGGTTCGCCGTCGATCCGCACGTGTTCGTCGACACCTCGTCCTACGGCCGCCAAGGCATCGACGCGCTGGTGCGCGCGCTGGGCATCGACGTCGTCGTGCTCGGCAGCGACCGGCCGTACGCGGCGCCCGCCGATCTCGAGGCGCTCGACCACGGCGCCGCCGCCCGGCATGCCGTGTGCGTATCGAACCCGACCCGGCTACTCGAAGGAGGTAGTGCATGACAGCCGCTTCCGTGTCCGTCCCGGCCCGGAGCGCCGTTTCCATCCGCAAGGTTGCCGCCCAGGCCAGGCTTAGGCTGGACGCACGGCTTCCCGACCGCGACCTCACCGAGACCGAGCTGCTGGAGCTCGCCGCCGCGATCGCCGAGTCACCGCAGTCGTGGCGCAAGCACGTCGCCTTCGACGACAATGTGCGGCACTACGTCAGCCTGCACCGCGACGCGCACGTCGACATCTGGATGTTGTGCTGGACGCCGCAGAACGACACCGGCTGGCACGACCACGACGTCTCGTCCGGAGCCGTGGCCGTCGTGCAGGGCTGCCTGGTCGAGCACAACCTCGCGGTCGGACGCCCGAGCGTGGCCACCGAGGTGCGCGCCGACCAGGTCTTCAGTTTCGGCCCCGACCACATCCACCGCCTCACCGGCCGGGACCCGGGCAGCGTCAGCATCCACGCCTACTCGCCGCCGCTGTGGCGCATGGGCCAATACGCGGTGTCGGCGTCTGGCGTGCTGCGCCGCACATCGGTGTCCTACGCCGACGAGCTGCGCCCGATCGACGACGCGCCCGTCCCGGAGGGGTCCGCGGCGCGGCCGTGAGGCCGGCTCAGGAACCGGCGACGGGATCGCGGACCACGGGGCAGGTCATGCACCGGGCGCCGCCACGCCCGCGGCCCAGTTCGCCGCCGGAGACGGCGAGCACCTCGATGCCGTGCTTCTCGAGCAGCGCGTTGGTGACGACGTTGCGGTCGTAGCCGACTACCACGCCAGGTTCCAGCGCGAGGTAGTTGTTGCCGTCGCTCCACTGCTCCCGCTCGGCTGCTCGTGCGTCGTCGGCACCGGCGCGCAGGATGCGGACGTCGTCGACCTCGAGCGCCTCGGCGAGCGCGCCGGTCAGCCGCTCGACCGGCGCCACGCGGAGCGGCTCCCGCTCGCCGGGTCCCGGCGTCAACCGCCATACGCGCAGCGCGTCCAGATCGATCTTGGGGTAGGCGACGAAGGTGGCGCAGTCCACCATGGTGAACACGGTGTCCAGGTGCATGGTGGCCCGGGCGGAGGGGATGTCGACGGCGAGGACGACGCGTGCGGTGCCGACCGCGAAAAGTCGATGCGCGAGCAGTTCCACGGCGGTCGGTGTGGTGCGCTCGCCCATGCCGATGAGCACCACGCCCGGCGCGAGCACGAGAACGTCGCCGCCCTCGAGGGTCGCGGGCCGGTGGTCGAGGTCGTCGTCGCCGTAGTAGAAGGTGAACGGCGCGTGCCGGAACAGCGGGTGGAATCGGTAAACGGCGCGGGTGTGGATCGACTCGCGCTGTCGCGCGAGCCGGGCCATCGGGTTGACGGTGACCCCCGCCCCGACCCACGCGGAGTTGTCCCGCTGGAACAGCGTGTTCGGCAACGGCGTCAGCACGAGGTCGTCCTCGGCCAGCGACTGCCATTGCAGCCCGGACGACGGCGGCAGGTCGAGGTCAGACTTCAGCACGCCGCCGATCAGCAACTCGGCGAGGGTGCGGGCGTCCACCTCCTCGAACAGCGAGCGCAAGGTGCGTGCCATCTGTTCACCGAAGCGTTCGGGCGTGCACGTCCGCTCGATCACGAAGTGGCGGCCGTCCGGGGTGTCGAGCGCGCCGGCGAGCAGATCGGCGAAGCGGTAGACGTGCGCCCCCCGGCTGGCCAGGACCTCGACGAAGTGGTCATGCTCGTCGCGGGCACGCGAGGCCCACGGCACGTCGTCGAAGAGCAGATCGTGGATGTTGCCGGGGGTGAGCCGATCGAGTTCCCGCCCGGGCCGGTGCGTGATCACGTGCCGCAGCGGGCCGATCTCGGAGTCGATGCAGGGCCGCAGCGCGCCGGTCGTCGGCGGTGCGGCCGAAGTCGTCGGCGACGGGTCGGACACGGCGGCTCCCGGATGGAAAGCTCCAGCATGGCAGGCGCACGTGGCGTGGACGAGCAGCCCCGCGAATGCGGCTCCGCACGTCCCGGTAGAAACTGTTACGGCCATGGCCGAGACCAACGAGATCTACAAGACGATGGATCTCGCGCTCCGCATCGGTGAGCTGCTGCTCTCCTCCGGGGCCGGCGCCGCCGACGTCAGCGCGCAAATGGACAACGTCGGCCGGGCGTGCGGGCTGCGCCGGTTCAGCACCGACGTCACCTTCACCGAGCTCGCGATGAGCCACCAGGAGCAGGTTGACGAGCCGGCGCTGATCCAGATCCGGCAGGTGCGCCGCCGGGTCATCGACTACGGCGACCTGACGATGGTCGACCACCTCGTGCGTGATCTCGTCGCCGGCAAGATCGACCGGGAGGAGGCGGCGGCGCGGCTCAACCGCATCGTGTCCACCGCACACGCGCGCCCGCGCTGGGCGGTCATGCTCGGCCTCGGGGTCATGGCCGCGGGGATCGCGCTGTCGCTCGGCGGCAACTGGATCGTCGTGCTCCTTGCCTTCGCCGCCGCCTGCTGCGTCGACGTGATCCAGCGCTACATGACCCGCATGCGGTGGCCGGGCTTCTACCAGCAGGTCGCCGGCGGGCTGTTCGCGACACTGCTCGCCCAGGCAGTGGCCGCGGCGAGTGTCGACATCGGGCCGAGCCGCGTGATCACCTCCAGCATCTTCCTGCTGCTCGCCGGGGTGAGCTTCCTCGGCGCCGTCCAGGACGCGCTGACCGGCTTCCCACTGACCGCCGGCGCCCGCATCCTCGAGGCGATCATCGCGTCGGCCGGCATCATCGCCGGCGTGAGCGGCGGCCTCACCCTCGCCCGCGTGGTCGGGGTGGGGTTGGGACGCCTCGACCCGGGCGCGGTGGCGTTCGCGTCGATGCCGGTGGCGGTCGCCGGGGCGGCGATCGCGGCGGTGGCCTACGCGTTCGCCTCCTACGTCCCCTACCGTGCACTGCTGCCCGTCGCGTTGATCGCCGCGGCCGCGGTGGCGATCTACCTCGCCGCCGGCAGCGGGCACGGCGTGGGCATCGCGTGGGCCTCCGGTCTCGCGGCGCTCGTCGTGGGCTTGGTGAGCTTCTCGGCCGCCGGCCGGGTGCGCGTTCCCGCGCTGGTCATCGTCACCACCGCGATCGTGCCGCTGCTGCCCGGGCTGTCGATCTACCGCGGGCTCGCGTTGTTCGGCGAGGGCGACGAGCACGGCCTGCTCGCCATGGTCACCGCGGCCGCGATCGCCATCGCACTGAGCGCCGGAGTGATCTTCGGGCAGTACCTCGCCCAGCCGCTGAAGCGCGAGGCCCGGCGGCTGGAGAGCAAGCTCGCCGGCCCCCGCTTGGTGGGCCCGCTGACCGTCCGCGCCGTGCAACGCCGGCGCGGCGCGAAAGGGCAGGAGGACCGGTGAATTCGGCCGACTGGCTGATCGCGGGACCGCGCGGCCGGCGGCTGTGCTCCGCGCTGAACGGCGAAGGGCTTGAGCGGGCCGGTGCGGAACAGCTGTTCGCCGCGTTGGCCGACGCGGTCACCTGGGCGACCTACTGGCAGGAGCCGGACGACGTGGACCAGGCGCTCGCCGCGGCGCGGGCCGATCCGGCGCTGCACGAACTGGCCGCCCGCGTCGCGGCGCAGGTGCCGGCGTGGTGGAACTCGAACGTCGACCTCACTGCGCAGGTGTGCATCGAGTGGGACGACCCGGCCCTCGCCGCGCCGGCTTTCGCCGGAGTGCCTCAGCGGGTGGCCGCCTGGCGGGCCGGCGAGGCGGCGGACGAGCGGCGCGCGGCCGAGCGGCCACCCGACGTCCGGGCGCCGTGGAGCGGGCACTGGTGGTCTGCACCGTGCCTGCAGAACCTGCCGAGCAGCGCGCGCACGGTCGGTGCGGAACCGGTCGGGCTCACCCTGGTCGAGGACGAACTGGGCTGGACGGCCGCGCTCTGCCGCCCGGTCGTTCCGTCCCGCGACGTGCGCATCTACGAAATCCGCTCGGCGGACGACTGGATCAGGCTCGTCGAGCGGCATCCGTTCGACGTGAGCCTGTCGCGGCGGCACGACTGGTGGCGTGCGACCGGGCTGGACAGCCGGTGGCTGATTCCCGACTACACAGCGGTGGGCCGCGACTACGACGGCGTCCACCTGACCGTCCGCGCCTATCTGGAGGCCGCTGGGCGGGCGCTGCCGGTCGGCAAGGCGCACACGGTGCTCGCCGGCTGGCATCCCGACCAGACGTACTGGCTCACCGACTGCCTGGCCGTGAGCGGCCCAGCGCAGCGCTGGGTCCGCGACGAGAACGCCGACCCGTGCCGGTGGCATCCCGGCGACGACGTCAGCCCAGCTGCAGGGCGGTGAGCCGCTGGGGGTCGGCCAGGATGTCGACCTCGACGACAAGTCCGCCGGCGACCGTGAAGGCGAGCACCGCGCTCACGCGGCCGTCGATCGTCGACACGATGCCCGGCCCGCCGTTGACGACGGCGAAGCGCGTCCGGAGTCCCGGCGCCCGGTAGCGCGTCGCCTGCCCGGCGATCGCGGCCGCGCCGTGCACCAGCCGGGAATCGGGGCCGCCGGTGTCGACGCGCAGCACCGCGTCCGGATGCAGCAGTGCCACCAGCCCCGCGAAGTCGCCGCTGCGGGCGGCGGCCAGCCACGCGTCGACGATCTCGCGCTGCCGCCTACGGTCGAGCCGTCCGGCTGGAGTCGCGCCCTGGACACGGCGGCGGGCCCGGCTCGCCAGCTGCCGGGCCGCGGCGGGAGTCTTGTCCAGCATCGCGGCGATGTCGTCGAAGGGCACCGCGAACATGTCGTGCAGCACGAAGGCGAGTCGCTCTGCAGGCTCCAGCGCCTCGAGGACGACCAGCAGGGCGATGCCGACCGAGTCGGCGAGCACGCTCTGCTCGGCCGGATCGGCTCCGTCCCCGTATTCGACGACCGGGTCGGGCACCCGCACGTCCAGTGGGTCCTCCCGCCGGGCCGCACGGTTGCGCAGCATGTTCAGGCATTGCCGCGAGACCACAGTGGTGAGCCAGGCGGCGATGTTGTCGACGTCCGCACCGGATGCACGCGCGACCCGCAGCCACGCTTCCTGCACCGCGTCCTCGGCCTCGCTCAGTGAGCCCAGCATCCGGTAGGCGACCGCGCGCAGCCGGGGACGGTGCTGCGCGAATTGCTCTGCCCAGAACTGCTCGTCCTGCACCTGTCACATCCTCTCGATCCGGTGGGTCACTCCTATGACCACCCCGACACGACAGATGTGACACCGGAAAGGACACCCGATGCAGGCTCGCATGACCCATCCCGTGACCGTGCTACCCGACGCCATGGCCGCGCTGCTCGCGTTGAGCAAGGCCGCGCAGTCCGGAACCGTCTCGCCCACGCTGCACCAGCTCATCCACCTGCGGGTCAGCCAGATCAACGGCTGCAGCATGTGCGTCGACATGCACGCCCGGGAACTCAAGGACGCAGGCGAGAAGGACGAGCGGATCTGGGCGGTGGGGGCATGGCGCGAATCGCCGTACTTCAGCGATGCCGAACGCGCCGCACTCGATCTCGCCGAGCACGTCACCCGGCTGGCCGACCGGCCCGACGCCGTTCCTGACCCGGTCTGGGACAACGCCGCCGATCATTACGACGAGAAGGAGCTGTCGTCGCTACTCGTCTCGATCGCCTCGATCAACGTCTGGAACCGGCTCAACGCCGCCATCCGGCAACCGGCCGGCGCTGCTGCGTGAGCTGCCGGCCGGTGCCCGCCGTGACGGCCCGCGGTCAACCGGCGGCGCTGTCGAGGACGAGTGCGGCGAGCGAACGCGCGCTGCGAGCCGGCCCCTCGGTGCCGAGCGCCGCAGTCGAGGCGTAGATGCCCTCGACGACGAGCGCGAGCTGATCGCCGGCGACGCTCTGCGCCCGCGGGGTGAGCCCCGGCAGCTGGCCGACCAGTTGGTGGAGCTTGGCGCGCACCCACGCCTTGACCGCCTGTGCGCTGATGTGGGCCGGGGATTCCGGATCCGGGTACTCGGCCAGGGCCATCAGGAACGGGCAGCCGCGGAAACTGTCCGGACCGGTGTTGCCGGCCAGGCCGTCGAAGAGCGCGAGGATCCGCTCGCGCGCCGACGCGTCGGGGGTCGAGGTGAGGGTGTCGACCCAGTCGCGGTACTGCGCGGCGAAGCGGTCGACGTAGGCGGCGACGAGGTCGTCCTTCGAGGCGAACAACCGGTAGAGCGTCGTGGGGGCGACGCCGGCCTCGAGGGCGATCTTGTCGACGCCGGTGGCCCGGATGCCGTCCCAGTAGAACAGCCGCTCGGCGACGTCGAGGACGTGCTCGCGGGTTTCGGCCGACGAGCGCCTGGCCGTCCGTGCGTTGGAAGCCATCACGGTTGACATGTTAGGGATCGTTCCCTAACCTCGCAAGTCGACACACCAGAGGGGACTGCGAGCGATGACCGCGACCATCCGGGACGGGGCCCGTGCCCGACCGAGCGATATGCCGTCGGTCGCGCGCCGGCTTCGCCCGCTGGCAGTCGGCATCGGGCTGCAGAACCTGCTGCTGTGGGTGCCGGTCGAGAAGCTGTTCATGACCGAGATCGG
>DASSEP010000005.1:0-5042 GCA_035695205.1 Jatrophihabitans sp. | reverse complement strand
GTGGCCGCCGTCGCGTTCGCCGTCGTGCTGTACAAGATCGTTCGCAGTGACGCGGTGTCCAGCGCGCTGAGTTCGATCGTGACTTCCGCGCTGCACGCGCTCTGACACGGAGCTGGTCGTGGACACCGAGCTGGTCGTGGACGCCGAGCTGGTCGTGGACGCCGAGCCGAGGGCTCACGGGCGCGGTTCGCGTGCGGAGGACGGGATGGTCACGGCCGAGCTCGCCGCCGCGCTACCGGTGCTGGTGCTCGTGCTGGCCGTCGCGGTCTCCGCGGTCGCGGTGGTGGGTGCGCGGGTCCGCCTGCAGGACGCCGCCCGCGAGGCGGCCCGTGCGTCGGCGCGTGGCGATGCCGCCGCGGCGCATCAGCTGGCCCAGCTTGCGGCACCCGGTGCGCACGTCGCCGTCAGCCGCTCCGGCGCCGCGGTGCTGGCCACAGCCAGCGAGCGGCTGCAACCACTCGGTGGATGGCTACCCGCGCTGACGGTCACCGAGCGGGCGGTGGCCGCCGCCGAGCCGCAGCCGGGGCCCCCATGACGCACGCCATGGCGCGAGCGACCCCGCGCGACGACGCGGGCTCGGCGACGCTGTGGGTCTTGGGCTTCGCGCTGCTCCTGCTGTGCGTGGCCGGTGTCGCGACCGTCCGCGCGGTGGCGGTGCTGGCCCGGCACCGGGCCGAGTCGGCTGCCGACCTCGCCGCCCTCGCGGGCGCCGGGCGGATCGGCGTCGGCAGCGACCCGTGCGCCGCCGCGGCAGAGATCGCTGCGCGCAACGGCGCCCGGCTCGCCCGCTGCCGGGCCGATCTGGCCGCCGACGGGCGCAGCGGCACGGTGACCGTGGCGGTGCGCGTGCCCGTCCGCCTGCCGTTCGCCGGCTCCCGCACCGTCACGGCCTCGGCGCGCGCCGGCCGCGCTCCGGCGCCGGCTCACCCGGCGGCGAGATGGCGCAGCACCAGGTCGAGCAGCGTGACCGCACCGCGCTTGTCGAGCGGGTCGTTGCCGTTGCCGCACTTCGGCGACTGCACGCACGAGGGGCACCCGGCCGGGCACTCGCACGAGGCGATGGCCTCGCGGGTGGCGGCGAGCCACTGCGCCAGCGCGTCATGGCCGCGTTCGGCGAAGCCCGCCCCGCCGGGATGCCCGTCGTAGACGAACACCGTCGGCGCGCCGGTGTCCGGGTGAAGTGCGGTCGAGACACCGCCGATGTCCCACCGGTCGCAGGTAGCGAACAACGGCAGCAGCCCGATCGCCGCGTGCTCGGCGGCGTGCGCCGCCCCCGGTACGTCCGCCTGCTCGATACCCGCAGCGTCGAGCTCGCGTTGCGGCAGCGTGTACCAGACCGCCCTGGTCCGCAGCTGCCGTGGCGGCAGGTCGAGCGGCGTTTCGTCGATGATCTCGCCCGTTCCCAGGTTGCGGCGCAGGTAGCTCACCACCTGGTTCGTGACGTCCACGGTGCCCAGGCTGACCCGGAGCGGGCCGAGCCGCCGGGTGGTCGTGGCCTGCACGATCGCGATGTCGGTGACGTCGCGGGCCGAGGTCGAGTACGGCGGGGACTCCGCGTGGGCCAGCGCGACGCCGTCCTCGAGATCAAGGCGGTCGACGACGTATGAGCGCCCCTGGTGCAGGTACACCGCGCCGTCGTGCACGGTCGCGTGCGCGGCGCCTGCGTCGACCGTGCCGATGAGCGAGCCGGTGCCGGCCTCGACCACCGCGATCGGCGCCCCGCCGCTGCTGCGGATGTCGACGTCGGGCCGGTCCCGCTGCGTCCAGTACCAGCCCGCCGGCCGCCTGCGCAGGGCACCGGTTGCGACCAGCTCGTCCAGCACCTGCCCGACGCGGGCTGCCGCGGCCTCGTCGCTCGCGTCGCCCGCCGCGCCGAAGCTGCCGAGCTCGCGTGCCTGCAGCGGCAGCTCGGCCGCCGCGCAGCACAGCTGCGGAGCCAGCACGTAGGGGTTCTCGGGATCGAACACGGTCGCCTCGACCGGCCGGCCGAACACCGAGTCCGGGTGGTGCACGAGATAGGTGTCCAGCGGGTCGTCGCGAGCCACGAAGACCACCAGCGACTGCGCCCCGGAGCGACCGGCGCGGCCCGCCTGCTGCCACAGCGAGGCGAGCGTGCCCGGATACCCGGCGAGCACCACCGCGTCGAGTCCGGCAATGTCCAGGCCCAGCTCCAACGCATTCGTCGCCGCCAGCCCGAGCAGTTCGCCGGAGCGCAACGCCGCCTCCAGGGCACGCCGCTCCTCGGGCAGATAACCCGCCCGGTATGCGGCCACCCGAGGCACCAGCTCGGTCAGGCCGGCCTCGCTCAGGTGCCGGGTGGCTGTCAGCGCCGCGAACTCCGCGCCGCGCCGCGAGCGGACGAACGCCAGGGTGCGGGCGCCCTCGACCACGAGGTCGGCCAGGATCCGTGCCGCCTCCGCGCCGGCCGAACGCCGGACCGGAGCGCCGTGCTCGCCGCGCAACGCGGTCAGCGGCGGCTCCCACAGCGCGAAGACGGACGAGCCGTGCGGCGAGGCGTCGTCGGCGACCGCGGTCACCGGCAGCCCGACGAGCCGCGACGCCGAGTGCGCGGGATCCGACACAGTGGCCGAGGCCAGCACGAACACCGGGAACGAGCCGTAACGCGCGCACACCCGCCGTAGCCGGCGCAGCATCTGCGCCACGTGCGAGCCGAACAGCCCGCGATAGGTGTGGCACTCGTCGATCACCACGTAGTGCAGCCGCCGGAAGAACGACGCCCAGCGGCCATGGCCCGGCAGCAGGCCGTAATGGAGCATGTCCGGGTTCGTGAGCACCCAGTTGGAGTGCGCGCGCACCCACGCGCGTTCCTCGGTGGGCGTGTCGCCGTCGAACGTGGCGGGGCGCACCGACGGCAGCGCCAGCGCGGTCAGCGCGGCCAGCTGGTCACCGGCCAGCGCCTTGGTCGGCGCCACGTAGAGCACCCGCGCGCGGTCGTCCTCGAGCAGCGCGGTGATGCCGGGCAGCTGGTAGGCCAGCGACTTGCCGGAGGCCGTTCCGGTGGCCACCACCACCGAGCTGCCCTCGTGCGCCAGGGTGGCGGCCCGCGCCTGGTGGGCCCACGGCGCGGCGATGCCCCGGGCGGCCAGCCGGGCGCGCAGCTGCTCCGGCACCCACTCCGGCCACGGCACCGCCGTGCCGACCCGCTCCGGAATCGCGCGCACGTGCGTCACCGGCGACTCGCCCGCGGGCACGCCGCGCAGCAGGCGGTCGAGCAGTTCCTGCACGGCTGTCTCCTTCGCGGGCCCTTCGCGGGTCCTTCGCAGGCCCTGGCCGGTCCGGCGTCCGACGGGTCGTGTCGCTCGGTGCTGCGGTCGGCCCGGCGGGGTCCGGACCGGGGTCGGCGTCGCGCACCAGGGTCTGTGGCATGCTGGTCGTGTGGCTTTGGGCCCGGCACAAGCTGCCGGTTCTCGCCGCCGGGCCAGATCCAACAGTACGAACGACTACGAAGTGGGTGATGCGCGTGGAGCTCTCCGTCTCGCGCCAATCAGTCGGCGGCTACCCCGTCGTCGCGGTCAGCGGAGAGGTCGACGTGTACTCCGCGCCGGCGTTGAAGGACAGCCTCACGGAGCTGATGCAGTCCGGAGTCAGCACGGTGGTGGTCGACCTCACAGACGTCGCGTTCCTCGACTCCACCGGGCTCGGCGCCCTGGTCGAGGCCCGGTCGGCGACGACCGAAGCAGGCGGGTCATTGCCGCTGGTCTGCAGCCAGGAACGGATCCTCAAGCTGTTCACCATCACCGGCCTCGACGGGGTCTTCTCGATCCATCCCACCGTCGACGAGGCCGTCGCCGCACTCTCTGCGTGATTCTGTCCGCCCCCTGAGGGCCAGGCCCGATCTGCGGGCTACACTCCGGCAGTCGGCGCCGGGCGTTATGCGTAACCCGGGCGCGTACTGATCCCGTCGCCTTGTTGTGGCCGGCGGGAAACCCGCAGATGCATAGGGGAGTTGCATGGCCTCGCACCACCTACTCGCCGCCGCGAACCTGCCCGGGATTTCCGGCGGTCAGCGCGGCTTCGTCTTCGTGCTCGTCGCGCTCGCGGTGCTTGCGCTGATCTACGCGTACGTCCTCGTACGCGAGGTCCTCGCGGCCGACACCGGCACGCCGAACATGCAGCGCATTTCACAGGCCGTCCAGGAAGGCGCAGCCGCCTACCTCAACCGGCAGTTCCGCACCCTCGCGGTGTTCTCCGTCATCGTGTTCATCCTGCTGCTCCTGCTGCCGGTGAACGACGGCGGCTGGCCGGTGCGCATCGGCCGAGCCATCTTCTTCTTGATCGGCGCGGCGTTCTCGGCCACCGTCGGCTACATCGGCATGACCATGGCCACCCGGTCGAACGTCCGGGTCGCGGCGGCGGCTCGCGGCGGCGGCGGCGAGCGCGGCTTCCACATTGCGTTCCGCACCGGCGGCATCGTGGGCATGCTCACCGTCGGCCTCGGCCTGCTGGGCGCCTCGATCGTCCTGCTCTGCTACAACAATCACGCCCCGACGGTGCTCGAAGGCTTCGGCTTCGGCGGCGCCCTGCTCGCCATGTTCATGCGTGTCGGCGGCGGCATCTTCACCAAGGCCGCTGACGTCGGCGCCGACCTCGTCGGCAAGGTCGAGGCCGGCATCCCCGAGGACGACCCGCGCAACGCCGCGACGATCGCCGACAACGTGGGCGACAACGTCGGCGACTGCGCCGGCATGGCCGCCGACCTCTTCGAGTCGTATGCCGTGATGCTCGTCGCCGCGCTCATCCTGGGCTCGGTCGCGTTCGGCACCTACGGCCTGGTCTTCCCGCTGCTCGTGCCTGCCATCGGCGCGGTCACCGCCCTGATCGGCGTCTTCATCACCCGCGTCAAGCCCGGCGAGAACGCCCTGTCGGCGATCAACCGTGGCTTCTACATCTCCGCCGCGATCGCGGCCGTCCTGTCGGCCGTCGCCGCCTTCGTCTACCTGCCCGACACCTTCAAGGGCCTCGGCTCGACGGACCAGTCCGTGACCCAGCTGACCGGCAACCCGCGGGTCACCGCGATCCTG
>DASSEP010000004.1:0-21246 GCA_035695205.1 Jatrophihabitans sp. | reverse complement strand
ACCATCACCCCGCGTCGCGCACCTTCGCCGCGAGCACGGCCGCCTGGGTGCGCCGCTCGAGGCCGAGCTTGGCCAGCAGCGAGGAGACGTGGTTCTTCACGGTCTTCTCGGCCAGGTCCAGGTGCTCGGCGATCTGCCGGTTGGTGAGACCGTCGGCGACGAGCATGAGGACGGTCCGCTCGCGCTCGGTGAGGCCCGCGAGCCGGTCGTCCTGCGGCTCGCCGCGGACCCGGCGCAGCACCCGCATGGTGACGGCGGGGTCGAGCAGCGACTGGCCGGCGGCCACCTGGCGGACGGCCTCGATCAGATTCGAGCCGCGGATCTGCTTGAGCACGTACCCCGCCGCACCGGCGAGGACCGCCGCGAAGATGGCCTCGTCGTCGTCGTAGGAGGTGAGGATCAGGCAGCGCACCTGCGGGTGGTCCTGGCGGATGATCCGGCAGACCTCGATGCCGCTGCCGTCGGGCAGGCGCCCGTCGAGGATCGCGACGTCGGGATTGGCCGCCGGGATGCGCCGCAACGCCTCGGCGGCGGTACCCGCTTCACCGATGACCTGGAAATCCTCGACCCCGTTGAGCAGTTCGGCCAGGCCACGGCGCACGATCTCGTGGTCGTCGAGCAGGAAGATTCGGGTCTCGGACGCCGTATCACCTGCTGCCGTCATAGTGTCGCTGCTCCTCGGAGTGACGCGTGTCGGTCATAGCACACCACATCAGCGGGCATGTCGGAATGCAGGATCCGGATTTGGCTTCGAACGCTCAGCGGGCATGTTGCTCGAGGGATGAGCCGAACACCCGGCTGCGGATCTCGTCGATCGTCTCGTCCAGCTCGCGGATGTGCTGTCGCAACCGGTCGGCCAGCTCGTCCGGCAACCGCTTCCGGGCGAGGTACTCCAACCCGACGCCGGTGGCGAACAGCCGCTGGATCACCTGGTCGTGCAGGTCCTGCGCGTCGCGGTGCCGGTGCTCCAACGCGCGCAGCGACTGCGCGATGTCGCGGGCCTCGCTGGCGTCGAGCGCCACAGCCATCTGGGCCGCGAAGGCGCCGGCCAGCTCCAGGTCGCGGGAGGTGAACGCGGGACCCTCGAGCGTGCGGATCAGCACCAGGGCCCCGCGCACGGCGCGTGCGTCGGCGATCGGGACGACGAGCAGCGCGCCGTAGCCATCCGTGTTGGTGAACCGCGAGCTGGCGAGGGCCGCGATGTCGCGGCTGAGCACGCTGCGTCCGGCGAGGATGGCCCGCCCGATCGAGGACCGCTCCGGCTCGAAGGCGTAACCGCAGAAGCGGTCGGCGCCGCGGCCGACGGCGGCCGCGACCTCCATCCGGTCGCCGCCCGCGGGCAGGATCAGCGCGCCGTAGTCGGCTTCGGCCACCCGCCGCGCGCTCGCAACCACGTCGAGCAGCGTGTCGGCCCGCGCATCAGCCAGCAGGGCCCGCGCGACCTGGCCCGATGCGTCGAGCCATTCGCGGCTGCGCCGCGCGTCGTCGTGCAGGTGCGCGTTCTCGATGGCCGTTCCGGCAGTGGTCGCGAAGGCGGCGAGCAGCTGGGCGTCCTCGGTGCTGAACGCCCCGGCGAGTGGTTCGCGGACCTCCAGTTCGGCGAACGCCTCGCCGCGCACCCGGATAGGCGCGCGCAGGGTGTCCGCCGCCGGGCCGGCGCCGGCCTGCGGTCCGCGGCGCAGCACACGCCGGTCGCCGCCGTCGGCGTCCAGGACGCTGAGCGCGCCGGACGCCGCGCCGACCAGCCGGCACCCGGCGGCGAGGATGCGGTTGAGCATGCACTCCTCGGAGAGATCACTCGTCACCGTGCGGTGGGCTTCGAGGAGATCGCGCAGCCGGTCGGCCGATCTCGGGGCAGGCCCGTGGGGCCCGCCCCCTGGCGCGCTGTCGGCCATGGGGCTCCCTTGCCGCTCAAAAGCTGTCGCCGGCTCGAAGGCGCGTCGGCCGCCGACAGGATCGAGGGGGCCGACGGCTGCGGGATCGCGATCTCGCGAGCCAGAGGTGATCTGGCGACAGACGATTCCGGTTCGGGGCAAAGCAACCCAGGGGCAGGACGGCCCGCGGCGCCGGGACCTTGGTCCCGGCCGCTCCGTTCAGGCGGCAAGCGGCGCGTACGGCACACTCGACGGCATGCCCGAAACAGTGGAAATCGGCCTGGGACGCAGCGCGCGCCGCGGCTATCACCTCGACGACGTCGCGCTCGTGCCGATCCGGCGCACCCGGGGCTCGAAGGCGGTGTCGACCGCGTGGCAGATCGACGCGCACACCTTCGACCTGCCGCTGGTCGCGGCCGCGTCCGACGCCGTCGTCTCGCCCGGCAGCGCGGCGGAGATCGAGCGGCTGGGCGGTCTGGCGGTGCTGGACGGCGAGGGGCTGTGGAGCCGGTATGAAAATCCCGCGGCCGAGCTCTCCGCGCTGGACGGCGAGACCGCCACGCTGCAGCGTGTGTACGCGCGGCCGGTGTCGCCGGAGCTGCTGGCGCGGCGCATCGGCGAGCTGCGCTCGGCCGGGGTCCGCGTCGCGGTCCGGCTGTCACCGCAGCACACCGCCGAGTTGGCGCCCGGCGTGCTGGCCGCCGGCGTGGACCTGTTGGTCATCCAGGGCACCGTCATCTCGGCCGAGCACGTCGTGCGCGAAGGAGTGCCCGGGCTCAACCTGAAGACGTTCATCGCCGACCTCGACATCCCGGTCCTGGTCGGTGGCGTCACGAACTACCAGACGGCGTTGCACCTCATGCGCACCGGCGCCGCCGGCGTGATCATCGGATACGGCGCGCACCTGGGGTCGACGACCCACTCGATGCTCGGCATCGAGGTGCCGCTGGCCACCGCCCTGGTCGACGCGGCGGCCGCCCGCCGTGACTACCTGGATGAGACCGGCGGGCGCTACGTCCACCTCGTCGCCTACGGCGACATGTCCACCGGCGCAGACATCGCCAAGGCCCTGGCGTGCGGCGCCGACGCGGTCATGCTCGGCGAGGCCTTGGCCGTCGCTGCCGAGGCGCCGGGCGGCGGCCGATTCTGGGACGCCACCGCCGCGCACCCGCGCGTCCCGCGCTCGCACGTTGTCGACGTCACGCCTCCCGACGGCAAGCGCCCGACGCTGGAGGAGGTGCTGGTCGGCCCCACCGACGACCCCAGCGGGGAGCGGAATCTCTTCGGCGCCGTACGCCGGGTGATGGGCAAGTGCGGCTACTCGTCGGTCAAGGAGTTCCAGAAGGCCGAACTGATCATCACCGGGGGCCACTGAGCACCGCGCGTTCGCGCCCGAGGATCCTGGACGCATGAGTGATCGGCTGAGGCTCGGCTACAAGGCGTCCAACGAGCAGTTCGCGCCGCAGGAGCTGCTGGACTACGGCGTGCTGGCCGAGCAGTGCGGGTTCGACTCGGTGTTCGTCAGCGATCATCTGCAGCCGTGGCGCCACGACGGCGGGCACGCGCCGTTCGCGATGACCTGGCTGGGCGCGCTGGGCGCGCGCACCGAGCGGATCACCATCGGGACGTCGGTGCTGACGCCGACGTTCCGCTACCACCCGGCGATCGTGGCGCAGGCGTTCGCGACGCTGGGCTGCCTCTACCCCGGGCGTGTGGTGCTGGGGCTGGGCAGCGGGGAGTCGATGAACGAGGTGCCGCTGGGCGTCGAGTGGCCCGACGGCAAGGAGCGGTTCGCGCGGTTCCGCGAGGCGGTGCATCTCATCCGCGAGTTGTGGGCCGGGGAGCGGGTGAGCTTCGAGGGGGAGTACTACCGCACCGACAAGGCGACGATCTACGACCGTCCCGAGCACCCGGTGCCGTTGTGGCTCGCGTCCTCGGGGCCCGCGGCGACGCGCTTCGCGGGTCGGCAGGGCGACGGGTGGATCACGACGTCGGGCAAGGATCCGGCGCTCTACACCGACACGCTGATGCCGGCGATCGCCGAGGGCGCCGAGAAGGCCGGGCGCTCGGTCTCCGACCTGGAGATGATGATCGAGGTCAAGGTGTCCTTCGACCACGACCGCGAGGCGGCGATGGAGGCGACCCGGTTCTGGGGCGCGTTGGGGCTCACGCCGGAGCAGAAGTCCGGCGTCGAGGATCCGGTGGAGATGCAGCGGCTCGCCGACGAGTTGACCGCCGAGCAGACCGCCAAGCGGTTCATCGTCTCGAGCGACCCGGACGAGCACGTCGAGGCGATAAGGACCTACGTCGACCTCGGCTTCAACCACCTGGTCTTCCACGCGCCCGGCCCGGACCAGGCGAAGTTCCTCGAGCTCTACGGCAGGGAAATACTGCCGAGGCTGCGAGCGCTGGAACGGCCATGAGCGCGGCGAACACGGGACTGCGGCGGGCGCTGCGCCGGGCACGGGACGGGGTGACGCTGGACCGCGTCGAGGCGGAGATCCTGCTCTCGGCGCGCGGCGACGAGCTGGACGATCTGTGCGCGTCGGCGGCGCGGGTGCGCGATCAAGGCCTGGCCGACGCCGGTCGCCCCAAAGTGATCACCTATTCGCGCAAGGTGTTCATCCCACTGACGCGGCTGTGCCGCGATCGCTGCCACTACTGCACGTTCGCCACCACTCCGAACCGCATCGCGGCGCCGTTCCTGTCGCCTGACGAGGTGCTGGCGATCGCGGAGCAGGGCGCCGCGCTGGGGTGCAAGGAGGCGCTGTTCACGCTGGGGGACCGGCCCGAGGACCGGTGGCCGGCGGCGCGCGAGTGGCTGGACGCGCATGGCTACGACTCGACGCTGGCCTACGTGCGGGCGATGGCGATCCTGGTGCTCGAGCGCACCGGTCTGCTGCCGCACCTGAACCCGGGCGTGATGAGCTGGGCGGAGCTGCAGCGGCTCAAGCCGGTGGCGCCGTCGATGGGGATGATGCTCGAAACGACCTCGCGGCGGCTGTTCGAGCAGAAGGACGGGGCGCATTTCGGTTCGCCGGACAAGGATCCGGCGGTGCGGTTGCGGGTGCTGGAGGACGCCGGCCGGTTGACGATCCCGTTCACCACCGGGCTGCTGATCGGCATCGGGGAGACGCTCGCCGAGCGGGTCGATGCGCTGTTCGAGCTGCGGCGCGTCGCCCGCGCGTACGGGTCCATCCAGGAAGTGATCGTGCAGAACTTCCGCGCGAAGCCGGACACCGCGATGGCCCGGATGCCCGACGCGCAGCTGGCCGACCTGGCGGCGACGGTGGCGGTGGCGCGGTTGCTGCTTGGGCCGCGGATGCGCATCCAGGCGCCGCCGAACCTGATCGGCGACGAGTTCGAGCTGCTGATCCGGGCGGGCATCGACGACTGGGGCGGTGTCTCGCCGCTGACGCCGGATCACGTGAATCCGGAACGTCCGTGGCCGCAGATCGACGCGCTCGCCGCCCGCACCGGCGAGGCGGGTTTCCGGCTTGTCGAGCGGCTGACCGTCTACCCGACCTACGTGCGCGCCGGGGAGCCGTGGCTCGACCCGCGGGTGCGTCCACATGTCGCGGCGCTGGCCGGCGAGGACGGCCTCGCCCGTCCCGATGTCCGTCCGGTCGGAATGCCGTGGCAGGAACCGGACGAGGCGTGGGCCTCGTCGGGCCGGACGGACCTGCACACCGCCGTCGACACCGAGGGCCGCAGCTCCGACCGGCGCGGCGATTTCGACAGCGTCTACGGCGACTGGGCCACGGTGGCCGCCGAGGCGAAGCGCACCAGCGCGCCGCAGCGGTTGGACGCCGACGTGGCCGCGGCGCTGCGCGCGGCCGAACGCGACCCGGCCGGCATCTCCGACGCCGACGCGCTGGCGCTGCTGCACGCCGACGGGCCGGAACTGGACGCGGTCACTGCGCTGGCCGACGCGCTGCGCCGCGACACGGTGGGCGACGAGGTCACCTACGTCGTGAACCGCAACATCAACTTCACCAACGTGTGCTACACCGGCTGCCGGTTCTGCGCGTTCGCGCAGCGGCGCACCGACGCCGACGCGTTCACCCTGTCGATGGCCGAGGTGGCCGACCGCGCCGCGGAGGCCTGGGAGCTGGGCGCCACCGAGGTGTGCATGCAGGGCGGCATCCACCCGGACCTGCCGGGCACGGCGTATTTCGACATCGCCCGCGCGGTGAAGGCCCGGGTGCCCGAGATGCACGTGCACGCGTTCAGCCCGATGGAGATCGTCAACGGCGCGGCACGCACCGGGCTGTCGGTCCGCGACTGGTTGATCGCCGCGAAGGAGGCCGGGCTGGACACCATCCCCGGCACGGCCGCGGAGATCCTCGACGACGACGTCCGCTGGCTGCTGACCAAGGGCAAGCTGCCCGCCGCCGAGTGGATCGAGGTGGTCACCACCGCCCACCAGGTGGGCATTCGCTCGTCCTCCACGATGATGTACGGCCACGTCGACAACCCGGCCCACTGGCTCGGCCACCTGCGCACGCTGAGCCGCATCCAGGACACGACCGGCGGGTTCACCGAGTTCGTGGCGCTGCCGTTCATCCACACCAACGCCCCGATCTACCTGGCCGGCGTGGCGCGTCCCGGCCCTACCGCCCGCGAGAACCGGGTGGTGCACGCGATGGCCCGCATCCTGCTGCACGGGCGGATCGACAACATCCAGTGCTCCTGGGTCAAGCTCGGCGTCGACGGCTGCCGCGAGGTGCTGCGCGGCGGCGTGAACGACCTCGGCGGCACGCTGATGGAGGAGACGATCAGCCGGATGGCCGGCAGCCGCCACGGCTCGGCCAAGACCGTCGCGCAACTCGATGCGATCGTCACCGCCCTGCCCGGCCGCACCACCCGGCAACGGCTCACCGACTACGCCCCCGTTCCGGCCGAACGCCGTACCGCCGCCGCTCGCTTCACCGGCACCCTGCCCAGCCTCGCGGGCTGAGCCGCATCCCCGAGTTGTCCGCGCCTCGCCGCGCCTGGACGCGTCCTCGCGCGGACAACTCGGGCGCTGCCTGAAAGTTGTCCGCGCCTCGCGGCGCTAGGACGCGTCCTAGCGCGGACAACTCGGGCGCTGTCTGAAAGTTGTCCGCGCTTCGCGGCGCCCGGACGCGTCCTAGCGCGGACAACTCGGCGGGAACGAGGGGTGGTGTTAGCGTCCGCACGGTGGCCGACATCGCGCTGGTCGACGTCGACGAGGACGTCCTGGCCGAGATGGTTGACGTGGCGACGAGCGACGCCGCTCCGGACGAGGTGACGGCTCCGCTCGACGACGGCACGGCGTGGACGCAGCCGCGGATCGACTGGCTGCGCGCGCTGCATCGCGATCGCCGGCCCGGCTTGGCCGGACCGCTCGGTGAGGCGACCTGGGCGATCGTCGTGGACGGCCGGGTGGCCGGCGCGATCCGGCTCAAGCGCACCAGTGAGCCGGGCGTCCTGGAAACCGGCATGTGGCTCGCCCGCGGCGCGCGCGGCCGGGGCGTCGCCGCCGCCGCACTGCGCAACGTCCTGGAGCGGGCCGCGGCGACAGGGGCGCGCGCCGTGCGGGCCGACACCACGGCGGGCAACGCCGCGGCGCTCGCGGTGCTGAGCCGGCTCGGTTTCCAGCTCACCCACGGCGCCGACGACGGCGTCCACGCCGTGCGCCGGCTCGACGCGCCGTGAGCTCCGGCAGGCGCCGGCTACGCCGCATCCGCGAAGTTGTCCGCGCCTCGCGGCGCTAGGACGCGTCCTAGCGCGGACAACTCGGTCGCTATCTGAAAGTTGTCCGCGCCTCGCGGCGCTAGGACGCGTCCGAGCGCGGACAACTCGGTCGCTATCTGAAAGTTGTCCGCGACTCACCGCGCCCGGACGCGTCCTCGCGCGGACAACTCGGCGGGGTCAGGCCGCGCGGGCCAGGGCGGGCAGCGTCAACGTGAACGTCGCACCCGCGCCCGGAGTGGAGCGGACCGTGATCGTGCCGCCGTGCAGCGCGGCGATCTCGCGGGCGATGGCGAGCCCGAGACCGGTGCCCGCGACCCGCCGCCGCTCCACGGCGTCCGAGCGGTAGAACCGCTCGAAGATCCGTTCCTGCTCCTCGGTGGCGATGCCGGGGCCGGTGTCGGTGACGTCGATGACCACGCTGCCCAACTCGCTGCGCCCGCAGACGGTGATCGTGCCGCCCTCAGGGGTGAACTTCACCGCGTTCGTGAGCAGGTTGCTCAGCACCCGGTCGAGCTGTCCCGCGTGCCCGGCGACCCGCGCACCGCCGAGGTGGGAATCGATGACGACCTGTTGTCGCCGCGCCCGCGCGCTCGGCCCGATCGCCTCGACCACCCGCTCGACCACGGTCCCGATCGGGACCTCCTCGGCAGGATGGGCCTCGCCGGCGTGCTCCAGCCGGCCCAGCGTGAGCAGGTCCTCGGTGATCGCATAGGTGCGCCGCAGGTTCTGGCTGATCACGTCCAGCATCCCGCGCTGGTCGGCGGTGAGCTCCCCGGCGTCGCCGGCCTCGAGCAGCTGCACGTAGGCGCCGATGGTCGTGAGCGGCGTGCGGACGTCGTGCGAGACCGCGGAGACGAGATCGCTACGCGCCTGGGCCACCTCGCGCATCTGCTTGGCCGCGACTCCCTGCTTCTCGAGCGCCTCGAGCAGGGCGTGCTCGGATTCCCGCCGCACCGTGATGTCTTCGAAGTGGCAGATGCAGCGGGGCGGGTCGTCCGCTCCGTAACGCACGAGCGCGACCGACGCGGACACCCACCGCACCCTCCCCGATCGCTGGGTCAGCTTCACCTCGGCGCTTCGGACCGTCTGTGTGTCGGCGTCGAACAGTGTGCGGCTGAGTGCTTCGAGGTCGTCGCGGTGGACGAATTCGGTGATCGAACGTCCGACCGCGGTGTCGTCGGTGCAGCCCAGCAGATCGTCGAGCGGATGGTTGGCCTGCAGCAGGATGCCGCGCTCGTCGCCCTCGATCCCGATGATCGCGATGGGCACGGGAGCTTCGGCGAACGCGGTGCGGTAGCGCATCTCGCTGAAGCTCAGTTGCACCGCCGAGCGTCGCGTTACCCGCACGAGCGCGAACACCGCGGACGCGATCACTGCGAGGACGACCAGCCACAACAGCGAGCGACGCCAGCTCGAGCCCGGGTAGCCGGCACCGCCGATGATGACGATCGGCAGGAACAGCGCCAGCGCGGCGGCGACCAAAGACGTTGCGAGCCGGCGTCCGGTCTCGTACAGGGCACTCCAGGCGACGGGCAGTATCACCAGCGGCTGGTAGGCGGTGCCGTGGTGCCGGTCGGCGAGTTCCAGCATCACGATGACCACGAACCCGACGAGCGCCACCGGGTAGTTGAGCCGGTCGAGGCCGATCCGGTGGTCGATGAGCCGCCAGGCGAGCAGCATGCCGACGACGAGTGCGCCGGCGCCGATCCACCAGCCGTAGTGGACGCCGCCGCTGACCCCGTAGGCGGGCAGCATGAGCCCGATGCAGAGCAGCAGGAGGAACGGTCCGTAGCGCGCCGGACCGCGCAGCTCGAAGACAGCCGCACGCGGCTGCCCGCCCTGGTGCCGAATCTTTGCCCCCGTGTATCGGCGTTGTTGGCGTGCTCGCGATGTGATGTGAGTACCGTGTTTGTTCGGTTCCAGTGTGGCAACCGAACCGGAAAAGCGCCAGATCTAGGACGCGCTACAGCCAATCCTTACGTCGAAACGTCCCGTACAAGGCAATTGCGACCAGGACCATGCTGACCAGGCTCAGCCAGAACCCCCAACCCTTGCCGAAACCGGGATACGGCACGTTCTGCCCGAAGTAACCCGTGATGGCGGTGGGCACCGCGATGATGGCGGCCCACGAGGTCAGCTTCTTCATGATCACGTTCATCCGGGTGTCGGCCAGCGACATGTTCGTGTCGAAAATGGACGTGATGGCGTCGCGCAGCGAATCCGTCCACTCGACGACGCGCAGGACGTGGTCGTTGAGGTCGTCCCAGTAAGGGCCGAGCTCCTCGCTGTGCTCGGCGGCGATGGCGCGGCGGGTGATCGTGCCGACCACCTCGCGCATCGGCAGCACGGCGTGGCGGGCGTCCACCAGCGCCCGGCGCAGCCGGAAGGTACGCCGGGACACTTCGTGCTCGGATTGCCGCTGGTCGTCGAAGAGCAGGTCCTCGACGCTCTCCACCGCCTCGTCGATGTCTTCGAGGGTGTCGTAGTACCGGTCGACGACCTCGTCGAGCAGACCGTGGAACAGCGCGTGCGGCCCGTACTTGATCAGACCGCTGTTGTCGTCCCACCGCTGCACGACCGCATCCATGTCCAGGACGTCGTCGAGCCGGACCGTGATGAGCGCCTGATCGGTGCCGAAGGCCGACACCCGGCCGACGCGCAACTCGACCTCGTCGACGTCGTAGTGGATGGGGTTGACGGTGAGGAACACGTGCCGTGGGTAGCGGACGGCCTTCGGGCGCTCGTTGCGGCTCAACGCGTCCTCGACGGCATGCGCGTCGAGGCTGAACTGCTCGGCGATCTCGTCCAGCTCGCCGGCGCCCGGGCGGACCAGGTCGACCCACACGACGCAGTCCGGGTCGGTGAGGAACTCACCGGCCTTGTCGAGTGAGAAGTTCTCGGCCTCGAGGTTGCCGTTTCGCCACATCCGCGATCGGGCGGTGTCCGTACCCACGTGGCCCATTGTTCCCCGGCGGCAGCGTTGCAAGCGCCGGCGCGCTGCGTCCGTAGACTCTCCCCATGCAGACCGACGTCGTGCTGGTCGTCGATTTCGGGGCCCAGTACGCCCAGTTGATCGCCCGGCGGGTTCGCGAGGCGCACGTCTATTCCGAGATCGTGCCGGCCTCGATGCCGGTGGCGGACATGCTGGCGCGCAGGCCGAAGGCGATCATCCTGTCCGGTGGGCCGTCGTCGGTGTACGCCGAGGGAGCACCGCGCATCGACGCGGCGCTGTTCGACGCGGGCGTGTCGGTGTTCGGCATCTGTTACGGCTTCCAGGCGATGGCACAGGCGTTGGGCGGCACCGTCGCGCACACGTCCACCTCGGAGTTCGGGCGCACCGCGCTGACCGTCGCCGAGCCCGGCGTCCTGCTGCGCGCGCTGCCGTCCAGCCAACGGGTCTGGATGAGCCACACCGACGCCGTCACCGCCGCGCCGCCGGGTTTCACCGTCACGGCCGCGACGGCCGGGACGCCCATCGCTGCCTTCGAGAACCCGCAACGCGGTCTGGCCGGCGTGCAGTTCCATCCCGAGGTGCTGCACACCGAACACGGTCAGGCGATCTTGCGACACTTCCTCTACGACATCGCCGGCGCGCGGCCGTCGTGGACCGAGGCCAACATCATCGACGACCAGGTGGAGAAGATCCGCGCACAGGTCGGCGGCAAGCAGGTCATCTGCGGGTTGTCCGGCGGGGTCGACTCCGCGGTCGCGGCCGCGCTCGTGCAACGCGCCGTCGGCAACCAGCTCACCTGTGTCTTCGTCGATCACGGGCTGCTGCGTGCCGGGGAGGCCGAGCAGGTCGAGCGCGATTTCGTTGCCGCGACCGGGGTGCGCTTGAAGGTCGTCGATGCGGCCGACCAGTTCCTCGCCGCGCTGGCCGGCGTCCGCGACCCGGAGGAGAAGCGCAAGATCATCGGGCGAGAGTTCATCCGTTCCTTCGAGGCCGCCGCGCGCGAGATCGTAGCCGAGGGCGAGTCGGTCGAGTTCCTGGTACAGGGCACGCTGTACCCGGACGTCGTCGAATCCGGCGGCGGCACCGGCACCGCGAACATCAAGAGCCACCACAACGTCGGGGGGCTGCCCGAGGATCTGCAGTTCGCGCTGGTCGAGCCGCTGCGCACGCTGTTCAAGGACGAGGTACGGCGGGTCGGCGAGCAACTCGGCCTACCATCCGAGATGGTATGGCGGCAGCCGTTCCCCGGTCCCGGACTTGGCATCCGGATCGTCGGCGAGGTGACGGCGCAGCGGCTGGATGTTCTACGTCGCGCGGATGCGATCGCGCGGGCCGAACTGTCGGCCGCGGGGCTCGACCGCGACATCTGGCAGTGCCCGGTGGTACTGCTCGCCGACGTCCGCTCCGTAGGGGTGCAGGGTGACGGACGCACCTACGGCCATCCCGTCGTGCTGCGGCCGGTGTCGTCGGAGGACGCGATGACGGCCGACTGGACCCGAGTGCCCTACGAGGTGCTCGAGACGATCTCCACGCGCATCACCAACGAGGTCCGCGAGGTCAACCGGGTGGTCCTGGACGTCACCTCGAAGCCGCCCGGCACCATCGAGTGGGAGTAGACCTCGGCGGTCCCACGGCGTCAGTAGTTGGCGCTGGGCACGGCAACGGTGAGGTCGCTCTGATCCCGAATCCGTCCCCAACTGTCGTTGGAAACTCCCATGGACAGGACGAGACTCGTGGGTTTGTACGCGAAGTCATAGGCGGTCACCGGCGTGCTGAAACCGTCTCCGGGCCAGAAGAGCACTTCCGGACCTGCGAAGCCGCCGCCGCAGTCGTGGTACCACACGTTGTTGTCTCCGTAGGGGTACCAGGATCTGTGGGAGCCGTCGGGCCAGTACAGCGTGGCACCGAAGTCGGTGCAGCCGACGTCGTTGAGTAACGAGCTCACGTCGTTGCTGGCGAGGATGGTGTACTCCACCTCCCACGCGCGGTAACCGGGGTCGCTGCTCCAGTAGAACCAGGCAACCCACCCGCCGGAGGTGACCATGGCCAGCGCGTTTGGCGTCCGCCAGCCCTCGATGCTCGACCACTGGTAGAACACCCAGTGCCCGGTGTCGCGTAGCGACGGACTTGGCGCTGCGGCCGCGGGTGCGTGCGGGAGAACCGCCGAGGCAGGGTCGGCGGGTAGCCCGGTGCGCAGTCGCGCAAGGTCTGTGCCGGCAGCGCGTTGATGGTGCACGCCGAGACGGCGGCACAGGTCGGTGATGTCACGCGGGCGTTGCGTGAGCCGGGCGACGTGGTGCTTGGTGTAGACGATTCGGATCGGGCCGCGGGCCAGGAAGACCACCGGCAGGTGATAGCGGCGGCGCTCCTGCGCGTTGGTGAACACCAGGTTGCGGCCGGTGGCCGCGAACACGTAGCGACCGGACTCGTAGGCGCGGGTCGTGTGCCGCCCCAGCGAGGCGCCGCTGATGTCCCAGCGCACGGAGTGCAGGCGATGCCGCATCGGGGTGAACTTGACGACCAGCCGGCCCTTGAACTGCTGTGCCACGTAGTGATGGTGAAGTCCCGCGACCCGCATCCGTTCGCGGTTCACCGGGAACGTCACCTTCACCCGGACGCCGCACACCTGCATTCGGAAGGCGGCCTGCCGGTTCGGCCGCCAGGGCGCCCAGCGATGCACGCGCGGGGCGGTGACGGCGTGCCGGTTGCGCCCCGCAGGTCCCGCCGCGGATGTGGCGGCGGTGACCACCGTCGAACCGACGACCAGGGTGAAGCAGAACAATGCCTGCAGCATTCGACGCCGCATGGTGCCCCCTCATGCCACGGTCAGGATGCGCTTGTCCTACGCACAGCAGACACCAAGGAATCCCACACCGCAAGGCACGGCCCGCTTTCTCCGCGATCGCCACAGCTCGGCGGTTCTGGCGGAAAAAGGGAGCATTCAAATCCGCCGGCTAGAAGCCCGCGGCGCTGCCATAGTCTGCAGCGATCAAGCGCTGAACGAGGACGTTTCGACGAGGGCGGTAGGCGTGAGCGAGGCGCAGCGGATTCCCGACGACGGGCTGCCGGTGATCGAGCGGAACGTCGTGCGCGTCGTGCTTGTCGACAACACGGAGCGGATGCTGCTGTTCCACACCCACGACGTGGCCGATCCGTACCAAGGGCGCTGGTGGGAGCTGCCCGGCGGCGGGATCGAAGAGGGCGAGACCTACCTCGAGGCGGCGATCCGCGAACTGCGCGAGGAGACCGGGATCGTCACGGGGATCGACCAGGTCGGCGCCGGGCGTTGGCGGCGCACCGCCACGTTCCGGCACCGGCGCGTACGCCGTCTGCAGCACGAGACGGTGCTCGAGATCCGGCTCGACGGTCCGGGCGGCGAGATCGACGAGTCGGAGCGCCTCGACTACGAGCGCGAGGACTACTTCGGCTTCCGCTGGTGGCCGGTTCCCGACGTCTGCTCCAGCGCCGAGCGGTTCTATCCCGGCCGGCTACCGGACCGCCTGCCGCTGCTGCTCGCCGGCGAGGCGATCGACGATCCGCTCGAAATCTGGTCCTGAGCGCCCCCGCCGTCGCGCCGGCGCGGTAATCAACTGATCCCTGCTGCAACGAAACGGGGCGATGAGGCTGCTTGACAACCCCACCGCCCCGTTTCGAGTGCGGTACTTCAGGACGGCGCGGCCGTCCTAACCGGCGGTGATCAGAAGTCCACCCGCCAGATTCCGCGGCCGTGCGTGGCGAGCACAACCGCGTTCTTGCCCGGCAGCGGCCGGACGTTGTTCACCACGGCGTTCGGCAGGCCCGCGACGCGCTTCCAGTGCTTCGGCCCCGTCGTCGGAGCCGTGAACAGGCCGACGTCGGTGGCCAGCACAAGCCGGTTGTGCACGATGGCGAGCCCGTCGCCCGGAGCGTTCGGCAGATCGCCCGTGATGTTGGTCCACGTGCCGCCGCCGTTGAACGACTGCCAGACCGTGCCGACGCCGCCGGACGGGATCCACCGGCGCGAGTAGCCGTTGAACACCACGTACACGTGCTTCGGGTTCGACGGGTCGATCGTCAGCCGCGAGATCCAGCGATTGGGCAGCGCGGACGTGTCGATCTTGTGCCACTTGCCGCCGTAGTTGGTGGCGATGCCGCTGCGGAACGTCTCCGCGTTCGGGTCCCCGGTCGGGTTGCCGTTGGCGGTGGCGTAGCCGACGTAGCTCACCGTGCCGCTCGTGGCCGCCGCGGTGCCGAGGTACTCGTCACCGCTCGCGGAGTCGGTGCCGAGCGAGTAGACCGAGCGCCAGTCGCAGTGGGACCCGCCGGTGTTGCTGCCGCACCGGGTCGCCCAGCCCTTGTGGGTCTGCCACACCTTGGTGCCGACGGCGATCCAGTGGTTCTTGTTGTGGATGTCGGCGGCGAACGGTGCGATGAACTCGGCGTTCGGATCGCAGTTCTTACCGGTGTAGTAGCCGCACAGCGGGCTGATCGCGTGGACCGTGTGGCCGTCGTCGCTGGTGCTGTACATGATCAGGTTCGTGTACTCGCCGACCGCCTGGCGCGGGTTCGTCGGGTTGACGTAGACGTTGAAGCCGTCACCGCCCATCGGCGCGATCTGCTCCTTGGCACCGGGGTTGATGACGCCGGTCCCGTTGTCCTGCATGCCGCCCCAGTAGCCGTACTGCTTGTACCGCTTGCCGGCTGCGGCGTCGTAGTACTGCAGCGTGTACAGCGTGTTGTTGAGGTCCTTCCAGTGGCCGTAGCCCCGGACGCTGATCGGCCGCTTGTACACACCCCCGTCGTTGCCGCTCACCAGGGTGCCGTTCGCGGTGATGGCGAGGGCGTGCTGGTCGGGGTGCGTGGTGGGCGGGCACTTCTTGCCGCACTTGAGGCCGTAGTTCCAGTACGGGGCCGCCGTGTGCCACGTCCGGCCACCGTTGGTGCTGTCGTAGACCTCTTCGAGGCCGATGAACACGTGCCGCGGGTGGTGCGGGTCGACAGCGATCGTCTGGTTGTACCAGGACTGGATGCCCGGCTGGTAGCCCGGCTGCGTCAGCGCGGAGCCGGAAGCCATGAGCTTCTTCGAGCTGGCGATCTGCTTCCACGGCCCGACCGGGTTGCCGGACGGAGAAACGAACACGCCCTGCAGGTTCGTGTTGGGGTCGCTGACCAGCTTGCGCGGCGACTCGATGATCGCGTAGAGACGCTTGCCGTTGCCCGCATAGGCCAGCGACGACCGGCCGATGTCGGTCGGGTCGATGGCGCCCTTCGGGGTGATCTCGTGGAACGACTGCCGTCCGCCGCCGGTGCGCGAGAGGTAGAACCCATTGCGGTTGGTGCCGTTGCGCCAGCCGTTGACGGCGAGCACGACGCGACCGTGCGTGTGCGGACGGACCACGACGTCGGTGATCATCGACGTGAGGTACGGCGAGCCGGCGCGGTTCGGGTTCGGCTTGAGCACGAGCTGCCAGCGGCGCTTGGACGAGGTGTCCGAGTGCCGGTACAGGCCGTGGCTCGTCGCCGCGTACACGTGGCCGTGGTGGTCGTCGCGCAGCCGGTAGGTCTGCATGTTGAGCAGGTCGGCGCCGCCGACGCGGGTGAAGTTCTTCCCGCCGTTGGTCGAGCGGTAGATGCCGGTGCCCATGTAGGAGTCGGAGTTGGTGTTCGCCTCGCCGGTGCCCACCCACAGGGAGTGCTTCGGCCCGATCATCAACGCGCCGATCGACAGCGAGGGCATGCGGTCCCAGATCGAGTGCCAGTGGCCGCCCGCATCGGTGGACTTCCAGACACCGCCATCTGCAGTGCCGGCGTAGTAGGTGCGCCCGTCGACCGCGAGCGCAGTGACGCGGCCGCTGACGTTCCGGAAGCCGGAGCCGTCGTTCGACCAGTAGGGGTCGGTGTAGCCGCTCGGGTTGGAGTTGTACGGCCGGGCGGTGACCTCGGTGAGCTTGGCGTGCACCGCCGGCAGCTGAGCCGCCTGCGAACGGGCCTGCAGCAACATCCTCGACGACACGGAGTCGGTCGGCGCACTGCGCATGTAGGCGTACGCCTCGGCCTGGTCGGCGACCTCGAGGGCGTCGCCCTCGCCTTCCTGTGCGCCACCGGCGCTATCCGCCTTGACCGACGGGCTCAGGTTCGGGTGGGCGTGTTGGCGGGCGGCGATCCTGGCGAATCCGTAGAGCGGATTCGCCGAGGTCGCGCCCGGTTGCTGTGGGGATGACGGCGACGCATAGGCTGTGGCGACGCCGGCGACCAGCAGTGCGCTGGTCGTCAGCGCCGCGGTAGCGGCGAGACGACCAGGCGGTCGGCTTCGGGGCATGAAGGACCTTCCTCGCGATGGGGTGTTCGCGCGACGTCCTTCTTGGAATCAGCGCGAACGGCAATAAATGCGGAGGAAGTGTTTCATTTCTGATCGCGTCCGTCCAGAGATCCACGCGGGCAATCGGTCGGATTCCGCTGTCGGCTCGGGAGCTGAGCCCGTCAGGGATGCGTAACCGAGATCTGGCCGTCCGCGAGCCGGACGACGACGGTCAACGGGGCGCCGGTCGCGCCGGCCGGAGCGGTGATGTCCCGGTGCTGGTCCCAGGCCGCCCACGGCCCGTTGCCGGCGACCAGGTGGTGCCCGTCCGACTCGATGTCGCCGATGTGCACGTTGGCGTGCACGGTCACGTTCAACGTCTTCGGGGCGATCACCTTCACCTGACCCGCGCCGACGGTGATCACCGTCTTTCGCGCCGTGGTCAGCGCAGGCAGGTCCCGCAGGTCCAGCACGGCCTGGCCGAGCCCGAGCCGGTAGCTCGACGCCGCCGTCGTCTGCGGACGCCAGTGCCGCGCGCCCATGCCGTCGTGGAGGCTCGCTGACGTGCCGCCGAACGCGACGACCCCTGCGACCGTGGGGACGAGCAGCAGCGCCAGGCTCCACGGTGCGCGCCGCAGCGCGAGCCCGGCCAGCAGGCCGATGACGACGATGCCCAGTGCCGTCCAGAAGTACACCGGCAGCGGGATGCCCCAGACGGCGTCGACCGCGGCGAGCGTCAGGATCGCCGTGACCAGCGTGACCAGCACGGCGATCCGCACCGGCGTTGCCCGGCGGCGCCGGACCGCCGCAGCGGTCCGTGACTCGTCGAGCCAGGCGCGGGCGTCGCCCGTCCACGAGGGCTGCGTGGGGCTGGTGTCGGCGGCCGGCGCCCGCTTGGTGAGATCGACCGGAGCGGTTGCCGCGGCGTCGGTGGTTGCCGGCCCGGGAGGGGCAGTTGCCGGCGGTGCCGTGGGCGCGGCCGGCGGCACGTCCCGCCAGTCGCGCCGTCCGAACGCGACGACGAGCAGTACGACGATCGCGAGGACCGGCAGGAACGGGCCGGGCGCCCACCAACTGAACGCCAGTGCCCACACCAGCAAGCCGGCCGCGACCGCGACCACCCACGCCGGCACCCGGTGCGCGCGCAACGTGGCGATCCAGCCGTCGACCGCGGCGCGTTCGGTGTCGTCCTCGGGGATCACCACCCAGGCGATCACGTAGGCGACGATGCCGGCGCCGCCGAAGAACGCGGCGGTGGCGAACAGGACGCGGAACAGCACCGGGTCGACGCCGAAGTAGCGGCCGAGCCCGGCGGCGACGCCGGCGGCCACCCGTCCTTCCCGGCTGCGCCGCAAGTGCCGGTCGGAAGGATCCGGCGGCGCCGCCGGGGGAGGAGTCGAGGGTCCGGGCATGTCAGTGGTGGTCATGGCAGCGAGCCTGCCGGTGCCGAGGGTAGGAGCACATCGGGTGCCGCCCTGAGCGGGACCCTGAAATGCCGGCTCGGGGGCTTACCCGATGCGCCGGCCGGACGCTGTCGACAATCATGGGCTCGTGACCGTATCCGCGAGCGCGCCGCGTCTCTACCGGCGCCCCGACCGGGGCGTGCTGGGCGGTGTCGCCGCGGGCATCGCCGAGCACGTCGGGATGCCGGTACGCACGGCCCGGATCGCCTTCGTCCTGCTCGCCTTCGCCGGTGGACTCGGCATCGCGCTCTATGCGGCCTACTGGATCGTGTTGTCGCCCGATCCGTCCGGCGGGTCGAGCCGGCTGCCGACCTGGCTCGAGTACCTCCTCGCCGCCGTCGCGGCCGCCGCCGCGGTCGCCATCACCGCCACCTCCTTGCCGGCCGGTGCGCTGTTCGGCCCGGCGCTGCTGGCCTGCATCGGCGGTGCCCTGATCTGGCGGCAGGCCTCGGCGCCCGAACGTGACCGCCTGCGCGACCTGTCCCGGACCTCGCTGTCCGCGGGCCACTTCGAACGAGCAGGCCGCGCGCGGCTGGCGGTCGGCGTGGTGCTGGTGCTCGCCGGTGCCGCGTTCGTGCTCGCGCGCGCGGACGTGACGGCGGTGCGCGACGGCCTGGTCGCGATGATCGTCACCGTCGCCGGCATCGCCTTGCTGACCGGGCCGTGGTGGATGCGCATGGTCGGCGACCTGTCGCAGGAGCGGGCGGAGCGGATCCGGTCGCAGGAGCGCGCAGACATCGCGGCGCACCTGCACGACTCGGTGCTGCAGACACTGGCACTGATCCGGCGCAACGCCGACTCGCCGCGCGAGGTCGCCCGTCTCGCCCGCGGGCAGGAGCGGGAGTTGCGATCGATGCTCTACGGCTCCCCGGTGTCGTCCGGACAGATCGGCGAACAGCTGCGCCGGGTGGCCGCCGAGGTGGAGGATTCCTACGCCGTATCTATCGACACCGTCGTGGTCGGCGACGCCGCGCTGGACGAGTCGTCGGCCGCGGTGGTGGCGGCCGCGCGCGAGGCGCTCGTCAACGCCGCCAAGCATTCCGGGACCACGCAGATCTCGCTCTACGGCGAGGTGGAGGCCGAGGAGGTCAGCGTGTTCGTGAAGGATCGCGGAGTGGGTTTCGACATCGACGACATCGGCGACGACCGGCAGGGCGTGCGCGGTTCGATCATCGGCCGGGTGCAGCGTCACGGCGGCTCCGTGCGGGTCTCCAGCACGCCGGGCTCCGGCACCGAGATCGAGATCCGGATGCCGCGATGATCGATCCACGAGTGGTGCTCGTCGACGACCATGCGATGTTCCGTGCGGGAGTTCGCGCCGAGCTCGGCGCCCGCGTGCAGGTGGTGGGCGAGGCCGGCAGCGTCGCCGATGCGGTCGCGGTCATCAACTCGACGCGTCCGGACGTCGTCCTTCTCGATGTCCACATGCCTGAGGGTGGCGGGCTGGCCGTCCTCGAGGCGGTGCGCGACACCCTGCCGGACACGCGATTCCTCGCCCTGTCGGTGTCGGACGCCGCCGAGGACGTCATCGCGCTGATCCGCGCCGGCGCCCGGGGCTACGTCACGAAGACGATCTCCGCCGGCGACCTCGCCGACGCGGTGGCGCGGGTCGCCGACGGCGACGCCGTGTTCAGCCCCCGGCTGGCGGGCTTCGTCCTCGACGCGTTCCGCGATGCCCCGGCACCGCCGTCGATCGATCCGGAGATCGATCAGCTCACCCCTCGCGAGCGCGAGGTGATGCGCCTGCTCGCCCGCGGCTATGCGTACAAGGAGATCGCGGCGCAGCTGTTCATCTCGATCAAGACGGTCGAAACGCACGCGTCGAACGTGCTGCGCAAGTTGCAGCTGTCCAGCCGGCACCAGCTCACCCGCTGGGCGGCCGATCGCCGCATGCTCTGAGTCATGCGCGCAGTTCTTCGACCAGTTCCTCCGGCTGCGGCAGACCGATGAGGATGCGGTCGTAGGGCACGCCGGAGGTGCTGACCACGACACCCGGACCGGGCCGGTGGATGAGTGCGAAGTCGCGGAACTTCGCCTGGCCCCGGCCACCGCGCCAGGTGCCGATGGCGATCCGGTTCGGCCAGCCCGTGCCCGGCATGCGCAGTCCGCGGACCTGGCCGAAGATGTCGTCGACGGCGGTGACGTCGGTGATCGAGCTGATCGGGACGTCGAGCGTTCGCCCGTGCACCGCAGCGAGGCTTTCCGGAACGGTCAGGGTGATGTGCATGGTTCCGTCGACGACGCTGACATCGGCCATGCCACCAATCTAGGCACCAGATCCTGACAAACCCGGTGGGGCAGTTCGAGGTCAACGGGCGCCGCGGCACACCTGCAGCACCGAGTCGGCGAGGCCCGCGCCATCCGGCCCGAGGGCGGTGCGGTACCTGTCGAGGATCACGCGCTCGCGGCCCAACTGCACGCGGGTGCCGCCGCTGTTCATCCGCGCGGTCTGCACGCGGCGCGACAGCCGGGCGCGTTCGGCTACCAGCCGGCAGATGGCTTCGTCCAGCGCGTCGATCTGCCCGCGTAGAACGGGGATCGAGTCGTCGGCCGCCGGGGCGTCGGCGTTCTGCGGGGCGACGGTCGGTTCGGTCGTGGTGGGCATCGGTTGGATCCTCTCGGATGGCGTCCCGAGCCCGGACACGACAAACGCCCCGGGACTCGGGCCCGGGGCGTCGGTGGATGGAAGAACTCAGCCAGCAGCGACGGGCACCGGACGGCGGTACCCGTAAAAAAATCGCGGAGCGTTGCTGGTCACGCGGATGATGGTGCCACGCGACCGAGGGGCCGGCAACCGCGTCCCGGCATGCGGGACGCGGTTGCCGGCAGCGCCTCAGAGCGCCGCGGGCTCGCCAGCCATGGCGACGGCTGGCTCATCGGGCTCGTTGAGGATCTCCTCGACCCGGTGCGCCGGCAGCTGACAGTGCCAGGCGACGGCCAGCACCACGATCGTCAAGATGA
>DASSEP010000003.1:0-2765 GCA_035695205.1 Jatrophihabitans sp. | reverse complement strand
CGAGCGCCGCCCGACCCCGGACCCCACCTTCATCAGCTACGCCGCGTTCGGCCGGCGCTTCTTCGAGGTCGCCGTCACCCGCGACCGGGTGGCCGAGGCGGTCGCCGGCATCGGCGGGCGGCCCATCGAGGTGGGTCCGATGGGCGTCGGCCCGCTCAGCCTGGCGAAGGTGCGCGCCAACGGCATGGTCGGCGAGCCGGAGCTGGTCGAGATCGAGCACGACGAGCACATCGCGTTCCAGCTGGTGATCCCGGTCGAGCTGCAGCTGAAGATCGGCATCGGGCTGGACACCTACCGGTTCAACGCCGACATGCGCATCCGGCTGCCGGTGGCCGCCCGGGCCGCCGAGCGGCTGCGGGTGGTGATCGACGTCGAGCCGCCGACGCGCCACGACGTCGAGGTGGAGCTGCGCGCCGACGGGTTGCGCGCCTCGGCGCTGCAGGCGATCGCCAACGTGGAGCAGGAGTTGAAGCGGACGGTCGCCAAGTTCGTCGCCAAGGAGATCGAGAAGGGCCGCGACGAGCGGATCATCGACGTCGAGCAGGCGCTGTCGAAGATGACCTGAGTTACCGGCCGACCGCTCGAGGGTGGCCGGCTGCTTGCGTCAGCACCATGTACAGCGACGCGATGGTCACCACGCCGTGCGCGAGGACGCCGGCGATCGGCGCCGCGAGGGGCAGCGACCCCAGCGCGGTGGGCACGATCAGCGCCACCACGCCCAGGCCCGACCACGTCATCGTCACCTTGAACGGCAGTCCCTGCCGGTCGACGGCCACCGCGGCCAGCACCACGGCGAGGGAGGCGAACACGAGGTAGGCGGGCACCGCCGCCGCGAGCCGCGCGGCGAACAGGGCCCCGGCGCCCGCGCCGAACAGCGCGCCGGTCAGCGCCTCGACGAGGGGGTAGCGGGCGCTGATCGGCGCTGCGCAGTCGTAGCAGCGTCCGCGCAGCACCAGCCAGCCGAGGACGGGGACGTTGTGCCGATTGCGGATGCCGTTGCCGCAGCGCGGGCAGTGCGACGGCGGGCTGACCACCGACATGCCGGCCGGCACGCGGTGGATCACCACGTTCAGGAACGAGCCGACGGCGAGCCCGAGCAGCGTGGCGAAGACCGTCGCGAGTGCGATCAGCATCGAGTTCTCACCTGCACCGGCTCAGCTGGCTTCGGCGAGCAGCGCCTGTTCGATGCGGCGGCGCAGCCGCTCGACGTCGAGGTCGAGCTGGCTGCCGGGCATGCCGTAGCAGCGGGTGATCGTGCCGGAGACGTCGACGAGGTGGACCTCCCAGCCGGCGACCTCCGGGCCCAGCGGCCAGGTCTGGCCGAACTCGCGGCGTGCCTCGCCGAACGAGACGGCGCACCGGCCGCTGGTGAAGGCGCGGGCCATGACCAGGTCAGCGGTCGGGACGTCGGCGAGCACCGTGCCGTTCGCGGCGTAGACGATGATCGCGGAATTCGGCTGGTCGGCCGGGGCGACGCGGGCTGTGCAGCGGGTCGCGCGTCCGTGCGCCTCGATGCCGATGCGCCCGACGCGCAGCAGCGCCGGGACGCGAGTGCCAGTCGGCGTGTCTGTGGCTCGGCTGACGACGGGCCGGGACGGGACGCCGCCGCGCAGACGCCGGGCCTGGTACAGCGCGACGATCGCCACGCCGAGCGTGACCAGGAGGAAGGGGAGGGTGCTGAGCATCGCCGAGCTCCAAGCTGTTCGTAAGGCACCCCCGCCACCTTCATTTCTACAACTAACAGAAACCTCACGTCAAGTTCGAGGTGGTCAGCGAATCTGGCTCCAGCTCAACACCTTGACGGGCTGTCCGCTGGAGTCGGTGAGCACCTGGACTTGGACGTTGGGCGTACCGTCGCTCGGACACTTGTCCGCGTCAGAGGCGAGCTTCGCGGCGGGGCACACCCACACGTTGATGTAGCGGATGGTGTACGCCGTGCTCGTCGAGGGCGCCGGGTAGCTGGTGCTGGTCGTCGCATACGTCGACGTGCTGGTCGTCGTGACGACTCCTACGGCGGTGTTCGGCTTGGGCAACTGCAGGAACGGGTCGGTCGGTGACACACCGTTCAAGAAGAAGCGGAAGTCCCGCACCACGACGCCCCAGTTGAAGACCTGCCCGGTGGTGTTCTTCATGGTGAGGTCCAGCTGCGCGTTAGGCGCGTAGATGTAGCCCTTGAAGTAGATGACGGCCTGGCCGCTGCTGCCGGTCTGCACCAGCGACGTGCTGCCGCACCCGGTGGCGGAACACAGTGTTTCGGCCGGGATGGTCACTGAACCGCCGCCGGCCAGGGGGACGGTCGCGGCGTTTGCGAGGCCGTACAGCGCGACGGGCGGGCTGTCGGTCGGCGAGCTCGCGCAGATCTCCGCGGTGGTGGCCGAGCTTCCGGAGCCGGTCGTCGCTGCGGTGCTCGCGCCGCCGAAGATCAGTTCTGCGCCTTTTACAGTTGCTTGCGTCGTCGCGGCGTCCTGACACGCCTTCGGTGCCGTCCCGGCGTTGGCGAGCGCGCCGAGCGTGGAGGCCTTGGTGGGGTCGAGCCCGCTGAGCGGCTGGCCGCTGCCGTCGGTCGGGGTTCCTGCGATCAGCGTCTTCGGCCAGTTCCACTGCGTGCCGGCCGGCCCGCTGAAGTTGAAGTAGTAGGCGCCCGGAGACAGCCATTGGACGACAGTGCTCGCGATGCCCGTGCACGTCGGTGAGGACGGTGTGTTGAGCACGCCGGCATTCGTGTAGAGGCCCGGCATGTATGCGGCGTAGGTGACGTTGCTGAC
>DASSEP010000002.1:0-2110 GCA_035695205.1 Jatrophihabitans sp. | reverse complement strand
CTGCGGCTGCTGTCGAAGATCCCCGCCGGCCCGCTGCGGGCGATCGGTGAGGCGCTCCCGCTGATAGTGCTCGGGTTGAAGGGCATCGGGCTCGCGCGCGGCGCGGCTGCCGGCCTCGTCGGCGTCGCTGGGCTACTGAGCAAGGTCAAAGGCTTCGGTGGTCTTGGCAGGCTCGGCGGTGCGGCTGCTGGCGAACTCGGCGGGGTGGCGCTCGGCAAGGGTGTCGTGCCCGTCTACGTCACCAACAAGGGCTTCGGCGGCCCCGGTGGCGGCGGTCTGGCAGGCGATCTCGGCAAGGCTGGCGGCGGTGTCGCGGCCGGCCTGTCGACCACGATCGCCGCTGCTGCTGCGGGGGCGCTGGCGATCTACTTCGGCTCGCAGTACGGGTCCACCAAGGGTCAGGTCAACAGCAACGCGGCTGGCGACTACATCCACCAGCAGATGGCGCTGAACGGCCAGAACTACGTGGGCAGCCCGTACGGCTCTCGCGGCTACGTCAGCGGCACGTACGTCCCGCAGGCGATCCGCGGCGCCGACTACTCCGGCGCGAAGAAGGCGGCGCAGGACTACGCGACGACCGTCGTCGCCGCGATGGCGACGGCGAACCGGGCGACGGCGAAGTACCGCGAGGAACTCGCGTCGCTGCCGAAGAAGGTTCAGACGGCGGTGCAGACGCCGGGCGCGGTGCAGTCGATGTCCGACGTCCGGGCCTTGCAGCACCAGTACGACCTGACCCCGAAACAGGTCCGTACACTGATCCAGCTCCTCGGCGGCCAGCAGGCGATCAACATCGCGGCGGCCGTGCAGGCGAAGCTCGACGCGCTGCACTCGAAGGACATCAGCATCCGGGTCAACGAGATCCACGCGGTCTCCTTCGGCCCGCACGCGAAGGCGATCAAGCAGGCGACCGGCGGTCACATCACCGGTCCCGGCACCGGCACGTCGGACAGCATCCCGGCGCGGCTGTCGAACGGCGAGTACGTGATCCGGGCGTCGGCGGTGAAGCGGTACGGCGTGGGCCTGTTCGACGCGCTCAACGCCGAGCGGTTCGCCTCCGGTGGCCGCGTGCACCGTCATCACCTGTCCGCGGCGCAGCGGCGGCACAACCAACTGCTCCGCGACCTCGCTCTGGCACAGAAGCTGCTCGGCCACACCAACGCGACCATCGGCAACGCGCAGTCGTTCGGCTCCGCGTTCGCCGGCAATGTGTTCGCCGCGGGCCTGCCGACAACGAAGCAGGTCACGGTTCCCGGCAAGACGTTCACACAGGTCATCAACGGCCAACTGGTCACCGAGTCGACGCCCGCGACGACGAAGACGGTCAACCTGTCGCAGCAGCAGATCCTCGCGAACATGCTCAAGTACCAGCGCCACCAGCTCGCCCAGGCGCGGCAGGTGGAGCATGACGTGCGGAAACTGCGGCGCGAGGGTGTCTCGAGGAGCCTGCTCGCGCAGATGCAGGCCGGTGGCGCGCAGGGCATCGCGCAGATCCACGCGCTCGCGCAGGGGTCGACGGCGCAGGTGCACCAGTTCAACCGGCTCAACGCGGCCACGAACTCGGCGCTGAACAACGCCGGGGCCTACGCGGCGGCCAACCAGTCGATGCACCACCTGCAGAACCGACGGGCGAACGAGGAGTCGATGGTGAGGGCGATCAGGCGCGCGCTGCGGCACGACGGCCCCATCCCTGTCGCCGTCAAGCGCGGCAAGCTGCGGACGGTCTGACGTGCCGATCGTCCTCGGCAGCCAGGCACCCGTCGGTGCGTACTCGGCCACGCTGAACAGCCTTCCGGTCGGCGCTGGCACGTACTACCGGCTGGTCGGGATGACGGGCTGGTTCGATGTGGTTTCGGCACCCCTGGGTGGCAACGCGTCCCTGGCTCGGAAGGCGCAGGCGAACGGCTCGTGGCCGATGCCGTACTACGTGCCGTCGCGGATCGTGACACTGCTGCTCGCCGTCGAGGCGCCTGTCGACTCTTTCGACGGCGCGGTCTCGGCGCTGGCGCAGGCGACGCAGCCGCAGGTCGACTCCTACGGGCAGCCGGTGCAGATCCCGGTCACCGTCCAGCTCGGCGGGGCCGCGCAGACGGTCTACGGGACGGTGACGAGC
>DASSEP010000001.1:0-153024 GCA_035695205.1 Jatrophihabitans sp. | reverse complement strand
GGACCCGGCTGCCTAGGTTGGAGCGATGCGGACCCTCCTCAACGTCATCTGGCTGGTCTTCTGCGGGTTCTGGATGGCGCTGGCCTACGTGTTCTTCGGCATCCTCGCCTGCATCCTGATCATCACGATCCCGTTCGGGATCGCCTCGTTCCGCATCGCCGGCTACGCGCTGTGGCCGTTCGGCCGCACCGTCGTACGCCGCTCCGACGCCGGCGTCGGCTCGGCGATCGGCAACATCGTGTGGGTGCTCATCGCCGGCCTGTGGCTGGCCATCGGCCACATCGTCACGGGGATCGCTCTCTGCCTGACGATCGTCGGCATCCCGCTCGGCCTGGCGAACTTCAAGCTGATCCCGATCTCACTGACCCCTCTCGGCCGCGAGATCGTCGACGTGGATCGCTACCCCGCCCAGCGCATCGTGCCGTGAGGGCTACGACAGCGCCTCGGCGCGATACGTCACGCGGCCGTCCACGAGGGTCATCTCGATCGGCAGGTGCGGAAGCTGGTCCGCCGGCTGCCGAAGGGGGTCGTCGGCCCACACGGTGAGATCGGCGCGGAACCCTTCCGCGACCCGGCCGAGGTCGGTGGCGCCGGCGACCTGAGCGGGCGCCTCGGTGTAGCCCGCGAGCGCCTGGGCCGCGGTGAGCGCCTGCGCGGCGCCGACCGGCGGCAGCTCCGGGCGGTCCCACGGCCGGCGCAGCTGCGCGGCCGCCATGATGGGCCGGGGATCGAAGGGTGCGATCGGCCAGTCGGAGCCGAGGCTCAGGCGGGCCCCGGACCGCAGCAGGTCGCCGCACCGCCAGGCGCGCGACGCCCGCTCGGTGCCCAGCCGCCGCGACCAGTTGTCGCTGTGGTCACCGCGGGTGTAGTCGGTTGCGTGCGTCGGCTGCATCGAGGCCGTCACGTCGTGCCGGGCGAATTCGGCAACCAGGTTGTCGGGCAGCGTCTCGATGTGTTCGATGCGATGCCCGCGCCGCGCACCCGCGGGCAGCGTTGCCATCGTCGCGAGCACGTGGCCGACGGCGGCGTCGCCGATCGCGTGCGTAGCCGTCTGCACCCCGTTCGCCGCGAGTTCGTGGACCGCGCGCGTGTAGGCCTGCGGATCCGCCCAGTACGGCCTGGTCGACTCGCCGTGGCAGTCGGGTTCGGCGAGCCACGCGGTGCCGTTGTCGATCGTCCCGTCCATGAACAACTTGACACCGGCCACCTGCCACAGCCGCCCACGCCGGCGCTGCAGGTCGAGCAACTCGGCCACCCGCCGGTCGTCGTCCTCCGGGCGGCGCCACGGCGCGATGCGCAGCCGCAGCGGCAGCTCGTCCGCGTCATCGAGGCTGGTGTAGAGCTCGAGCGAGTCGCCGTCGCAGTCCATGACGTGCCCGCCGGTCAGCCCCACCGCGGCCATGCTCGCCAACACACGGCGCAGCCGCTCCCGACGCTCGACGAACGACCGCTGCGGCAGCACGGCCTGCACGGGCGCCATGGCGGCTTCCTCGAGCAGGAAGCCGGTCGGCTGGCCTGCCGCGTCGCACACGATCTCGGCATGCGACGCGAACTCCCGGGGCCCGGCTATGCCCGCCCGACGCAGCGCCTCGTCGCTGACCACGGCCGAGTGCCCGTCGAAGAGGCGCAGAAACATCGGCCGGTCACCCACCACGGCGGCGAGCGGGCGGTTGTCGACCGGTAGCTCCCCGAAGCAGTTGGGGTCGAGCCCCCAGCCGACCAGCCAGCCGTCCGTGGAGTCGGCAGCGGCGGCGAGCGCCCGGCGAACGTCGTCCAGCGTGGTGCAGCCGGAGAGATCGATGCCGTCCGTGAGACCGAGCGCGAGCACCGGGTGGATGTGCGAGTCGGTGAGCCCGGGCGTGACGAACCGTCCCGCCAGGTCGACGACCTGGGCACCGTCCGGTCGCAGGTCCCGTAGGTCGATGTCGTCGCAGACGGCGACGATCCGGCCGTCGGCCACCACGACGTTGGCCGGGTCGACCCGGCCGGCGAGCCGAGCGTGCCGCAGTACGAGCGAGGACATCGGGCTCCTTCGGGGGATGCGGCCAATCAGAGCGCGGCGGCGAGCGCCATCACGGCGTCGACGGTCAGTTGCCGCAGCGGCTGGCTCAAGGGGCTCGGCCAGGTGGAGAACTTCGCGACGACGAGTTCGGCGGGCCCGTGCATGAGCACGTTCTGGCCGTAGATCCCCGATGCCATCAGCAGCGGCAGCTCCGGGTCGTACACCCACCAGCAGTTGCGGTAGTGCGCGCCCGGCGGGAAGCCGGGCGGGGGATCGGCTGCCACGAAGGCCGCGGGCCCGTCGTCGGCTCCCCGGACGGTGTCGTCGATCCATTCCTGCGGCACCAGCGGCGGGGTCGAGGACGGCAGGTAAAGCGCGCCGAAACGCAGCAGATCCCGCAGCGTGGTGTTGATCCCGCCGTCGGCCATCGGGTTGCCGTGCGCGTCCACGGTGATCTCGGCGTCGAACTCGGCCCCCATCGGCTGCCACAGCTCACCAGAGACCAGGTCGGCGAATCGGGTGCCGCTCGCCTTCTCCAGGACCCAGCTCAACACGTCGGTGAGGATCGACCGGTACCGGAACGGTCCGCCGTGCTCGCCGTCGTTGTGCAGGGTCGCGAAGTACGCGAGGGCATCGGCAGGGCGGGGCCCGTCGTCCGGCCGCCAGAGGTAGACGCGCTCGTAGGTGCGGACATCGGCGTCGAGGTTGTCGTAGTTCTCGTCGAAGCGGGTACCCGCCCGCATGTCCAGCAGGTGCTGCACGGTGGCGCCGTCGAACGATGTGCCGCGCAGTTCCGGAACGACGTCCGTGACGGGTGCGGTCGGGTCGAGCCGGCCGGTGCCGGCCAGGATGCCGGCCACCGCGGCGGTAACCGACTTGGAGACCGACATGAGCAGGTGCGGGGTGTCCGCCGCCATGCCGTTGCGGTAGTGCTCCGCGATGAGCTTGCCGCGGTGCAGCACCGCGAACGCGTCCGTGTAGGTCTCGGCGAGCATGTCGGCGATGCGCAGGCTGCGGCCGGCTGAGACGAACTCGAGGTCGAGGAGCTCTCGTTCGGCGCGGGGCAGCTCCGAAACCGTCGTGCCGCGCGGAATCCGCGCGGTCGGGATGAGTTCGCGGACGTGCTGGAAGGACCAGCGGTTGAACGGCGGGTCCTGCCAGTTCGCGAGCGTCACCCGGGCATCGGCGGGAAACGGCGGGGCTCCGCTCATCATGCGCGTCCGGTCAGTGCCCAATGCCCGCTCTCCTCCCGATGCTGTCGTGGTGGTCATGGCGTGCCCGCTGCGACGCCGGGCCGGCGAACGGGTTTCCAGCCCGGCCGCGGCACGCTTGCGCGCAACAGCTGGGTGTACTCGTGCTGCGGGTGGTCGAGGACGGACGAGGTCGGGCCCTGCTCGACCACCTGGCCGCGGCGCAGCACGATGGCGTCGTCGGTGAGCTGCCGCACGACCGCCAGGTCATGACTGATCAGCACGTAGGACACGCCGGTCCGGTCCCGGATGTCGGCGAGCGTGTTGAGCACCTGGGCCTGGATCGACACGTCCAGTGCGGCCACCGACTCGTCCAGGATGAGCACGCGGGGTTCGGCGGCCAGCGCCCGGGCGATGGCCACCCGCTGCCGCTGCCCGCCGGACAACCCCCGGGGCAGTGCCCTGGCCTGGCGGGCATCGAGCCCGACCAACTCGGTGAGCTCCGCGACCCGCCTGGCGCGATCGCCCGGCGCGGTGCGCTGGTGCAGCCGCAGCACCTCGGCGATCGCCGATTCGGCGCTCTGGCGGGGGTCGAGGCTGGTGTACGGATCCTGGAACACGATCTGCACCTGCCGCCCGCGGCGGCGCCTGGTGCGGGCGGAGCGGGACGGGCGGGAGCGATCCTGGCCGCAGACGACGATGGTGCCCGCGGTGGGTCGCTCGAGGCCGACGAGCATGCGCGCCACGGTGGTCTTTCCGGAACCCGACTCACCGACGATGGCCAGCGAGCGTCCCGCGGGCAACCGCAGGGAGACGTTGTCGACCGCCACCAGGTCGCCGAATTCCTTGCGCAGCCCGGTGACTTCGAGGACGGGTGCCCCGTCATCTGCCGGGTCCTGCGGCCGCGTCTGCCCGCTCTTGGTCACGCTAGGCATCGATGCTCACCCCGAGCCGGCCGCGCAGTTCCTCCGCGCGCACGCAGCGGGTGACTCCGCCGGCCAGTTCGATGAGCGGTGGCAGGCCGGCGCGGCACGGTTCCGCGGCGTGCGGGCAGCGCGGCGCGAAGGCGCACTCGTCGGCGGGCGCCTCGAAGGCCGAGAGGGGGCGACCGGGGATGGCGTTGAGCCGACGGGCCGCGCGCTCGATGTCCGGCCGTGCCGCTGCCAACGCGGACGTGTACGGGTGCAGGGGGTCTTCGTGCAGCAGGCGGGACTCGCGGGTCTCGACGATCTGGCCGGCGTACATGACCGCGGTGCGGTCGCACACGGCGGCGGCGAGCTCGAGATCGTGCGTGATGAAAAGCATGGCGAGCGAGTACTCGCGGCGCAGTTCGTCGAGGATCGCCATCACCTCCGACTGGGTCGTGACGTCCAGGGCCGTGGTCGGCTCGTCGGCGAGCAGCAGCCGGGGCCGCGTCAGCAGCGCGGTGGCGATCATGACGCGCTGCAACATGCCGCCGGACAATTCGTGGGGGTATTGGCGCAGCCGCTTGCCGGGATTGTCGATGCCGACCTGGTCGAGCATGTCGGCGGCCCGGCCGAGCGCCTCGCTCGACCCGGCACGCTGGTTCGTGCGCAATGCCTCGGTCATGAAGTCGCCGATGCGGCGCACCGGGTTCACGTGGGCTCGTGGGTCCTGGAAGATCATCGCGACCTGCTGGCGGTACCGACGCAGGTCCTGGCCACGAAGACCGCGGACGTCGGCGCCGTCGAATCGGATCGAGCCCTCGACCTCGGCGCCGTCCGGGAGCAGACGGTCAACGGCGCGGGCGGTCATGGACTTGCCCGATCCGGATTCCCCGACGAGGCCGACGGCCTCGCCGGCGCGAACCGCGAGCGAGACCTCGCGCAGCACCGGCTGCATGCGTCCGTCGACGGACAGCCGCACGGTGAGCCCGGTGACGCTGAGCAGGGCAGCCTCGGTCTCTGCCGCGACGGCGGTGACGGCTGGGGCCGGATCGGTCATGGGCGCCACCTACGCCCGCTCGAACAGGCGCTCGCCGAGCACGTTCACCGCGATCACCACGACGACGATGCAGATACCTGCAAGCAGGGCGGGCAGCGGATATCCCTGCGGGATGCCGGTCTGGTTCTCCGAGATCATCACGCCCCAGTTCGCGGCTGGTGGCTGCACGCCGAGACCCAGGAACGAGATGGCCGCCAGGTCGACCATCGCGTAGCCGAACATGATCGTCGACTGCGCGACGATCAACGGCACGAGGTTCGGCACCAAGTGCCGCGTGCAGATCGCCGTGGCCGAGACCCCCTGCACCTCCAGAGCCGCGACGTAGGGCCGAGCCCGTTCGCGCAGGGCGGCGCCGCGGATCACCCGGGCAACGTAGGGCATGTACGCCACCGCGAGTGCGATCGAGGCCGCGGTCAGTCCTGCGCCGAACACCGCAGTGGCGAGCACGGCGAGCAGGATCCCCGGAAAGGCGAAGACGATGTCGAGCACCGACGACACCCCGGCGTCGAGCGCGCCACCGCGCCACGCGGACACGACGGCGAGCAGCACGCCCGCCGCCATGGCCATGGCGACCACCAACAGCGGGCCGAGCAGCGAGCTCTGCGCGCCGGCCAGCAGGCGCGACAGCACGTCACGGCCCTGGAAGTCGAAGCCGAGCGGATGCCCGCCCGTCGGCCCGACGAAGGCGAGCGAGAGATTGGGCAGGTTGGGGTCGTGCGGGGCGAGCATCGGGCCGAACACGGCGGCGACGAGCGCGATGAGGAGGACGACGGCGGACGCCATCCCCGCGGGCCCGAGAGCGCGGAACCGTCCCGCTGCCCGGCGCAGACCCTCCTGGGGAAGTGCGATAGCGGTCGTCATCGGGCCCGGCTTCCCAGCGCCACGCGCGGGTCGAGCAGTGCGTAGAGGACGTCGACCAGGACGTTGACGACCACGAAGGCGGTGACGAGCACGAGCGAGATGCCCTGCACGACGGCGATGTCCTTGGATTCCGCCGACTGGACGAGGTAGGCGCCCAGGCCGTTCAGGCTGAACGCGGTCTCGACCACTGCCGAGATCGCGATCAGCGAGGCGATCGTGATTCCGGTGATGGTGGTGATCGGAATCGCGGCGTTGCGAAGGATGTGCCGGCGGGTGACCAACCGAGTGGGGATGCCCCGGCTGCGCGCGGTCTGCACGTGCTCACGGCGGCTCTCTTCGCGCACCGCCGTGCGGGTGATGCGGGCGACGATCGCCAGCGACGAAATCGCGAGTGCGAATGCCGGCAGGGTGAAGTGCCGGATGTTGCTGAGCAGATCGGTGCCGTTGCCCAGCGCGGGGAACCAGCCCAGCTTGACCGCGAACACGAGGATCAGCGCGATCGCGGCGACGAAGGCCGGGATGGCTGCCGTGATCGCGGTGAGCACCAGCGCGCTCGTGTCGAGCAGGCCGGGGCGCAGCCCCGACAGAATGCCCAGACCGATGCCCAGCACGACGATGATCAGCGACGCGTAGAGGACCAGCCCAGCGGTGGTCCAGATCCGTGCGGCGATCAGCGTCGACACGTTCTCCCGCAGCGTGATGGACACCCCGAAGTTGCCGTGCAGGGCGTTGCCGAGCCAGTACCAGTACTGCTGGAAGAACGGGTCGTTCAGGTGGTAGCGCTGTTCGAGCAGGTGCAGGCTCTTCGGTGGCAGTGGGCGCCCGCCGGACAGCGTGGCCACCGGGTTGCCGGGGGAGAGGTAGAGCGCCGCGAAGATCAGGAAGCTGGCGACCAGCAGGCTGACGACGAGCATCGCCAGCCTGCGGAGCAGGAACCGCCACTTCATGCGGTCAGCCGACCCCGCCGAGGTCGTCGGCCCACGGGGCGAACATGTAGGCAAACGAGGCGACCGCCCCGCTGAGCTGCTTGTTCAGCACCAGGATGCTCGTCGGCTGCACCGTCGGGATCCAGGGCAGCTGCTGGGCGGCGAGCTGCTCGACCTGGGTGATCAGTTTGGCGCGTTCGTTCAGGTCGGCGGTGCCCCGGGCCTTGTCCATCAGCGAGGTGATCTTCGGGTTGTTGTAGCCGTCGTAGTTCTGCGACCCGTCGGGCAGGACGAGCGTGGCGAGCATCGCGGCCGGATCGGCGTAGTCGCCGTAGTTGACGGTCAGGAAGCCGTCGACGCCGGCGCGGGCCTTCGCGTCGGTGAAGAAGTTGATGTAGTTCTGCGCCGACACCGAGTCGAGCTTGACCTTCAGCCCGATCGCCTGCGCCGCTGCCTGGTAGGCGCCGGTGACCGCGGAGATGTTCGACAGCTGGCTCGATGTCCCGATGGTGATCGTCTTTCCGGTGGCACCGGCCTGCTGCACCAGCTTATTGGCCTCGGCCAGGTTCTGCTTCATCTCCGGCGCCTTGCTGTACGCCGCATCGAAGACGGACTTTCCGTAGCCGAAGGTGCCCGGGTTGGAGATCCACCGCGGCATGAGCGCGGCGCCCTTGTAGACGGAGTTGATGATGCTCTGCCGGTCGAGCGCGTCCGACAGCGCCTGCCGCACGCGGACGTCGCCGAGCACGCCCTTGCTGTTGGAGACGATGAAGGCGTCGGTCGACCAACCGGGCCCCTGGAAGACCTTCACGTTCTTCGACTGCTTCAGTTGGGTGAGAGTCGACAGCGCGAAGGTGTATCCGCCGGAGATCCCACCGGTCTGCATCCCGGATGTGAACGACGAGGTGTCCGGCACGCCCTTGAGCAGGATCTTCTGGACCTTCGGATGCACGCTGGGGTTCCAGTAGTGCGGGTTGGCGACCGCCGTGACGCCGACGCCCGGCGACCACGACTTGTACTTGTACGCGCCGGTGCACATGATGCCGCCCGCGGGTGTGCCGTAGTTCTTGCCCTGCTTCTCGGCGAAGGCCTTCTCGATCACCACGCCGGGCATCGACGCGAGCTCACCGGGCAGCCAGTAATCGGGCTGCTTCAAGGTCACCGTCACCTGGTTCGACCCGGTGGCCTGCACGGATTGCACCCGGCTGAAGGAGGCTCCGTAGAAACCGCCGACCTTGGGATCGGTGTTGCGGTCGAGGCTGTAGACGACGTCTTCGGGCGTCACCGGGTGCCCGTCCCAGAACTTCGCCCCGGACTTGATGGTGAACACGAGCTTGGTCGGCGACGGGGTGGACAGCGTGGCAAGTCCCGGCGTGATCGCGCCATCCGGCGATTGCCGGAGCAGCGACTCGCACATCAGCGAGACCGCGGTGTTCTCCGGATAGTCGAAGGCGAAGACCGGGTCGAGCGAGTTCACGTCGCGGTAGACGGCCCAGGTCACCGACGGCACCGTCTTGCTTCCGGGCGGTGTCGTCGTCACCAGGCCCTTCGTCGGAGAGACGTTGCCCTGGGTGTTCGTCGCGGTCGTGGCCGACCGGCCGCACGCTGCGAGCAGCGCGACGACCGAGGCGGTGGCCACGACGGCTGCGAGATTCCTGCTACGGGTCATGCCGTCCTCCGGAGGATGAGCTGCGAGGGGTGCTCAGGCGGTGCCGGAAACGAGTTCGCCGCGGATCCAGGTCTGACGCACCCGGGCCCGGCAGATGTCTTCCGGCGAGATGTGGTGCAGGTCCGCGTCGACGACGATCAGGTCGGCGTCGTATCCGTCGCGGATGTAGCCCAGGTGGTCGTCGACTCCGTTGACCCGTGCGCTGCCGGAGGTGTAGGCGGCGAGCACGGTCGCGAACTCGACGGCCTGTTCCGGCAGGAACGGGTCGTCTCCGGCGCCGCCGACCTCGGCAGGAAGCGTGCGGTTGACGGCGACGTGCATGCCGAGCAACGGGTCCGGGCTGCTGACCGGCCAGTCGCTGCCGGCGCAGAGTCGGGCGCCGCTCGCCTGCAGCGAGCGGAACGGGTACTGCCAGCCGGAACGCCGTGTGCCCAGGTACGGGATCGTCAGCTCGTCCATCTGTGGTTCGTGGGTGGCCCACAGCGGCTGGATGTTGGCGGTCGCCCCGAGCGGCGCGAACCGCGCTACGTCGTCGGGGTGCACGACCTGGAGGTGGGCGAGGTGATGCCTGAGGGCGGAGCCGTTCGCCCGGCGGGCCGCCTCGACGGCGTCCAGTGCGTTGCGGACGGCGCGGTCGCCCAGCGCGTGGAAATGCACCTGGAACCCGTGCCGGTCGAGTTCGGTGACGAAGCGAGGCAGTTCCCGCGGATCGATGAAGTCGATCCCGCTGTTGTCGGTCGCGCAGTCGTGGCCGTCGAGGTAAGGCTCCAGCATCGCCGCGGTGTGGTTCTCGGCGACGCCGTCGAGCATCATCTTCACGCTCGTCGCGCGGAACCGGTCCGTGTGCACGCGGTCGCGGCGCTCGAGCAGCTCTGCGACCTGGTCCATGCCGCGGCTGCGGTCCCACCACAGCGCCCCGACGACGGTGGTGCGTAGCGCACCGTTCTGCGCGGCCCGGTCGTAGACAGGCAGCGGATCCGCGCCGTCCTGGTAGGCGCCGATGATGGCGTCCTGCCAGCCGGTGATGCCCAGCGCCGTCAGGTGCTGCTGCGCGGTGAGCAACGCCCGGTACCAGTCGTCCTCGGTGACGTCGGGCAGCAGCCGGCCGACGAGCGCCGCCGCGCCTTCCTGCAACATGCCCACCGGCCGGCCGTCGCGGTCACGTTCGATCCGCCCGTCACCGGGATCGGGAGTGCCCGCGTCGATGCCGGCCAGCTCCAGAGCCCGGCTGTTCACCCACGCGCCGTGCCCGTCCCGGTTGGGCAGGAACACGGGCCGGTCAGCCACGACGGCGTCGAGCGCTTCGCGCGTGGGGATGCCGCCGGGAAACGCGTCCATCGACCATCCACCGCCGGTGATCCACGCCTCGTCCGGATGTGCACCCGCGTAGTCGGCGACGAGCTGCACGTAGCCCGCCGCATCACTCGCACCGCGCAGGTCGCAGTGGTTGAGCTGGTTGCCGGCGAACACCGGATGAGCGTGCGCGTCGATGAAGCCGGGTAGCAGCGTGCCGCCGGCAAGGTCCACCGGCTCCGCCTTGCCGAGCGCGCCGGCGTCGTCGATCGAGCTGATCCTGCCGCCGCGTACGCGCACCGCGGTGCCCTCGGCGAGGAACTTCTCGCCGTCGAACACAGAGCCGTTGACGAAGACGGTCTCGACACTGTCACCGGCCACGAACGCTCCCCGGGGAGTTCGAAGGTGTCGGCAAACCAACCACGGTTGAAAACCCCTTGTCAATGGTCTTGACTAAGCATCCGCGGAGCCCGCTGCCCCTGGAGACGTGATGGTTGATCGTCGTGCGGACGGCCGGCGTGCCCGGCGCCTGCCGCGGGGCACTCTCACTGCCGAGCAGATCGTCAGCGAGAGTTTGCGACTGCTGGACGAGCACGGCGTGGGTGGCTTCAGCCTGCCGAAGCTGGGTCGTGCGCTGGGCGCGGATCCGACGGCGTTCTACCGGCACTTCGCCAGCAAGGACGACCTTTTGCTCGCCATCGCAGATCGCCTCATCGAGGAGCAGTTGGACGGGCTGCAACCGAGCGAGTGTTGGGTCGACACGCTGGTCGACGTCGCGCGCCGGCTGCGCGAGACCTACCTGGCGCACCCGGCGGCAGCGTCGCTGTCGGCGTTTCGCACCACGCGCCGACCTGCGGAGATGCATGCGGTCGACGTCATCATCGGCGCGTTGCTGCGCGCCGGGTTCGAAGGCGCGGAGGCCGCGGTGGTGTATCGGGCCTTCGCCGACTTCGTGCTGTCCTTCACCGGCGGGGAGGCGTCGTTCCTGTCGCTCGAACCCGAGGTCCAGGACGCCGACCGGATGGCCTGGGCCGGCGCGTATCTCACCGTCGATCCCGCGCAGTACCCGAACACCTGGCAGATCCGCACCGCGCTTCCCCAGGTCAGCGACGACGACATCTTCGAAACCGTGCTCGGTCTCGTCATGGGCGGGTTGCTTCGGCGCGCGCCGCGACCGTGCGGATGCTCCCGGCACGCCACCGACCGCGCGGCGGTGGACGTCACCCTGGCCGCCGGTCGCTGAGGCTGGTCGTCCGCGCCGCGTGCCTGCCGCGACGGCCCGCGCCCAGTAGGCTTCCCCAGTCGCACGACCAAGATCGGCGGCACGCAACGAGCGGGTCGGACATCGAGAGCGGGGCGATCGTGGGCTTCATGGATCGGGTGCGCGGGCAGTTCATCGACATCGTCGAGTTCCTCGACGACAGCCGGGACACCCTCGTGTGGCGCTTCCCCCGGCAGGGCAACGAGATCAAGATGGGCGCCCAGCTCGTCGTCCGCGAGGGCCAGACCGCGGTGTTCGAGAACGAGGGGCGCATCGCCGACGTCTTCATTCCCGGCACCTACACCCTCCAGACGAACAACCTGCCGATCCTGACCGACCTCATGGGCTGGAAGTACGGGTTCGAGTCGCCGTTCAAGGCCGAGGTCTACTTCGTCAGCACCCGGCAGTTCACCGACCTCAAGTGGGGAACGCAGCACCCCGTGACCGTCCGCGACGCCGAGTTCGGCATGGTCCGGCTGCGGGCGTTCGGCGCGTACTCGATACAGGTGGTGGACGCCGCGAAACTGATGCGTCAGCTCGTCGGCACGGACCCGCAGTTCCGGACCGAGGAGGTGTCGGACTTCCTGCGCCAGACCATCGTCGGACAAGTGGGCACCGCGCTCGCGAACTCGAACCTGCCGATGCTCGATCTCGCCGCCAATCAGCAGACCATCGCCGACACCCTGGCCGGCACGCTCACCACCAACCTCGCCGATATGGGCATCAGCGTGCCGAAGTTCGTCATCCAGAACATCTCGCTGCCGCCGAACGTCGAGGAGGCACTCGACAAGCGCACGTCGATGGGTGTGCTCGGCAACCTCGACCAGTACACGAAGTTCCAGGCCGCGACGGCCATCGACGATGCCGCGAAGAACCCGAGCGGCGGCAACAGCGGCCTCGGGCTGGGGGTGGGCGTGGCGCTCGGCCAGCAGGTCGCCGGTTCGCTCGCCGGCGGCGGGGCATCGGGGACAGCAGCGCCGCCGCCGCTGCCGAACACGCCGGCGCCGTTCTACCTCGGCATCGACGGCAAACAGGTCGGCCCGGTGCAACGTGCAGATCTGCCGGCCCGCGTCGCGAGCGGCGAGCTCACCCGCGAGACGCTCGTCTGGAAGCAGGGAATGCCCGCCTGGGCGCCCGCCGGCGATGTCGCCGAACTGGCGTCGCTGTTCGCCGCCACGCCACCGCCCCTGCCGCCACAGCCGCCGTCCGTTCCGCCGCAGCCGTGAGGGCGGTGCGCAGATGACCACGCAGCACCCTGCCGCCGGCGACGCCGCCGACATCGCGCCATCCACCGGGCGAGACGCCGACGCAGCGCCCGAGGCGGTCCAGTCGGCTGCGTTGCGCTTCACCTGCGCGTCGTGCGGGTCGTCGATCTCCTATGAGCCGGGCACGACGCTGCTCAAGTGTCCGGCCTGCGGGGCCGAGCAGGAGATCGCGGACAACGGCGATACCGTCGTCGAGCACTCCTACGACCAGTGGGCGAGCCTGCCCGCGAAGCCGGTCGCGACCATCGGCAAGCAGGTCCTGCTCTGTCGCAGCTGCGGCGCCGGTACCGAGACGGACAACCTCGCCGACATTTGCCAGTTCTGCGGCGGCGTGCTCGTCGCGGTGGACGAGCCCGAGGGACTGATCGTTCCCGAGGCGGTCGTGCCGTTCGGCGTCGGCAGCACAGCCGCGAAGGACGCGTTCGTGAAGTGGGTGCGCTCGCGCCGCTTCGCGCCGAACGCCCTGAAGAAAGTCGGCTCCACCGAAGCGATCAAGGGCACGTACATCCCGCACTGGACCTTCGACGCGCAGACCCGCACCGATTACCAGGGGCAGCGCGGCGACCACTACTGGGTGACAGTCACCCATACCGTGCCGGACGGCCATGGCGGCAGCCGCACCGAAAGCACCCAGGAGATGCGCACCCGCTGGTCACACGCCGCCGGGCAGGTCGCTCGCGACTTCGACGACGTCGTCGTGCGGGCGAGCACCCGGCTGCCCGCCGACCGGCTCGAGAAGGCCGGGCCCTGGGACCTGCGGACGGCGGTGCCGTTCCGGCCGGAGTACCTCGCCGGCTTCGCGGCGCTGCGCTACGACGTGGATCCGGACGCCGGCCTGCAGGACGCGCGCGGCCGGATGGAGGAAGTCGTCGAGCAGGACTGCCGGCGCGACATCGGCGGCGACGAGCAGCGCGTGTCCCGGATGAACATCCGCTACGCGGCCGTCATGTTCAAGCTGATGCTGCTGCCGCTGTGGATCGCGTCCTACGTCTACGCCGGCAAGACCTACCAGGTCGTGGTGAACGCGAACACCGGCGAGGTCGTGGGGGAGCGGCCGATCTCGAAGGTGAAGATCGCGCTCGCCGTCGTCGCCGGGTTGATCCTCGTCGCGGCCATCGTGGCGGTCGTGGTCGTCTTGAGAAGGCAGGGACAGTGAATTCGCGCGTCCCCGCGGCGTGTGCCCATAATCGGCGCATGGCGCAGCGTCCGGATTTCGACAGCTACGAAGCGTTCTTCCCCTACTACGTCGCGATGCATTCCAAGCCGGCGACACGACGCGTGCACTTCGCCGGCACGACGCTCGGCCTCGTCCTCGCCGTGATCGGGCTGCTCACGCGCCGGCCGAGGATGCTCGTCGCGCTGCCGGGGTGCGGCTACGGCTTCGCCTGGCCCGCGCACTGGTTCATCGAGAAGAACAACCCGGCGAGTTTCGGTCACCCGCTGTGGTCGCTGCGCGGCGACTTCGAGATGATCTCTTACATGCTGCGCGGCCGGGACGCCGAGTTGAGCGAGATCGCCCAGGCCTACCTGAGCGAACACGCCGCGCCGTCCGGTTCTGCCGAACCGGCCGAGGACGCGCCCACCGGGCGGCACGCCGCCTGAGCCGGAGCGCACGGTCACCGCGGCACGATGCCCAGTGCGACGAGGTTGTCGCGGGCCGGGTGCAGCCGGCCGGCCGGGCCCTGGGCGAAAGCGGACAGCAGATTGTCGGTCACCGTCCGCACCACCCGATGCGTCGGGCCGCTCATCGGCACCGGGCATCGCCTGCTCACCGCGCAGGCCCACGCGATGGTGCCTGCGTCGAACACACCGGCGCCGCTGGGGGCCACGTAGTAGGTCGTGTCGGCGGCCGCCGGGGCCCCGGCCGGGCAGGACACCGGTGAGTGCAGCAGCACCTCGATCGGCCGCGGGGTCGGATAGGCAGGCTGCACGGCGTCGATCTCCGGACCGATCAGGCCGGGCAGCATCTGTCCGGCGTACACGTGCGCGCCGGCGAACAGCCACGCCCCCGGGTCGGCGACCACACCGGGGGCATGCGGGGTCTGCGTCAGGCAGCCGTACTGGGCACCGAGCAGCGCCGACTCCGGTCGCGGATCCGGGGCGGCTGGCCAGTCGGCGGTCACCGCGGGATCGTCGCGGCCGTACAACGGGTCCTGTTGCGCGATCTTGTAGTTGATCTCCACCCGATCCGGCCCGAGAGCGGTCGGCGCGAACCTGATGCGGCGGTAGATCGCGTTCGCGCCGAGAAACGCGAGATTCGTTCCCGCATCGCGCGCGGCGGTGAGGACCGCGCGCATCCTGGGCGACCAGTACTCGTCGTGGCTGGGCGAGACGACCGCCCGGGCCCCGGCCAGCAGGTCCGGCACCGTCTGCAGGTCGACGTCGGTGACGAAGTCCAGCGGCAGCCGCAGCCGCTCGGCCTCGGCGATCAGGCCGAGTTCGCCGCGGATGAACTCCCCGGCGCCGCGTTCCATCGCGTACGGACGGTCGAAGGAGACGGCGCGGGCGCGCGTGGCGAACGACCCGTTGCCACCTGCGTAGAGATCACAGCAGCCCCACGTGTTGTAGGCCTGCCACGTTGTCACCGGGCTGATGATCACCACCTTGCCGGCGGCCGACGGGCTGCGCACGGTGAGCGGCACGTAGCTCTCGGACCCGTCCGCGGCGTCGAGCCGCAGCAGGTACACCCCCGGCAACCAACCGGTGGTGTCGATCCGCAGTGACGGGCGCCAGAGCGTGGTCACCGTGTTGGTCGCCGCCGGGGGCAGCACCGGCGCCGGTTGCACCCTACCGCTCACCGGCTGGGAGCGCCACGTCTGGCGCGCTTCGGAACCGCCGTACCAGCCCATCCGGAACGCGCGCACGACGAACGTCGGCGCCCGCGTCGACGCGTACAAGGTCACCGTCCCTCCGGTGACGACGCTGGCGGGATCGGTGTAGCCGGCGATTCCGCCGCCGGCGCCACGCGGGATCCGCCAGTCGGAGCCGGCGTCGTTCGGCGGCGCAGCGGGTGCGCCGGACGCACCCGGCGCCGAACCGGCGGCCGGGGGCAGCGAACGCGGCGGCTGGGCCGCGGGCAGAGAGGCGGGCACGGAGGCGGAAGGATGGGCAGCAGGTGAGGCCGCGACCGGCCGCACGACGGCCGACGAACAGCCTGCGAGCAACAACAGGAAAGCGACCGCCGCGGCATTGCGCTTCATGACGCCCCGTCCGTCGCGGGTAGCGGTGTTCGCGGCCCCGACCGGATTGGTGCCCGCTTCGGCTCGATGCCACACTGAGTCGGCCGATCCGGGCCGGGCCCGACGCAACGTTCGAACGGATGGTCCCGCGTGGCGGGCCTGACGCGAATGGGCCGAAAGTCGCATCCGCGCCCGCGGACGGTCCGAATCCGGCCGTGATCGAGGAAGGGCGGCAGTGGCGAGCTCGACCAGCGACCCGGCGGCCGGCAAGCGGATAGTGCTGCACATCGGGCTGCACAAGACCGGCACGACCTACCTGCAGCACGCGCTCCAGGCCAACGCCGCCGAGCTGCGCGCGCAGGGCGTCTACGTGCCGGTAGGACGGAACGAGCCGCGCCTGCTGCGCGCCGTCGACGATCTGCACGGCCGGCGCCAGGTCAAGGCCGACAACGCGCGGATCGACGGCGCGTGGTCCCGGCTGGTGACCCGCGTACTGGACGTCGAGCAGCCGACCGTCCTGCTCTCCGACGAGCGGCTGAGCCTGTCGAGCGTCGGCGCGATCGGGAAGATCAAGCGCTCGTTCGAAGGGTGCGAGTTGCGGGTGGTCGTCACCGTCCGCGACCCCGCTCGGGTCGTGGTGTCGTCCTGGGAGGAGGCGATCCGCGGCGGCGGCACCTGGCGGTGGCCGGACTACGTCGACGCGGTGAGCTCGCCGGAACGGCGCGGCGCGAACCCTGCTCGCGCATTCTGGGCACGCCAGGACCTTGCTCGGATCACCGCGGCCTGGGAGGCGCTCGTCGCCAACGACGCGATCTACGTGGTCACGGTGCCGCAGCGATCCGGATCGCCGCGGGCCCTGCTCGAGCGCTTCGCCGACGCCGTCGGATTCGATCCCGGCCCGCTGACCCGGGAACCCCGGCGGGCCAACACGGCCATCGGCCCGGCGGGCACCGAGGTCGTCCGCAGGCTGAACGAGTCGCTCGCGGGCCGGCTCGACCGGCGCCGCTACGACGATGTCGTCAAGTACGCGATCGCGCCCCACCTGTCCGCCGCAGCGGCTGCCGCGCCCGCGCCGGCCGTTGCCGACGACGCGTGGCTGCGGGAGATGGCGGAGGCGCAGATCCGGACGCTCTCCGCCCGCGGATACCGGATCGTCGGCGACCTGGACGATCTTCGTCCGGCTGTGCCGGCCGGCGCGCAGCCCGGGACGCCGGGCGAGGCCGAGCTGCTCGATGCGGCGATGGAGGCCCTGGTCGGTCTCGCCCTCAAGCACGCCGAGTCTGCCGGTTCCCGCCCCGGCCAGGCAGCGCCAGGCACCGCGTCGAGCGACGGGGGCAGCCGGCTGCGTCGGCTCGCGTTCGCCGGTCGGCGCGCCGTGCTGCGGGCGGCCGACGAGGGCGGCGTCCTCGAGCCCGCGGTGGCGCTTGCGTACCGCGCGCGGGAAGCGCGGCAGGAGCACGCGATGCATGCCGCCCGGCGGCGCCGGCGTCGCTCCCGCAGCGACCCCGGATAGCCCGAACACGCCCGACGTCCCGGCGAACCGCCGGGACGTTGGCCTCTGCTGGCCGGCGCACAGCCGGCCGAGGCTTTCGACCATGACCCGTCCACCGCTGTCGCTGACCGCGGTGGCGATCGAGAAGCCCGGCGACGTGAACGTCGTGATCGGGCAGTCGCACTTCATCAAGACGGTCGAGGACGTGCACGAGGCGCTGTTCGGCACCGGCTCGCAGCTACGTTTCGGGATCGGGTTCTGCGAGGCGTCCGGGGCGCGGCTGGTACGCGTCTCGGGCAACGACGACGAGCTCGTCGGTCTCGCCGCCGCGGCGGCGCGCGACATCGGCGCCGGCCACAGCTTCGTGGTGTTCCTGCGCGAAGGCTTCCCGGTGAACGTGCTGAACCAGCTCAAGGCCGTGCCCGAGGTGTGCACGATCTTCTGCGCCACGGCGAACGAGGTGGACGTGCTGGTGGCGGTCACCGACCGCGGGCGCGGTGTCGTCGGCGTGATCGACGGCGAGCCACCGTTGGGCATCGAGACCGACACCGACCGAGCAGCGCGGCACGAGTTGCTGCGCCGGATCGGCTACAAGCTCTAGCGGGTCACTCGTCGGGCGCGCGCACGGCGAGCACCGGGCACGGTGCCGCGGTGAGGATGCGCTGGGCGTTGCTGCCGAGTACGGCCTTCGCGACCGCCGAGCGGCGCCGGATGCCGACCACGATCAGCTCGGCGGACGACTCCGCAGCGAGCTGCAGGATCTCCTCGGCGGCCGAGCCCGCCTGGTGGGTGATCTGGCGGTTGCTGTACGGCACGCCAGCGTCGCGGAGGTAGCTCTCGACGGCGTCCATCTGCTTCTCGTCGGCGGCGGTCGGGACGGCATACCCGCTGGTGGTGTCGACCACGTTGACGACCATGACGTCCGTCTCGCGCCATCGGGCTTCGCGCGCCGCCTCCTTGATCGCGAGGAAGCCGGTGTTGTCCGGGACGTAGCCAACGACGACGCTCATACATCGAAGGCTATGCCCGGCGGCTGCCTCATCCGGCCGGGACGCGCGTCTCGAGCTGCTTCTCGACCTCCTGGGCCCTGCGCAGGAGAGGGGCGGCGCCCAGCTGCGCAGCGATCCCGACCGCCTCGGTCGTCAGCGCGCGGGCAGCTTCAGGATCGCCGGACCGGGCGAGGAACGACGCCTGATCTACCAGACCGCGGGCGAGGTGGTACGGGCTGCCGAACCGGCGCAGCAAGGCCACCGCCGCCGCGAAACGGCGCTCGGCCTCCTCGCGCGGCGCAGACCGGGCCAGGGCCAGCTCCCGCTCGGCGCGCAGCAGCGGGGGCAGGTGCCCGACCGGGTGTGCATCCAGAGCGGCGATCAGCTCGGCTGCCGCGGCGGAGTTCTGCAAGTCCTCGGCCGCGCGGACGGCGATCGGCCACGACCAGACGATCATTTCGTGGCGGATGCCCAGCGGCCCGCTGACCGTGAGCAGCTCCCGGACGGAGTTCACGACGTCGGCAAGCCGGTCGTCGACAGCCGCCACCAGGATTTCGGCGGTCACCCGCGCGGCGCGGTCCTGGACGTCGTCCTCGCTGAAGTCCGCCGCGGACGCGAGCTCGCGCGCGCGGTCGGCGTCGCCACGGAACGAGGCGAGCAGGATCTTGCTCTGGATCAGGTCGTCCTCGGTGTCGAGGCCGTCCCGCGAGCTTGCCTCGTCGAGGACGCGAGCCGCCTGTTCCCACTCGCCGGTCAGGACGAGGGCGTTGACCAGGTTGGCCACCGCCGTTGCGAGCATGGTCTTGGCGCCGGCGCGCCGGCACTGATCGCAGCTGGCGCGCGCGGCAGCCGCCGAGGCGCTCGGGTCCGTCGACGCGAGTTCGGTGGCGAGGTTGAGCAGCGCGCGCCCGAGCACGACGCTGTCCTGGGCCTGCTCTGCCAACCGGACCGCGTACTCGAGACTTGCGGTCGCCTCGTCGTGCCGGTTGGCGAAGTTGAACGCGATGCCGCGGCCGATGAACAGCGTGGCGAGTTGGCGTATGTCGACGTCGAGAGCCTGCCCGAGCACGAGCGCCTCGGCGGTCAGCCGGTCGGCCCCCGGTCCGCCGCTGAGCACCTCCAGCGACGACAGGGTGGCGAGCGCGGTCACGGTGTCCTGGTCCGGGTCCACGCGCAGTACCTCGAGCGCGGCGGAGAGCCGCTGCCGGGCCTCGGAGTGGCGCCGCGAGTTGCTCAGCCCCTGCCCGCCGATCGCCCGGGCCCGCGCCGCCGCCCGCGTCCGGCCGAGCGCGGAGTAGCAGTCCGCGGCCCGGTCGCTGAGGTCGATGGCGGTGTCCGCGTCACCGGCGACGACGTACGCCCAGGCCGCCCGCTCCCATAGCTGCGCGGCTTCCTGGGTCGCGTCGTCGCGCCCCTCGGACTGCGCCGTGAGCGCGGCCGCGGCCGTGAAGTTCTGCCCGGCGGACTGCGGCGCGCCCGAGCGGGTGGCCCGCTCCGCCGCGCGGACGAGCGCCGCGCACGCCTCAGTGCGCACCTCGTCGACATCCTCGTCGCCGGGTACGGCCGCCAGCGCGTCCTGGTAGTGCCGGGCGACGATGTCGATGACCTCGTCGCCGTCGCCGGCGAAGGTCGCGCGCAGGTGCGCGGCGACGGCGAGGTGCCGGGTCTTGCGCTCGCGGCGCGACATCGTCTCGTACGCCACCTGGCGCAGCAGGTTGTGCGTGAAGGCGTAGTTGCCGCGTTGCGGTGACAGCGGGTCGGCGGAGATCTCGAACACCTGGCGGCGGACGAGCTCGTCCAGCGCCTTGCGCACCTTGCTGTGGTCGGCACCGGACACCGCGACCAGTGCCTCCACCGGAAACGTGGAGCCGAGCACGGCGGCATCCGCAACGAGAGCGCGCATGGCGTCGTCGAGGGAGTCGAGCCGGGCCGCGAGCAGGCTGCGCAGGCTGTCCGGCACGGTCAGCTCGCCGATGTCGCCGACCAGGTGGTAGACGCCGTCGCGGGGCACCACGACGTCGCGGTCGATCAAGCTGCGGATCGTCTCCACCGCGAACAGCGGCACACCCTGCGCCTGCGCGCCGATCGCCGCGCGCACGTCGGCCGGCATGCCCGGCACCAGCGCGTCGACCACCGCGTCCATCGACGCGGCGTCGAGCGGGTCGAGGGTGAGCACGTTGCGGTTGCGTCCGATTCCCCACCCCGGACGGGTCTCCGCCAGCTCGGGACGGGTCAGCACCAGCATGAAGATCGGCGCGTCGCGCGCCCAGTCGGCCAGATGATCGAGGAAGTCCAGCAGCCCGGCGTCGGCGTGCTGGCCGTCCTCCACCAGCAGCACGACGGGGTTGGTCGCGGCGAGCCGTTCGAAGAACAACCGCCAGCCGGCGAACAGTTCCTCGCGGCCGAGGGTGCCGGCATCGTCGTCGCTCGGCACCCCGAGCAGCCGCGCCAACCGCACGGAGACGTAAGCGCGCTCGTCGGCGTCCGGGACGAAGTCCGCGAGCCCGGTGCGCAGCTTCTCGCCGGCGACGTCGGTCGGGTCCTCCTCGGCGATCGCGAACCGCTGCCGGACGATCTCGGCGAGCGCCCAGAACGCCACGCCCTCGCCGTAGCTCAGGCAGCGGCCGCGGTGCCACCAGATCTCGTCGGCCAGGCCGTCGACGTACTTCTCGAACTCCCACCCCAGCCGCGACTTGCCGACGCCGGCCGGTCCGCTGACGACCACGAGGCGAGGCGCGCCGCGTTCGGCGGTGGCGTGGAAGAGCTCTTTAACGGTGCGCAGCTCCGCGTCGCGGCCGAACAGTGGCGCCTCGAGGCCGTCGATGCGTTGGGAGCCGCCGCGGCCGGAGAGCACCCGCGTCGCCTGCCAGAGGTGGATCGGCTCGGACTTGCCCTTCAGGGCGTGCATGCCCCGGTCGCCGAAGCCGATCGCGGCGCCCGCCAACCGGTGGGTGGCGTCGTCCACCCACACCTCGCCCGGGGCGGCGACCGTCTGTACGCGGGCGGCGGTGTTGACCGCGTCGCCGGCGATCCCCTCGCCGACCAGCCCGACGGTCACCGCGATCTCGCCGGTGACCACGCCGGCGCGGGCCCGCAGTCCGGCGGCGCCGATCTCGTCGCCGAGCAGGCTCACCGCGTCGACGATGTCCAACCCCGCCCGCACGGCGCGTTCGGCGTCGCCCTCGCTCGCCACCGGCGTCCCCCACACGGCCATGACGGCGTCGCCGATGAACTTCTCGACGGCGCCGCCGTACCGGCCGACCACGGTGCGCGCTGCCTCGAAGTAACGCGAGAGCAGCTCACGGACCTCCTCGGGGTCGCGCGATTCGGACAGCGGGGTGAATCCGACGAGATCGGTGAACAGGACGGTGCACACCCGTCGCTCGGCGATCGAGCCGACACTGGGCCCGGCGTGGGTGGGGTGGCCGGCGGCGGCCCCGTCGACCGAGCCGCCCGGCATGCTCGCGAGCCCGGCGCCGCACCCCCCGCAGAACCGGTCGTCGGGCTCGTTCGCGGTGCCACAGGCCGGGCAGGCGATCTGTAGCCCTGCCCCGCAGTTGCCGCAGAAGCGGCGCCCGGGGCGATTCTCGGTGCCGCACGCCCCGCATCGACTCAACGCCCGCCGCCCCCTTCGCCGGTCACCGTGCCGGAGGTATCCGGGGTGCAGTATGCGCCCCCTGGGCGGGATCGGGCACTATCCGATCACTGCCGGGGCCTCGCAGCCGGCGTGTCAGCCGCGCTGGGGCGGTTCCGGGCGCTCACCCGAGCCGGGCTCGTCCGCGTCGATCACCCGCGGTGCGGGTTCCGGCGCGCCGGGCCGCAGCTCGCGTTCGGCGGCTGCCGCGTCCGTGTCGCGCGTCGGGATGGCGCCGTCGGCCAGCGCGAGCTGCCAGAGGAAGTCGTTGTAGGCGCCGTGGTAGAGGTCGTCGCTGCGGTGCGGATCGGCGGAGCTGCGCGGCGCGCTCTGCACCTCGCCGACGCCGCGGCCCCGGCGGGCTGCGGTGCTCCGCCTGCGGCGCGCGGCCGGGCCGGCCGAGACTGGCTCGTCGCCGATGCTGATCGAGCGTCCGTACCGGTCGGCCAGGCGTGCCGCACGCTGCAGCCGTTCCGGATCGGCGTCGCCCGTGCGCGCGAGCGTGGCCGATCCGCGTCGCGCCAGCTCACCGCCCGCAGCGGGACGTTCGGTTGACCCCGGCAGCGCCGGCAGCGCTGCGGCCCCGTCGAGGTCGAGGTCGTCGAACTCGCGCTCGTCGGCGTCCGGGCCGAGGAACCGGCGTCGCGCCTCGCGTACCTCGTGACGGGCGATCGCGAACGGCGCGATCAGCGCGAGCAGCGCGAAGATGTACCACTGGATGATGTAGGCGAAATGCTGCCACTCGAACGCGCCGCCGGCCGGGTTCGACAGGTCGGGCGGGGGCACGGGGTGGACGCCGGCGGTGCCGGCCGCGCCCGGATCGAGGGTCACGTAGGCCTGGAAGACCGGCGCGCCGAGCCGCGCAGTCTGGGCGGCGGGCGAGATCGAGGTGATCACAGCGCCGGGAGTCGGCCCCGGCCCGGCGGAGGCGTCGGTCGTGGCCTGCAGGCGGCCGGTGATGTGCACCCGGCCCGCCGGCGGGGCGGCGACCTCGGGAGGCAGCCCGTCCGGTCGTGCCGCGACGGTGCCGCGCACGACGAGCAGCACGCCCGAGTCGGTGCGCAGCGGCGTCACGACGTCGTAGGTCTCGGCGCCGGACCGCGTGGGTAGGTACTGCTGCGCGCCGGGCAGGTACGCGCCGGTGGCGGTGATCGTGCGGAACCGGATCGCGTCGTCGGACGGGGTGGTGCCGCGTCCGGTGAGCGGGACGAGCCGGTCACTCAGCGGGACGGGCCTGGCGGCGGCGTTGGCGCGCAGGGCGCCGTTGTCGTGCACCGACTGCTGGAACCGCGCGATCTGCCAGGTGCCGGCGGCGACGCAACCGATGGCGACGAGCAGGAACAGCGCCGCCATCGCCGCATAGCGGGGGCGGCGCAACGTCCACACCACAGTCCGCAACACGACCGTTCACGGTACGCGGCCGAACTGGGCGCGGTCGCAGCGCCGAATGCCGAACCGCCGCTCAGCCGCGGTTGCGCAACCGGACGTCCACGTCGTCGAAGGCCTCGAAGCGTTCGCGCACGCCCGGGCCCAGGCTTTCCACCGTCGCGAGCACCAGCGCCTCGGCGAGGGCCAGCGCCGGGGCGAGGGTGAGTAGCGGCGCGGGGCCCTCGACGGCCGCGGTGAGCAGCACCTCCGCCGAGGCGGCCAGCGGGCTGAGGTACGGGTCGGTGAACACGATCAGCGCCGCCCCGCGAGCAGCCGCGGCCCGGCCGAACTCGACCACCTCGGCGTCGTAGCGGCGGAAGTCGAACACGATCAGGACCGACTCCGCGCCGATGTCGACCAACGCCTGGGAGCGGGCGGCGCGCATCGGCGGCACGGCGACGACGTGCGGCCGGACCAGCGCAAGGTAACGGGCGAGGTAGTCGGCTAGCGCGGTCGAGACCCGGCCGCCGGCGAGCAGCACGGTGCGGGACCGGTCGGCGAGCAGCGCCGTCGCGCGTTCCATCTCCGCCGAGTCCGTCGACCCGAGGATGTCGAGCACCGCGCGGCCGACCGCGTCGGTGTAGCGACGCAGTAGGGGGCTGACCTGGTCGGCGTGCGGCAGCGACGGGAGCAGGTCGGCGGGCGCGGCCGAGCGGGCGGACAGCTCGGCCCGCAGCCGCGCCTGCAGCTTCGGATAGCTGCCGATGCCGAGCTTGGCCACCAGCCGCACCACCGTCGGCCCGCTAACGCCGGCGTGCTGCGCGAGGGCCGCGACCGGCTGCAGACCGGCGGCCGGGTAGTCGGCGAGCAGGGCCTGCGCCACGCGCAGTTCCGCCGCCGTCAACGCGGCGCGGCGGCTGCGGATCAGTTCGGCCACCGTCCGCGCGGGCAGCTCGTCCGGCGCGCCGACGCCGGTGGTCAGTACTTCCATCGCGCGGCGGCCGCGATCTGTTCGGCGCTGCTGTCGGCGAACCGGGCGGCCTCCGCCTGCCGCAGCTCGACGAGGGTCGTGGCGAGTTCCACGCCCAAGCCGGTGGTCAGCGCGTCATCCGCCTCGAACGCCGCCGCGCTCTCGGCGAGGGTCTGCGGCAGCGGGCGGATGCCACGCGCCGCCCGTTCGTCCTCGGCGATCGAGGCCGGGTCCACGTCGACCGGCTCGGGCAGCTTCGTGCCCTGCGTCATCCCCGCGAGCCCGGCGAAAAGCACCGCGGCGACGGTCAGGTACGGGTTCGCCGACAGGTCGAACACCTTCACCTCGAGGTTCGCGGCGTCCGTCGCGCCAGAGGAGCCGGTGACGATCCGCAACGCGGCCTCGCGATTCTCCAGTCCCCATACCTGGAAGGCACCCGCCCAGTGGCTGGGGATCAAGCGCAGGTAGCTGGCCGCCGACGGGGCGCCGACGGCCAGCAACGCCGGCACCCGCTCGAGGATCCCGGCCGTGAAGCTCTCGGCCGGCTCGGTGAGCCCGTACCGGCCGGATCCGCCGCGGAAGATGTTGCCGTCCTCGCCGGAGAGGGACACGTGCACGTGGCCGCCGTTGCCCACGCCGGACGCATCGACCTTCGGCGAGAACGACGCGTGCAGCCCGCAGCGGAGGCTGAGCGCCCGGATGGTCTCGCGGACGAGCACGAGCGTGTCGGCCGCGGCGACGGGATCCTCGGCCGCAACGGAGAGCTCGTACTGGCCGGGGGCGTACTCGGGGTGGATCTGGTCGACGGCGACACCTTGCGCTTCCAGCGCGACGAGCAGCTCGCGCAGGTAGTCCGAGCGCTCGGCCAACCGGGTGAAGCCGTAGGCGGGCCCGTGCGCGGCCGGCACGAAATCCGGTGCCGAGGTCGACAGCGCCCATTCGATCTCGAAGGCCATCCGGGCCGTGTAACCGGCCTGGCGCAGCTGGTCGACCGCGCGCATCGCCACGCTGCGCTGGTCCTGCGGGTGCACGGCGCCGTCCTGCCGGTAGCGCACCGCGGGAGACCACGCCCAGCCGGGCAGCGCCGCGAGCGGGACCACCCGGGACAGGTCGGGATGCAGCCGCAGGTCGCCGACGGGGCTGCCGGCGAACCGGCCGGCAACGATCGAGTCGTCGGCAAGGAAGCCGTCGAACACCGGCGACGCGCCGATGCCCCACGCGGCCGCGTGTTCCAGGCGGGCCAGCGGCACTGCCTTCACCCGGGTGATGCCGCTGTTGTCGACCCAGGTCGTCGCGAGCCCGACGACGCCGTGCCGCTGCAGCTCCTCGCGGACCCCGCGCGCGAGCTCGGCCTGCTGTTCCCGGTCGTGGTCGTCCACGTGTCCTCCGCTCGCTGACGGTTCCCGGCCCGAGCCTACGGCGGCAGAAACAGACGTTACAGAGGGCTGAACCTCTTTTCTTTCTCGTTCAGCGGATGCAGACTTCCGTGAACGGCAGGACGCGACCCCCGGAGGTCCGGCATGACGGCTTCTGACACGAGCAAGACGGTGCCCGGCGCAGTCGGCACCGCCGAACCCGAGCGGGCCACGCTGCGGCGCAATCTCTCGGTATGGCAGGCCGTGGGCCTGTCGATCGCGCTGATGGCTCCGAGCATGGCCGCCAACATCAACCCGCAGCCGAGCACCACGTTCGTCGGTCGGGCCGTGCCGCTGAGCTTCCTGCTCGCCGGCGTCGGGGTGCTGTTCGTCTCCTACACGTTCGTGCGGCTGTGCCAGTACTACCAGCACTCCGGCAGCGTGTACGCGTTCGTCGGCCTCACGCTCGGCGCGCGTACCGGCGTGGTCTCCGGGCTCGCGCTGTTCGCCACCTACGTGTTCTACGGCGTGGTCACCTCCTCGGCCGCCGGGCTGCTCGGCTCGGCGTTCCTGGACGGCATCGGTGTGTGGCACAACCCGCCGGAGTGGGGCAAGTTCGTGATCGCAGGCGCCGCGCTGCTCGGCGCGTTGTGGCTGACCATCATGCCGGCGCGCCGCGGCACCACCACGCTGCTGGTGATCGAGGGGCTGACCGTGGCGCTCATCCTCGCGATCTCGGTGGTCGTGCTCGTCCGCGTCATCGGGCACTCCGCACCCAACGGTGGCAGCCAACACTTCACGCTGAGCGTGTTCGAGGTGCCGAAGGGGACGAGCACGTCCAACCTGTTCCTCGCCGTGGTGTTCGGCTTCCTGTCCTTCGCCGGCTTCGAGGCGTCCTCGACGCTGGGTGAGGAGACCTCGCACCCCAAGCGGGACATCCCCCGCGCGATCCTGGGCACGGCGATCTTCGGCGGCATCTACTTCACCGTCGTCACCGCGATCGAGATGATGGGCTTCGGGACCTCGCCGAGCGGGTTGACCGCGTTCGCCGGCTCCAACTCGCTGCTCGGCGATCTCGGGTCGAGCTACATCGGCAGCTGGGTGGGCGACCTCGTCAGCCTAGGCGCCGCGATCAGCGCCTTCGGCTGCTGCCTGGCCTGCATGGTCGGCGCCGCCCGGCTGCTGTTCGCGATGAACCGCGACCTCGTCGGCACCCGCGGCCTGGGGCAGGTCTCCGGGCAGGGCACGCCGGCCCGCGCCGCGGGCGTCGTGCTGGTACTGATGGGCGGCATGATCGCGCTCGACGCGCTCGCCTTCGGCGCGCAGGCCGAGGACACCTTTGCCTGGTCCGGGACGATGGGCACGCTGATCCTCCTGGTGGCCTACATCCTCGCGACCGTGGGCGTGACGCGGTTGCTGTTCGTCCAGAAGAAGATGCCGGTGCCCACGTGGCAGGTGATCATCCCGGTCATCGCGCTGGTGATCCTCGGCTACACGATCTACCGCAACGTGATCCCGTACCCGGCGTCCGGGGAGCCGTCGTTCTGGTTCCCGATCGTGGCGGGCGGATGGATCCTGCTGTGCGTGCTCGCGGTGCTGGCCTCGCCCGGCCCGGCGTCCCGCCTCGGCGCCCGGCTGGCCGGCGACGAGGGCTTCGCCACCGGAGCCGAGCCGGGAGCCGGCCCGGCGCGGCCCGCGATGGGGCTCGATGGCTGACCCCGCGTCCCGACCCGTCGGCCGGGGAAGCCGAGCAGAGGAGTTCCTGCCGCGCACCCGGCCGGTCGTCCCCCCGATCCACCACTCGGTCACTTACTTCCTCGACGACCAGGCGTACAAGGACGTCCAGGCCGGTGGGCTCACCGAGCACTGGTACGGCCGGTTCCGGAACCCGACCGTGGACGTGGTCGCCCGCGAGGTCGCCGAGCTCGAAGGCGCCGTAGCCGGTTTCATGGCGTCCTCCGGCATGGGGGCGATCGCCTCGACCCTGCTGACGTTGCTGCGCGCGGGCGACCGGGTCGTGGCCGCCCAGCAGGTCTACGGCGACACCCGCGACCTGCTGGTTCGCGATCTACCCGGATGGGGGATCGACGTGCGCCGCGTCGACTCGGTGGATCTGGACGCCTGGCAGCGGGAGATCACGTCCGGCCCGACGCGGGTGGTGTACGCCGAGACGCTGTCCAACCCGCAACTGGAGCTGACCGACCTGCCGGCCCTGGCCGAACTCGCGCATGCCGCCGGCGCGCTGCTGGTCGTCGACAACACGTTCGCAACCCCGTACGCGGTGCAGCCGCTGGCGCTCGGCGCCGACGTCGTCGTCCACTCGGCGACCAAGTTCCTCAACGGGCACTCCGACGCCATCGCCGGCGTGGTCGTCGGCGAGCCGGACCTCATCACCTCGGTGCAGCAGCGGGTCATCACGCTCGGCACCTGCCTGGGCCCGTACGAGGCGTATCTGGTGTGGCGGGGTCTGCAGACCTTCGAGGTGCGCATGGCGCGCCAGACCGCCACCGCGCGGGCGCTCGCCGAGTCGCTGGCCGAGCACAGCGACGTCGTCGCTGTGCGGCATCCCGGGCTGCCCGGCTACGACCGCGCCGAGGTCGCCGGCCGGGTGTTGCGTCCTGATTGCGGCGGCGGCGCGATGGTCACACTCACGGTGTCCGGTGGGGATTCGCGTGCCCACGACGCGGTGCGCGCCCTGCGCATCGGCTGCGAGGCGACCAGCCTCGGTGGAGTGGAGACCTTGGTGAGCACCCCGTTCAATTCCTCGCACTTCTCGCTGACCCCCGACGAGCGGCGCGCGGCCCGCATCGACGACGGCATGATCCGCGTCTCGTGCGGGCTGGAGCCGGCCGCCGCCCTGATCGCGGACTTCACCCAGGCGCTGGACCGGACGGCCGGATGAGCGTCGCGGCCGACCTTCCCCTGCTCGACCAACACTGCCACGGCGTGATGCACGAGGCGTTCGCGCGCCGCGACTTCGAGTCGCTGCTCACCGAGGCCGACGCCCCGGGACCGTGGCACGGCAGCCTGTTCGACACCCAGGTGGGCTTCGCCGTCCGGTCGATGTGCGCGCCGGTGCTCGATCTCCCGCCCGGCGCCGACCCCGAGACCTATCTCGCGCGGCGTGCCGAACTCGGCGGTCCGGAGGTCGCGCGCAGGCTGTTCGCCGAGCTGGGCATCACCGCGTTCTGCGTGGACACCGGGCTGCTGCCCGACCGGGTCACACCGCCGGACGAGCTGGCCCAGCTGGCCGGCGGCGCCGCCCGCGGCGTCACCGCGCACGAGGTCACCCGGCTCGAGCACGTCGCCGAACAGGTGATGTGCGAGAGCGAGCCCGGGGCCTTCGCCGACGAGCTGCGCGGGCGGCTGGAGCGCTGCGCGAAGACATCCGTCGGCTTCAAGTCGATCGCCGCGTATCGCGGCGGTCTCGATCTCGACCCGGCGCGTCCGGACGACGCCGAGGTGCGCGCGGCGGTCGAGCGGTGGCGCCGCGACATCGACGCCGAGCGGCGCGTGCGCTGCGCCGACCCGGTGCTGCAACGCTTCCTCATCTGGAGCGCCGTCGACCTCGGCCTGCCGCTGCAGTTCCACGTCGGCTACGGCGATCCGGACGTCGATCTGCACCGCTGCGACCCGCTGCTGCTCACGCCGCTCCTGCGGGCCACAGCGGGCACCGGGGCGCGCGTCATGCTGCTGCACAATTACCCGTTCCAGCGGCACGCCGGCTACCTGGCGCAGGTGTTCGACCACGTCTTCGTCGACGTCGGGCTGGCGCTGCACAACGTCGGGGCCCGGGCGTCGGTGGTGCTGGCCGAACTGCTCGAACTCGCGCCGTTCGGCTCGGTGCTGTTCTCCAGCGATGCCTTCGGACTGGCCGAGTTGTACTACGTCGCCGTGACCCGGTTCCGGGACGCGCTCGGCGACGTGCTCGACGACGGCCTGCGCCGGCAGGAGTGGAGCGCCGGCGAGGCGGAGCGGATCGCCATGATGATCTGCGAGGGCAACGCGCGGCGTGCGTACGGGCTGGCGCGGCCGTGACCGGCCCGTTGCCGAACGAGGTGCTGGCGGCGCTGGACCGCCACCTGCCGGCCGCGGTCGCGCTGCGGCACCGCCTGCACGCCGACCCCCGAGGTTCCGGCGACGAGACCGACACCGCCGAACTGGTCGCCGCCGCGCTCGGCGCGCCCGGCGTCACCGTGGCCAAGACCGGACGGCTGGTGCAACTCGGCGACGGCGATCACGCGATCGCGCTGCGCTCGGAGCTCGACGCGTTGCCCGTCGTCGAACGCACCGGCGCGGCCTGGGCCTCGGCCAACGGCTTCATGCACGCCTGCGGGCACGACGTCCACCTTGCCGCGCTTGTCGCCGCCTGCGCCGCGATCGCCGACACCGGCGGCGGCGTCACCGCGCTGCTGCAGCCGCGCGAGGAGTCCAGCCCGTCCGGCGCGGCCGATGTCGTCGAGTCCGGCGTGCTGGCCGACCACGGCATCCGTGCGGTGGTCGGCGCGCACCTGCAGCCGGCGGTCGAGAGCGGGACCATCGCCGTCACCCCCGGACTGGTGAACGCCTCCAGCGACGAGCTCGAACTGCTCGTCACCGGGCGCGGTGGGCACGCCGGCTACCCGCACACCGTCGCCGACCCGGTGCTCGCCCTGGCCAACGCGGTGCTGGCCCTGCAGCAGGTCGCCGCCCGCCGCGTCGACCCCGTGCACGGTGCCGTCTGCATGATCACCGAGATCCACGCCGGCACGGCGGCGAACGTCGTCCCGGACGTCGCCCGCGCCCGCGGGACGCTCCGCCTGATGCGCAACGAACACCGCTCGCTCGTCGCCGAGCAACTGCGCGAGATCGCCGAGGCCGCCGCCGCAACCTATGGCTGCACCGCCGAGCTGACGGTCACCCCGGGCGAGCCGGTGCTCGACAACGACCCCGCGCTGGCCCGGGCGGCCTCGGCGATCCTCGTGGCCGCCGGCTGGACGGTGCGCTCGGACTTCCGCTCCTTCGGCGCCGACGACTTCTCCCACTTCGGCACCGTGCTGCCCGCCCTCATGCTGTTCGTCGGCGTCGGCCGCGACCGCGGGGCCGGACTCCACGACCCGTCCTTCCTGCCGCCCGACGAGGCGATCGGCGCGGTGGCGCAGGCGCTCGTCGCCGGCTACCTGGGCGCTGCTGCGGCGCTGTGACTGCGTTCCGCGCCGCCGCGACGGCGAGTGATCAATGCCCCAGCTGGAAAGAATGGTCACCGTGGCGAGGCTGCGCGCCCTGACGGTGAATCTGCAGCGCCGGCTCCGGGAACGCGGTCCGGCGTCGCTCGGCCGCGCCGTGCGGCTCAGCGTCGCCGCGCTCGCCGCCTACACCGCGGCCCGATTCGCGGTCAGCGACCCGCGGCCGGTCACCGCGGCGCTCACCGCGCTGCTGATCGTCCAGGTGACCCTGTTCGGCACCATCACCGACACCGCCCGCCGCATCCTCAGCGTGCTCGCCGGCGTCGGGGCTGCGATCGCGGTGTCGACCTTCGTCGGCTTCACCTGGTGGAGCCTCGGCGCCCTCGTCGCGCTCTCCATCCTGCTCGGACAGGCGCTGCGGCTCGGCCCGCACCTGCTCGAGGTACCGATCAGCGCCATGCTGATCCTCGCCGCGGGTGGCGCCGGGGCGCAGGCGACCGACCGGGTCGTCGAAACGCTGGTCGGCGCCGCGGTCGGCCTGCTCGTCAACGTGCTGGTGCCGCCCAGCCCGCGCACCCGCAGCGCGGGCGACGCCGTCGAGCAGTACGGCCGGCGACTCGCGGCCCTGCTGGAGCGGGTGTCGCAGGAGCTGTCCGAGCGCCCGGTGAGCCGCGAGCAGGCGGTGCGCTGGCTGCACGACTCCCGCAGCATCGCCAGCCAGACCGTCGACGTCGATCGGGTGCTCACCGAGGCACACGAGAGCCGCCGGCTGAATCCTCGCGCGGTCGGCACCACAGACCCGGTGCCTGACCTGCGGGGTGGTCTCGACGCGCTCGAGCACTCGGCGGTGGCCTTGCGCGCCGTGTTCCGTTCGCTCGCCGACGGCGCCGGCGGAGTGCTGGTCGCCGAGGATCTGGAGGAGCGGGAAGCGCGCGAGGACGACGACCCCGGCGAGAGATCGGACGAGCAGCTGCGCCGGATGGCCATTGCGGCCCTGCTCGGTGACCTGGCCCGCTCGCTCGCAGCGTTCGGGGCGCTGGTGCGCGCCGAGGCCGAGCACGCCGGGAGTCCGCACAACACCGAGCTCGTCGAGGCGCTGGACGCGGTGGGTGAGACCCGCGCCAGGATGACCGAGTTATTGCTCGTCAATCCGCGTGACGAGCTCGGCCGCTGGCAGCTGCACGGTTCGCTGCTCGCCGGGATCGAGCGCGTGGTGGCCGAACTCGACATCGAGGAGTTCGGACGGCGCAAGGAGCGGCGGCGCAGGGAAGCCGCCGCGGCAGCCCGCCGCTCGACCCAGGCCGCGCAGCGGGTCCGCTCGTCCACTCGTCGCGTGCTGCAGGAGAGCCCGGCACTGCGCCGCGCTCGGCGCTGGAACGTGCCGCGCTCCTGACCGGCCGGCTCAGTGGTGGAAGGCCGACGGGCCGGTCATCGGCGCGCCGGGTTGCGTGCTGTCGAGCTCGTCCACGACCGCGCTCAGGTCGTCGAGCAGCAGTTGGGCGAGATCGTGGCCGAAGCCGTTGCGGCAGACGACGCGCAGTACCGCGAGGTCCTCGCGTTCCGGCGGGAACGTGTAGGCGGGCACCTGCCAGCCACGCTCCCGCAGCCCGCGGGAGACCGCGAACACGTCCCAGCCGGTGACGTCGTCGTTCGTGGTGAACGCGAAGACCGGCAGCTGGTCGCCGCGGGTGATCAGCCGGAACCGGCCGATCCGCTCGATCGCACCGGCGAGGAAGGTCGCGACGTCGCGGGCCGCCTGCTGCACCGCGGTGTATCCGGCCCGGCCGAGCCGGAAGAAGTTGTAGTACTGCGCGACGACCTCGGCGCCGGGTCGGGAGAAGTTGAGCGCGAAGGTCGGCATCTCGCCGCCCAGGTAGTTCACCTTGAACACCAGGTCCTCGGGCAGCGCCGCGGCGTCGCGCCACAGCACCCAACCGACCCCCGGGTAGACCAGGCCGTACTTGTGCCCGGACGTGTTGATCGAAGCCACTCGCGGCAGCCGGAAATCCCACTCCAGCTCGGGGTCGAGGAACGGCGCGATCATGCCGCCGGATGCGCCGTCGACGTGGACGGGGATGTCCGGGCCGCCGCCGGCGGCGAGCTCGTCCAGCGCCGCGGCGATCTCGGAAACGGGCTCGTAGCTGCCGTCGAAGGTGGAGCCGAGCACGGCGACGACGCCGATCGTGTTCTCGTCGCACAGGGGGATGGCGCCGGCGGCGTCGAGATGGAAGCGCTCGCCCTGCATGGGCGCCATCCGCGGCTCGACGTCCCAGTACCGGCAGAACTTCTCCCAGCAGACCTGGACGTTGGCGCCCATCACCAGGTTCGGCGGTCGGGACGGGTCGGCAGCACGTGCCCGCCAGCGGCGCAGCAGGGCCATTCCGGCGAGCATGCAGGCCTCGCTCGAGCCGGTGGTGGAGCAACCGGTCGCCCGCTCGGGGTCGGCTGCGTGCCACAGGTCGGCCAGGATCGACACACACCGCCGCTCGAGCTCGGCGGTCTGCGGGTACTCGTCCTTGTCGATCATGTTCTTGTCCGCGCACTCGGCCATGAGGCGCTGGGCCTGCGGCTCCATCCACGTGGTGACGAAGGTGGCCAGGTTCAGCCGCGCGCTGCCGTCGAGCAGCAGCTCGTCGTGGATGAGCTGGTAGGCGACATCCGGCGGCACCGGGTCGTCGGCGAGCGCCTCGTGAGGGGGCGTGACGCGTTCGTTCAGCGCGGGGTTGGCCTCGGTGAGCCACGGATTGGTGACCCGGGTGTGATCCGGCCGTGCGGCGCGGCCGTGGTGCATCGCCATGCCGTCCCACTATTCCGCAACCGAAGGCCGCCCGGCGACGTTGTGTCGCCGGGCGGCCTTGGCTTGCGGGGTGGTTCTCAGGCGGTCGCGGTGGCCCCGCCCGTCGCGCGGTTGTGCAGGCTGGTGATGGACTCCGATGCCCGGCCCACCAGGCTGAGCGGGTCGGCGACGTCCTCGAGGCTGGTGCGTTCCGCTTTTACGCCGATCAGCAGCTCGGCGATCGCGCCGATCACCATCACGCCGGCACCGATGAGGTAGCCGATCATCAGCTCACTGGGCTTGCCGGACGCCACGAATCCGCCGTAGATCGTGGGGCCGAGCGCCCCGAAGCCCTGGGCTATCGCGAAGAACACCGCGATGGCCTGGGCGCGCAGCTCCATCGGGAAGATCTCGCTGACCGTCAGGTACGCCGCGGAGGCGCCGGCGGAGGCGAAGAAGAAGATCACGCACCAGCAGATGGTCTGCGTGGTTGCGGTGAGCAGTCCCTTCTCGAATGCCACTGCGGTCGCGGCGAGCATGCCCCCGGAGAGCAGGTAGGTACCGGAGATCATGAACTTGCGGCCCAGGGTGTCGAACAACGGGCCGAGCACGATCGGGCCCAGCAGGTTGCCGAATGCGAAGGCGATGAAGTAGTACGACGTATCGCCGGTCGACACGTGGAAGAACTGGCCCAGTACAAGCGCGTAGGTGAAGAAGATCGCGTTGTACAGGAACGACTGCGTGATCATCAGCGTGGCGCCGAGCAGCGACCGCTTCGGGTAGGTCGCCACGATGATCTTCGTGACCTGCCATAGCGATGGCCGGGCCCGGTGGGGATCGATCTCGACCGCCTGGCCGTCGTCGACGTCGGGAAGGTCATGGCCGTTGTCGCGGACCCAATCCTCGATCTCCCTCACGTTCCGCTCGGCTTCCTCGACCCGGCCGTGCGTGATCAACCAGCGCGGGCTCTCCGGAAGCGACCGGCGGACGAACCAGACGACCACGCCGAGCGCGGGGCCGATGAGCAGCGCGAAGCGCCAGCCGAGATCGATGCCCACGTAGGTCGGGTTGAGCAGCCAGATGCCGGCGAACGCGGCGATGGCGGCGCCGCCCCAGTAGGTGCCGTTGACCAGGATGTCGGCCCGGCCGCGGTGCTTGGAGGGGATCAGCTCGTCGATGGCGGAGTTGATGGCCGCGTACTCGCCGCCGATGCCCATGCCGGCGACGAAGCGGCAGACGTCCATCCACCACAGGTTCATCGACGCTGCGGCGACACCGTTGGCGAGCAGGTACAGCCCGAGCGTCCAGACGAATAGGTTCTTGCGTCCCAGCCGGTCGGACAGCCGCCCGAACACGAGTGCCCCGACGACCTCGCCGACGAGGTAGACGCTCGCGATGTCGGCGGACGCGCGGGCGGAAATTCCCAACGTGCCTTTTTCGGTCAGGTTCGTCGCCATGTTGCTGGCGAAAGTGATCTCGAGGCCGTCCAGAACCCAGGCGACGCCGAGCGCGGTGATGACCCGCGTGTGGAAGCGCGACCACGGCAAGCGGTCTATGCGAGCTGGGATCAGGGTGCGAATCGAGCGGGTCGTTTCGTTCGTGCCGACCGCGGTGTCGGTGGACGCCATAGCAGCTCCTTTTACGAACCGGATGTGTCCCGGTGGTGCGCTAATACCCGCCTTGCGACGCGAGCCAAACGCAGCGGATTCCGCCGAGACCCCACATGTGCGCCAACTCCGGCCCGGAGCAGGGCACAGGTGGCGTCCCGCGCCCTAGCCTCGTTCCGCGCAGCCCCGAAGCGGCGGCGCCGGCCCCACGGGGCCGCTCGGAAGGGAGGGCATCGACATGACTGGACGCACACCGGCCCACACGAGCACAACCGCCCGCCGCGGTCGCCACCGGCTGCGGGCTGCGACAGCGGCGGCCACCGGGGCGCTTGCGGCTCTCGCGCTGGCCGCCGCGGCGCCCGGTGCGCAGGCGCGCCCCGCCGCCGGGGCCACCGGCGGCTCGCTGGTCTACGTGAAGAACGGCGCGATCCACCTCGCCCACGCCGACGGCACGCACGACCGGGTCGTGAAGAAGGGCTCCTGGTATTTCGTGAGCATGGACAACCACGGCGTCATCGCCGCCATGGCCGCAGACGGCCGGTCGGCGCCGGACGGCAGCACGGGCTACTCCGTCTACCGGATGAGCAAGACGGGCAAGATACTGGGCCGGACGCCGACCCCGGTCGACTACTCGTCCTTCGGCTGCCCGACCTACCCGTCCGAGCACGTCTCGTTGTCCCCGGACGGCACGACCCTCGCCTACGACTATTCCGACTGCAACGGTGAGCACGTGGTGTGGGCGCCGGCCTCGGGCAAGCTGCGGCTGCACGCCTACGGCGACTACTTCGCGCCGCAGTGGCGCTCGGCGAAGCAACTGGTCATCAGCCATTTCGGGACGACGCTCACCGCCAACCAGGCCACGGTCGGGCTGTGGACGACGAGCGGCCGACCGAAGGGCTGGACGGCGGGCCTGGCCGACTCGTGGGCGACCTCCTACCATGCGGCCGCGACCCGCGACGGCACGAAGATCGCGCTCATCGAGGACGACGCAGCGAACTACTTCGACGCGGTACCTCGACACGTCCGGCTCGTCTTCGGCACCGCCGCCGGCCCCGGCCGGCCGGTGAAGACGCGGTGCGCGATCTCGCTGCCGCCGAACCTGTACGCGGCGTCCAACTGGCGGGGCACGACGCCGGCGGTGCTCAGCTTCCGGCCCGACGGCAACCTGCTGGCCTGGGATGCGGGCAACGGCATCTGGACGGCGCGCACCCGCTCGCTGGCCGCGTGCACCAAGACGTCGCTGCACGCCCAGCTGTGGATCCGGGGCGGCGGCTACCCGTACTTCAGCCCGGCGGGCTGATCGCGCCGACCCGATGTCATCGGGCCAGCAACGAGTTCGGCGGAACCAGGTCGAGGCCGTCCGGATTGTCCAGGTAGCCCGGACGGCGGCCAGGTACGCCCGTGTGGCCGTACTGCCAGATGATCTTCTTGGTGCGCCGGTCGATCACCACCACGCGATGGTTGAAGTCGTCGTTGAGCACGATGTTGCCGTCGGGCAGCGGCAGTGCCAGCGACGGGTGGTCGAGCCGGCCGCGGAAACGCCAGATCGCGTGCCCGCGGCGGTCGAAGATCACCGCCTGGCCCTGGGACGAGTAGTCGACGGTGAGGAACTGGTCGGGGCCGATGCGATTGGTGTCCGACGGGTAGGCGACGCCGGGCGGGTGGGTCGACCAGAACACCTTGCCGTGCAGGTCGATCGCGTCCACCCAGTCACCGTTGATCTCGGTCACCAGGAACCGGCCGTTGCCCATCGGGAAGACCCCGTTGGGGCTGCCGTAGTGGCGCGGCGGGTCGTGCCAGCATGCGGTCGTGGTGTGCCCGAACACGTGCTTCGGCCGGTGGGTGTGCGGCGCGATCAGCAGCAGCCGACAGTTCTTGATGTCCGCGGTCAGGATGTCGCCGTTCGGCAGGAGCATCGCGTCGTCGGGGTTGCTGAGCCGGTTGGCGCCGCTGCCGGGTCGGCCGGCCCTGCCGTACCGGTAGACGATCTTGTGGGTGCGGACGTCGATGACCGAGATGACGGCTTGATCCTCCTCGGTCGCGATGATGTACCGCCCGTCCGGGCTGAAGAACGCGTCGTCCGGGATGCGGAACGTCTGCCCGGGGGCGAGGTCGCCGGGCCGGGGGAACTGCCACCTGATCCGGCCGCGTGGATCGACGACGAGCAGCCGGTTGTTGAGCTTGTCGGCGATGAGCAGGTCGCCGGGCAGTGCCGAGGGACGGGAGCCGGGCCGCAGATACCCGCGAGGATCGCGAGGCGGACGCTGCCACGGCGCGGGCGGGTCGGAACGCGCCCGCGGAGCCCTGGACGGCGCCGGCATGGTCGTGCTGGCCGGTGTCCAAGAGGCCGGTACGTGGCTGGATAGCGAGCCGCTTCTCTGGCGGGGGGCGGCAGTCGGGGAGGGCGTGCACGCGGAGAGCAGGGCGAGCGCAACCCATCCTCCGGCGAGCGCACCTGCCCGCCTGCCCGCGGTCCCCATGAGTCCTCAATACCCGCAGGTCCGAGGAACTGGCTAGGGAATCAGGGCAGACCGAGCAGTGGCGGGGGCAGGTCGGGCGGGTTGGCGAAGGCCGGGGCAGCGTCGAGATCCAGCGCGCTGATCGGCGAGTTCGCCGCCGCGTCGCGGCGGGTCAGCGACGGGAGGTTCCACTTGTCCTCGATCAGCCGCAGCACCGAGGTGTGATCGAAGACGTCGCTGACGACGGCTCCCGGGCGCGCATAGGGAGACACGATGACCGCGGGCACCCGGAACCCGAGCCGGTCGTAGCGCATGTCGGTGTTCGCGTCGACGGTGGCATGCATCTTGGTCTTGACGACCTTGCGCAGCAGCGCCCTGGCGGGCGCGGGCAGGCCGGCGAGGCTCTTGCCGGGCTTGTCGTCGGGCTCGACGGCGGGCGGTGGCACGACGCTGTCGTAGTAGCCGCCGTGCTCGTCGTAGAACCAGATGAGCAGGGTGTCGCGCCAGGCCGGTCCGCGCATGACCGCGTCGATCACCTGCGCGGCGAACTGCTCGCCCCGGGCGATGTCCTGCGGCGGCTCCTCGGAGAAGTCGCGGAAGTCGGGATCGACGATGCTCACCGGCGGCAGCGTGCCGCGCCGGGCGTCGGCGAAGAAGCGGTCGTGACCGTGCAGATGGCCCCAGGCGGTGAACATGCCGAGCGGATACAGGTCGGCGGTGAACGAGAGCCGGCGCACCGGACTGCCCAGTCTCGCCGGCACCGCCCGGTCGAGCACGCCGGTCACCCGGCGCGCGGCGGTCAGGGTTCGCCTGCCGAACGGCCGTACCACCCGGCGTTTCGCGACCGCGTGGTAGTTCGCCCAGTCGATGCCATTACGCGTGAGCAGGTCGAGGATCGTCCCGGCCTTCGGGTAGCCGACCATACCGAACGGTAGGTCGTCGACGAGTCCGTCGGCGGTCCCGGCGAGCAAGAACCGGCGGTTGGGAAAGGTCGGGCCCAGGCAGGACGAGAACCAGTGGTCGGCCAGCGGGAAGGTCCGGGCCAGCGCGGCGTAGAACGGCAGGTGTTCCTCGGTCCAGTACCGCATCGGCGCGGCGATCTGCTCGTCCGTCGCGTCCGGGACGAGGTCGCGGACGGCCTTCTGGAAGCCCCCGTTCGTGCCGTCGGCGTACTGCACGTGCGACGACAGCCAGGCCGGTGTCGGCGCGCCCTCGACCTGCCGTGTGCTGTCGGCGCGCACCAGTTTGGCCATGGTGCCGTCGCACTGGCGCACCGGTAGTGGCGAGCCGGTGTCGTCCACCGGCAGGCCCCGGCCGTGCCCGAGCGTGCCGAGGTAGTTGTCGAAGGAGTGGTTCTCCATCATCAGCAGCACGATGTGCTTGATCTGGGGCAGGCGATCGGTGCCCGGCGGTTGCGACGGGTCGGGTCGTTGCCGGGCGAACATGTCGTCCGAACCGCGGTAGAACCGCCGGACGAGCCAGGCTTCCGCCGAGCGGCTGATCGCCATCGAGCTCTCCTGTCGGGGTGGGCTCACCGTGCCTTGCCGGGTGTCCAACGTAACCGCCTCGACCGAGACGGGCGCAGAGCGGCGGGATACGAGATCGTTTCCGTACCCGGCGTGCCGGGCCGAGGTATCACGAGCGCCCGCTACTTGCTCCGAGATGGAACCGGTGCCAAGTTATCCGCTGACCATGCGGACGGGAGGGACAGCGTGACGATCAACAGCAAGATCCTGGGCAACGCCATGCAGATGGCGGTGTGCCAGCTGGGGGAGGGGCAGACCCTCTACGCCGAGGCCGGCAAGTTCCTGTGGAAGACGGTCAACGTCGGGATCGAGACCCACATCAGCGCGCCGAGCGCGCAGGGCAACGGCGGTGGCGGCGGTGGCTTCCTCAACGCCGCGCTCAACGCCGGCAAGCGGATGCTCGCCGGTGAATCGCTGGCCTTCCAGTACTTCACGTCGGCGGGCGGGTCGGGCCTGGTCAGCGTTGCCGGCACCCTGCCCGGCGAGATGCGGGCCATCGAGCTCGACGGCACCAAGGGCTGGTACGCGGAGAAGGACGCCTTCGTGGCCGCCGAATCCAGCGTCAACTTCGACATCGCGTTCAGCGGGCTGCGTTCCGGCATCAAGGGCGGCGAGGGTTTCGTGCTCGAGCGGTTCACCGGCTACGGGACGCTGATCATCGCCGGGGCGGGCAACTTCATCGACATCAACCCTGCGAAGTACGGCGGCAAGATCCAGGTACACACCGGGTGCCTGGTCGCGTTCGAGGACACCGTGCGTTACGGCGTCGAGCGGATCGGCGCGCTGAACTCGCAGACCGTGATGAGCGGCCTGCTCGGCGGCAACGGCTTCAGCATGGCGACTCTCGAGGGCGACGGGTCGGTGATCCTGCAATCCATGACGATTCAGTCGCTGGCCAGCGCGATCGTCAAGAACTCGCACGGCGGCAACGACAAGGCAAGCAACCCGATCGGCAGCCTGTTCGGAGGCAACGACTGACATGGGATTCATGGACAAGGCCAAGGAAGCGGCGCTGCAGGCGAAGGCCTCGGCCCAGCAGATGGCGCAGCAGGGCCAGGCGAAGGTGCAGGCCGCCCAGCAGGGCCGGTCGGAGGCCGAGTTGTACCGCGCGTTGGGTGAGGCGGTGTTCAACGAGCAGCGCCGCGGCGGGGACCCCGCGGCGGTGCAGGCCGCGCTCGACGCTCTCGACGCGCACTACGCGGCGATGCCGCCGGCTCCCGCGCCGCGCCTGGCCCCGGCGCCGATGGCGCCCGGGGACACCAGCTACGGCGCCCCGCCGGCTCCGCCCGCCGCTGCCGCGCCGCCCGCGCCGCCGGCCGCTCCTCCGTCGTCCGCCGCGCCGCCGCCGGGCAACTTCACGCTCGACGACCTGTGACGCCGGCATCCGCGCCCAGCGCGTGGAACGCTGTCACGATGAGGTCCGCGCATTCCGACAGCGCGATCGCGGTGCTGTCGAGATGCAGGTGGAAGACCTCGGGGTCGTCGATGTCGCGACCGTAGAGCCGGTGCACGTAGTGGGCGCGCGCGTTGTCGACCTCGGGCAGCCGGCCGGCGGCGGTCTGCTCGTCGATGCCCTGCACGCGCGCCGCCTGCGCGATGCGGGCGTTTTTCGGGCCGAACAGCCGCACCCGCAGCACGCCCGGTTCGTCGTGCAGCGCGAACGCGCCGGCGCGGCCGAGGATCACCGCGCCGCCGGGCAACGCGGCGCGCATGATCTTCTCGGCCTCGTCACGGAACAGCTCGCCTTCCTGCCCGGGTAGCACCGCCTGCAGCGCCGAGTCCGCGTCGGTGCCGATCACCCCGCCGGCCATCGGCGCCAGGACGGTGAAGAAACGCTCGACGAACGAGCGTTTCATCGAGCCGTCCTGCGCCTCTTCGACAGTGCACTGCAACCGTCGGGCGACCTCGGAGCTGATGGCGCGGTCGAGTAGCGGGTAGCCCAGGAGTTCGGCGACGGTTCGGGCGACGACGCTGCCGCCGGCGCCGTAGCCCGCTGAGATGGTGACTGCCGGCATGTGGGGGGACCTCCTCGGCCGGAGTTTGCCGCTCATTGTTCCCATCCGGGCGGCCCGCGCAACTCGGCCCGCCGGTGTAACGCCCGACGCCTGGGGGAACGGCTTGTGCATGACCTTCGCGCCGCGTTCCGCCATCGTCACCGCCTCCGATTCCGGCATCGGGAAGGCCACTGCCGTCGCCCTGGCCGAGGCGGGGATGGACGTCGGCATCACGTGGCACACCGACGAGCAGGGCGCCGAGAAGACCGCTGCCGAGGTGCGCGAGCACGGCCGGCGGGCGGAGGTAGTCCGCCTGGACACCGCCGACCTGGCGGGCTGTGGGGACGTCATCGACGGGTTGGTCGACCGGCTGGGTGGCGTCGACGTATTCGTCAACAACGCGGGGACGGGCTCCAGCACGCTAGCCGTCGACATGCCGCTCGAGGAGTGGCGGCATGTGGTCGCGACCGACCTGGACGGTGCATTCGTCTGCCTGCAGCGCGCCGCCCGGCACATGATCCGCGCGGGTCGGGGTGGACGGCTGATCGCCGTGACCAGCGTGCACGAGCACCAGCCGCGCGTCGGCTCGGCGGCCTACGACGCGGCCAAGCACGGGCTCGGCGGGCTGATGAAGACGCTCGCGCTCGAGCTCGGCCGGCACCGCATCACCGCGAACTGCGTTGCGCCCGGCGAGATCGCCACCCCGATGACCGGCCAGGAGGACGAAGACCCGCACGGCAAGAGCCGCCCGGGCGTTCCGCTGGGACGCCCCGGTGACGCGCGGGAGATCGCCGCGGTGATTTGCGTTTCTGGCCTCGCCGCAGGCGTCCTACGTCACCGGCGCGAGCTGGCCGGTGGACGGCGGCATGTTGCAGATGGGCCCGCAGGCGGGCTCGCACATCCCGTCCGACGACTGGCGTTCCGTCTGAGGGTCACAGCCCCCAGACCGGCCCCATGTCGCGGAGGAAGATGCGCGCTGCGGTCGGCCCGATGCCTTTGAACTCCTGCAGCCGCCGGGTGATTTCCGCCTTCGACGCCGTGCCGCCGTCGTCGGCGAGCCGCACGCGGGTGATCCGCCCGCCGTACCGCTCCTGCACGTAGGAGCCGACCGAGATCAACTCCCGCGCGGTGGACTCGTCGTAACGCCGGTAGCCGCCCTCGCCGAGAAGGTCGACCAGGTGCTGCCAGTCGGCCGAGGCGAGTGCGGCAGGGGTGAGCACGCCGTCCGCCTCCAAGACGTGGAACGTGCGCGCCGCGATCTCCTGGCTGATGCGTGCTCCGAACAGCTGGCAGGCGATCAGCCACTTGAAGACCTGCGCGTCGGTGCCCTGGGCGAGGTCCAGGCCGAGGTCCGTCGCGCCGAGGCGCCTCTTGTTCTCGCTCACGTCTCCAGCGGTACCCGGATCGCCGACGCCCGCCACTCAGGTGAACGGAGCACAAAGCGCAAACCGTGCAGACGATCCGGATGGTTTGGGCAAGCTGGTCGCATGGAGCGTGACCACGACACCCGCGGTGAGCACAAAGCTGAATCCGACGTCGATCCCGACTACCAGCGCGCTGACAGCCGCGACGCCGGCGGGGTGCCCGACCCGGACGCGTCCGACCAGGGCAGCACGACCGGTTCGACGCCGGGCGGCCCCTACGTCGGCCGGGTGGCCGGTCAGGACTCCGGCTACGAGGCGGAGACGGGCGCGGAGCGCCGGGCTGAGGAGTAGCTGCACCCGGAGGGGAAGAAGACGCGTGTCCCTCACCGGCCTGCGAGGATGCCTCGATTACGGTGACCGCGTCGCGCCGAGACAACTGGCGCGAGGGGGATCCCGAGGAGCACGAGTGGCCATCAAAATCAGCACCGACCGCAAGACCGGCACGTCGAAGATCCAGTTCGTGTTGCCCGACGACGTCCACGACGGCCCCGTCTCGGCGGTGGGTGACTTCAATGACTGGCGGCCGGGGGCGCACCGGCTCGTCAAGCGCAGCAACGGCACCCGCAGCGCCACGGTGACGGTGCCGGCCGGTCAGCAGATCCGCTTCCGCTACCTCGGCTCCGGCGGCGTCTGGTTCGACGACCCGGACGCCGTCGCGGACGCCTCCGGCGGGCTCATCTCGGCCTGAACCCGATCCGGCAGCGACCCCTCCCTGCTTCGCCGCGTGCCCTCCGGGGTATATGGGAATCCGATACGGATCCCCGAGGTGGGCCGGAAGGACGGTTGCCATGCTGTCGGACGCGGATCACATCAAGGAGCTCGAGGTCGAGCTCGAGCGGCTCAACGGTGACGTGGAGCGTTACCGCAACGCCTGCTACGACGCCATGCAGCAGTTGGGCTGGTGCATCGGATACTTCGCCGGAAGCCACAAGCCGAAGTACGCCCGGGCGATGGCGAACAATCTCGCGTACATCCGCCGGGCCGTCTTGAACCGGGCGCCGGAGGAGATGCCTCCGGCTCACGCCGGCTGACGTCCGGGACGACCTCGCGAACGCGCGCCTGTCGCCCGCCGGGGTCCGCAGGCCGCAGGCGTCAGCGCGTCAGGGCAAATCGCCTGAGGATGCGAGTGGAGACGGCTTGCCGCGCACTAGAACACGGTGTTTACTCTTTGTGAAGTTGACGCGCGCGGGGGCGCGCCGCACCCCTGTCAAAGGAGTTCTCGATGCGCCCCATCCATGCCGTCGCGCTCAGCGCAGCCGTCCTCGTCGGCGCCGGCTGCGTCGCCACCCCGGCCCTGGCCAGCGGCCGGCCGGCCACCCAGCCCACCCGGCTCACCCTGCATGCGGCCAAGGACAGCGTCGCACCGAAGCGACACGATCCCCTGATCGTCCATCTGGACAGCCGCCACCAGGGCATCGAGGGCGAGACTGCGAATCTCAGCCTCTGGGAGCGCTCGGTGATTCCCGGCAGCCACAAGACCCAGTGGACCGACGTCACCACCGACGGCACTGTCACCGACGACGGCGCTGGCAAGTACGTGATCAGCGGCGTCACCCCGAACGACCCGCACGCCCGGCACGGCCACAAGGACCAGTTCCAGGTGCGCTTCGCCGGCGACACCGGCTACCGCCACTCGCGCAGCAGCGTCATCACGATCGTCGTCCGGCCCGCGCAGTAGCCGCCGGCCAGCCTGAAGCCAGGCTGGCGCGCCGGGCGGCGCGGCGGCAAGATCCATGCATGCGCAGGTTCCTGGCGACTGCCCCGCCCTGGCAGACCACCGCGCTATGGGCGCTCGTGACCGTCGCGCTGCTGACCGTCACGAATGGAACCCAGGACGACAATTCGTGGCTGGTCGCACTCGCCTCGGCATGCATCGCCGCGGCGATCGCCGCGCCGTTCATCTGGTACGGCGAGCGACGCCAGCGACGGGAAACGGCGTATGTGACCGGGCCGCTGACACGTTCCGAGGAGTGGGCCGTTTCTCGCGCCGCCGGCACCGGCGTCCCGCCTGCTGACCCGGCGCTACATCGGCCCGCCCTTGACCTGGCGCGCCACCGGCTCGTCGAGGCCATCCGCCAGCGCACCGGCATCGCCGCCACGATCTCGATCGGGCTCGCGGTGTCGGTGGTGTTCGCGGTGACCGACCGGTCGCTGTGGTTCGCAGCCGGCGCGGTGCTGCTCGCCGGGTTGCTGGTCCGGACGCTCGGCTATCCGTCGCGCCAGCGTCGCCGGTTAGCGCGGCTCGAGCAGGCCACGACCTCCTCCGGCTGGTAACCCGGACGCCACCCGTGCCGGTGGTCCGTACCGGTAGGGCGGACGGCTCTGCCCGGGCGTGCTCGGCGCTGGTTCGCTGGCAGTGAGGACACGATCGGCAGGGGAGGGCCGATGGGGGCGTTGGCGCGCTGTGCGGCGATGTTGGTGCTTGCCGCCGCGGTTCTGTCGGCGCCGGCGCCATCGCTCGGCGTGGCCGCCGCCTCCCCGTCGCCGGGCAGGTTCACCGGCCTCGGATTCGACGCCTGCAGCGCGCCGGACTCGGCAGCGATGGATGCCTGGCTGGCCTCGCCGTACCGGGCGGTAGGTGTGTACATCGGCGGTAGCAACCGGGCGTGTGCCCAGCCTGAGCTCACCGCTGACTGGGTCGCGCACCAGCAGGACGCCGGCTGGCACCTGTTGCCGATCTATCTCGGGTTGCAGGCGCCGTGCACGACATCGAACAAGAAGTACCTCATCGATCCTGCGCAAGCCGTCGCCGAAGGCCGGGCCGAGGCGAAGGCGGCGGTGGCCGCGGCGGCGGCTCTCGGCATTCCCTCGGGCAGCACGCTCATCTTCGACATGGAGGCGTACCGGACCGGCGACACCGCCTGCAGCGCCGCGGTGTTGCGGTTCCTCGGCGGATGGACCGCCGGCCTGCACGACCGCGCTTACCTCTCCGGCGTGTACGCCAGCATCGCCTCGGGAGTGACGGACCTGGTCTCGGACTACCGGTCGGTCCGCCGTCCGCACCCCGACTATCTGGAATTCGCCCGCTACGACGGCAACGCGAGCACCGACAACCCCGCGATCCCGGCCGGCTACTGGTACCCGCACCGGCGGATGCACCAGTACGCGGGCGGCCACGACGAGACCTACGGCGGCGTGCGGATCAACATCGACACCGACTACGTCGACGTCAAACCCCTGCCGGCCCCGCGCTTCGGCGACTTCACCGGCAACGGATGGAGCGATCTGCTTGCCCGCGGCAATACCGGCGGCACGCTCTTCGTGTATCCGGGCGACGGCGCGAATCTCGAACGCCCGACGATCCTCGGCAACGGGTGGGGCCGGTTCACCGCGATCATCCGACCCGGCGACTTCAACCACGACGGCCACGAGGACCTCGTTGCCCGCGAGGCGTCCACCGGCTACCTGTGGCTCTATCCCGGCACCGGATCCGGGCTAGGCAGGCGTATTCGACTCGGTACCGGATGGAACGCCATGCGTGAGATCACCCCGGTGGGTGACCTCAACGGCGACTCCTACCCAGACCTGCTGGCGGTGCAGAAGTCCACCGGCCGGCTCTACTTCTATCCCGGCCACGGCACGAACCTCGGCCCACGGACCAGCCTCGGGCTCGGCTGGAACGCGATGAGCCAGCTCACGGGCATCGGCGACCTCGACGGGGACGGCCACCCCGACGTGGTGGCCCGGCAGACTGCGACCGGCACGCTGTTCCTCTACCCGGGCCGCGGCGTCGGCTTCCGGGCGCGCGTCAGCCTGGGCACCGGCTGGTCGGCCCGGCGCGGCCTCACCGGGGTGGGCGACTTCGACCGCGACGGCCACCCCGACCTGATGGCCGTCGACTCGGCCACCGGGACCCTCTACCTGTATCCGGGCAGGCCCGGCGGGTTCGCCGGCCGGATCCGGCTCTCCAGCGGCTGGACGGAACGGGCCCCACTCCTGTGATGCACCGCGCGGCGTGGCGGGTCAGACGTTGTCGCGTCGCCGGGTCAGCGTCCAGGCGCCGAGGACGACGGTCAGGCCGAGGCACACAGCCGCGACGACGGTGAGGAAGAACATACCGCTGACCGTCGTGCCGATCACGCCCAGAGCGATCATGACGACGGCCAGGAACAGGATGAACGGCAACATGACATTGGCCTACCCAGCTACCGTCGAGGACATGCTTCTCGTGCTGCTCGCCGTGCTGGTCGTCCTGCTCATCGTGCTGCCGCTCATCGGCCTCGCGCTGTGGACGCTCATCAGCATCGGCGTGGTCGGACTGATCATCGGCGGCCTGGCCCGCCTCGTCATTCCGGGGCGCCAGGACATCGGCATCCTCGCCACCATCCTCATCGGCTGGATCGGCTCGCTCGTGGGCGGGTTCCTGGGGTTCCACGTGCTGCACACCGGGCGGTTCCTGACGATCCTGCTCGAGATCGGCGTGGCCGCAGCGCTGGTCGCAATCGCGGGCGGCACGCGCAACAGCTGGTCGAACCGGAACACGCTGTCCCGCTGGTGACGCGTGCGCCGGGCGCCGGCGGCCGCACGTCACGGCTACCGGCGCCCGGATCGCTCACTCGTTGGCGGACTCGGTGCCCGGGCTCTGTTGCGACCCGGAGTTGGCGCCCACCCACACGGTCTTGATGTTCATGAACTCGCGCATGCCGAGCTCGGTCAGCTCGCGGCCGTACCCGCTCTCCTTCACCCCGCCGAACGGCAGCTCCGGGTAGCTGGTGGTCATCCCGTTGACGAACACCATGCCGGCCTCGACGTCGCGGATGAACCGCTCCTGCTCCTCGGGGACGTCGGTCCAGATGTTCGAGCCCAGCCCGAACGGCGTGTCGTTCGCCAGCGCGACGGCGGCATCGAGATCGGGCACCCGGTACAGCGAGGCGACCGGCCCGAACACCTCTTCGCGGTGCATGCGCATCTCGGGAGTGATGTCGGCGACGAGCGTCGGCGGGTAGAACCAGCCGGGCCGGTCGGGACGCTGCCCGCCGGTGACCACGCGCGCGCCCTTGTCGACGGCGTCTTTGACCAGCTCCTCGACGTCGCTCCGCCCGGACTCGGTCGCGAGCGGACCGACCTTCGTGGCGTCGTCCATCGGATCGCCGACCGGCAGCGCGGCGAGCTTCCCGGCGAAGATGCGCTCGAACTCGTCGGCGACGTCCTCGTGCACGATGAACCGCTTCGCGGCGATGCAGCTCTGCCCGTTGTTCTGGCAGCGCGCGGTGGTGGCGACTTCGGCGGCCTTGTCCAGATCCGCCGAGGGCATCACCACGAACGGGTCGCTGCCGCCGAGCTCCATGACCGTCTTCTTGAGCACGTCGCCGGCCACCGCGGCGACGGCCTGGCCGGCGGCGTTGCTGCCGGTGAGCGTCGCCGCGGCGACGCGTCCGTCGCGCAGCACCTTCTCGACGTCGGAAGAGCCGATGAGCAGGGTCTGGAACACGCCGTCGGGGAAGCCGGCGCGGCGGAACAGGTCCTCCATGTAGAGCGCGGTCTGCGGCACGTTGCTCGCGTGCTTGAGCAGGCCGACGTTGCCGGCCATCAACGCCGGGGCGGCGAAGCGCATCGCCTGCCACAGCGGGAAGTTCCACGGCATGATCGCCAGCACGACGCCGATCGGCTGGTAGGCGACGTAGGCGTTCTCCGCACCCACCGCGCCCGCCTCGGCCGGCGAGGGCTCCAACAGCGCCGGGCCGTTCTGGGCGAAGAACCGCAGCGCCTTGCCGCACTTGGCCGCCTCCGCCTTGGCCGCCGCGAAGGTCTTGCCCATCTCGAGCGTCATCAACTCGCCGATCTGCGCGTTCTCCTTGTCGAGGATGTCCGCTGCTGCGCTCAGCCACCGGACCCGGTCCTCGGCAGCCGTCAGGCGATAGGAGCCGAATGCCTTCGAAGCCCGCTCGAGTTTGTCCTCGAGCTCCGCGTCGCTCAGCGAGTCGAACGTCTTGACCGTCTCGCCGGTCGCCGGGTTGATCGTCGCAATGCCCACTACGCACTCTCCTTCATCCGCAGGCGTCCGGCACGCCCCGCCCGCCTGGCCCGTTCAGCCTCTCCGGCCTCGCGCTGACGCTAACGCCTCGGGGCCGGAGCCCGCAGCGCCGGGGGCGCGTGGGTAACGCCGGGAACCGCTGGGTACCCGGCTGGCGGAAGACACCGAGCGAAAGACACCGAGCGCAAGGGAGAACCTCATGGCAGACACACCCGCTGACGGCAGTGGCTCGGCCGCGGCCCAGCAGGCCGACGCCACCGGCGCCGTCGAGCGCAACACCAAGTCGGAGACGACCGCCGCGAGCTACACCACCACCGAGCACGACGTGATCCGGGCGTGGGCCGAGGCGCGCGGCGGCTGTCCCGCGGTCGTCGAGAGCACCGAGGACGCTGACCAGTCGGGCATCCTGCGCATCGACTTCCGCGACGACGCAGGCTCGCTGGACGACGTCGAGTGGGAACCGTTCTTCCGCACCTTCGACGAGCGCGGGCTCGCGTTCGTCTATCAGGAGCAGACCAGCGACGGTTCGCAGAGCCGGTTCAACAAGTTCGTGCGCCGCAGCGCCTGACCCGGCGCTGCCAACCCCTCAGGGCACCGGGACGCCGTGTAACTGCACGGTGCCCTTCGTCGGGTCGAGTTCGTCGGACTGCGTGACGCCGGGCGGGGTGATGGTGTCCATCACCTTCGGCACCCCGTTCGGGTCGAGCGCGCAGATCGGCGACGGGTCTCCGCCCGCGCAGACCCCGAACGTCCAGTCGGTGGGCGTCGAGGTGAAGTTGCGCGCCCCGTCGGTGCCGTAACCGTCCTGCCCGGTCAGCGCGAGCGTGAACGACCAGTTGGCGGCCGGCGTGCCGAACTGTGCCTCGGGCACGGCGATCGTGATCGTGCGCGCGGCCGCCGAGGCGACCACGGCCTGGATCGAGCCAACCGGGTTTCCGTTCGCGTCGACCCACTGCGGCCCTGCGAAGCCCTGTACCCTGAGCCGCTCGCTCCAGGCGTCGCCCGGCGCGATGGAGTAGTTGCGGCTCGCGAACGACGGCGCGGTCGACGTCGCAACGGCGTTCGGGTCGTGCACGTAGATGTCGAGCAGTTGCGCCCCCATGGCGTCGCCGAATGTGGGGTCGAGGTTGCGCAGGGTCGTGCGCAGGTACACGGTGCCGTTCTTGGTCAGCACCTGGAACCGGGTGATGTCGAAGGCGCCGTCGTGGAAGGCGTCGGCGTTCGGGTACTGGTAGGTGCCCGGGCCGTGGTCGTCGCCCGTCGGGTCGGTGGTGTCGAGCACCGTTGTGCCGCCGACCAGGTCGCCGACGACGGTCACCTGCGCGTAGCCGGTGCCGTTCGGGGTCGTCGCCGTGGCCGTGAGCACGTCCGTCCCGAACGCGGTCGGTACCGACACCGACCACTGGCCCGAGCCGTCGGCTGTCGTCGACGCGATGGCCGACGACGCCTCGTCGGTGCCCACCGAACTCACGTCCACCTGCGCGCCGGGCGCGGTGGTGCCGGAGACCGTGGTGTTGCCCTCGACCGTCTGGTTCGCGGTGGGCGAGTCGATCGAGATGTCGACGGCCGCGGGCGGCGGGTTGGCCACGTACCGCTGGGTCGTGATGTCCGGACGGTCGGTGATCCGTCCCGCGCCGAGGTCGGTGATCAGCCGGACCTCCTGCGCCTGCGCCCAGCTCAGCGGGGCCGCCGAGCCGGCGGCCTGCCCGTCGACGAAGCCGATGGACGCGGTGGTCGGGTCGCTGCCGTACGGGTCGGCCGGCAGGTTCGGGTCCTCCCAGACCTGCTCGGGCACGAGCCCTTCGCCGGAGGCCGAGTGCAGCATGAAGCCCAGCTGGGCGTCGGCGAGTGACGTGTCGCCCTGCGCCAAGGCGGTCTCGGCGCGCTCGCCGGACAGCACCGGCCAGAGGTGTCCGCTGCCGGTGTCCGACGTCGGCCACGGCTGGCCGTCGTTCGGGCAGCTCGTCGAGTCGGGCGTCCAGCAGTCGCCGTAGCCGTCCTCGCTGCCCGGGGCGGCGGTGCCGTAGCGGTAGTAGCCGGTGCCGGCCGGCGTGCCGGCGGCGATCGTGGCGTCCAGCACCTTCAGCGAGTTGACGACGTCCGGGTCGTTCGCGGGCAGCTCACCGAGCCGGACGAGGTCCTGGAAGCCGCCGTCGACGACCGACTTCTGGTCGACGGTGATGGAGCCGTTGCCCAGGTTGTAGTCGTACGCGGAGTTCGGATCGCCGTTCTTGGTCAGCCGCAGGAAGTACGGCTGCGAACTCAGCGGGCCGTCGCTCGTCACCGTCCAGTCCTTGACCTTGCGCTGGAACTGGTCGGCGACTGCCTGGTACAGCCGGGCGTGCGCATCGTCGCCCTGCCGGTGCGCGATCGTCGCGGCGGCGGTGAGCCCGGCGATCTCCGCGGCGATCGTCGACGGGGAGTAGCCCGACTGCTCTTCCCACCGTTCGACGCCGTAGGACGGGCCGTGCGCGACGAGGAAGTCCGCGGCCGGGACGATGTGCTGCCGGTAGAGCTGGGCGTCGCCGTCGAGCCCGGTCAGGTAGGCCATCAGGATCGGGTAGGCGGTCTCGTCGAGCTGGTCGCCGCCGGTGTCCGGAGCGACCTTGCCGTTGAGCAGCGAGTTGCGCGGCATCTCGCCGTTGGGCTGCTGCTGCCGGTCGAACAGGAACCGCGTCGCGGCGCGGGCGGTGGCGAGGTCGCCGTCGGCGATGAGCCCGGTGGCCGTCTCGTAGAGGTCGCGGGCGAACACCTCGCGGTAGGAGCCGAAGTACACGGGCTTGCCGCCCGGCAGGTCACCGGCGCTGACTGCCTGCCCCCACGGGCTGGCCAGCGAGGCCACGAGGGCGCCGGGGAAGGTCTTGTCCTCGCTCGCCTTGAGCACGTTCGCGCTGAGGTAGTAGGCGCGGTCGAGCGCGGGGCTGCCGGCGCCGTGCGAGCCGGCGAACGGCCTGCGCAGGCTCGCGTCGTAGCGCGCCCAGCCCTTCTGGTAGGCCCGCTCGGAGCTCCGGAAGGCGCCCCGCAGCGAGCCCTCCGCGGTGTCGACGGCCTGCTGCTGCGTGCGCCCGAAGCCGAGCGCGAGGGTGATGTCGCCGGAGCGTCCGCGCGGGGTGACGTCGGCCGTGGCGACGATGTGACCGTCCGGCGCCTGCGTGTAGGTCGGGGTCAGGGTGCGGGTGGAGTCGAGTTCGGTGAGCCCGTCGGAGACCGTGCCGGCGTAGCCGACGGAGGCCGCGCGCAGCGACCGCGCGTCGAGCGCCATGAAGGTGGGCACCGCGTAGTCGCGGTTGGTCGCCTGGCTGGTCGTGTTCGGGTCGCCCACGACGGGGATGCCGGTGGCGTCGACGACCCCGTCGTCCGCCCCGCCGTTCGCGCTGCCGCCGCCACCGTTGCCGTTCACGTGCGCGTCCAGCCGGGCGTACACGGCGAGGTGCGGGGCGTGGCCGCGCCCGGGGCCGCCTCCCAACTCGCGGAGCGTCGTGTGCATGAGCACCGAATCCCTTGCCGGGTCGGCGATGTAGCTCGTCACCAGCTGGTAGCCGTGCTGCGCGCTGGTCGAGGTGACCGTGCACTCCATGCCGTTCGCGCTCGAGCGCACCGTGTAGCTGGTGTCGCGCTCCTGCAGGTCGGTGAACGTGCTTCCGTCGGTGACGACGTACTGCAGCGATTGGACGTTCGTGTTGTCGATCGTGGGTTCATAGACGTCGGAGAGCACTCCGTCTGCGACCGTGAACCACACCTTGGACGTGTCGTTGCGGGCGGTGCCCACGCAGTCCTTGCGAGCCAGGTCGAAGTGCGACAGCGTGCCGGGAGCGCCGGGCGCCGAACCGGACGGCGGCGCGGCGGCCGCGGCCTGGGCTGCGGGGCTCGTCAGGCCGAGGGCCGCCAGTGCGGCGGCGCCGAGTGCCAGCTTCGAGGTGCGGCGGGGGCGGGAAACGGACACGGAGTCTCCTCGGGGGCGGGGACGGAGATCCATGATTGTTCGCGCGGCGAACATACCGTGTCAAGATGGGCGGTTTCGCCCTACATGCGGGGGCCGGCCGGGGGCGGCGCGTAGTGTCTCGCGCCGAACGGGTGTAGGCGGTGGACCCGAGGGGGCGGACGTGGTGGCGTGGGCGTTGCTGGCCGCAGCGATCGTCGCCGAGCTGTTCGGCACTCTCGGGCTGCGCCAGATCGCCGCGTCACCGACCTGGTGGGGCATCACGCTCATCGCCGTCGCCTATGCCGTGTCGTTCGCCTGCATGGCGATCTCGCTGCGCCAGCTCAACGTCGGCGTGGTCTATGCGATCTGGTCGGCGGTCGGCACCGCGGCGGTGACGCTGGCGGGGGTGGCGCTGTTCGGCGAGCGGCTCAACTGGCATGCCGTCGGCGGCATGGCCCTGATCGTGCTCGGTGTGATCGTCCTTGTCAGCTCCGGCACCGTGCGACACAGCTGAGCCCAGGCGCCGGTCAGCCCTCCTGGGCCGCGAAGTCCTTGCGGCGGATGGTTCCGAACGCGATCACGGCAGATACGAGCGCGATGATCGCCGCGACCAGCATGATGCGGTTGAGCCCGTCGGTGAACGCCGAGCGGGTGATGTGCTCGACCTCGCCTCGAGCTCCAGGCGGGAGCCGGTGCAGCAGTTGGCCGATGGATCCGGACTGCACCGCTGTGGCGATCTGCGCGCCCTTGCCGGACAGTTGCGGCGAGTGTGCCGTCCCGGACAGCACGCGCTGCGTGACCGCATTGGAGAACAGGGTGCCGAGCAGCGCGATGCCGGTGGCGATGCCGACCTGGCGGAAGGTGGAGTTGATCCCGGACGCCATGCCGGCCTGCTGCGGCTTGACCACTCCGATCGCGGTCGAGGCCAACGGCGGGTTGATCATGCCGACGCCGGCGCCGGAGACGGCGAGCCCGGCGATCAGGTGCGTCCAGTCGGAGCCGGCGTCCAGGCCGCGCATCAGTAGGAGTCCGACGCCAACAAGCACGAGGCCCGGCCCGATCAACAGCCGCGTCGGCACGTGCGCGGTCAGGCGACCGGCGATCGAGGACACCATGAGGATGCCGCCCGAGAGGACGAGCAGTCGCACGCCCGTGCCGAGCGCGCTGTAGCCGAGCACGTCCTGCAAATACAGGACCAGATAGAGGATCAACGCGAAGATCGACGCGCTGAGGCCGAAGGCGGCAACCGATCCGCCGGTGAAGGTCGGCTTGCGGAACAGCGACAGGTCGAACATCGGCGACGCGATGCGGAACTCGACGACCAGGAACAGCACCAGCAGTACGCCCGCCGCCGCCAATGCGCCCACGACGACGCCGTCGGAGAACGAGCGCTGGTTGCTCTCGATGAGGCCGTACACCAGGCTGGCGAGCGCCAGGGTGAACAACGCGAAGCCTGCCCAGTCCGGCCGACGCGCGTGCGCTGCCTTCGACTCCGAGACGCGCAGCACGCACAGGACGATCGCCAGCACGCCGATCGGCAGGTTGACGAAGAAGATCCACCGCCAGGAAAGTCCCGAGGTGAGCGCGCCGCCGAGCAGGGGGCCGATGGCGACCGCCAGGCCGGTGATGGCGCCCCAGATGCCGAACGCCACCCCGCGGTCCTTGCCCCGGAACGCGTCGGCGAGCAGGGCGAGCGACACCGAGAACATGATCGCGCCGCCGATGCCCTGCAGCCCCCGCGACAGCTGGATGAACAAGGTGTCCTGAGCCACGCCGCACAGCAGCGACGCAAGCGTGAACATCGACAGCCCGATGATGTAGAGCAGCCGCCGGCCGAACATGTCGGCGAGGCTGCCGGCGGTCAGCAGCAGCGCGGCGAGCGTCAGCGCGTAGGCGTCCACCACCCACTGCAGGCCGGAGAAGCTCGAGCCGAGCGCCTTCTGGATGTCCGGCAGCGCGACATTGACGATCGTGACGTCCAGCAACAGCATGAACGTGCCGAGGCAGACCGCGACGAGCGTCCACCACTTGTGGGGAGCGGGGCCGGCGGACGGCGTGGACGACGTCTCCTGGCGGGCTGGGTCGGCCGGGGCGGCGGCGGCTTCGGCCCCGCGATACCCGTGCCGGTCGGCCAGCTCCTCGACGGCGATTGTGCCCGGCGACTTCTCGCGCCGGCCCGGCTCCGAACCGCCGGGCGCCGCATCAGGTTGACTCGTCACGAAAGAGCTTGATACCCCCTGCGGACGGAGGGCTATCCCGGCCCGGACGGGCGGGGCTGCCCCGTTCAGCGCATGCTCACGGTAGCGCGGCGGCGGGCCGCGACGCTGCGTCCGGTGGGGGATTGACCCCGTCGTCCCGTTCGGCTGCGCGTGCGCAGCTGCGGCCTTGTGCCGACTCGCCCGTCGGGCTCGGGGCGGACGACGTGCACGACCGGAGCACCCGCTCGGCCGGCCTGGTGCGATCCGCGCGAGCTTCGGGGACTACCACGGCGGGCGAGCCCGCAGTCGCGTCCGCGCGCCGCTGGGCACGCCGGAGCACCAGCGTGCCCATGGCTGCGGCGAAAAGGCAGGCGGACGCGCCCAGCACGAGACCGGCCCGCGCGCCGAACTGGTCGGTGACGAACCCTGCGATCGGCCCCCCGATCGGCGTCGAGCCGAGGAAGGCCACCGCCCAGAGCGACATCACCCGGCCGCGCACGTGCGGCGCGGCGGTCAGCTGCAACGTGCTGTTGCCCTTGGCGAGGAAGCCCACGCTGGCGCCGCCGACCAGCGCGAGCGCGATCAGCTCGACCCACAACGTCGGGGCCGCGGCCGCGAGCGCGATGACGATGCCGAACGCCAGGCAGGCGCCGGTGAGCGCTCGCAGCCCGGTGCTGCCCCGGGCCGCGACATACAGGCCGCCGACAACAGCGCCCGCGCCCATCGCGGCGGTCATGAACCCGTACGCGGTGGCGTTGCCGCGGAAGGTCTGCGACGCCAGCACCGGCAGCACGACGGAGAACTCGTAGGCAAGGCAGCCGACCAGCGCCATCATCAGCAGCGGCCCGGCGAGTTCGGGCGTGCGCGCGACGTAGCGCAAGCCCTCGCGCACCTGCCGCTTGGCGCGCGGCGCCGGGGGAGTGGTGAGCAGCCGTGACGTGTCGAGCCGGACGAGCGAGCTCACCACGGCCACGAAGCTCGCGGCGTTGATCAGGAAGCACAGGCCGGTTCCGCCGAGGGCGATGATTACGCCGGCGAACGCGGGCCCGATCGCCCGGGCGGCGTTCACCAGCACCGAGTTGAGGCTCACCGCGTTGCGCAGGTGCTCGGGGCCGACCATCTCGAGCACGAACGACTGCCGCGCGGGGTTCTCGAAGGTGTTGTTCAGCCCGAGCAGGAACGCGAGCAGGTAGACGTGCCACAGTTGGACCACGCCGGTGACCGTCAGCAGCCCGAGGGCGAGCGCCAGCACGCCCATCATCGACTGCAACGCGATCATCAGCTTCCGCTTGTCGACGCGGTCGGCGACCACGCCCCCGTACGGGCCCAGCAGCAGCACGGGCAGCGTCTGCAGCGCAACGACGACACCGAGGGCGGCGCCGGATCCGGTCAGTTGCAGCACCAGCCACGATTGCGCCACCGACTGCATCCAGGTGCCGATCAGCGAGACCGCCTGGCCGCCGAAGTAGCGGCGGAAGTTGGTGTTGCGAAGGGAGGCGAAGGTCTGCCGGCTGAATTCTGCTGCTGACGTCACCGGGCCGCCCCGACCCGCTCGCGCTCGACCGGCTTCATCGCCTCGGCGAGCGTCTCCAAGGCGGGGACGGCGGCCAGCAGCGCCCGGAACTGGTCGCGGGGCAGGCCTTCGAGCCGCTCGCCGAGCAGCTTGGTCCGCTGCTTGCGTAGGCGGGTGTGCAGCCGCGCGCCCTCTGCGGTGACCTCGACGACGACGGCGCGCCGGTCGTCCTCGCCTTGTGCCCGGCGTACCAATCCACGGGTCTCGAGCTTGCCGACGATGCGCGAGAGCATCGTCGGGTTCAGGCCCTCGACGTCGGCGACCTCGCTCATGCCGAGCGACTTCGCCCGCGCGACGGTGCCGAGTACCGACAGTTCGGTGCGGGTCATGCCGTCGCCGGCCACCTGCCGGTCGATCATGCGCGAGATGCGGCCCAGCGCGATACGCAGGCGGTTGATGTCGTCGTCGTACGTGGTGCTCAACGCCTTCCGAATTAGTTGCCTATCGGCAAGCATACACCTTTCGTGCAAGCGCTTTCATTGGCGTCCCGCCGCTGCAGGAAGGTCAACTCGGTGTGGGCCGTGGTAGTGGATCTTCCTGCGCCGGTGCGGTCATGGCGCCTCCGGTGCAGGAAGGTCAACTCCGCGTGGGCCGCTGGTAGCGGATCTTCCTGCGCCCATGCGGTCATGGCGCGTCCGCTGCAGGAAGGTCGACTCCGCGTCGTCCGTGGTAGGCAGTTCGCGGCGCGGCCGGGCGGCGCGGTCCGCGATCAGTCGGGGGCGGGCAGCGAGTCGGTCGTCTGGGTCAGCTCGTCGGGCACCGCGGGCAACACCCGGGCGAAGTAGTCGCGGACGGCAGCGGTGGTGCCCACGTCGCGCCCGGCGCGCTCGGACAGGAACCAGCGGTGCTCGAGCACCTCGTGGAACACCTCGGCCTCGTCGAGCTTCCTGCGCAGCTCGGCGGGGATGGCCGAGACCACCGGGTCGTAGACCTCGGTCAGCCACCGGTTCGCGGCGACGGGCTCCGGTACGGGACGGCCGCTGGTCTGCTCCAGCCAGCCGCGGAATGCGGCGATGTCGTTGAGCAGCCGCCGCGCCTGGTTCTCCTGCACGCTCAACCCGGTCCGAGTGGCGAGCAGCCGCCGGTAGTGCCCGGGCTCCGCGACCCGGGTGCGCAGCTTGAGCAGGTTGCCGCCCTCGACCGCGACCAGCTCGACCTCGTCCACGTCGAAGCCGAGCTCGTTGAGCCGGCGCAACCGGTCAGCGATCTTGTACCGCTGCTCCTCGACGCTGAGCACGTCCTCGCGGGTGAGCTCCGCCCACAGCGCGTGATACCGGCGCACGACCTCGTCCGCGGTCTCGACGGGGTCGACGTGCGCGGGCAGCAGCTCGCCGGCCTGCAGGTCCAGCAGCTCGCCGGCGATGCGCTCGTAGGCGAGCTCCAGGTCGTACTCGCGCATCCGGTCGGACAGCGTGGGTTGCAGCTCGGCGGTCTCGGCGTCCACCAGGTAGGCGGCGAGATCGCCGGCGTCGAAGCGGAACAGCGTGTTCGACAGCGAGCAGTCGCCCCAGACGAAGCCGGCCAGGTGCAGCCGGGCGAGCAGCTCGACCATCGCGTCGAGCAGCGGATCGGTCGGCACCGCCCCGCGGGGACTGGCGAACAGGCTGCGGTAGGTGCTGGAGAAGTCGAGGAAGCGGGTGACGAGGATCGCGTCCTGCTCGCCGGGCCGGTCGATGGCGGTACCGAGTACCTCGACGGCAGGAATGCCGAGCTGCTGGAGCCGGCGGAGCAGGCGGTACTCGCGGCGGGCGAGGTGCTCGGGCAGTTCCTTGAGCACGTAGACGTCGCCGGCCTCGGAGACGAACCGGACGACATGGCGGTGCAGCCCGCGCTGCCGCACGTCCACCAGCCGGTCATCCGTCCAGCTCTCGAGCGGCTCGCTCCACGGCAGACTGAGCAGCCCGGTCGCCTGCTGGGCGGGCGGACCGAACAGAAACCGCATCGCGTCACTGTAGATCGGGCGCCCCTGTTGACGTTTCTCGGTCGGTACGTGTTCGATGGGCCGGTCAGGCCCGCTATGCCGGAATCGGGTCGCTGCTTTTCGATGACTGGTGGAGCAGACGACCGACCCGACCCGGAATGCCGTGAGAGATTCCGGTAGCCACTTGCCACGGCTAGCCCGCAACTCCGTAACCGGCGCGGCCCATCTGCACCGGTCGAGGAGATGGCAAATGGCCGAAGTCAGCTACGTCAAGGCGACGTGCATTTATCCCGGCAGCACCACGCCCGCGGTGAACGAGATGGATCTCGACATCGAGGACGGCGAGTTCATGGTGCTCGTCGGCCCGTCCGGGTCGGGCAAGTCGACGGCGCTGCGCATGCTCGCCGGGCTCGAGGACGTCACCAGCGGTGAGATTCGCATCGACGGTCAGGACGTGTCGCGCAAGGCGCCCAAGGAGCGCGACATCGCGATGGTCTTCCAGTCCTACGCGCTGTACCCGCACATGACCGTCGCCGAGAACATGGGGTTCGCCCTCAAGCTCGCGGGCGTGTCGAAGGCCGAGCGCTCGACGAAGGTGCTCGAGGCCGCGAAGCTGCTCAACCTCGAGGACTACCTCGACCGCAAGCCGAAGGCGCTGTCCGGCGACCAGCGCCAGCGGGTGGCGATGGGCCGGGCCATCGTCCGCTCGCCCAGCGTCTTCCTGATGGACGAGCCGCTGTCGAACCTCGACGCCAAGCTGCGGGTCGAGACCCGCTCGAACATCGCCTCGCTGCAGGCCCGGCTCGGCACGACGACCCTCTACGTCACCCACGACCAGGTGGAAGCGATGACGATGGGCCACCGCGTGGCGATCCTCAAGGAGGGCGGCTTCCTGCAGCAGGTGGACACCCCGCGCAACCTCTACGAGCGGCCCGCGAACGTGTTCGTCGCCGGCTTCATCGGCTCGCCGGCCATGAACCTGCGCACTGTCCCGGTGGTGGACGGCCGCGCGCGGCTGGGCAACGTCGAGGTGCCGCTTCAGCCGGACGTCGCGCAGGCGGTCGCGGCCGACGCGCTCAACGAGATCACGCTCGGCATCCGGCCGGAGTCGCTGCGCACCGGCGAGAGCGCGGTCGGCGACGACATCACCGGCCTCAAGGTCGAGGTCAAGCTGGTGGAGGAGCTCGGCGCGGACGCCTACGTCTACGGCTGCATCCCCGGCGACGAGCCCGACGAGAAGCACTTCATCGTCCGCTTCGACGGACGCGTACCGCCGCGCATCGGTGACCAGCTCACCGTCGCGGTGCACGCCGCCGAGGAGCACGTGTTCCATCCGGTCACTGGGGAGCGGCTGGGCTGACTCGCCGGTGAGTTCGCCGAGGGACCTGCCGCTGCTGTTCCCGTCGGGCCCGGCCGAGGGTGGGCGCACCGCCCTGCTGCTCGTGCCCGACGGGGACCGGCTGCCGCTGGTCGGCTGGCTGGGGCTGCTGCCTGCCGCGCCGGGCGGCAGTGATGCGGTGCCGGCCGGCGATCCGGCCGCCGACCTCGCGGCCGTGGCCGCGCCGAGCGCCGCGGCGGCCCTGCTGCCCGAGCACTCCCGCGGCACGTTCCGGCGTCCCGGGTTGCGCGGCCACCGACTGGCCGCCGCGAACACCGCCGGGGACACCGAGGCCGGCCACGACTGGTCGACCGCGTTCGAGCTCCAGTCGGTGACGGGCGACGGCTCCCGCTGCTCCATCGCCGCCGCCGACCGGGTCGCCCGACTCGCGTTGCGCACGGACGTCGAAGCGTTGACCGGCGGCGCGCTGCGGATCCGGCACACGCTCACCAACACCGGCGACGCGCCGTTCGTGGTCGACGGCCTGGACGTCGCGGTGCCGCTGCCCGAGCGGGCCACCGAGCTGCTCGATTTCAGCGGCCGCCACGAGCGGGAGCGCTCGCCGCAGCGATCCGGGATCCGCGACGGCCTGTGGCTGCGAGAAAGCCGCCGCGGACGCACCGGGCTCGAGGCGGCGACCATGCTGATCGCCGGCACCCCGGGCTTCGGCTTCGGCTCCGGCGAGCTGGTGGCGGTGCACGTCGGCTGGAGCGGCAACAGCTCGATGTGGGTCGAGCGGGATCCCGCAGGCGCGGCGACCGTGGGCGGCGGCGAGTTGCTGCTTCCCGGCGAAGTGGTGCTCACGACCGGCGAGGAGTACACGACGCCGTGGGTGTACGTCGTCGCGGGCGATGCCGGTCTCGACTCGGTCGCCGCGCCGTTGCACGAGTGGCAACGCTCGCTGCGGGCGCATCCAGGCCAGCAGCCCGTGCTGATCAACGTGTGGGAGGCCGTCTATTTCGACCACGACCTGGATCGGCTGACCGAGCTCGCCGACCGGGCGGCGCGCATCGGCGTGCAGCGTTTCGTCCTCGACGACGGCTGGTTCGCCGGCCGGCGCAGTGACGACGCGGGCCTGGGCGACTGGTGGGTCGACGAACAGGTGTGGCCGAAGGGCCTGCACCCACTCGTCGACCACGTCCGCGGGTTGGGCCTGCAGTTCGGGCTGTGGTTCGAGCCCGAGATGGTCAACCCGGATTCCGAGCTGTTCCAGGCGCGTCCCGACTGGGTGCTGCACGCCGGCGAGCGGCTGCCCTCCTTGGCCCGCAACCAGCTCGTGCTCGATCTCGGCAACCCGGACGTCTTCGACTACCTGCTCGGGCGCATCGACGCGCTGCTGGACGAGTACCCGATCGACTACGTCAAGTGGGATCACAACCGCGACCTGCTCGACGCGGGCAGCTCGCGGTGCGGGGTCCCGGCCGTGCACCGCCAGGCGCAGGCGCACTACGACCTGCTCGACGAGCTGCGCCGCCGCCACCCGAACGTCGAGTGGGAGTCCTGCGCCTCCGGCGGCGGCCGCATCGACCTGGGCGTGCTGGAGCGGGTACAGCGGGTGTGGACGTCGGACATGACCGATGCGCTGTCCCGCCAGGCCATTCAGCGCTGGACCGGCCAGCTCGTCGCCCCGGAGTACCTCGGCGCGCACGTCTCGGCGCGGACCTCGCACCAGACGGGCCGCACGCTGCCGCTCGACTTCCGCGCGGGCACCGCGCTGTTCGGCTCGTTCGGGCTCGAACTCGACCTCACGAAGGTCGACGACGACGAACTCGACGCGCTCGCCGCGTGGATCGCACGTTACGAGCGGTTCCGACCGCTGCTGCACGGCGGCCGGGTCGTCCGCCCGGAATCGAGTGATCCGGCCGTGTGGCTGCACGGCGTGGTGGCCAAGGACGGCCGGTCGGCACTCATGGCGCACGTCCAGCTGGACGAGTCGGAATCCAACCGCGGTGTGCGCATGCGGATCCCGCATTTGAGCGACGACGTCCGGTACGACCTGAGCTGGGTCGGCCCGGTCGACACCGGCAAGGTCTCGCAGGCGTCGCCGGTCGACCCCGCGGGCCCCACGGGAGGACGTGCGGTGAGCGGCGCCGTGCTGCGCGCCGAGGGCGTGTGGATCCCGCGCCGCCGTCCCGAGACGATGTTGCTGCTGGACGTCACCGCGTCGGGCTGAGGCCGGGTCAGCGGCGCCGCGCCCGGCCGGGCAGCCACGACTCACGCGCTTCGCGCAGCGCCGAAGCCGATGGCCGGGACACCGCCCGTCCGGGTGGAGCCCAATCGGCGCGCCACATGCCGAGCGCCCGGTCGGGGTCCTCGAGCGCGGCCCGCAGCTCGCCGGTCAGCGGCACCCGCAGGTGCTCCGCCCACACCTGCACCCGAAGGTCACGCACCAGCGTCGAGTCCGACACCACCGCGGTCGCGAGCTCGCAGTCGACGCCGGCCATGGACCGGCTGAACATGTTCGCCGAGCCGATGCAGGCGAACCGGTCGTCGATGAGCACCAGCTTGCTGTGCACGGTGGCGCGCCAGATCCGGTAGACGACGACGCGCGCGCGGGCCGGTTCGTCGAGCCGGTCGAGGATCTTGTGCCGCAGGTCGGCGTTGACGACCCGGTTGATGGGCACCGGCCGGAAACCCGGATCGTCGGGGTCGCGGGTGCCGGAGCCGACAAGGATGACCTTGACCCCTCGCGCCGCGGCGTCGCGCAGGTCCGTGTAGAGCTCGAAGCGGCGGTCACCGCCGGTCTCCTCACCCAGGTACTGGTCCTCGATGTAGACGTAGCTGCGCGCCGCCCGCAGCGCGCAGGTGAGCGTCTCGTGGATCTCCTGGTAGCCACCGGCGGGAAGGTGGTCCCACGCCGCGCGCCGCCACGGGAACGGCGAGTCGATCTTGCGCGGGCCCATCGACCGCAGCACGCGCACGGCAGTACCCGGCCGGCCGGCGGGGAGTTGCTCGGCGGGCGGCGGCAGCGCCGGCGCCGCCGGGTGCGGGTTCATCGGGACGAGATGCCCCGACCGGTCGAGGTAGCGCCGCGACGGCAGGGTGGACGCCTCCCGCCAGCGCTGCGTCAGCGCACGGTGCACCTGCGTGGCGGCCGGCCCGCGCAGGCGCACCGCGGCGTCGTGCCAGCCCCAGCGCCGTCCGCGCAGTCGCAACCGGTCGTGCGGAACCGCATCCCACCGGTTGGCGACCAGATCGATACCGCCGACGAACGCCGTCAGCTCTCCACCACGGTCGACGACGGCCACCTTCTGGTGGTGCGAACCCAGCATCCGTCCCGACCAGTCGACGAGTACGCGCCCCTGCAGCGGCGGCGCGGCGTCGGCGGGCCACCCGTCCGGGCGCAGCGACTGCAGCCGATGCGCCGTCGTCACGTTGTCCCGGAACCCTTTGAGGGCGGGCACCGGAACGCGTTGCGCGGACACCTTGCCGGCCAACAGCACGCGGACCCGCGCACCGGTCGCGGCAGCGCGCAGCAGCCGGTCGCCCAGCGGCTGGTAACCAGGGTCGCCGGCGCGGCGACCACACAGGTCGAGATCGGTGTCGAGTTCGAGCCCGGCGATCAGGACCGAGTCACCGCGGCCGAGGTCCTTGAGCGCGACGTCGAGTTCGGCGAAGTACCGCTCGCCGTCGACGAGCGGCAACCACTCGCTGTCGTCGACGAACGTCGGGCACTCGGCGCTCGCCGCCGGCAGATAGCTCTCGGGGTGCACACGTCGACTATTTCGCGATCGTGCCGGACGGCGCCACTACCGTCGGCAGGAATCGGTGCGCGGGTCCGCGGGTTGGCTCGAGAGGATCACGCAGCGGATCGAGTCGATGACGAGAGGGGACGGCGTGCGCGCGCAGCCGGGAACGTTGGGCATCTGGGCACATGCGGAGAAGCTGAGTCCGGAGCTCGCCCGCCAGTTGGAACAGCTCGGCTACGGTGCCGTGTGGATAGGCGGGTCGCCCAGCGGCGACCTCGCGATCGTCGACGAGCTTCTCGACGCGACTGAGCAACTCGTCGTGGCGACCGGCATCGTCAACATCTGGAAGGACCCGGCGCGCACCGTCGCCGCGTCGCACCACCGGATCACCCGGCGGTTCCCGCGCCGCTTCGTGCTCGGCGTCGGCGTCGGTCACCCCGAGGCGACGTCGGACTACCAGCACCCGTACACGGCGCTCGTCGAGTACCTCGACGTGTTGGACGCCGAGGGAATCCCGATGGACGAGAGGGTGCTCGCCGCGCTCGGGCCGAAGGTGCTGCGGCTGGCCGCCGACCGCACCGGCGGCGCGCACCCCTACCTGACCACGCCCGAGCACACCCGGCAGGCCAGGCAGCTGCTCGGCGGCAAGGCGTTCCTCGCCCCGGAGCAGAAGGTGGTGCTCGAGGCCGATTCCGAAAAGGCCCGTTCGATCGGCCGTCCCTACGTCGCCAAGCCCTACCTCGGTCTGCGGAACTACCTCGCCAACCTGCGCCGCCTCGGCTGGAGCGACGACGATTTCGCCGACGGCGGCAGCGACGCGCTCATCGACGCGCTGGTCGCCCACGGCGCCGCGGCGACGGCCGCGGCCCGCGTGCGTGAACACCTCGACGCCGGCGCCGACCATGTCGCTATCCAGCTGCTCGCCGAGCCGGGTGCCGATCCGCTCACCGGGTACCGGCGGTTCGCGCAGGCCTTCTTCGGGTGATCCGCTTCAGGCGGCCAGGGCACACACCGGGACGCCGACGTTGCGGACAAGTTCGGTCGCGGCGGGCCGCGGGGCGGGATCGCAGCCGGCGTGCATCGCCCGCACCCGCGGCGAGCCGTCCAGCACGACGATCCCGACCAGTGCGCCGAGCGCACCGATCGCGAGCGCGCCGAGGTGACCGGCGTCGGTGAGCACCGATTCGCCGAGCACGCCGATGCCCAGGGCCACCGCGACGAGCGGCTGCGCCCAGTTGACGACGGGCATCGCGACGGCGAGGGGGCCGGCCTGGAAGGCGGACTGGATGAACACCATGCCGGCGACTTCGGCCGCCGCCACGCCGTAAGGGGCGGGGCCGCAGAAGACACCGACGCCTGAGCCGGCCAGCCCGTCGACGGTGACCACGAGCATCGCTGCCGCGAGCGCGAACAGCAGGGCGGCGGCGCCGGAGTAGAGCCGCGCACGCGCCACGGCAGACCGGCCCCGTGCGGCGGACCTGAGCAGCGCCACGGCCAGCAGAACCGCGACGACAGCGAACAGCCACCGGCTCGGCGTGCCGTGACCGCCGGCCTGGCCGTGCGGTGCGGCGCCCCACAGCGTCGCGGCCACGCCGCCGGCGACCAGCAGCAGGCCGGCGAACTCGCGGGCTCTCAGTCGGTGGCCCGCCAGCCGGGCAGACAGCGGGACGGCGACGATGACCTCGGTGACGAGCAGCGGCTGGACGACGGTGAGCGGTTGCAGCGCGAGGGCGAGCATCTGCAGGCCGTACGAGGCAATGGCAAGAGCCACGCCGCACAGCCAGAGGCGCTGGCGCAGCAGCGACGCGACGAAACCGACCGACAGCGCCTCGACATCGGTGGTCCGCGCGGCGGCGCGTTGCTGGAGCACACCGCCGGCAGCGAACGACATGGCTGCAAGCAGCGCGGCGCTGATACCCAGCGCGGTGCTCATTCCCAACTCGCCCACCTCCTCCGGCCTTACAACAAGGAGCGCGGGCATGCGCGGGTGATACAGCCAGGCGGTCGTTCAGGAGGTCAGGGTGACGACGGCGCAGTCGACGAGCGTGGCGAGGGTGCGTGCCTGATCCTGGTCCAGGCGGAGCACGGCGGCGGCTTGCGCGACGGTCATCTCCAGCCGTCCGAGCTCCTGGGGGCGTTCCGTAGCTGCATCGGCCATCGCCGCGAGCGGGGGCGGCGGCTGGGATGCGCGGGTCGCCGGGCCGAAGCGCGAGGCGAGCAGCTCGTCGATCTCGGCCTCGAGCCGCGGATCTTCGCCACCCCAGTCGGCGAGGACGGCGAGGACGTCCACGGGAATGTCGAGCATCGCGGCCAGCTGGGCCAGCAGCAGGTCGACCTCGGGCAGTGGTCGGGTCTCCTCGACCGTCTGCAGACGGTAGCCTGCCCCGATCTCCTCGCGTTCTTCGATGAGGAAGTGGGTCGTCGACACCGCGCACATCGCGTCGAGCGCAGCGTCGACGCTGCCGCGCCGCAGCGCGACCCAGACCGCCGCGGGCAGCGCCCTGCCGTCGACCTCGGTGGCGGCGAATTGGAGCTCGAGCGGCTTACCGGCCGTTGTCGGTCGAGCCTCGCGAGCCAGCACAAGCGCTCCCATCGCGGCAACCTGCCCGCGGGCCAGATCGAGCGCGGCGGTGTAGTCGCGGGTGCGCTCGGCGCGCGAGTGCTGTCGTTGCAGCGTCCCCATGGACCCGAGTCTGCCGTGCCGGCAGCGCGAACCCGCGCATTTCGAACTCTTTGGAGTGCTGCTCCCGCGTGCCGATCCAGCTCATGAAGGGTCGCGCAGGCCCACGAAGTCGAGGTCCCAGAAGGTGTCGTTGTAGATGACGGCGCCGACCATCCAGGTCTGCCAGGACGGCAGCAGAACGACCTGAAAGGCACGTTCCGGGATCCGGACCGACGGCGCGGTGAACCCGCGGTCGCCGGCGCGTTGCCAGCCACGAGGCCCGTAGTAGCCGGGATCACCCTCCAGGAAGATGGCCGGGATTCCCAGATGGCGCCCGCGCGCGACGGCGGCGTCGCACAGCGCCCGGCCTACGCCACGGCGTTGGTAGGCGGGTGCCACGCCGAGCGGACTGAGCACCAGCGCCTCGACGAGTGCCGGCCGGGCGTCGATCCAGGCCCGCGAGAGCTGCACACAGCCGATCAGTTCACCGTCGGATTCGGCAACGAGCGAGGCGCCCACCGGCCGGTCACCGCGTGCATGCAGCGCCTTGGCGAGCGCGGCGACCTCACCGCCGTCGGCGAAGGCGTCGGTCAACACCCTGCGGACTTCTGGCCACTCGTTTGATCGCTGGGCGCGAACAAGCATGTGCCTGAGGCTAGACAGCCTCGCAACGCATATCCCCTCGTCTCGGCCCGCCCGATTTCGCGCAACCGCCATGCCGCAGCAGGTGCTGCCGATGTCCGCTATCAGTGCAGATGCAACAGCACGACGTCTTTCAGCAGAACGAGAACCAGGCCGAGCGCGGCTGCGGTCGCGGTCGCCGCGGCCAACTGCCAGTGATGTAGGTCTGCTGCACGCGCCGCCGCCCATGCGTGCGCAATCAGCAACAGCACCGCACACACGAGGCCCACGTTCGATGCGGCGAGCATCGTGGCACCGGCAAAGCGAGCGATCACCAGCGCGAGCAGCGGCAGGAACGAACTGCTCACCAGCGGCCAAGTTGCCGCCAACGACCGATGCACCGAGTGCCACGTCGGCAGTCGCCCGCCCTCGGCTTGTTCGCCCAGCACCTCCGCATATTGCTCGGCGAGCCAGTAGACGACCAACGTGATCACGACAGCGACGACGATCGCCGCCGTCGACAGCGAGTCCGGCAGCGCCGCCAGCACCGCGGCCGTGACGATTGCTCCGTAGATACCGGAGGCTCGGTGGCGTTGCGCCACCCGCTTCGATCCAGCCAAGGGTGCTGTACGGACCATCGGTCGGGCCTCCAGACGTCCGACGACCGCGATCACCATGCCGCCCGATCCTGCTGGCCCACGTCACCCATCCCGGGTGAGATCAGCGCCTCGCGGGCGCCGGTGCTTGGCCGCAAGCGCCCGGTGCCATGCAGGAGCTGGGGGAGTGGTGTTCGACCTAGACCCCGGCGGGGAGTTCGGCCACTACCCGGGCTGCGGCGGCGTCTGCGCCGATGAGGTAGCCCTCGATCGACAGCCGCGGTGCAGACATTCTGGCGAACATGGCCGAGACGATCCGTTGCCCGTTCTCGTCGATGTCGCCGAGGGTTGATGAGCCGACGTGCACGGGCGTCGGCCCGCCGCGTTCGCCCGCTGGCAGCCGGTCCAGCCACAGTTCGAGCAGACGCACCGGCTCCGGGAGATCCGCGAACTCCGGAATTCCGACGAGCTGGCACGTCGACAGCATCAACTCGATGAGCGGGGTGCTGTCGGGGCCGCGGCGCACCGCGGCAAAGTAGCTCGCCGAGTCCGCGGGCCAATCGAAGCTTTCGGCGTCTGCCGGCGAGCGCATCCAAGCTTGCCGGCTAGCGGTCCGGATACCGCCGATGAACACTCCTGCGATCTGCGTCGCCAACGAAACCAGTCGGGCCGCAGCGCGGCCAGGTGCGCGGGCGACCGCGATCATCTCGTCGATTCGTTCTGACGTCAGATCGGTGACGCCGCCGCGGGCCAGCTCGGCTTCGAACAACCTCCGCAACGCCTCCGGCCGCTGGTCGGGACTGGACCGCACCGCGTTATAGGCCGACCGTAGCGCTGCGCGACGACGCTTGCGGTAGTCATCGACCAACTTGTCCTCCTCACGCCGGGCGGCAGCGGCGCGTCGTCGAACCCGTTCCCGGCCACGTTGTTGAAGCACTGTCCGAGGTAGTTCCGGCCGTCGACAATGTACTTGCCGGGCGACTCGCTGGGTGCGCGTCAGCCGGTGAGCGCGCCGTGCCCCGCGTACTCGGGCTCGCCCGCGGCTTGCCGGTCGAAGATCTCGGTGATCTGCTCGACCGAGAGTTGCTTGGTCTCGGGCAGATACCGGAAGACGAACCCGATCGCGAGGATGCACAGTCCGGCGAAGCAGACCAGCACCCAGCTGAGCCCGATGTTGCGCTGCCACGCCGGGAACACCTCGATCAAGGCGTAGTTGGCTATCCAGTCGAAGAACGCCGCGATTGCCGCTGCCTGGCCGCGCACCGCGGTGGGGAACATCTCGCCCTGGATAAGCCAGCCGGTGCCACCGACACCGATGGCGAACGAGGCGATGAAGAAGCTGAGCCCGATCATGCCGACGACACTGCGCGAGACGCCGGAAAGCAGGCCGATGCCGATGGCAGCCACCACCGCGAAGACCGCCATGCCCGCGAATCCGCCCATGGCCAGGCGCCGCCGGCCGATGCGGTCGATCCAGCGGAACGCGAAGTAAGTGGCGATGACGTTCACGGCCGTCATGATCAGCGTGACCGAGACGCCGGCCGTCGTGACGTCGACGAGCGAGTGGCCGCTCTGGAAGTACTGGCCGAGCAGCGACGGACCGTAGTACAGCGGCACGTTGATGCCGGTGATCTGCTGGAAGACGAAGAACACGCAGACGACGGCCAGCGCGCGCTTCACTCCCGGGGACCACTTGCGGCGCTGCGCACGCTCCTGACGCTCATCGGCTTCGTCCAGGTCGCGTGCCGTCTCTTCGATCTCGTCGATCGACACGTCGATCTCCAGTTTCGCGAATGCCTTCTGCGCGTCCTCGTAACGGCCCTTACGCAGCAGCCATCGTGGCGATTCCGGCATCTCGAAGCGGAGGACCAACCCGATGATCGCCGGCACGGCGCCGAGCCCGAAGAACCACCGCCAGTCGACATCGCCAGCGGTCGGCCACACCTTGAGGATGACGAGGGCGACGACGTAGGAGACGAGGATGCCGACCGTGATCATCCACTGTTGCAGCATGCTCAGCGAACCGCGCCGGTTCGCCGGCGCGTACTCGGAGATGTAGGCGGTGGCGATGGCCGAGTCGGCGCCGATGGCCAGGCCGATCAGCGTGCGGGCCGTGAGGAGCACCGCGACGTGCCAGGTGAATGCAGAAAGCAACGCCCCGATCGCGTAGATCAGGGCGTCGGCGACGAGCAGTGACTTGCGGCCGAATCGGTCGGTGAGCGGACCGGCGAGCAGCGCTCCGGCGGCAGCGCCCAGCGAGGCACCGGCCACCATGTAGCCGGTCATGAAGTCGTTGAGCGGATAGACCTTCTCGACGAACGGCAGCGCCGCGCCGATGTTGGAGGTGTCGTATCCGAACAGGAAGCCGCCGAGGGTGGCGAGCAGCGTGAGTGACCAGTAGAAGCGCGTCGGGACGTTCTTGTCGAGCTTGTCGAGGGCGTTGGTTGCGCCGGCCGTGGATGTCATGGTCTCCACCTGTTCGCAAACTGGGCACTCTGCCCAGGTGTGCGATACCCGTGCCGGAATCGGTCGAAACGCCCATGCTCAGCGCGAAGGACCAAGGGCTCACCTCGGCGGCGAGCTCCGGCGCGCACCCGGTTCGCGGACGACCGAGCCTGGGCCGTGGTGGCCGGCGGGCGGGCCGAGTCACGCTGCGTAACTCGATCAACGGAAATCGATCACCGTTGATGATCGTCGGCAAACGTCTGATTCATTTCGACGTCGAAATCCGCATCTTTTCCTGTCGGAACAGGTTGTGCGAAGTATTCGTTACGGTGATACTTCCCGGCGGACGGCGACGCCGCGTGTATGTCGTATCGGGAAGCGTCGCCGGATTCCATTTCTGTCAATGCATCGCGTCGGGGGTTGGCCGTGCCTTTCGAATTTCGTCGTCACGCAATGCGCTCGGCAGACGCAGTGAGCAGTCCCTACGCGTCGGGGCCCTCACGGCGAGGTTTCCTCATATTCGGCGGCCTGGCGGCCGGAGCGGTGGTGGGCATTGCGGCGGCACCGCGGGCATCGGCGACCACCCCCGAGTTGAATCTCGACTTCGAGAACGGCTCGTTGGGGTACCCGATCACCCACTATGCCGGTGCCTCGCTCGCGCCGGAGTACGCATATTCCGGCAGTTACGGGTGCCGGCTCGACCCGATCTCCACCTCCGACGGGATCGCATGTCTCGTGGTGGATCGGCAAGGGTTCGCGCTCGGCATGCCGTACGCCACCTTCAGCATGATGTTCCGCCTCGTGACCCTGCCGGATCCATCGGACAACTACATGAACCTGTTCGAGATCGGCAACACGGCAACGACCGCGCCGAAGTCGCAGTTCACCTTCTTCTTCCGCGACGACCGGCTGACCTGCGACTTCGACTGGAGCGAGTCGATGGACATCGCCCCGGTGCCGGGCGCCGGCGAGTGGCACACGCTGCAGGCAGTCGTCTTCTTCGGCGCCACGACGTACACCGCGAAGGTGCGCTACGACGACGGGCCGGTGCAGACCCTGGTTTCGGCCGACGACAAGTCGGTGCAGTCGGTCAAGACGCTGTGGATCCACTACCCCCGGAAAGCAGTCGACTACACGGTCGACATCGACGAGATCCAGATGGCCACCTCCGCGACCGAACCCGACTTCCTCGGTGCGCCACCGCCACCGCCACCCCCGCCGCCGCCACCGCCACCGCCGGGTCTGAGCTTCTCGGAGTCGTTCGACGGTGGGGCGCCCGGCACGCAGCCGACGCCGGCCAATACCGCGTATGACGAGTCGATCGGCGACCGCGGTGACGGCAACGGAACCGTGGTGGCCGCTTTCGACCAGGGCGGTGTGCGCGGCCAATGCGTGCGGTTCTCGAACACGGAGATTGCCAGCCCCACCTTCGGATTTCTAGGCAAACAGGTGGGCGCCCAGACGAAAATGTATCTGCGCCGCTACTACAAGCTGGACACGCTGCCCGTCTATCGCACCGGCGTGCTGCTGTACAAATTCGGCGGCAACGGCGACGGACAGCTGCGCGGGACACACAACGGTTCGTTCGCGATCGGCGGAAGAGGCCAGTCCCACAAGTTCACGCTGGTTGACAACAACACCACTGCGACTCTTTCGCAGTCCACCGTGCCGGTGAATTCGTGGTTCCGCGTCGAGGTCGAACTCGACTTCACGTCCGGCAGTGGAGTGCAGACCGCGCGGCTGTTCCTCGGTGACAACCTCGACGGCCAGACACCTGACGAGACGTTCAGCGGCGCGCTGACGGGTGTGTACACCGACTACATCGAAGACGGCATCGTGACCAATCCCGACACGTTGATCAATGTCTACATCGACGAGGCGGCGAACGGCACCGACTGGATCGGCGCCGCCCCCTGAGCCGACCGGCCGGTGCGAGCGGGGCGGCGCGGGCCGGGCGGCCGGCGTTCGCGCCGACCGCCCTCCTGCGGGATTAGACCGCGCGTCGCTTCGGCGTCGACTCGGCCACGATTGCCGGGTCCCGAGTCACGACGTCGCCGAGCGCTTCGTCGATGGCCTTCATGGCGTCGTCCGGGATCTTCACACCGGCCGCCTTGACGTTCTCGGCCACCTGCTCAGGGCGGGACGCCCCGACCAACGCGGCGGCCACGTTGTCGTGCTGCAGCACCCAGGCGATCGCCAGGGTGGCCATCGACAGCCCGAGATCGGATGCGATGGGCTGCAGCTCCTGCACGCGGGTGAGGACGTCGTCCTTCATCCAGCGTTTGATCATGTCGGCGCCGCCCTTGGTGTCGGTGGCGCGTGAGCCCTCGGGAGCCTGCTCCCCGGGCTTGTACTTGCCGGTCAAAACACCTTGCGCGATCGGCGACCAGACAATCTGGCTGATACCGAGCTCCTCGCAGGTCGGGATGACCTCGTCCTCGATGATCCGCCACAGCATGGAGTACTGCGGCTGGCTCGAAACCAGCGGGACGTGCAGCTCACGGGCGAGCGAGTGTGCGGCGCGGATCTGTTGCGGTGTCCACTCGCTGACGCCGATGTAGTGCGCCTTGCCCGCGTGTACGACATCGGCGAAGGCCTGCATCGTCTCCTCGAGCGGGGTGAAGTTGTCGTAGCGGTGCGCCTGGTACAGGTCGACGTAATCCATCTGGAGCCGCCGCAGCGACCCGTCGATGGCCTCCATGATGTGCTTGCGCGAAAGGCCGGTGTCGTTCTTGCCCTTCGGGTCGGGCCCGACCGGCCAGTACACCTTCGTGAAGATCTCCAACGACTCGCGCCGCTCGCCCTTCAGGGCTTCCCCGAGCACGGTCTCGGCGGCGCCGTTGGCGTAGACGTCGGCGGTGTCGAACGTGGTGATGCCGTTGTCGAGGGCGGCGCGCACGCACTGGGTGGCGACGTCGTTTTCCACCTGCGAACCGTGGGTGAGCCAGTTGCCGTAGGTGATCTCTGAGATCTGCATGCCTGAGTTGCCGAGGTATCGGAATTCCATACCGTCATCCTGCCCATCTGGGCCCGCGGGTTGACGGACCGCCGGCGCGCCTTCAGGCCGCTGCGGACGGCGGCGGGGTGGTGATCCAGCGGAGCATGCGCACCACGCCGATGCCTGCGGCACGCACGACCGTCGCCTCGGTCACGGGAAGGTACGGCAGCCGCAGGGGCAGGCGGGCCCAGCCCGGCAGCGAGGCGACGGAGGCCGCGGCCAGCGCGGCGTACGGCGGGCGGGCGATCGCCGGCAGCGGCGGCCGCAGTAGCAGGAACCGCGCCGCCGAGCGCGCCTCGGCGGTGCCGCGCAGCTCGGGCCGGTACGACTCGAGTTGCTCGCGCAACTCCGCTTCGGTCAGCGGCGGGTCGATCACGCCGAGCGCCTGGGCAACCCGCGCGGTGTCGGCGACGTAGCCGTCGCGTCCGGCCGCGTCGAGCGGGGCGGTGCCGTAGTGCTGGTAGGTGGTGAGGAAGCTGTCCACCTCGGCCAGGTGAACCCACTTGAGCAGGTGCGGGTCGGAGGCGGAGTAGGCGCGCCCGTCCGGTGCGATGCCGTGGACGCGGCGGTGGATGCCGCGGACCTTGGCCACCGCCCGCTCCGCGTCCGCGGCCAGGCCGTAGGTGGTGACGGCGAGGAAGTAGCTGGTGCGCTGCAGCCGGCCCCAGGGGTCGCCGCGGTAGTCGGAATGCTGGGCGACGCCGGCCATCGCCAGCGGATGCAGCGATTGCAGCAGCAGAGCGCGCAGGCCGCCGAGGAACATCGAGGAGTCGGCGTGCACCTGCCGGATCGGGCGGCCCTCGGCAAACCACCGCTCGCCGGGCGTCAGGTGGATACGTTCGCGGTGGCGCGGCCCTTCGCTTCCGGCGACGCGTTCGAACACGATCTTGCCGAGCCGGGCGCGAAGATCCGAGGTCACGCCTCCCATTGTGCCGCGGCAGCGACGTGCCGTGCTCCAATCGGCGCGGCCGCGATGCGACTGCGAATGGTGCCGCTGTGGCGACAGATCCGCGATCAGATCAGCGCAACGCAGCGAGCAGCTGTTCCGCTTCCCCCGGGCGGAGTTGGCCGTCGACGAGGTCTCCGAGTTCGTCAAGCCGGGCGATCGCCTCGACGATGACATCCTCGTGGTCGGGGTCGAAGACTATGTCCACGTCAACCGATCCCCGGCCCGGGACGCCTGCGACGTAGCCGCGTCTCATGAATGATGCCCAGCGTTGGGCCTGCTCCGGCGCGATCGCGCCATGAATTAGACCGCGCAGCACCCGGGCGACCGGTGAAGCACCCAGGATGAAGTGATGCCCCTGGACGGCCGAGCTCAGCTGTTCATCGCTCCAGCCGTCGACGAGAGCCTGACATTCCACGTCGCCGTCGAAGAGACGTTCCAAGGTTCTGGCGTCGTCATGGCTCATTGGGACCTCCCCGTAACCACTTGCGCTCGATCAACCCGTCCGGGCCGATGGTGTCCTTGAACTCGGCGATGCGAACACCGTCGGCGCTGACCACTTGGACGTATAGCTTCCCGTACCCAGCAGTATCGGCTGGTGAGAAGAACTGCATCCGGTACGTGCCGTCATTCCTTTCGATCAGCCGGAAGTCCCGCGACTTGGCCGTGGCCCCTTTGAAGAATCGGTTGCTTGCCGAGCGCAACTTGCCGGGTAGGCACGCACGCGCTTCCGCGCGATCCGCGAAGAACCTGACGTTGCTTGCGGCCTCTGAGGCGAGACGTTCCTCGGCGGCCATCTCGGTCGCGCTGATGCCTTCGGTGGAGATGGGGGGCGGCAGGGTGCGCACGGCGCTGACCTCGGCGACGGCCAGGCGTCCGTTCACGAATTCGTCGAGGGTGCGGGCGAGGTTTTCTGACCAGGCGTTGACGCTGGGCAGTACCTCGGCGGCGGTGCGGGCGAGGGCGATGAATCGCTCGATCAGCGTGCTGATCTTGGCCGCCGTGGCAGCGATGCGGGCGGCTTGTTCGGCTTGAGCGGGGGCTTCGGCGCCGCCGAGGGTGACCACGGAAAGCAGCCCGCCGACGACCTGGATGCCGGCACTCCATTCGAGCAGGCTGACCAATTCGTGCTCGATCGCCGAATGGGCCTGGTCGATGTGGCCGGCTAGTTCAGTGCAGGTGTGACCCAGGCTGCGATGCGCGTGGGCGAGTTGATGTAGGTGGTCGGCGACGGTGCGGCACACGGTGTCCACGTCGCCGGCTTCGGGCAGCCGGTCGCGGGCGAGCGGAGCGGGCGCGATCCGGATGCGCTCGCCGGCCTGGTCGAGGGCGGCGGCGCTGGCCTGCCAGGCGGCGGCTGCGGTGTGCAGGCGGTCCTGGTTGCCGTTCGGCCACACGGCGTTCACCAGGTGCATGACCAGCGACCAGCCCGGCGGTGCGGACGCCCCGTCGCCTCCGGCCGGGGGCGGGACGTCGGATCCCCAACAGACCACCGTGTCGGGCAGCAGCATCGGGTCGATCGCGGGCGGCGCAGCTGCCGGGATGCTGGCCTGTTCGGCGGTCTCGTAGTTGCGTGCGGTCTGGGCGAACATCGCCGCGAGGTGGTAGACGCTGTTTACGGCGCGCTGGCCGGCGTGCACGGCGGCGCGAGCGGCGGGGTCGTAGTCGGTGGCCCAGCGTGCTCCGCCCGGGTCGTCGCCGGCCATCGCGCCGCAGCCGGCGAGGGTGCCGCTCAGCCGCTCCAGCGCCCCTTGCATCGCCGCGGCCACCTCGTCGTGCACCGACCTGGCCGCCCGGGCCAGATCATCGGTCTCGACAACGAAGCTCGTCACATCTGCTGAGTCTGCACTGACAAAACGTCCCGAACTGGGTTATCCACATCCTGGAGGTCGACCTGGGGGTGCGGGCTCGAGCCGCATACGTGCACCGGACACCAACCGGGCCGTGCCACGGGAAGCGGCACGGCCCGGTTGGAGGGAGCTGATGATCAGTACCAGTGGGTACGGCCGCCGACCGCGCGTCCGGTAGTGCCCGCGATGGCCAGGATGGCCCCGACGACGACGGCGATGATTCCGAGTACCCAGATGATGTTCACACCGGTCAGGAAACCGATGATCAGCAGGATGACGCCAAGGACGATCATTGGGATGTACTCCTTGTTGAGTAGGTCGCTCCCGGCGAAGCGATGCAGCGCAAGTAATACCCGCGTCGTGCCCCGCCCTACCTGCTCGGTTCGGCCGTCCACACCCTGCACCCGGCTGTCCGACACCCTGGGCATCATCGAGGGATGACCACCTCGCTCGACCTCCGCAGCACCGCGCAGCAACGGCTGACCCGTCTCGCCGGCCCGGAGGCCGTGCTGCGCGACGACCAGTGGCGGGCGATCGAGGCGCTCGTCGCAGACCTGCGCAAGGTCGTCGTCATCCAGCGCACCGGCTGGGGCAAGTCCGCCGTGTACTGGATCGCGGCGAAACTGCGGCGGGAGCAGGGATTCGGCCCCACTCTGGTGATCTCCCCGCTGCTGGCGCTCATGCGCGACCAGGTCGCCGCGGCAGAGCGATCCGGGCTGCGCGCCGTCACGCTCAACAGCGCCAACATCGACGACTGGCCGCGCATCGAGCAGCAGATCGCCGCAGACGCGGTGGACGTCCTGCTCATCTCACCCGAGCGAGTGAACTCGCCGGGCTTCCGCACGCGGGTGCTGCCCTCGCTCGTTCCCCGGCTCGGCATGCTGGTGGTCGACGAGGCGCACTGCATCTCCGACTGGGGCTCGGACTTCCGGCCCGACTACCGCCGCATCAAGGACGTACTCGCCGGGCTGCCCGAGGCGACTCCGGTACTCGCCACAACGGCCACCGCCAACGACCGCGTCACCGCCGACATCGCTGCGCAACTGGGCACCGACACGCTGACCCTGCGCGGCTCGCTCGACCGCGAGAGTCTGAGCCTGTCCGTCGTCGATCTTGCCGACGCGCCGAGCGCCTACGCCTGGATCGCCGACGCACTGGCCGGGCCCGACCTGCCCGGCTCCGGTCTCGTCTACACGCTCACCGTGGCCGGCACCGAGCAGCTCACCGGCTTTCTCGCCGCGCGCGGGCACCTCGTCGCTGCCTACTCCTCGGCGACGCCTGCGGACGAGCGCGCCGACATCGAACGCCGCCTGTTGGCCCACGAGCTGCGGGCGGTGGTGGCCACCTCCAGCCTGGGCATGGGTCTGGACCATCCCACGCTCGGCTTCGTCGTCAACCTCGGTGCACCGCCTTCGCCGATCGCCTACTACCAGCAGGTCGGGCGGGCCGGCCGTGCCCTCGAGCGGGCGAATGCCGTGCTGCTGCCGACCGCGGCGGACGAGAAGATCTGGGCCTACTTCGACTCGACCGCATTCCCGTCCGAGGATCGTGTCCGGCGGGTGCTGGCCGCGCTCGCCGGCGAACCGCTCTCGCTGCCGAAGCTCGAGGCCGAGTCGGGTCTGCGCCGGGGCCGGCTCGAGACGCTGCTGAAGGTGCTCGACGTCGAGGGCGCCGTCGAGCGTGTCGACGGCGGCTGGGTGGCCACCGGGCGGGAGTGGCAGTTCGACGCCGAGCGGCATGCGGGCATCGCCGCCGCCCGCCGGCGAGAACAAGCCGCGATGCTGCGCTACGAGCGCGGCGAGAGCTGCCTCATGCGGCAACTGCGCGCAGAGCTGGACGACCCGGCCGCCGCCGACTGCGGCCGCTGCTCGGTGTGTACCGGCCGGCTGCCCACCCCGGGCCGGCAACCCGACGCCGAGACGGTACGCGCCGCGCTGTCACACCTGCGTTCCCAGACCGTGGTGATCGAGCCGCGCAAGATGTGGCCGTCCGGGGCGCCGCGGCGCGGCCGCATCGCCGAGCCGGCCCGCGCCGAACCGGGCCGCGCGCTCGCGGTGGGGGAGGACAGCCCGTGGCTGCCGGTGCTCGAACCGGCGCTGCAGGCCGACGGCGAGGTCTCCGACGAGCTCGTCGCGGCGCTGGTCGCGACGCTGGCCCGGTGGGGATGGCCGGCAGGACGTCCTCGCTGGGTCACGTGGGTGCCGTCGCGCCGCCGTCCTCGTCTGCTCGAGAGCACCGCGCACCGGTTGGCCGCGCTCGGCCGCATGGACGTCGCCACGCCACTGGCCGCCGACGGCCCGGGTTACCAGCAGGACGCCGAGACGAACGTGGAATCGGCGTCCCGCGCGTTGTCCCGGCTGGCGGTGGGCGCGCCGGTCCCGCCCGGTCCGGTGCTGCTCGTCGACGACACGACGCGCAGCGGATTCACCCTCACGGTGGCGGCGGCCCTGTTGCGGGAAGCCGGCGCGGGGCCGGTCTACCCCCTCGTTCTGCACAAGGCCTTCTGAGCGGTTCCGGCGGGCATCGGTACACCGGGCCACGGTGTGGCGGCGCGGACACTCTCCGACCGGTTGCAGCGTTTGACCGGTCAGTAGCGCGGGTATCCGTGCACTACTCCGCGAAGCAGGTGAAGAATGTCCGTCGTCGAGCGGCTCGACCGCTTCCAGCGCAGCCACCCGCGCGCGGGCCTTCCGATCGCCGTCATCTACAAGTTCGTCGACGACCAGGGCAACTACCTCGCCGCACTCATCACCTACTACGGCTTCATCGCGGTCGTCCCCTTGCTGCTGCTCTCCTCGACCATCCTGAGCTTCGTGTTGCAGGGCGACCCGTCGCTGCAGAAGGAACTGCTCGATTCCGCCGTGGGCCAGTTCCCCGTGGTCGGTGCGCAGCTGGCCCAGCCGCACGGCGTCTCCGGCAGTGGCTTCGGGCTGGTCGTCGGCATCCTCGGCACCATTTACGGAGGTATGGGCGTCGCGCAGGCGGCCCAGAACGCCATGAACACCATCTGGCGGGTGCCGCGCAACGACCGGCCCAACCCGCTCACCAGCAGGCTGCGCAGCCTGCTGGTGCTGGCGATCGTCGGCCTTTCGGTGTTGGGTACCACCGCGCTGGCTGCGCTCGGCAGCACCTTGAACGTCTTCGGCTCCGAGATGAAGATCCTCATCGGCGTGCTGACGCTGCTGGTGAACACGCTCGTCTTCACCACCGCCTTCCGGGTCGCCACAGCGCGTGAGATCACCCTGCGCCAGACCGTCCCCGGTGCGTTCGGCGCCGCGTTGGTGTGGCAGATCCTGCAGTACGTCGGCGCGTACTACGTCCAGCATGTGGTGGCCAAGGCGAGCGAGGTGAACGGGGTCTTCGCGCTGGTGCTCGGGCTCGTTGCGTGGATCTACCTCGAGTCGGTCGTCGTCGTCTTCGCCGCCGAGTTCAACACCGTGCGCTCGCTCCGGCTCTACCCGCGCGCCCTGCTGACACCGTTCACCGACGACGTGGAACTCACCAAGGCCGACGAACGCAGCTACACCGAGCAGGCGCAAGCCCAACGTGCGAAGGGGTTCGAGGAGATCGAGGTGCGCTTCGAACAGCCGCCGAGCTAGGGACGTCAGGGCAACCCGAGCACCGGCGGGAGGGCGAACAGCATGATCGCCGACCAGGTCAGGTGGGTCAGCATCGACGCCAGGATGCCCCCGGAGGCTCGCCGCTGCAGCGCGAACAGGATGCCGAGCAGGATAGCCGCGAACACCAGCATCGGATTGCCGGTCGCCACCGTGACCAAGGCGTAGACGACCACGGAGACCGGGATCGGATGCCATTCGCCGACTGCGGCGAACAGCGCCCCGCGGAAGAACACCTCCTCCGCCGCACCGTTCAACAACGTCACGAACAGGACGAGCCAGATGTTGCCCTCCTGGGCATGCGCCAGCACACCCTGCACGAAGTCGCGCAGCGGCGGTATCTCGCGCACGATCAACCCGCCGGCGCAGAAGATCGCGCCGGCGAGGACGCCCAGCGCGATCGGCGTGACGACCGGTCTCCGCAGCGTGCCGCGAAACGGGATGTAGCCGAGGTGTAGCGGCCCGGAGGCGAAGCCGCCGACCATCCACACCAGCGCGACGCCGATCGTCAGCGGGTAGAAGGCCGGGTTGCCGGGGTCGGTGGCCAACGAGAAGCCGAGCAGGACGGCGCCGACGACCAGGGTCGCGGCTACGACGATGCGACGGCGCCGGAACTGCGAGTCCGGCTGCCGGTGGTCGCGGGGTACTCGCTCGACGAGCGCCGATCGCAGCACTTGGCGCACTCGTCCGCTCCAGGTCGCACCAGCTGCAGAGCCTGCAGCGGTGCGCTCATCGAAATCGGTCACGAGCCGCCTTTCGCGCGGTCGGCGAGCGCGAGTCGAACGGCCTCCTCGTAGCCGATGGTCCGGCCCGGCACGACGTCCTCGATCGAGTGGTCGTGGACGACGACCTCGGTGGTCATCGAGTCGACGAGGTTGCGCGCCGTCGCGAAGTTGACGTCGGTGACCAGCGCGAGCCACGCGGACGACAGCCGCGGCGTCAGCAGCGGCACTATCAGGGTGGGGATCCGCTTGCCCTCGACCCGGGCCGCGCGGGTGAGCATGTCGATGTAGCGCAGCACCTCCGGCCCGCCTATCTCGAACACCCGTCCCTCCGCGTCCGGATGGTCGAGCACGCCGACGAGGTAGCGGATGACGTCCGGGAGTGCGATCGGTTGGGTGCGCGTGTTCACCCATCGCGGGACGACCATCAGCGGCAGGTGCTCGACCAGCTGTCGAGTCATCTCCCACGAGATGCCGCCGTTGCCGATGACGACCGCGGCACGCAGCACCGTCACCGGCACGCCGTCCTCGCCGAGCAGCTGTTCGACCTGCCGGCGCGAGCGCAGGTGCGGCGAGAGCTCGCCGTGCTCCGCGCCGAGGCCGCCGAGGTAGACGATGCGTTCCACGCCGGCGCGTGCCGCGGCCGACGAGAAGTTGCGGGCGGCCGCGGCGTCCTTGGCCTCGAAATCGTCGTCGGCGAGCGAGTGCACCAGGTAGTAGGCGACGGTCACGCCCTGCATCGCGTCGACGAGGCTGCCGACGTCGTCCACGTCGCCGCGCACCGGCTTGCCCGCGCCCGCGTAGCGGTCAGGGGAGCGGGTCATCGCCCGCACGTCGTGGCCGGCTTCGACCAGAGCGCGGGCCAGATGGGAGCCGATGAACCCGGAAGCGCCGGTGACCAGGACGGTTGCCATCCCTCCAGCCTTCCCCACGGGCCCCCGGTGCCGTCACCTTGTGACGAGCGCGGTACGCGGCCAGCCCTGCCGGCGTTCGATCCGGCCGAGCTCCTCGGCGAGCCAGGTAGGACCGGGCGGGCGGGCGGCAGGCTCCGGCGCGAGTGCCCAGGTGAGCAGGTCGGAGACGTCGAGGGGGATGTCGGGCGAGACGATCGGTTTCGCGCGTCCGCTGAGCACCCGGACGGCGACCGTGGCCGGCGATTCGCCCGCGTACGCCCGAAACGCCGCCTGACCCGCGACGAGCTCGTACAGCGTGGCGGCGAGCCCGTAGACGTCGGTGCGCGGCGTGGCCTGCCGCCCCTCGAGCAGTTCCGGGGCGGTGTGCGGTGTGGTGACGTGCAGCGCGCCCGGCGGATCGGTGGCGCGGACGCATTCGTCGAATCCGGACAGCACGGGCTCGCCGCTCCGGGTCACCAACACGTTGGCCGGCCGGACGTCGCAGTGCACGAAGCCCGCCTTGTGGACGGTCTCGAGGGCGCCGGCGAGCTTGACGCCCAGCGCGACGGTCTCCTGCAACGCCAGCCGGCCGCCGTCGCGCAGGTCGTCGACGACGGATCGGGGGCAGTGCTCGAGCAGCAGGGCCGGGCGCCCGTCGTCGAGCTCGAACCGCTGGTAGAGCGTGACGATGTTCGGGTGCGCCCCGATCGCTGCGAGGACGGCGGCTTCGCGGTCGAGTACCTCCGAGAGCCACGTGCCGCCGTCGCGCTTGGGCACCTTCACCACAGCGGGGCGTCGGGTGGCCGTCTCACGTACGCGGTAGACGGAGAAGCGCTCCCCGGTGTGCAGGGGCCGCACGTCGTCGAAGCGCGCGCCGAGCTCGTCGCTCGTGCGCCGGTTGCGTGCCGGCAGCGCCATCGTGTGCCTCCCTGCTCGAGGCCCCTCCCTGCTCGACGCCAGCGTAGTTTCGCCGTCCAACGGCGCCCGTGCCGGTGTCCGCGCCCGTCCGGACGCTAGCGTGAGTCGGGTGAGCGAGCAGTTCGCCGAAAGTGGCTTGCCGTCCAGCCGCCCGCCCCGCCGACTGGACGATCCCATCGACCGCCGGCTCGCGGCCGCACTGGTCGCCGACGGGCGGAGCACGCTCAAGTCACTCGCCGAGATCACCGGCCTGTCGGTTTCGGCGGTGCAGGCGCGCGTGCGGCGGCTGGAGGCCGACGGGATCATCCGCGGTTACACCGCGCTGCTCGACGCGGAGTCCATCGGTCTGCCGCTCGCCGCGTTGATCGCCATCACGCCGCTCGACCCGGCCCAGCCCGACGACGCTCCGGAACGGCTGGCCGGGCTCGCCGAGATCGAGGCGTGCCACTCGGTGGCCGGCGACGACAGCTACGTGCTGTTCGTGCGGGTGGCGACGCCGACGGCCCTGGAGCAGCTGATCCGCGAGATCCGCCGGCGGGCCAACGTGTCGACCCGCACCACGGTGGTGCTGCAGACGTTCTTCGAGCACCGGGCCGCGCCGCCGGCCGCCGCGGGCGGCGAGGCCGAACGGTAATTTCACCGCCGGATCCGGGCTTTGGCCGTAACTCTTCCGGTTACAATCGGGGCATGACGACGTTGAGTTCGATCGCCGACGGCGACTCCACGCCCGCCCCGACCGGTGCCCTGGTCGCCGACCTCACCGCGGATCTCACGGCTGCCGGCGTCCACGAGACGATCGGGCGGCACATGTTGGCCGACGGCTACGACCTGGTGCTCGACCTCGCGGCCTCGCGCGGCTCGACGCTCGTCGACGCCCGGGACGGCACCCGCTACCTCGACCTGTTCACCTTCTTCGCGTCGTCCGCGCTCGGCATGAATCATCCGGCGCTGGCCGACGACGCCGCCTTCCGCGAGGAACTCGCCGCCGCCGCGATCAACAAGCCCAGCAACTCCGACATCTACACGGTGCCGATGGCTCGCTTCGTCGAGACGTTCGCGCGCGTGCTGGGCGACCCGGCGCTGCCCCACCTGTTCTTCATCGACGGCGGCGCGCTGGCCGTCGAGAACGCCCTCAAGGTCGCCTTCGACTGGAAGAGCCGGTGGAACGAGGCGCATGGCATCGACCCGGCACTGGGCACCAAGGTGCTGCACCTGCAGGGAGCGTTCCACGGCCGCAGCGGCTACACGATGAGCCTGACCAACACCGACCCGAACAAGGTCGCCCGGTTCCCGAAGTTCGACTGGCCGCGGATCCCGGCCCCGTCGATCAACGGTCACGACGACGTCGAGGCCGCCGAGCGCGAGGCGCTGGCCGCTGCCCGCAAGGCCTTCGAGGACAACCCGCACGACATCGCCTGCTTCATCGCCGAGCCGATCCAGGGCGAGGGCGGCGACAACCACTTCCGGCCGGAGTTCCTGCAGGCGATGCAGGCACTGTGCCGCGAGTTCGACGCCCTGTTCATCATGGACGAGGTGCAGACCGGCGTCGGCATGACCGGCACCGCCTGGGCATACCAGCAGATGGGCGTGCAGCCCGACGTCGTCGCCTTCGGTAAGAAGGCGCAGGTCTGCGGGATCATGGCCGGTGGCCGGGTCGACGAGGTGCCCGACAACGTCTTCGCCGTCTCGTCGCGGATCAACTCCACCTGGGGTGGCAACCTCACCGACATGGTTCGCGCGCGCCGGATCCTCGAGGTGATCGAGGCCGAGAAGCTGATCGACAAGGCGGCCGCGCTGGGTGCGCACCTGCTTCGCCGGCTCACCGAGCTCGCCGAGCGCCACGGCGTGCTGGCCGACGTCCGCGGCCGAGGCCTGATGTGCGCCGTCACCCTGCCGTCCGCCGAGATCCGCGACCGGATCGTCACCCGGTTGCGTGAGGACGAGCGCGTCCTCGTGCTCGGTTGCGGTGAGCGCAGCCTGCGGGTCCGTCCGGCGCTGACCGTGTCGATCGAGCAGATCGACGACGGCATGGCCGCCTTCGACCGGGTGCTGAACTCCCTGAGCTGAACGCCCGCCCGGCCGGGCAAAAGACTGCTGAGTGACGCCCGGCGAACCTCATGCGGGTTCGCCGGGCGTCGGCCTATCGTCGGCAGCGACGGATCTCCTGTACCTCGAGGGAGCTGACGATGACCGTCCACCAATGCCCCAAGTGTGAACTCCGCTTCGACTGGCCGACCGAAGTCGAGGACCACTGCCGTGCGGAGCACCCGGAGTTCCACCACGACTACCCGGTGCGCGGTGTGCACCACAACGACACCGACCAACCACGCCGGGCCGGGGCAGGAGGTGGGTCGGCGCCGCCCAGCAGCTGAGCGGGCCGCTGGAAGATCGAAAATCAGCGGCTGAGCAGGGCGCGTGCGGCCGTCTCGATCTGCGTCTCACTGAGCAACACCAGGTTCGCGGCGTCGCCGAGCGGGATGAAGCTGTCTGCGCTCGCCACCCGCGCCAACCGGCCGGCATAGCCCGCCTCGACGAGCGCGGCGACCACGCCCTCGCCCACGCCGCCGCTGTGCCGGGTCTCGTCGGCCACCAGCACGCGTGGCGCGGCGCCGGCGATCGTGGCGAGGTCCTCGACGGGTAGTGGTGAGAGCCAGCGCAGATCGAGCACCTGCACGCCGACGCCCTCCGCGCGCAGGCGCTGCGCGACCCGCAGGCTCATCCGCAGCCCGTTGCCGTAGGTGACGATGGTGAGGTCGCCGCCCTGCCCGTGCAGGCGGGCCGAGCCGATCGGCGCGACGGTGTCTGGGTCGTAGTCGCCGAGCCAGCCGCGATCGCCGGGTTCGTTCAGATCCCGCTCGTGGTACAGCGCGATCGGTTCGAGGTAGACGCTGACCTGGCCGTGCTCGGTGGCCGCGTCGAGGCAGGCGCGCAGCAGGGGAGCGGCGTCCTCGGGACGGGACGGCACGGCCACCGCCAGGCCGGGGATGTCGCGGAGCACGCCCACCGCGTTGTCGTTGTGGAAGTGCCCGCCGAACCCCTTCTGGTACGCCAGGCCGGCGATGCGCACGACCATCGGGTTGGTGAACGTCCCGTCGGAGAAGAACCGCAGGCTCGCCGCCTCGCCACGCAGCTGGTCCTCGGCGTTGTGCAGATAGGCGAGGTACTGGATCTCCGGTACGGGCAGCATGCCGGTGACGCCCAGGCCGAGGCCGAAGCCGAGGATGGCCTGCTCGTCGAGCAGGGTGTCGAACGCGCGCGCCGACCCGAACCGCTGCGCGAGGCCGCGGGTCAGCCCGTACACGCCGCCCTTGCGACCGACGTCCTCGCCGAAGACGAGCATCTGCGGACGGGCAGCCATTGCGTCGGTCAGCGCGGCGTTGATGTTCTGGGCAAGGGTCATCGGCCCGCCCTGCTCGGGCAGCTTGCTGCCGAAAGCCTTCGCGCGCGCCTCGGACGCGACCGCGGGTGCAGCGCCGCGCGGTTCCCGCGACCTGGGCGCGAGCGGCGCCATGACCGCGTCTGCGGTATCGAGGGTCGGCGTGTCAGCGAGTTCCTCGGCAAGTAGGTCGATGCGGCGTGCGATGTCGTCGTAACGGGCGGCGAGGCCGGGCCGCCCGATCCGGCGCGCGAGCGCGACCAGCGGGTCGCGGCCGCGCTCCGCGGCGATCTCGGCGGGAGTTCGGTACGCGGTCTCGACGTCGGTGCCCGCGTGGGCCAGGAAGCGGACGGTGCGCAGGTGCAGCAACGCCGGTTGCCGGCGCCGGCGCACGGTGTCCACCGCGTCGCGGGCCGCGTCGGTCACGGCGTCGGGGTCGGCGCCGTCGGCGTAGAGGTAGCGGATCGCCGGACGCTGCGCGGCCTGGGCGACCCAGCCCTGCGGCGTGGGCACCGAGATGCCGATGCCGTTGTCCTCGCAGACGAACAGCAGCGGCAGCGGCAGTCCCTGCGCGGCGGTGTAGGACGCCGCATTGAGTGCTCCCACCGCGGTGGAATGGTTGATGCTGGCGTCGCCGAACGAGCACACCGTGACGGCGTCGCGCGGCCAGCGGGACTCGACGCCCAGCCGCTTCGCCCGGCTGGTGGCCAGTGCCACGCCCACCGCGCGGGGCAGGTGAGAGGCGATGGTGGACGTCTGCGGGATGACGGCCAGGGAGGCGTCCCCGAACACCTTGTGCCGGCCGCCGGACGCAGGGTCGGCGGTGCCGGCGAGCATGCTGAGCAGCACCGCCCGCAGGCCGTCGTCGAGCGACCGTCCGGCCTGCAACGAGCGGGCGAGGAAGAACCCGCCCGAGCGGTAGTGCAGCAGCGCGGGATCGCTGGGCCGTAGTGCCGCCGCGACCAGCGCGTTCGACTCGTGCCCGGACGAGCCGATCGTGTAGAAGCCGCGGCCCTTCTCGCGCATTCGCCGCGCGTGGATGTCCAGCAGGCGGCTGCCCGCCATCGCGTCGAAGTGGGCGAGCAGTTCCGGCTCGTCAGGCCCGGGCGTGGCGGCGGCATCGAGGTCGGCCAGCGCGGTGCGGACGAAGTTGTCGAGGTCGTCGTGCGGGGTGGAACCGGCGGTCACGCCCTGATTCTGCCAGCGTCCCTCGTCACATTGAGAACTTATATAAGTCCCTTATATATTTGGCCCCATGACCTTGCGGCTCGCCGACGCACGTGCCCTCGCCCAGGGCATCGACCGATTGACCATCTGGCTGCGGCGACAGTCGCCGACCACGCTGAGCAGCTCGACGGTCACCGCACTCGACCGCCTGCAGGCCGAGGGGCCGCTACGGGTCTCCGAACTCGCGGTGCGGGAGGCGATGACCCAGCCGGGTGTGACGCTGCTTGTCAACCGCCTCGCCGGGGCGGGCTACGCCGAGCGCATCCCGGACCCCACGGACGGCCGGGCAACCCTGGTGCGGATCACTCCCGCCGGCGTCGCCGCGCTGCGTGAGCGGCACGCGGTCCGCGCGGAGGTGCTGCGGCGCCGCATGGCACAGCTCGACGAAGCGGACCAGCGGTTGCTCAGTGCGGCCCTGCCCGCGATCGAGCGCTTGCTCGCCACCTCGCCCGAACCGCTGACAGCCCGCCCGGCTCAGGCGTCCGAGACGTCCCTTTCGTCGACCCCCTCCAGGAAGCAGCGTTCATGACTGCCGTTCAGACCGAAGAAGCCGCCGCCGAGAAGGTGAGCCCGTTCCGCCAGCCGAAGGCGGTCTGGGCGGTCGCCTTCGCCTGCGTCATCTCGTTTATGGGCATCGGGCTCGTCGACCCGATCCTCGCCTCGCTGCGCGACAAGCTGCACGCCACTCCCGCGCAGGTCGAGCTGCTGTTCACGAGCTACCTCGTCGTCACCGCCGTCGCCATGCTCGTCACCGGCTGGGTCTCGACCCGCATCGGCGCGAAGCGCACGCTGATCGCCGGCTTGGTACTCATCGTCGCGTTCGCCGCGCTCGCGGGTTCGTCGAACACCATCAACGGCATCGTGGGCTTCCGCGCCGGCTGGGGCCTCGGCAACGCGCTGTTCATCGCCACCTCGCTGGCCGTCATCGTCAGTTCGGCCGCCGGCGGGTTCGCCGGGGCGATCATCCTCTACGAGACCGCGCTGGGGATCGGCATCGCGATGGGTCCCCTGGTGGGCGGCGAACTCGGCTCGGTCAGCTGGCGCGGGCCCTTCTACGGCGTGTCCGCGCTGATGTTCGGAGCCCTCGTCGCGACCGTCGTCCTGCTGCCGAAGACGCCCAGGCCGACACGCCGGACCAAGCTCTCGGAGCCGATCAAAGCCCTGCGGCACCGTGCGCTCGCGACGACGAGCGGCGTCGGCCTGCTCTACAACTGGGGCTTCTTCACCCTGCTCGGCTACTCGCCGTTCCTCATGGGTATCGACAGCCCCGTCCAACTGGGTCTGGTCTTCTGCGGCTGGGGCATCCTTGTCGCGATCTTCGCCGTGTGGGGCGCGCCGTGGCTCAAGCAGCGGTTCGGGACGGCACGCACGCTGTACGGCAACTTCGTGCTGATGGCGCTCGATCTCGCCGCGATCGGCATCTGGTCCGACCGCCCCACGGTGGTCATCGCCGCGGTGATCGTGGCCGGCGCGTTCATCGGCGTGAACAACACGCTGGTCACCACTGCGGTCATGAGCATCGCGCCGGTCGAGCGCCCGGTCGCCTCGGCCACCTACGGCTTCGTCCGCTTCATCGGCGGCGGGCTCGCACCCTACGTCGCGGGCAAGCTCGTCGAGGCCTTCAACCCGCACGTGCCGTTCCTGCTGGGCGCTGCGACGGTGCTGTTCGCAGCGATCGCGCTGGCGACCGTCCACCGAGCCCTGGCCGCCGCCGATCGCGGCGAGGTGCCGCAACCCGAACTCGACGACCTCGACCGCGTCGAGCGCGAGGACGAGCTCGAGGTGGGTGCCGTCATCGGTAACGAAAGCTGACCGGCGAGGGCGCTCCGGTCACCGGCAGGTGCGACGCACCCACAGCGCCCAGGCGATGAGCGGCAACTGCGCCGGGAGCCGCAGCACGGTGCCCATCCGGTAGGCGCCGGAATCGCTGTTGCGCGCATCGAGTGCGACCTTGACGTTGGCCGGCAGGACGCCGGCGAACAATCCCGCGGCGGCCAGCGCGCCGTGCCGCCGGGTGCTGGGCGTGAGCACCGCGGTGGCCACCACCAGCTCGGTGATGCCGGTGCCGATGGTCCACACGCGCGGGCTGCCGGGCAGCGGCTCGGGGATCATCGCGTCGTAGACGCCAGGCACGGCGAAATGAGTCATTCCAGCGCCGGCGAGCAGCCCGGCGAGGCCGATTGCGGCGACGGAGGGCGCGTGCACCGGGGCAGTTTCTCACGATCGGCAAGTCCCGTCTCTCCGGCGCTTCGCGGCCCGGTGCGTTGCTACCCTCGCAGGCGGATCCCCGGGGAGGTGCGTGTGGCGCTGTCGCGTCGACCGAGAGACACGCCGGGCGACCTCTTCCCCGGCTTCAGCGATGTCGCCGAGATCGACGCCGGCAGCCTGGCGACGGTCTACCAGGCCCGCGAGATCGGCACCGATCGGCGGGTCGCGCTCAAGCTGCTGAACCTGCCCGCCGCCTCGCCGCAGGCGCTGGATTCCTTCGAGCGGGAGTCGCTCGCCCTGGGCGCGGTGAGCTCGCACCCACACATCGTCACCGTGTACCGCGCGTTCCGGACGGCGGACGGCCGGCCGGTGCTGGTGCTCGAGCCGTGCGCCGGGTCGATCGCCGAGCGGCTGCGGCTCGGCCACGGTCTTCCGGTGCCGGAGGTGGTCTCGATCGGCGTGAAGATCGCCGGAGCGCTCGAGACCGCGCACCGGGCGCAGGTCCTGCATGGCGACGTCAAACCACAGAACGTCCTGATCACCGAGTCGGGCGAGCCCGCGCTGGCCGACTTCGGGGTGGCGATGCTGCGGTCGTCCAGCCAGACCACCGCGGGCCTGTTCGACTTCAGCACCCTGCATGCCGCGCCGGAACTGCTCGAAGGCGGCGCGGCCTCCGCGGCGACCGACGTGTACGAGCTGGCGTCCTCGCTGTACCAGCTGATCGCGGGGAGGGCTGCCTTCGGTGCCTATGACGGCGAATCACCGGCTTCGGTGATCCTGCGCATCCTGCGCGATCCGGTTCAGCCGCTGGGGAACGCGGACGTCCCGCCGGAGCTGTCCGACCTGCTGATCCGGGCGATGTCGAAGGACGAACAGAGCCGACCGCGGACGGCTGCCGAGTTCGGCGAACGGCTGGGCGAGATCGAGACCGCGCAGGGCTGGCCGCGTACCGCGTTGCTCGTCGGCGACAGCGCACCGAATCGGCCCCGGCAGGCGTCGCTGCGGCGACCGATGCCGCCAGAGCCGCCGCTGCCTCCCGTGCCCGAACCGCTGCCCCCGATGCCCGAACCGCCGCCGCCACCTGGCCCCGAACCCCCGCTGCCGCCGATCCCGGAGCCGGTGCCGCCCGCGCCCGAGCCGGGCCGGCCGCCCGAGCCGGAGCCGGCGCCTGCGCCACCCGCTCCGGCCCCGCCCGGGCCGCACCCGGGGCCGGCCCCCGAGCCGCCGCTACCGCCCGCGCCGACTCCACCGGTGCACCCGGAACCGGAACCGCCGCAACCGCGAGAGCCGGAACCGCCGCTGCATCCCGAGCCCGAGCCCCCGGCGCGCCCGGAGCCGCCACTGCCGCCCGCGCCGACTCCGCCTGTGCACCCGGAGCCTGAGCCGCCGCCGGCGCCGGAACCGCCGATGCGGCCGGATCCGTCCGCCACCGCCGACGCGCAGCCGTCGGCCATCTGGCGACCCATCGAATCGCCCGCAGGCGACGTCGAGGACCAGAACCTGCCGGCTGCGGACGAACGGGAGGAGCAGCCGGCGCGCGATGTGGCGCTCCGCCCTGCCGCGCGCATGTGGGCCAGCGTCCCGGTGTACCCGCCGGACCCGACCGACGCGTTCACCGGACACCTCACCCTGGACCCGATGTCGCTGCGCCGGAAGGTCACGCTCCGCTCGGGCGCCGCCTGGCTGGTCGCGGATGAGACCGGGCTCGTGCTGCGCAAGGGCCTGCGGCGTACCGAACTTGCCTGGGACGACATCGCCGGTTTCGAGCCGCGTACCGAGGGCGCCGACAGCACGCAGGGCCGGCTGGTGGCCCTGACGCGCGGCGGGCCGGTCGAGCTGCCGGCCACGCGACGGTCGGTCGGCGACCTGCGCTACGTACTTGCGCTGCTGGACGCCTACCGGCGGCGGGCGCGCATCCGCGCCGCCGGCTGACCGTTCCCGGCGCGCGACTCAGTGCGTGCGGCGCCGGCGGGGCTGCAGACGACGGCCCGCCGAGCGGTGATAGCGCAGCCGGGCGCGCAGCCGTTGCCGCGGACCGAGCTGCCGACGCACCGCCCGCCGCAGAACCCGGTGCGCGCTCCAGGCGGCGTCGGCGTCGGCGGCGACCACGTCGCGCGAGGGCGCGTAGACCGCCGTGTCGGCGCTGCTGCCGAGCAGGCGCACCGAGGCGGCGGGTTCGTCGCCGAACGCCGTGCCGGTGGCCGCCGCGATCTCCGTGCTGGTGAGACAGGTCAGGTCGGGCAGGCCGGACTCCATCAGCATGTCGATGCTTTCCAGCCACGCGCCGACCAGCCGGCCGCGCGGGTCGCCGGCGCGCCGCCGCCGCAGCCGCAGGTGCTTGCGGGCAAGCATGCCCAGCAGCACCGCGATGGCCAGCGCGAGCAGGATGGCGCCGGTGATCGCCACGATGGATAGCACCGGGGTCGACCGCTGCGCATGCACGTGGCCCTTGGGCGCCACCGCGTGACCGCCGCGGTTCGAGTGCGTGATGAGCGCGTTCTGCGGGGGCGACGAACTCGTCCGGGTGGTCGGGCGGGCGCCGCTGCTCGACGGGGCCGGTCGCGCGGACGATCCCTTGCCCGGCGACGGGTCGAGCACCACCCAGCCGTGCCCCTGAATGGGGATCTCCACCCAGCTCCAGGCCTCCGCGGTCGTGACCTGGTACGTGCCGGCCTCGACGGTGGAGCTTCCGCCGGAGCTGGGCAGCCGGAAGCCGGTGGCCACTCGCGCCGGCACGTGCAGCTGACGAGCCACGAGGGCCACCAGGGTGGCGTACTGCTCCGGAGTCGCGGTGCGGGCGGTGCCAAGGATGGACGCGAGGACGGCCGCGAAGCCGGTTCCCGCGGTACGCATGCCGTAGTCGGGTCCCGCCGCCGACGACGGGACGGGCTTCGAGGACGGCGCGCCGGAGGCCGGACCGGACGCCGAGCCGGACGGCGCGCCGGAGGCCGGGGCACCGGACAGCGCGTAGTTGTTGCGCAGATCCGCCGCGAGCGCCTGCAAGAACGCGATCGGTGAGCTATCCGAGGTGTGCGTCTCCTTCTGCAGCGACGCGAGCACCGGCCCCAGTGATGTCGTCACCGAGAAGGGCAGCTGCACGTCCGTCGACTCGTACGACGTGCCCGGCAGGACGGTCGGCCGCAGCTCGTCGAGGGTCTGCAGCGACTGCCGGGACTGCACGCTGTACTGCGTGCCCTTCCGCAGCCGGTGCGCGGGCACGATCATGCCGCTGACCGGGTCGATGTTGACGCCGACTCCGTGCACCCGCTGCGGCCGGTACAAAAACGGCATCCAGGGCGCCTGGGTCAGCGGGCCCTTGTCGATCGTGTACTGCTGCGCGACGAGCGACCCGGACGGCACCATCGCCGGGTCGCTGTCGGCGGGGATCTCGCCGCCGGACGGGCGGAAGGTGCGCGTGAACGACCAGCTGTCCCCGTTGTAGGAGTCGACGTCGCCGATCTCGATGTAGCGGGACGCCTCGGCACCGAAGGTCACCTGGAACACGTCCCTGCCCGGGCTCTTCGGGTCTTTGGGGCGCAGCCCGGAGACGAACGACAGCGGCGCGAGCGGCGCGCTCGTGTCAACCGGCGGCGTGCGCGCCGGCACCGCGGCCCGTCCCGGGAACGCCGACGACTGCACCGTTGCGCCGGCCGCGACGGCCACGACGACCGACAGCGCCGCCCCGACGGCCAGACCGCGCAGCGGCAGTACTCCTTCGGGCTGGGTCGACTCGGCGGCCTGATCCTGGTCGACCCAGGTGTGGACGGCGCGCAGCAGCAACAGCGCGAGCAGCAGCCCGCCCGCCAGCAGGATCTCGTAGCGCCGCGCGTCGGCGGTGACGGCGGCCCGCTCGGTACCGGCGTATGCCAGGCCGAAGGCCACCAGCGAAGCGAGGTAGGGCACGACGCTCTGCCAGCCGCGGGCGAGGCACTCGCCGATCAGCGCGCCGGTGAGCCAGCACAGCGCGACCGGTGCCACTAGCAACGTGCGCGGGCTTACCAGCGGCAGCGCGAAGGTGAGTATCTGCGACGGTCCGTGCAACAGCCCCGTCCACAGATCGGCGAAGCCGAGGGGCTCGCGAAGCGCGACCAGCATGACGTAGAACACCAGGGCCAGCAGGTCGAGCAGCGCGGTGAGCCACAGGCGGCGCACGCCGATGCCCACGACGACGACCGGCAGCAGCACGCTGAGCAGCGCCGCGCCGAACAACGGCACGGCCAACACGGTGGACGGGAACGCGCGAAGCCACGGGGCCGACGCGAGGCCGCAGGCGACGACCGCCAGGGGCAGTAACAGCAGCGGCGCCAGCCGTCGGATCACCCGGTTCACGCGAGCACCTGCAGGTTCCAGGCGGCCTGCGCCCTGTCGGCGTCCGGAGCGACGATCAGCCGCACGCCGGGAAAGTTCGGCACGACCTGCGTGGCGGCGGGATCGATCGAGATGAGCACCAGCCGCTCGAAATGACGGCGCAGGCCAGCGACATGAGGCAGGTCCGCCGCGTCGAGCTCTCCGGTGATCACCACCAGCGAGGTGCCGCGCGCCCGCCGGAGCCGCAGCAGTTGTTCGCGCAGCGACCCGGCCGGGTCCGGCTGGACGCCGGTCAGCTGATCGACGAGCGAGGTGGCGTCGCGCACCCGCGGGCCGCCGATCGCGGTGCCGTCGGTCAGCCGCAGCTCGACCGGCGCCTTGCTCGTGGCACTCGCCACGACGACGGACGCGGCGACGTCGACGGCCTGCTCGAACGACTCCCGGGTGTACAGGCTCGGCCGCTGGTCGAACAGGACCACCGTGTAGGGCTGCGAGGTGTCGACGTTGTGCTTGACCTGCAGGGTGCCGGCGCGGGCGCTCGAGCGCCAGTGCACGAGCCGCAGGTCGTCGCCCGGGACGTACTCGCGCAGCCGGTGGAAGGTGATGTTGCCCTGCGGCGAGGTGTCGGACGACGGTCCTTCGAGATTCCGGGTCTTGCCGGTGGGCAACGGCCGGAACTCCAGCAGCCGCGGGTAGACCCAGATGCGCTCGACGGACCCGTACTTGCGGGAGCGGCGGAACAGCTCGAAGGCGTCGCGGCGGGTGACCTCCACCGGTGCGACGTCGAAGATCCCGCGCTCGCGGGTGGGCAGCCGGTAGGCGCGGGTGCCGCGCTCACCGCCGCGCAGGCGCGGGATCACGGTGCGCACCCGCTGGGAGCCGAACGGCTGCGTGGCGACCGCGACGGGCACCGTGCGCCGGCCGCGGTTGGCGAAGCTCAGGAAGGCGATCGCCGGTGAGCCCTTCGGCACCCGCGGAGGCTGGATCTCGCGGTCGATCATCAGTCGGGAGGGGCGGGCGACCACGGCGAAGCCGAGCACCACGACGGCCAGCAGCCCGAGCCCGATCAGATCGAACGACACCCAGTCCAGGCCGAGCCCGATGCCCAGCGCGGCCAGCCCGGCGACCAGCGCGGCAACGCCGAAGCGTGTCATCCAGCTCGTCCGCTCAACCGCTCACCCCGCGGGCACCGCCCGCGGCACCGGCACGCTCTGCACGGCCCGGGTGATCAGCTCGGCGCCGGTGCGGCCCTGCAACTCCGCGTCCGGCTGCAGGATGACGCGGTGGGCAAGTACGACCGGCGCCATGTCCTTCACGTCCTCGGGCAGCACGTAGGGCCGGCCGTGCACCGCGGCACACGCCCGGGCGGCCCGCAGCAGGGCGAGGCTGCCGCGGGGTGAGACCCCGAGCCGCAGCTCGCTCATCGTGCGGGTCGCAGTCGCGACGGCCACGATGTAGCGCTCCAGGGCAGGGGCGACCTCGACCTGCCGGACCAGCTCGATCATGGCCACGACGTCCAGGGCGGTCAGTACCTGACCCAGATGGGTGACGGTGGGCCCCATCTTCTGCGTCCGGAGTATCTCGGTCTCGGCATCGAGCGACGGATACCCGACCGTGAGCTTCATCAGGAAGCGGTCGAGTTGCGCTTCGGGCAGCAGGTAGGTGCCCTCCATGTCGATTGGGTTCTGCGTGGCGACCACCATGAACGGCCGGGGCATGGTGTGCACCCGTCCGTCCACGCTGACCGTGGCCTCTTCCATCACCTCGAGCAGCGCCGACTGCGTCTTCGGCGAGGCGCGGTTGATCTCGTCGCCGAGCACGATGTTCGCGAAGACCGGGCCCTGCTTGAACTCGAACTCGCGGCTCTGCTGGTTGAAGACCGCCACGCCGGTGACGTCCGAAGGGAGCAGGTCAGGGGTGAACTGGATGCGGTGCCAGGTGAGGTCGATGGACGAGGCCAGGGCTCGGGCCAGCGACGTCTTACCGGTGCCCGGGACGTCCTCGAGCAACAGGTGGCCTTCGGCCAGCAGACAGATCACGGCGTTGCGGATGACGTCGGGCTTGCCCTGGATGACCAGGCCCATGTTCTGGCACAGCCGGTCGACGTCGTAGGCCAGACGGTCGATGCCGTTGGCGGGACTTGCCAATGCTCCTCCTCGGGGGAAGGCGGTGCGGGCTACGAGGCTAGTCCGGTCGGGAGGCAACCCGGCCGAGCCACGCTCGCGGCGCGCAATGTCAGGACGGCGGCGGTATGCCGAGCGCGACGTCGAGGGACTGCGGATTCCCGGCTGTATCGGTCCAGGCGATCTGCAGGTCCCAGGTGTCGGTCGGCGGGGTGGAGCAACTGGTGGGGTCGGCGGGGTCGTAGGTGTTGATCGTGACCGGCGGCGGCGTGCCGTGCAGCAGCGCGGTGACGCCCGGGCAGACCTCGGTCGGCGGGCTCGTGCTGGTGTCGGTGAGGGTGTAGTGCCAGGCGGAGCAGCCGCTCAGCACGGAGCTGTTGTCGACCGTCACCGATACGCCGTCGGCGAGCATGGCGCCCCAGGCGGCGGTGAGGCCGGACGGGTCGCAGGGCTGGTAGGTGGGTGGCGGGCCGGGAAGCGAGTAGCTGAACGGTCCGCCGGTGCTGCCGTCGGCGACGTTCTGGAACTGCACGGTGACCGTCCACGCGTCGGCGGTGCCGTGGGTGTCGACGCAGGACGCGGGCACCGCCACGGACGCCGCGCTGGCCGGCGTCGAGCCGGGCTGCTGGTTGCTCGTCATGGGTGCGCAGGCCGCGCCCGGCGGACTGAGGGTCTCGTGCCAGTTGGTGGTGAGCTGGGAGAGGTCTTGCGAGCCGGTGTAGCGGATCTGGGCACTCGAGCCGTTGTCGCCGTTCCAGTTCACCGCGAAGTCGCCGCTGTGCACGTCCGCGGTCTGTGGCGCGCCCAGCTGGACCGGGACCGTCCGGACGGGTGACGGCGTCCCCCCGAAGACGAGCAGCGGCGCGCCGGGGGCGTCCTCGACGAGCTGGATGCTCACCGAGCACAGGCCGTAGTAGCCGTCCGGTTGGGCGAGTTGGGCGGTGATCGTCGTCTGGGCGGGGTCGAAGTCGGTCTTGGTCAGCTGTTGCCCGGCGCTCCCGCAGACGATCTTGCTCGCGCTGGTGAGGTCGAAGTGTTCGCCGCGGGTGCCGGCGCTCGTCAGGCCGCCGATGGCGACCTGCAGCGTGCAGGAGAGCAGGCCGGGGGTGCAGCTGGGGGTGACGGTGTAGTCGGGCCAGTCGGAACGGGTGGAGATCTGCGGCGCGGTGAGCGTCACGGACGAGCCGCCGTGGGCGGGCTGCACCGACGCGGTGGCGGTATAGGAAGCCCCCGGCCGTACCCCGGAGAAGTGGGCGGTCAGGACCGATTGCGAACCGTCGAATACGAACGGCCCCTTGGTCTGCGTCGTGCCGTCGCCGGTGAGGGTGAAGCTCACCCGGGCGCCGACCCCGCCCGCGTCGAGCACCGGGGCGCTACCGAGGTTCAGGGCGACGTCGGCGGTGGTGGTGGTGCCGAAGTCGGTGTGAGACGGCGTCGACGCGGTGAGCCGCATCGCCGCCGCGACGGGCGGGCTCCAGCTGTACGTGCACGGGGTGGCCGCAGACAGCGTGCCGGGCGTGCCGTCCGCGCCGCGGCCCAGCACCTGGAACGACAGCCCGCGGCCCAGCAGGTCGGCGCCACCCTTGTAGACGGCGGGCGGTTGCCGCTTCGTCGTCGGGTCGGCCGGCACGATCAGCGTCGACAGCCGGCCGACCACGCCGTGCCCGTCGCAGATGCTCGGCGTGATCTCCCAGCTCGTGCTGGGCACGCAGCCCTGCTTCACCGTCCCGCACGAGTCCCAGCTGAGCTGCCAGCTGCCGTCGGAGGTGGTTCGCACGCGCACCTCGGTCGGCGCCGCCGGGCCTTCGGCAGTGGTGTTGACGATTCGAGCCGCCGACGTGGTGCTCTGGTCGCCGATGATCGCGGTCACGCTGACCGAGTAGCTGCTGGACGGGAACAGGCCCACGATGTTGACGCTCTGCTGGTTGTGGACGGTCGCCGAGCCAGGGGCCGGTGGCGCGTCGCTGCTGAGCAGGCTCACGTGCACGACGTAGGTCTGCGGCACGCAGTCCTCGCGGTCGAGGCGGGGATAGCTCCACGTCAGCGCCACCGACCGGGACGCCGGAACGGCGCCGGTGATCTGCGGGATGTGCGGCTTCTGCGTGGTGGTGCTGCAGTCGACCGTGTTGTTCACCGGCGCCGGTGCCGGTTTCGGCTGGTGCCGCGATGGGGGAGGCGCGTGCTTGGGCCTGTTCGGATGGGCCTCGGCCGTTCTGTTGCGGCTGAGGGTCGCCGCGTTGCCGGCGGCGTTGATGCCGACGGCGGCGCTCTTCTGGATCGTCAGCGGCGGACGGGACCCGTCGGTGAACACCGCGAGCGCCTCGCGGTGCTGTGGCGAGTCGTAGAAGACCCGCGGGCCGCGCGCGATCACGTATGCGTCGCCGAACGCGCCGGGCTCGATCACCTTCCCGTTGACCATGGCCACCGGGTAGGACGGCGCGCCGGGCACCGGCCCTGCGCTCTGGTCGGGCCCGATGCGCAGGAGCTGCCCGCTCTGGGCGTCCATCGTGTAGAGCGAGCCGCCGCTGGCGGCCGGCGGGAGGAGGTCGGCCGACGGCAGCACCGTCGTCAGCTGGGTCGGCCCGCGCAGCCCGCGCCCGTCGGCGCCGACCGACACGACGCTCCATCCGCTCGGCGCGTGCAGCAGGAACGACAGGCGACCGGTGCCGTTGCTCGCGGGCAGGATCCGGTCGACGCCGGGCGGCGCCGCGAACCGGGCTGTGGTCCGGCGCGCCCCTGGAGCGAAGACGGTTATCCGGCCGGCGGACGCCACGCCGATCACCGACCCACCGCCGAGCGCGGTGGCCGCGGCGGCGATCGCTGCCGGGCCGGCGACGCTGCCGTAATCGTGGACGGCCAGTGGGGCGCCGTTGCTCAGGCTGTCCGGCGGCAGCGACAACTCGCGGACGGTGCGCCGCGGACCGGAGCCGAGCAACAGCCACAGGTGACCGTCGGCTGCCGCAGCGGCACCGGGAGCCGTGCTGCCTGGCTGGTTCATCGAGATCCCGGCGCGCGGCCGCACGGACTGGGAGGTGATCGCGTCGCGCACGGTCTGCTGGCTGACGAGGTACACGCCCGTTCCCGACGGGCCGGTCTGCTCGAGGTAGGCGAGGTCGGGGGCCTGCGGGTTGTCCGCCGGTATGCCCACCGCGGCGGAGCCCTGCCCCGCCGACAGTTGGACGCCGCCGCCGCGCTTGATGACGAAGCCGGTCGAGTCGGCCATGTTGAACTCGCCGGTGACGCTGTTGAGCAGCAGCGTGCCGCCGCCGGGGCCGAGCGGGACCACCCGCAGGACGGAGGCGTGGCGTGGGTCGGCGCCGACCTGGGTGGCCGCCTCGATCAACCGGACGGAGGGCTCGCCGGTGGCGAGGTCGACCGCCACCGGGGCGACCGAGTCGCCCAGGAACAGCGAGCCGCTGAACAGGTCGAAGGCGCGCGCCTGGTCGGGCCGGACCAGGACCGACGCGGTCGCGACGCCGGCAGCGACCAGCAGCAGGACCGCCACCAGGGCCAACGCCTGCCGGCGGCTCGCCCGCGCGGGGGGCTCGGCGGCAGGGTCGGGGCGAAACGCGGTCGGATCGCGCCACCGGCCAGCCAAGCGTCCTCCTCGGCGGACGGCCGGCCCGGGCACTTCGCAGGGTCCTGCACCGGGCTCTCGGGGGGCGGCGCCCGCGGCTTAACTGTATACGAACACGGGCGTGTTCTTACAGCAGTCTCACAACAGACGAGCCGGCCGGAGCGGCCCGCCACGCGGCGCGCGCGGGGAGCGCCGCCCGGTGGGTGCCAGGCCCGCATCGGCGACTATTCTCGCGGAGGACGGAGTTCGACCCGTCGACGCGAACAGCCAGGGAGACAGTGTGACCACGACTGCCGAGCCGACGCCCGCCGGCGTGCCGGATCCCACCGGGCCCAAGCCGATCGTCGCTCGTCCCTTCCCGGAGCACACTGCCGCCAAGGGATCGATGTTCAGCCAGGTGCTGCGCACCACCGACCCGAAGATGATCGGGCGGATGTACATGCTCACCTCGCTGGCGTTCTTCGCCATCGGCGGTGTCATGGCGCTGCTGATGCGCATCGAGCTCGCCCGGCCCGGCCGGCAGTTCCTGTCGCAGGAGCAGTACAACCAGCTGTTCACCATGCACGGCACGATCATGTTGCTGCTGTTCGCGACGCCGATCGTGTTCGCCTTCGCCAACCTCGTGCTGCCTCTGCAGATCGGCTCGCCGGACGTCGCGTTCCCGCGTCTAAACGCCTTCTCCTACTGGTTGTTCCTGTTCGGCGGCATCACCACGATCTCCGGCTTCCTCACGCCGAACGGCGCCGCGGACTTCGGCTGGTACGCCTACTCGCCGCTGACCGACGCGGTGAACTCGCCGGGCGCCGGTGCCGACCTGTGGATCATGGGCCTGGCCCTCGCCGGGCTGGGCACCATTCTCGGCGCGGTCAACATGGTCACCACCGTCATCACGTTGCGCGCGCCCGGCATGACGATGTTCCGGATGCCGATCTTCACCTGGAACATCTTCGTGACCAGCCTGCTCATCCTGCTGGCCTTCCCGATCCTGACCTCCGCGCTGCTGGTGCTCTACCTCGACCGGCACATGCACTCGCAGGTCTTCGAGGCCAACAACGGCGGCGCGATCCTCTGGCAGCACCTGTTCTGGTTCTTCGGCCACCCCGAGGTCTACATCGTCGCCCTGCCGTTCTTCGGCATCGTCACCGAGGTCATCCCGGTGTTCAGCCGCAAGCCGCTGTTCGGCTACAAGGGCATGATCCTGGCGACGCTCTCGATCGCGGGCCTGTCGCTGACCGTGTGGGCGCACCACATGTTCACCACCGGCGCGGTGCTGCTGCCCTTCTTCTCGGTCATGACGTTCCTGATCGCCGTCCCGACCGGCATCAAGTTCTTCAACTGGATCGGGTCGATGTGGCGGGGGGCGGTGACCTTCGAGACACCCATGCTGTGGTCACTGGGCTTCATGGTCACGTTCTTGTTCGGCGGCCTGACCGGCGTGCTGCTGGCGAGCCCGCCGATCGACTTCCACGTCGCCGACACCTACTTCGTGATCGCGCACTTCCACTACGTGCTGTTCGGCACGATCGTGTTCTCCGTCTTCGCGGGGTTCTACTTCTGGTTCCCGAAGTTCACCGGGCGCTACCTCGACGAGAAACTCGGCAGGGTGCACTTCTGGATGACCTTCATCGGCTTCCACCTCACCTTCCTGGTGCAGCACTGGCTGGGCGCCGAGGGCATGCCGCGCCGCTACGTCGACTACCTGCCCACCGACGGGTTCACCACGCTGAACACCGTGTCGTCGATCGGCTCGTTCGTGCTCGGCGCCTCGCTGATTCCGTTCGTGTGGAACATGTACCGCTCCTACCGGTACGGCGAGATCGTCACCGCCGACGACCCGTGGGGCTTCGGCAACTCGCTGGAGTGGGCCACGTCCAGCCCGCCCCCGCGGCACAACTTCACCTCCATCCCGCGCATCCGTTCCGAGCGCCCGGCCTTCGAGGCGCATTACCCCCACCTTCTCGAACGGCTCGAGGCCGAGGCACACGCCGGCGGCCGCGAGCGCAACCCCGAGGCGCGAAAGGTCTCTGCCGCGTTGCAGAGTTCCGGCGCGCGTCAGGGCCAGAGGGACACCGACCCGGCCGAGTAGTCCGGCGCTGTTCCGGGCGGCTGGCTCGCCCGGAACAGCGCCATTGGCTGCCGCGCCCGATTTGTCATGCACCCGACATCCGTGCTGGCCACGATCTCCGGACGGGACCGTCCGGGGATCACGGCGTCGTTCTTCGCCGCGCTCGCCGCGCACGACGTCGACGTGCACGACGTCGAACAGGTGGTGATCCGCGATCGGCTCATGCTCGCCGTGCTGTTCGACCTGCGCGGCGACTCGGCCGCGCTGCGCAACTCGGTCACCAAGGCGGCCGCCGCGCTCGGCATGGACAGCGAGGTCGTCATCGCCGACGGCGACCGGGCGGCGCGGGCCGACGGGCGCAGCCGGCACCACGTCATCATCGTCGGCCGCCCGCTGCGGCCCGGCGCGCTGAGCCACGTCGCGCAACGTCTGGCCGACATCGGGGCCAACATCGATTCGGTGACCCGGCTGTCCACCGACTCGGCCTCGAGCCTGGAACTCGCCGTGCGCGCGCCGAGCGCTGCGCCGCTCCGCTCGGTGCTGATCCGAGCCGCAGACGACACCGGCCTGGACATCGCCGTCGAACCGGCCGGCTCACGCCGTCGGGCCAAGCGGGTCGTGCTGCTCGACGCGGAGTCCACGCTGCTGCGCGACAACCCACTTGCCCTGGTGGCGGAGCGGGTCGGGGTGGCGGGCGAGTTCGCGGCCGTCGAGGCGCGCGAGCGCGCAGGGGAGCTCGACTTCGGCGAATCCCTGCGGGCGCGGGTCTCGCTGCTCGCCGGCCTCACCGAGGACGATCTGCGCGCCGTGCGCGACGAACTGCGTCTCACGCCCGGTGCGGCCACGTCGGTGCGGACGCTACGGCGTACCGGCTACCACGTCGGCTGCGTGAGTTCGGGCCTGTCGTTCGTCACCGACCGGCTGGTTGCCGAGCTGGGTCTCGAGTTCGCCGCCGCGAACCAGCTGGAGATCCACGACGGCGTCGTCACCGGGCGCCTGATCGAGCCGGTGCTCGACGGTGCCGGCAAGGCCGCCGCGCTGGCGGATTTCGCGACCCGGTTGGGGATTCCGCTGTCGCAGGCGGTGGCGGTCGGCGACGGCGTCGGCGACGTCGAGCTGCTGGACGCCGCCGGGCTGGGCGTGGCCTTCAACGCGCAGTCCGGGGTGCGCAACGTCGCTGCTCCGCCTGTCGAACTGCCGCACCTGGACACCGTCCTCTTCGTCCTCGGCATCACGGACGAGGACCTGCGCGCCGCAGCCGAATCGGGCGACTGACCGCTCAGCGCGCCCGCCGCGCGCCGATCGCCGCGCCGATGCCGAGCAGGAGGAAGCCCGCGAGGGCGAACCAGGCGCCGAGCCATGAGTGCCGCAGCCAGTCGGTGTAGCCGGGGGCCTTGCTGCCCAGCTGGGCGGCGAGCGGGCCGGACACGCTCACCAGGTCCATGGCCCACAGTGTCAGGCCGACCCCGGCAAGCCCGGCCAGCAGTCCGAGCACCCGCAGCAGCGGCGACAGCGGCGAGGGAAGCACGGCGAGCAGCGCCAGGACCGCGCAGCCGGCGAGCAACACCCAGCCGAGCCAGCTGAAGTACGCCGGCGCCACGCCCAGGTGGATGTACTGCGACGCACCGCCCTGGGCCGCCTCGTGCTGGAGCGTCGTCAAGTGGTCGTGGAGCTGGCTGTACTTCGACGAGCCGAGGTTGTGGAAGATCGAGTCCGTGTTGTCGGTGTGCAGCCACTTGAGCAACGTGAACGACAGCAGCACGAGCACCGCGCCGATAAGTGCCACGGCGAAGCCGACCACGCCGAAGGTGCGCGTGCCGCCTGCCGATGGGGGCGCGTAGCCGGGCGGCTGGCCGTAGCCCTGTTGCGGGGCTCCGTACTGCTGTTGCGGGGCTCCGTACTGCTGTTGCGGTGCTGGGTACTGCTGTTGCGGTGCTCCGTACTGGTATGGCTGTTGTGGTGCGGCCTCGTACTGCTGTTGGGGCTGCCCGTAAGCCGACTGCGGTGCGCCGTAGGCCTGCTGCGGCTGACCGTATCCGGACGGTGCCGCCTGCGCCGGGGGCGGCGCCTGGTGGCGCGGGACGAAGGTGGTCTTGTCCGGGTCGGGCGCACCCTCCCCGGACGAGCCCTGGTAGTCGGTCATCGCGCCCTCCCTGTTCGCGGCATTGCCGCCGCTCGGCGAATTCTCAGTGCCTCTGACGGGCACAAGGTAGCCGGTAGCGGCCGGCAAGGGAACGGAGAAGGACGACTACGGCGCGTGTGTCGCGGGTAGCGGTCCCGGACGGCCGCTCAGTCGCGGACGATCGGCTCGCCCACCAGGGTCACCCCGGCGGTGCGCAGGGCACCGAGCGCCGACTCGACGGTTTCCGCGGCGACGCCCGCGGTCAGGTCGAGCCGGACGGTGGTCGCGAAGCCTTCGTGGGCGGCGTCCAGGGCGGTCGCCCGCACGCAGTGGTCGGTGGCGATGCCGACGATCTCGACGGTGTCCACGCCGCGCTCGCGCAGCCAGTCGGCGAGCGGCGTGCCCTCGGCAACCGCTTCGAAACCGGAGTAGGCGGCCGTGTACTCGCCCTTGTCGAAGACGGCTTCGATGCGGCTGGTGTCGAGATTCGGATGCAGCGCGACACCGGACGTGCCGACGACGCAATGCGGCGGCCAGCTGTCGCGGAAGTCCGGCGAATCGGAGAAGTGCGCGCCGGGGTCGATGTGGTGGTCGCGGGTGGCGACGGCGTGCTCGTAGCCGCCCTCGTCGAGGCGCCCGCTGATGTTGCGTGCGACCTCCGCGCCGCCGGCGACCCCCAGCGAGCCGCCCTCGCAGAAGTCGTTCTGGACGTCGACGACGATCACGGCTTTCGTCATGCCCGAACCCTACCGGCGACGGTCGCTCAGCCGGCCGGGATGATCCGTGTCGGGATCGCCGGTTCGCCGCGCGAGAGCTTGAGCCCGTCCCACGGCAGTGTCACCATGGCCGCCCGCAGGTGCTCGCGGGACTGCTCGAGACCGGGCAGGTCATCGACCGGCTTGCCGGCGCGCAGCAGCGGGCGCTGCATCGGCCGCTCACCGTCGCCCGGTTCGGTGTCGCGGCGCGCGGAGACGATCTCTTCGAGCGCGGTGCCGGTCGGCTTGTGCGCGCGCAGTGCGATCTTGCGGCCGCCGTTGCTCTCCTTGCGCTCGGAACGCTTCGCCACCGGTCGGCCGTCCACCTCGACGAGCTTGTAGACCATGCCGGCCGTCGGCGCGCCCGAGCCGGTGACCACCGCGGTTCCGGCGCCGTAGGCGTCCACCGGGGTGGCGCCCAGCGCGGCGATCGCGAACTCGTCCAGGTCACCGCTCACCATGATGCGAGTGCCCGTTGCGCCGAGGCCGTCGAGCTGGGTGCGCGCCTGGTGGGCCAGTACCCCGACGTCGCCGGAATCGATGCGGATCGCGCCGAGCGACGGCCCGGCCACCTCAACCGCCAGCTCGATGCCGCGGGTGATGTCGTAGGTGTCGACGAGCAGTGTCGTGTCGGGGCCGAGCATTTCGACCTGCGCGGCGAACGCGGCGCGCTCGTCATCGTGCAGCAGGGTGAAGGCGTGCGCCGCGGTGCCCGCGGTGGGCACGCCGTAGCGGTGCGCGGCCTCGAGGTTGGACGTCGATGCGAAACCGGCGAGGTAGGCCGCGCGGGCCGCGGCCACGGCCGCCTGCTCGTGCGTGCGGCGGGAGCCCATCTCGACGACGGGCCGCCCCGCGGCGGCGGTGACCATACGCGCCGCCGCGGAGGCGACCGCGCAGTCGTGATTGAGGATCGACAGCGCAAGCGTCTCGAGCACGACGGCCTCGGCAAAACTGCCTGTGACGGTAAGCACCGGCGACTGCGGGAAGTACAGCTCGCCCTCGGGGTAGCCGTCGATGTCGCCGGCGAACCGGTAGTTCGACAGGTAGTCGGCGGTCAGCTCGTCGATCACCCCGGACGCCGTCAGCAACGACAGTGTCGCGGCGTCGAAGGTGAACTCGGCTACCGCGTCGAGCAGCCGGGCAGTGCCCGCCACCACCCCGTAGCGCCGCCCGTCCGGCAGTCGCCGGGCGAACACCTCGAAGACGCAACGGCGCTCGGCGGTGCCGTCGCGCAGCGCCGAGCCGAGCATGGTGAGCTCGTAACGGTCGGTGAGCAGCGCCGTTGTCATGCCGAGATCGTCCCAGAGCTGGGTGGCCGGCCTGCCTCAGGCCCGTCCCGGGCCCCAGACGGCCCCGATCGCGAGCAGCGCGAAACCGGCGAGCGCGCACCACAACCCGAGGTTCGAGTTGTGCCACACCCCGTGGGTCGAACCACCGGCGGCGTGCTGGGCGTAAAAGAGCTGGGCCATCGCGTAATAGGTGCCGATCACCCCGGCGACGCCGGCCAGGAAACCGAGGACGCGCAGCACATCCGCGGCCCGGGTGGGGATGTTCGCGACGATGCCGACCACCGCCGCTCCGATGACCAGCGCCCACGCGAGCCAGTCGAAGTACGCCGAGGCCACCGGCGCATTGAGCTGGTCGGCGTTGGCGCGCAGGTCGGGGAAGGTGAACCCGTTGCCGGCGACGTCCGCCTTGGCCGTCACCGAGTACCAGGTGAGCGCCACCAACGACGCGACTACTAGGGCGGTGCCGAGCAGCACGAGGGCGATGCCGCGGCCGCCGAGCGCCCGGCGGTCGGTGCTCGGCGTCATGGTCGCAACCTATCGAAGGCGTGCCACCATGGAGGAATGGCAGGCACACTCACGCCCCAGCGCGAGGCCGCCGAGCAGAGCGACGCCGACGTCCTCGCCGACCCGGATCGTCCCTGGATCACCGTCGTCTGGAACGACCCCATCAACCTGATGTCCTATGTCACCCACGTCTTCATGACCGTGTTCGGCTACGCGAAGCCGAAGGCCGAGAAGCTGATGCTGGACGTCCACCACCGTGGCCGGGCCGTCGTGTCCTCCGGCACCCGCGAACGCATGGAGCTCGACGTCTCCACGCTGCACGGCTACGGATTGTGGGCGACCCTCGAACAGCAGACGTGAAGGTCACGCATCGGCACGGCAGGCTGCGCATGCGTCTCGAGGACGTCGAGGTCGCGCTGCTGCAGTCCCTGCTCGACGAGCTGACAGCCGTGCTGGAGGCCGAGGCGGACGACGACCCCGTCGCACAGCGGCTGTTCCCGGCCGCCTACCCCGGTGACGACGCCGCGGATCGCGAGTACCGCTCGCTGACTCAAGACACCCTTCGCAGCGAGCGGCTCGAGCGGATCTCCGCCTGCGCCGCGGACCTGGCCGCCGGCGGTGATGTCGAACTCGACGACCCGGACGCCGGGCGGCGCTGGATCCAGGTACTCAACGATCTCCGGCTGGCTCTGGGCACCCGCCTCGGTGTCACCGAGGACGATCCGCCGGTGGATCCGGACGATCCGGACGAGCAGCCCCGACTCGTGTACTACTGGCTCACCGCGGTGCAGGACTCGGTGGTCACCGGGCTGATGCGCTGAGCGCCGTCAAGCGGCACAAAGCCGGCCCGGTATCGTCAGGAGGCGTGCTGCGCATCGATCGGGCTCTCCACGACGCGATCGTCGCGCACGCCCGCCGAGACCATCCGGACGAGGCCTGCGGCGTCGTCGCCGGGCCCGAGGGCAGCGACCGTCCGGTGCGCTTCGTGCCGATGCTGAACGCCGCCCGTTCGCCGACGTTCTACGAGTTCGACTCCGCCGACCTGCTCGCCCTCTACAAGGAGATGGCCGAGCGGGACGAGGAACCCGTGGTGGTCTACCACTCCCACACCGCCACCGAGGCCTACCCTTCGCGCACCGATGTCTCCTACGCATCGGAGCCGAACGCGCACTATGTGCTCGTCTCCACCCGCGACGAGCACACCGCCGAATTCCGTTCGTTCCGCATCGTCGACGGCGAGGTCACCGAGGAGCCCGTCGAAATCGTCGACGAGGTGGTCGATCCGCTCGGAGCCGGCCGTGGCTGAGGCGCGCATCGAACGGGTGCTGCTGGGCCATCGCCGGGTACCCCTCTACTACGACTGTCGCTGAGCGAGAGCCGCGCGGGACGAAACCGAGCCGTCCCGGCGTTGTTGTATCTGTCCGGCCGAACACCCTCATCCTCAGGAGCGCACATCCCGATGGCCATCGAGGTCAAGATTCCGACCATTCTGCGGACCTACACCGGCGGCGAGAAGTCCGTCGAGGCGAAGGGCGACACGCTCGCCGAACTCATCGACTCGCTCGACGCCGATCACCCCGGCATCAAGGGCCGACTCATCACTGAGGACGGCGGCCTGCACCGCTTCGTGAACGTCTACGTCAACGACGAGGACGTCCGCTTCACCGGCTCGCTCGAGACGAAGTTGAAGGACGGCGACGCGGTGACGATCCTGCCGGCTGTCGCCGGCGGCTGAGCCCGACGATCCGGCGGCCTTCGGCTGGCCGGTAGAGGACTTCCTGCGATGACTCGCTACGACTCGCTGCTCGACGCGCTGGGTGACACCCCGCTCGTCGGGCTGCCCCACCTCTCACCACGATGGGAGGGTGAACGGCCGGTGCGGCTGTGGGCCAAACTCGAGGACCGCAATCCCACCGGCTCGATCAAGGACCGCGCGGCGCTGGCGATGGTCCAGGCGGCGGAGGCCGAGGGCCGGCTCCGTCCGGGATGCACGATCCTGGAGCCGACGTCGGGCAACACCGGCATCTCGCTGGCCATGGTCGCGAAGCTGCGCGGCTACGGGCTGGTGTGCGTGATGCCGGAGAACACCTCGATCGAGCGTCGGCAGCTGCTCGAGATGTACGGCGCGCGCATCATCTTTTCTCCGGCGGCCGGCGGGTCGAACCAGGCCGTCGCCACCGCGAAGGAGCTGGCGCAGAAGTATCCCGACTGGGTGATGCTCTACCAGTACGGCAACGCCGCGAACGCGCAGGCGCACTACGAGGGCACCGGTCCGGAGTTGCTGCGCGACCTGCCCACCATCACGCACTTCGTCGCCGGGCTCGGCACGACCGGCACGCTGATGGGCACCGGACGGTACCTGAAGGAGAAGGTGCCGGACGTCCAGATCGTTGCCGCCGAACCCCGCTACGGCGACCTGGTGTACGGCCTGCGCAACATCGACGAGGGTTTCGTGCCGGAGCTCTACGACGACTCGGTGCTGACCCGCCGCTTCTCGGTGACCTCCTACGACGCGCTGCGGCGCACGCGCGACCTCGTCGAGCAGGAGGGCATCTTCGCCGGCATCTCCACCGGCGCGATCCTGCACGCCGCGCTGTCGATCGCCGAACGCGTCGATGAGGGTGAGCGGGCCGACATCGCCTTCGTCGTGTGCGACGGCGGCTGGAAGTACCTGTCCACGGGCGCCTACACCGGCACCCTGCAAGAGGCCGCGGAGCGCCTCGAAGGCCAGCTCTGGGCCTGAGCCGCCCCTGCGGCACGCGGGAACCGGTCGCGTCGCTGTGACGTCCTGGCGCCCGGTGTTTCGTGATCTTCCTGCGTCTGTGCGGTCGTAGCGACCGGCGCGCAGGAAGATCGCGACGGATCACCGCAGCCGGCGCGCAGTGCCGGAATCACGCTCGGCGCTAGGTGCGCGGTGGCACCATGAACGCCGTGCGGGCTGGTGCCTGGGTCGGGTGGCTGATCGGCGTCGTCACTGCGGCCGTTGCCGTCGGTGTCGGTGAACTCGCCGCCGCGTTCGTCCGCCCCGCCGCCGCGCCGGTGATCGCGGTCGGCAACCGGCTCATCACCCTGACGCCTTCCGGGCTGCGGCGCAGCGCGATCGAATCGACGGGCACCAACGACAAGCCCCTGCTCATCCTGGGGATCTACGTGCTGCTCGCGCTGTTCGGCGCGTTGATCGGATCCCTCGCGCTGCATCGCGTGATCTTCGGCCTCGCCGGGGTCGCGCTGCTCGCCGCGTTCGGCGCCTACTGCGCGGCCACCGCCGACGCCGGCCGGCCCAGCGACGTGGTGCCCACCCTCGTCGGCGCAGCCGCAGCCGCGGTGGTCCTCGTCGCACTCGTCCATCTGGCGCGCCAGTACCAGAACGCACCGTTGGACAACGAAGGCCACGGCCCGGACGCCGCGGCGCCCCAGGCCGGCGCAGACCGCCGCAGGTTCCTGTTCGGCGCCGCCGGAGCGGCCGCCGTGGCGGCCGTGGCGGGCTTCGGCGGCCGGGCCACGCAGTCGGCCCGGTACGGCGTCTCGGCCCAGCGGGCCGCGCTCACACTGCCCGGCGGGGGAACGGCGCCGGTGCCGCGCGGTGCCGACCTCGGCAAGAGCGGCGTGCCGTGGCGCACACCGAACGCGTTGTTCTACCGCATCGACCGGGCGCTGGAGGTCCCGCAGATCGCCCCGACCGACTGGACGCTGACGATCGACGGCCTCGTCGAGCATCCGCTCACGCTGAACTACCACGAACTGCTCTCCCGCGAGCTCGTCGATCGGTGGATCACGCTGTGCTGCGTCTCCAACCCGGTCGGCGGCGAACTCGTGAGCAACGCGCTGTTCCGCGGCGTGCGCCTCGCCGACGTGCTGCGCGAAGCCGGGCTGTCCGACAGCGCCGACGAGCTGCTGATGACCGGCGCCGACGGCACAACCATCGGCGCGCCCGCGAAGGTGGTGACCGACGGCCGCGAGGCGCTGCTTGCCGTCGCCATGAACGGCGTCCCGCTGCCGCTGGAGCACGGATTCCCCGTCCGCGTGGTCGTTCCGGGGCTCTACGGCTACGTGTCGGCGTGCAAGTGGGTGCAACACATCGAGGCGACGACGTTCGCGGCCCGGCGGGCGTTCTGGGTCGAGAACGGGTGGGCGCCGCATCCCGAGCTCCGCCTCGAATCGCGCATCGACCGCCCGAGCTCGGGCGAGCTGCTCCCGGTCGGCAGGACGGTCGCGGTCGCCGGCGTGGCGTGGGACCAGCACGTGGGCGTGTCGCGGGTCGAGGTGCAGGTCGACTACGGGCCGTGGCAACCCGCCCGATTGGCGGCGGTTCCGTCGGCCGACACCTGGCGCCAGTGGGTGCTGCCGTGGGCCCCGCCACGCGCCGGCAGCTACGTGTTGCGGGTGCGAGCCGTGGACGCCCGCGGTCGCGTGCAGGACCCGACCGTGCGTCCGGTCTTTCCCTCCGGAGCGTCCGGCTACCACGCGGTGACCGTCCGCGCGGGCACCTGAGCGGGTCGGGTCACCGCACCGGCAGCCGGCGGTCGTAAGGTGACCACCGTGTCCAATGACGGCGCGCCCATCGGCATCTTCGACTCCGGCGTCGGTGGACTCACCGTCGCGCGGGCCGTGCTCGACCAGCTGCCGCACGAGGCGCTGCACTACGTCGGTGACACCGCCAACAGCCCGTACGGCCCGAAGCCGATCGCCGAGGTGCGCGCGCACGCGCTGGCGGTGATGGACGAGCTGGTGGCCTCCGGCGTCAAGGCACTCGTCATCGCCTGCAACAGCGCAACCGCCGCGTGCCTGCACGACGCCCGCGAGCGCTACGACGTACCGGTCGTCGAGGTGATCCTGCCCGCCGTTCGCCGCGCGGTCGCCGCCACGCGAAACGGCCGGGTGGGCGTGATCGGCACCATCGCCACGATCACCAGCGGCGCCTACCAGGACGCCTTCGCCGCCGCCCGCGACGTCGAGCTCACCGTCGCCGCGTGCCCACGGTTCGCGGAGTTCGTCGAACGCGGGGTGACCAGCGGACGGCAGCTGCTCGGGCTCGCGGAGTCCTACCTCGCCCCGATCAACGCGGCCGGCGTCGACACGCTGGTGCTCGGCTGCACGCACTACCCGCTGCTCACCGGCCTGCTGTCGGTCGTCATGGGCGATGGGGTGACGCTCGTCTCCAGCGCCGAGGAGACCGCGAAGGACGTGTTCCGGGTGCTGCTCGAACGCGATCTGCTGCGTCCCGACGACGCCCCGCCCCCGAGGCACGTCTTCCGGGCCACCGGACCGGCGGAGCCCTTCGTCCGGCTGAGCTCCCGCTTCCTCGGTCCGGATCTCGCGACCGTCGGGTCTGCAGCGGCGGTCGCGGCCGCGGCGGCGCAGCCCGCGACGCTGTCGTCGTCCGGAGGTGCTGCATGACCGAACCGCACCGCGGCCTCGACGCGGCCGCGCACTGCTCCTGGAGGCTGGGGTGAAACTCACCGTGCTCGGCTGCGCGGGCAGCCTGCCCGGCCCGAACTCGCCCGCGTCCGGATACCTGTTCGAGGCCGAGGGCTACCGGCTGCTCGTCGATCTCGGCCACGGCGCTTTCGGCGCGCTGCAGCAGTACGTGCATCCGGCGGACGTCGATGCGATCGTCATCTCGCATCTGCACGCCGACCACTGCATCGACCTGACCGCCTACGTCGTAGCGCTGCGCTACGGCGGCGAGGGCTACCGGCTGCGAAACCGGATTCCACTGGTCGGGGTGCCGGGCACTCGCGACCGCCTCGAAGCCGCCTACGACCCGCTCGCCCGCAAACTGGGCCTGCAGGAGCTGTTCGCGTTCGCCACGCCCGCAGCGGGCGAACTGGGGCCGTTCTCGATGTCGTACGCGCTCGTGAACCACCCCACCCCCACCAACGCCGTGCGCATCGGCTACCGCGACCGTGCGCTCGTCTACTCGGCCGACACCGGCGTGTCGGACGAGCTGATCAAGCTCGCCGAGGGAGCGGACGTCCTGCTGTGCGAGGCGTCCGTCGGCGCCCACGAGGAGCAGGTGCCGAACCTGCACCTGACCGGGCGGCAGGCCGGCGAGCACGCCGACAAGGCCGGCGTCGAACGGCTCATCGTGACCCACGTGCCGCCCTGGAACTCGCCGCAGGCGGCCGCCGACGACGCCGCGGAGGCGTTCTCCGGCGTCATCGAGGTGGCGCGTCCGAACGCCGAGTACCGGATCTGAGGCTCATCCCGAAAGGAAGCTCAACCGCACCGTCCGATTCGCGTTGTCGATGTTGGTGTCGACGAGGCAGATCGACTGCCAGGTGCCGAGCTGCGGACGCCCGTCGAGCACCGGCACCGTGATCGACGGGGCGATCAACGCCGGCAGGACGTGGTCGCGCCCGTGGCCCGGACTGCCGTGGTGATGCGCCCAGCGCGTGTCGCGCGGCAGCAGGTCGTCGAGCGCGGCGAGCAGGTCGTCGTCGGATCCCGCGCCGGTCTCGAGGATTGCAAGCCCTGCCGTCGCGTGCGGCACGAACACGCTGAGCAGCCCGTCACCTTGACCGTGCACGAACCGCCCGCAGTCGTCGGTGAGGTCGTGGACGCGGGGCTGGCCGCCGGTGCGGATCTCGAGAGTCTCACTGCGCATGCCTTCATCCTGCCCACCGAGGGGCTGCGGGACGTCCGCGTCCGCGGCCGCCGTTAGGCTCGGCTCATGCCACGACCTGACGGCCGCGCCAACGACCAGCTCCGTCCGATCACCATCACCCGCGCCTGGCAGAAGTACGCCGAGGGGTCGGCGTTGATCGAGTTCGGCGACACCAAGGTGCTCTGCTCCGCCTCGGTGCAGCAGGGCGTGCCGCGCTGGCGCAAGGGCAGCGGGCTGGGCTGGGTGACTGCCGAGTACGCGATGCTGCCGCGGGCCACCCTCACCCGCAACGACCGCGAGTCGGTCAAGGGCCGCGTCGGTGGCCGCACCCACGAGATCTCGCGTCTGGTCGGCCGCTCGCTGCGCGCGGCCATCGACCTGTCCGCGCTGGGCGAGAACTCCATCTCGATCGACTGCGACGTGCTGCAGGCCGACGGCGGCACCCGTACCGCGGCCATCACCGGTGCCTATGTCGCGCTCGCCGACGCGGTCGCCTGGCTCGACAAGCAGGGCGCACTCGCCCGGCCGCAGCCGCTGGTCAACTCGGTCGCGGCGGTGTCGGTAGGGGTCATCGACGGCGAGCCGCGCCTCGATCTCATGTACGAGGAGGACGTGCGCGCCGAGACCGACATGAACGTCGTGGTCACTGGCAACGGCGAGTTCGTCGAGGTGCAGGGGACCGCCGAAGGCCCGCCCTTCCGCCGCGACGAGCTCGACGCCCTGCTCGACCTGGCGGTCGGTGGCTGCGCCGAGCTGTCGGCACTGCAGACTGCGGCACTCGAGGCACCGGCTGCCTGATGACCCGCACCGTGCTGCTCGCGAGCCGCAACGCCAAGAAGCTCACCGAGTTGCGCCGCATCCTGGCGCCGTGCCTGCCCGACATCGAAGTCGTCGGCCTCGATGACGTCGAGCCCTACGACGAGGTCCCCGAAAGCGGCGCGACCTTCGCCGAGAACGCGCGCATCAAGGCGTACGAAGGGTTCCGGAACACCGGGCTGCCCACGGTCGCTGACGACTCCGGGCTGGCCGTGGACGCGCTCAACGGCATGCCGGGCATCTTCTCGGCCCGCTGGGCGGGGCGGCACGGTGACGACGAGGCGAATCTGCGGTTGGTGCTCGACCAGGTCGCCGACGTTCCCGACGAGCGGCTCGGCGCCGCGTTCGTCTGCGCGGTCGCCTTCGTCGACGCCGCCGGCGAGATCGTCACCGACGGACGAATGCCCGGTCGGCTGATCCGCGAGCCGCGGGGCAGCAACGGCTTCGGCTACGACCCCATCTTCGTGCCGGACGGCTACCAGCAGACCAGCGCCGAGCTGGACAGTGTGACAAAGGACTCCATCAGCCACCGCGGAAAGGCGCTCAGGGTCCTCGCCGAACGGCTGGTGCAGCAGCATGCCGGGGCTGCGGGCGACTGACCGGCGCGCCCGGGGTGCCCTGCGCCGAGGTTTGAGGCCGTCGCCGGTCGGGGTATCGGCTGGTCGAGGAGCCAATGGGGAAGGAAGGCGAATGACGTGATCGGCAATGCGGTGGTTCGCAAGGCGGTCCAGGTCGAATACACCATGCTGCGGGCGCCGCTGACCGTGCTCGACCAGCAGGTGGTCGCCCGCTACTTCGACGAGTCCTCGGTGGTGCGGTCCTCGTTCGCCCGGGGACTCGACGTCCTCGATTCGGCCGCGGCGCGGCTGCTGCAGCCGGAACGGACGGCAGCGCAGCGGCAGGAACCGGGGCGGCCGGAGCCGGCCCGGCAGCAGCCGGACCGTCCGGAGCAGGCACCCCGACAGCCCGCCTCGTCGGGCTCGCAGCCGGCGCGGTCACGCCGTCGCGCCACCCCGCCGCAGGCCGCTGCGACCAGCGACGCCGAGGAACTGCCCGAAGAGGAGCAGCACGAGGTGCAGGAACTCGCCGGGGAGCTGCTCGAACAAGAAGAAACCGAGACGTTCACCGGCGAGCTGGCCGACGAGGACATGCGGCGGGTTCAGGCCGAACTCAGGGCGAAGCACACCGTCGAGGAACAAACCGAGCACAACCAGCCGTAGTCGACAAGCTGCCGCCCGGAATGGGTCGAAAGTCCCCGTTTAGGGGTTTTGCGGACTCATAACTGGCACTTAGAACAGGGCCCATTGGCGCTTTCTTGTGGCCTGATCGCGTTGCTAGCGTCCTCGCGGCGGGAGCATTCGCTTCCGCTCCGCCGGCGCAGCCGACGGAACGGGGGAGCCCGGTCACCGGGCGACGAGGGGGCGGGCGTCGACCCGCCGGCCAGTGCTGTGTTGCCCTGGCCGGGGTGCCGAGGCCTGGTTGCAGGTAATGGGCGAGAGTCTTGAGCTAGTTCTGGCCGACGAGCACGGCATGTTCCTCGACGGTCTCGCGGCAATCCTCACGCAGCTCGGTCACCGGGTGCTGGCGTCGGTGTCGACGCACGCCGCGCTGCGCGACAGCATGCGCGCGTTCCAGCCGGAGATAGCGCTGACGGAGATCCGGCTGCGCGACGGTGGCGGGGTGGACCGCATCGGCGACCTGGCCGAGCAGCATCCCGACACGAAGGTCGTCGTGCTCACCGCGGACCCCGATCCGAACGTGCTGCACGCGGCTCTGCGCGCGGGCGCGGCCGGATACGTGCACAAGACCCGCAACATCGTGGTGCTGCTCGACGTCCTGGGCCGGGTCGCGGCCGGCGACGTGGTGATCGAGGCCTCCTTCACCCGTTCGACGAACGACCAGCAGGACGTCGCGCCGGCCGATCTCCAACGACTGGTGGAATACCTGACGCCACGCGAGCTCGAGTGCCTGGCGCTGCTGACCGCCGGGCAGGACACCGCAGCCATGGCGAACACCTTGGGCGTCTCGACGACCACCGTGCGTAGTCACGTCCAGGCGGTCTTGACCAAGCTCGGCGTCCATTCGCGATTGGAGGCCGCCTCCATCGCAACCCGTTACCGCCTCGTCCCGATACCGCCGTTGGAGGATCCGCACGGGTTCGGAGTCCATACGCGGGCTCCGGCGCATGGTGGAGACGGTGTGCGGAATATCGGTACCGGCGTGCGAGGACACCGCCAGCTGCGCTGACGCAGGGTTAAGCGTGCCCCCTGTACGCGTCCTGATCGTCGACGATCTCGTCCTTCGTGCCGAAGTTCTCGCGCTGGGCCTGTCGGGGTATCCGGACATCGTCGTCGTCGGCAGGCTTCGCCTCTCGGACGACCAACTCGGGCCACGCTCGGCCGCCGCTCCGGCCGACGTGGCCCTTGTCTCGCTGTCCCAGCGCGGCGAGCGGCCGGGCGACGAGCAATGGCTCGCTGACCTGGCCGACGGCCTGCGTCGCGACCGGCCGGACCTGCGCCTGGTTGCGCTCGCCGATCCCCGCGAGACAGACCTGATCGAGTCGTTGCATCACACCGGTGTCTGGATGTGCATGGACACCACCCGCTCACTCGACGAGCTGGTCTCCTTCCTCGCCGGCACCGCCGGACGCAGCGGGAGCTGAAACCGCCGAGCCCCCTCATTCGATGCAGATGGTCTGAGCCATTTGTAGGAGGACGCGGCCGACAAACGCCGTAGGCGGAGTTTGAACATCAACATGATCCGCTCAGCCCTGATCATTCGTAGCGTTCTCGGCGGGTCATACGGGGGATCTTCATGGGAATCAACGAACCGTTTCGCTGCATCGTGTCCGGTCACCGACGGTTGCTGGCGATCTTCGTCATCGTTCCGCTCGCGCTCGTCGCCGCGCTCACCGCGCGCGGCACCGAGAACTACGTGGCAACGTCACGCATCCAGGCGACCAGCGACACCCTCGGCTCGGACACCGAAGCCGACTCGGTGCTCAACCACGTACGCGGCATCGCGACGAGCACCGACACGGTCCGCCGGGCGCTGAGCGATGCGGGCGTGTCGGGCCGCAATCCGGTCTACGTGGCCGACCACGAGATCGCGCTGAGCCGGCTCGGCAGCTCGGCGGTGGTCGACATCGCCGTGACCGACCGCAGCGCCGCCGACGCCCGTGCGCTCGCCGACGCACTCGCCCGTGAAGTGGTGCGCGTCCTGCAGGGCGTGGGCAGCACGTCCTCGGACGCTCTGCTGGCGCGGATGCACCGTGCCGAGAAGGCGCTGCTCGAACAACGCGGCGCGCTCGTGCTGAGTCTCGGCGAGGCCCGCACGCCCTCGCAGACGGCGAACCTCTCGGCGCAGCTGTCCAGCCTCGACCAACAGCTCAGCGATCTTTCGGGCGCGGTGCAGCAACTCGAGGTGTCGATCGCCACCAACAGCTCGGCGGCGGTCATCTCTCCGGCCGGTGCGGCGAAACCGGCCAGTTCCGGGCTCACGCTCCGGCTCGTTCTCGCCGGCATCGGCGGGCTCGTGGCGGGCCTGCTCGTCGCCGCGCTGCTCGAGATCCTCCGGCCCCGCCTCGCCGACGCCCGGGCCGTGGCCCGCGAGCTCGGCGCACCGGTGCTCGGCACGCTGGTCCGGCCCGCCGCTGCGTCGCGTGGAGGACGGCTGCGCCGTGCGTGGGCGCTGCTCCGGTCGAAGCTGGGGCTGCGGCGCGCGACGCCCGGCACTGCTCCGGACGCGGGCACGGTCCTCGCGCTCCGGCGCGCCGCCGCCGGCGCGCACGTCGGCGCGGTGGCGCTCGTCGGCGCGGTGAGCGCGGACGAGGCCGCCCGCCTCGCCGGGGCGTTGACCAAGGAACTTTCGCCCGCTCCGGCCGCCCGCAACGGGCGCGCCCGGACCGAGCCGGCGCCGTCCCCGCGCGGGCCGGGAGGCGTGCTGCAGGCGAGCCGGACCAGGACGCAGGCGGCGACGCGGCAGATCGTCGCGTCTCCGGTGAGCGCGGGTCTGCGGGTGACGACCGTGGACGAGATCGGCGCCGGAACCGACGAGCGGTACGGGCTGCTCGTGGCAGCACGGTCGTTGATGCCGGCCACAGAGCTCGGTCGCGTCAGCGACCTGGCCGCGGCCACGGGCTGGCCGGTGCTGGGCGTCCTCGACGTCGAAGCGTGATCAGGGAGGGAACGACGATGATCTACAACCCCGTTCCGAGGGTCTGTCTCTATCCCGACCGGCAGGTGCCGGAGCTGTCGGCGCGGATCGTCGCGGCGGGCCGGATGCTGGCCGACGCCGGCCGCGTGAAGCTCGTCGAGCCGGGCGAGACCGCCGACCTCGCGCACGCCGTGGGCGACGCGCCGACCTACGGGCCTGCGCCGGTGCGCCTGCGCACCGTCGCGGCCGTCCCGTTGCGGGCCGGACGGCTGACGGCCGCGCCGGGCTGGGTGCGCAGGCAGCGACGCGCCGGTGCCGACGTCGTCTGGCTCGCGCACGGCCAGACCGCTGCCCGGCTGCTGCTGGACGCCGGTATCGCCCCCGCCGGTCGCCTGCACTGCCTGCCGCTGCTCGCGCCGCCGATCGGAACGCTGAGCCCGTCGCGGGCCGTCGAGCGCGCCGCTGTTCGAGACGGACTGGGCCTGCGCCCGGGAGAGCGGCTCGTCATCGGAACCGAGGGCGGCAGCGATACCGGCGACGAACCCGGTTGGGTCCGCGAGCTGCGCGAGATCAAGCGCTCTGACGCCGTGGTACTCCGGATGCGTCCTGCAGATCGTGTGCACGGCGCCTATCGCGTGCACGCCGAGCGGGTCGGCTGGTTGCCAGAGCCGCTTCCGTTGTCGGCCCTGCTCGCCGGATGCGACGTGTTCGTGGCCGCCGACGCGCAGCCGACCGCGTGCACGCCCGCGGCCGCAGCCGCCGACTGGGGCATCCCCGTTGTCGCGCGGGCGACCGACGCGGCGTCGGATCTCGTCCTCGCCGGCGGCCGCGGCACGGTCGTGCCCGCCGGCGCGTGGCGCGTCGCCCGGGCCGTCGCCGACCAACTGGACGGGGGGATCTTCAACCACGCCGGTACCGCGCCGCCGGACCCGGGCCGGCGCGACGCCGAGCTGGCCCGCGCGCTGCTCGCGGTGTATCGGCGCACGGTGCGCCGCACGATCGCAGCCGGTGCGGCGTGATCACCGACTCGACGCGCGGGTTGTCGACGACACCGCGCGTCCCGTTCGCGAGCTGCCACATCAGCCCCGGCGCACGCACGCAGGCTCTCGAGGCGATGTCCAGCGGCTGGATGACCGCGGGCGAACGCAGCCTCGAGTTCGAGAACCGGCTCGCCGCCTGGATCGGCGCCCGGCACGCGGTGGCGGTGAGTTCCTGCACCGCCGCCATCGAACTGTCGCTGCGGGCGATGGGCCTGCCGGCCGGAGCTGCGGTGCTGACACCCACCGTGACGTTCTGCGGGGCGGTGCATGCGATCACGCACTGCGGGCTGCGGCCCGTCCTCGTCGATCTCGATGACGTGACGCTGACCGCCAATCCGGAAGCAGTCGCCCGCGCCGCAGGCGCTCAACCGGCAGCGATGGTCGTCCAGCACATGGCCGGCTACCCGGCCGACGTGCCCGCCCTGGCCGCCGCCGCCGGGCTCCCGCTGAGCAGGGTGGTCGAGGACGCCGCCCACGGGCTCGGCGCGTCGCTCGACGGCAGTCCCGTCGGCACCGTCTCGGCGGCCACCTGCTTCAGCTTCTACGCCACCAAGAACCTGCCCATCGGCGAAGGTGGCGCGATCACCACTGCCGACACCGAGCTCGCGGATCGCCTGCGGGTGCTGCGCCAGCACGGCATGAGCAAGGACGCCTGGCGTCGATACGAGCCGGGAGCCGGCTGGCAGTACGACGTCGAGGGCGCGGGGTTGAAAGCCAACTTCACCGACCTGCAAGCGGCGATCGGGCTGGGGCAACTGCCGCACCTCGACGCGTGGCAGCACCGCCGCGCGGAGGTCGCGGCGCGCTACGACCGGCAGCTCGCCGAGATCCCCGGCATCGTGCTGCCGCCGCGCCCGGCGGCGGGGCGCCACGCATGGCACTTGTACGTGATCAGGGTCGACGAGCGCTTCGGCCGCACCCGCGACACGGTCGCCGCAGAGCTCGCAGCTGCCGGCGTGGGCACGTCGGTGCACTTCATCCCGGTGCACCGGTTCCGCTACTTCCGCACGCTGCTCGGCGATCTGTCGGCAGAGCTGCCGGTGGCGGAGCGGCTGGCCGATCAACTGCTGTCCCTGCCCATGCATCCCCAGCTCGCCGACGCCGACGTCGACTACGTCTGCGACCGGATCGCTTCGCTGAGCCGATCGAAGGAACTCACGTGATATCCCTGAAGAACAGATCCGCTGGCCGGCTCGCCGGTCCGGCCGACTCCCTCGCCCGCACGCTCATCGTGGGCGCCGGCAACGCCGGTCGCACGCTGGCCCGCGACCTGATCGACACGCCGAGCTTCGGGCTGCGTCCGGTCGGTTTCCTCGACGACGCGCGCCGCAAGCGCGTCGAGCACCTTCCGATCCTCGGCATGCTGGCGGATCTGCAACACGTGGTGCTGACCCACGACGTCGAGGTGGTGATCGTCGCCATCCCGTCGTTGGCGCCGATCGAGCTCGCCACGCTGCTGCAGTCGGCCGCCCGCTCCGGCGCGCAGGTGCGCTACCTGCCGGCCTTCCACGCGGCGGTGCAGCGCGGCAGCCGCGGGGACGACCTCTGCGCAGTGTCGCCCGCGTCGCTGCTCGGCCGCGACGAGGTGCGCGTCGTCCGGCCCTCGACTCGCGCGACGGTGCACGGCCGCCGTGTTCTCGTGACCGGCGCCGGTGGCTCGATCGGCAGCGAGCTCTGCCGGCAGATCGCCTCGTACGGGCCCGCCGCGCTCTACATGCTCGACCACGACGAGTCGAACCTGCACCGGCTTCAGCTGGAGATCAGCGGTAAGGCACTGCTCGACTCGGACGAGTTGATCGTCGCCGACATTCGTGACGACGCACGGATCCGCAGCCTGTTCGCCGCCCTGCGCCCGCAGGTGGTGTACCACGCCGCCGCCCACAAGCACCTGCCGTTGCTCGAGAAGCATCCGTGTGAGGGCGTCAAGTCGAACGTGCTCGGCACCCGGAACCTCGTCGACGCCGCGGTCGAGTCCGGTGCCGAGCGTTTCATCCTCATTTCCACCGACAAGGCCGCCGAACCCACGTCGATCCTGGGCGTGACCAAGCGACTGGCCGAACTCGTGGTCCGCGACCGCTCGGGTCGGGGCACCAGCGTCGGCGCCGTCCGCTTCGGCAACGTGCTCGGCAGCCGCGGGTCGTTCCTGCACGTGCTCGCCCACCAGATCGAGGCGCACGAGCCGATCACGATCACCGACCCGAACGTCGACCGCTTCTTCATGACCGTCGAGGAAGCCGTCGGCCTGGTGCTCGAAGCCGGGGCGATGGCCGAGACGGGCGAGACGTTCGTGCTCGACATGGGCGAGCCGGTGCGCATCGTCAACCTCGTCGAGGCGTACGCGGCACAGGCCGGCATCACCCAGTTCGAGGTGCGCTTCACGGGGCTGCGTCCCGGCGAGAAGCTCAACGAGACGTTGTTCAGCTCGTCGGAGTCGCGGGTGCCGACGGCGAATCCGCGGATCTCCGCCACCCGCGGCGAACCGCTGCCCGCGGATCTGGACATCCGCCTCGACGACCTGTTCGAGACCGCCGCACGGGACGACTCGGAGAAGGTCCGCCTGCAACTGGCCGAGATCATGCCGGAATACGTGCCGCCGGCCGTGCCGGCCGGTTCGTTGGCGGGGATGTTCGACACGCTCTACCCGGACGACTTCTGATGGACGCCACGCTGACCCAGGCCGGTGCCCGGATGCTCGTGGAGTGCCGCGTCGAGCCGTTCGACCAGCTGATCAGCGAGGCCTGCGGGCCGGCGCTGGTGACGCGGGCGGCTGCACCGCCCGGCGACCGCCAGCCGGGCGAACCGGACATCCACCTGGTCGTCGACCGGCGCACCGATGCGTTCGACCTCGCCGGCTGGCAGCCGCTCACCCGCGAGGCCTACCACCACGACGGCAAGGTAGTGCTGCACAACGCGTGCGGCTCCGGCTTCGACCTTCGGGTGACGGTGTCGCCCAGCCTCAGCTCGGCGCGGATCCGGCTCGAGGCGCGTTACCGCCCGCCGACCCGCGAGCGGTTGGCGGCCTACGGCCTGCGTTCGCGGTTCCACCTGCTGGCCCGGGCCGTGCTGCTGCAGTACCCGGCCCTGTGGGTTGCCGGGACGCGGGGCCGCGCGCCGCTGCACGCGGCGGCCGTGCGACTCGATTCGGGAGTGGCACTGCTCGCCGGTCCGGGCGGTGTGGGCCGGTCGACGATGCTGCTGCAGGCCCTGAGCCGCGGTGCCGTGGCATGTTCTGACAACCTCTGCGTCAGCGACGGGAAGGTCGTGCACGGCCTCGTCGAACCGGTGCGGATCGAAGGCGCCGGCGGCCGACGCATGCCGCACGGACGCGGGGAACGCAGCTTGCCGGGCCGGGTCGACTCGCTCGTCCCGGATCGCGTGGTGGTGCTGCGCCGGGCAGCCGGCCGGCCGACCACCCTCGCGCCGCTTCCGGGCCCGCGGGCAGCCGAGGCGCTCGTCGCCGGCACCTACATGGCCGGCGAGCTGCGGCGGTACTGGCCGTTCGCCGCCACGCTGACCTACGGGACGCGGCGCGGCCCGGTTCACCCGCCGATCGCCGCGGCCGCCGCCGCACTCGGCCGGCTGCCGTCGGTCGAGATCACGCTCGGCGACCGGCCGGTGCCGACGCTCGGTGAGTTGCTCGCCGACGCCGCCCTCCGCACGGAGGTCAGTGCATGAGCACCCCACGCAGTAGCACCCCACGAAACCGCTCCGCTGACGCTCCACGCTTTCGCAGGGACCCCGCATGAGCACCCCGCGCAGGCACGTCGCCACGGTTGTCACGCGCTTCCAGGCGGGAGCCGGTTCGGTCGCGCTGCACGGTGCGCTCGGCCTGGATCCCGACCGCTTCCGGGTCAGCGTTATCGCAGGCAGCGGCGACCGCTTGCTCGACGAGGCGGCTGACGCCGGATTCCCGGTTCACCTGGTGCCCGAACTGCGTCCGGAGATCGCGCCCAAGCTCGAGCTGCGCGCGCTCGCGCGGATCACTGACCTGCTCGCCGCAGATCCCGCCGACGTGGTGCACACGCACAGCGCGAAGGCCGGGACGCTCGGCCGGCTGGCGGCGCGCCGGGCCGGCGTCGGACGCATCGTGCACACCTACCACGGCTTTCCGTTCCACGAGTTCCAGTCACCCGCCCGCAGGTCGGCCTACGTCGCCATCGAGCGGCGGCTGGGCCGGATCACCGACGTCGGCCTGTGCGTCGGCGCCGGCGTGGCCGTCGAGGCCGTACGGCGACGGCTGATCGCACCGGAGCGGATCCGCACGATCGGCGTCGCGGTCGACCACACGGCGCCGGCGGCGGATCCCGCTGCCCGCGCCGCCGCCCGCGCGCAACTCGGGCTGCCCGCCGCGGCCGCGGTCGTCGGCTGCGTCGGCCGGCTGGCCTACCAGAAGGCGCCCGAGCACTTCGTCGCCGCGCTCGCCCGGCTCAACCGGCCCGACGTCGTCGGCGTGTGGATCGGCGAGGGCCCGTTGCTGGAGCAGATCCGGCGCGCGGCGGCAGCCGCGGCGCCACGCGCGCGCATCGTGCTGGCCGGCGAACGCGCCGACGTGCCTTCGCTGCTTCCCGCCTTCGACGTTTTCGCGCTGCCCAGCCGTTACGAGGGCCTGCCGGTCGCAATCATCGAGGCGATGACCTGCGGCGTTCCGGTCGTGGCCAGTGCGGTGAACGCGGTCGCCGACGCGGTGGTGCCCGGCCGCACCGGACTGCTCGTGCCGCCGCAACGTCCCGACCTGTTCGCCGACGCGATCGCCTACCTGCTCGACCATCCCGAGCACGCGGCCGAGATGTCGCGCGCCGCCCGCCGGGCGCTCGTCGGCCGCCACGACGAGGCCGAACTCGCCGCGGCGCTGACCCAGGCCTACCAGCTCGAACCACCGGTCGCGAAACGTGCGCCCGGGCCAAGTCAATTCGCATATATCGAGGAGCCGGCGTGCACGTAGAACTGTTCAGTCATCCCGAAATCGACGGAGACCCCGTCTCCGGGCTCACGATCTTCGACAGCTCCGAGGCGCAGGCAGATGCCGACCTGCTGGCCCGGCTGTCCGAGGGCACGCGCACGGCAGATCTTGCCGCCGCTCCCGTGGTGCTGCCGGACTTCTGCCACAAGGAGAAGTCCGAGATGCCGTCGAGCATCGCCGTCGCCACCCGGGGCGCGATCCGGCCGACGCTCACAGACGCTGCGCTCAACTGCGGCATGGCGCTCGCCACGCTCGACGTGGAGAAGCCGGCCGTTGCGGCAGTCACCGAGTTCTACCGCCGGGTCCGCGAGCGCTATCCGAACCCGCCCGGGTGGTCGCGCGAGCTGACCCGCGGCGAGGTGCTGCGGGCCGCTGTCGAAGGCGCGGACTTCGCCGCCGACCGCTTCGGCATCGAGCAGCGCGACATCGACCGGGTCGAGGAGTACGGGCGCCTGGATACCGACAAGTACGGCGGGGCAGCGGCAGCGCGGCGCGAGCTGCCGTGGATCTGCGTGCAGATGGCGCGGTTGCGGTTCGGCTCCATCGGCCCGAGCACGCACTTCCTGGAGCTGCAACAGGTGGAGGAGATCCTGGATCCGCCGGCCGCTGAAGCACTCGGCATCCGCCAGGGGCAGGTGACGCTGCAGTTCCACAACGGGGGAGGGGTGCTCACCGGCCAGATCGGTGAGATGTACGCGCGCCGTAAGGCCGCCTCGCGGCTGCTGCGGGCCGAGATGGCAGTCGCCAAACCGCTGGCGCAGCTGCGCGGCCGTCGGCGTGCCGCCCTCGCGCAGCGCTATTCCGCCTACTTCAAGGCCGGTTGCCCGTCCATCCCGATCGAGGGCGACGAGGGCCGCCGGGTGATGCTCGCCCAGAACCTGTCGATGAATTACGGCTTCGCGTACCGGCTCGCCACGTTCGCCAACCTGCGCCGGTTCGCGCACGAGGTCTTCGGTGCCCAGCTCGATCTCGTCGTCGACTCGCCGCACAACTCGATCTACGAGGAGAACGTGGGCGGCGCGCCGGCGTTCGTGCATCGCCACAATGCCGCCCGCGCATGGACGCCTGAGCTGATGCAGGGCCACCGAGCCTTCGCCGAGACGGGGCAACCTTTGCTCGTCCCGGGCACCAACCGCACCTCGTCGTTCCTGTGCGTGCCCGCCCCGCAGGCCCACCGCAGCCTGTACACCGCGTGCCACGGCACCGGCAGCATCATCAAGGCGTTCGTGAAGGACGGTCGTTCGGGTCCGGACCCCTACGCGCGGCATACCTTGAAGTACGGTTACAGCGACGCGGCGCCAGAGGAGATTCTGCAGTACGACGACCGCGGCGTCGACGAGGCGTTGAGCATCCTGTCCGGCAACGGCCTGGTGCGCCCGGTGGCCCGGCTGCGTCCGTTCGCGGTGCTGACGTGAGCGCACCGCACAACATCGCTCGGCCGGCGCGCCCCGACCCTGCCGGGGTCCCGACATGAGCGCACCGGGCCTCACGCCGACCACGTACTGCACGTGGCGTGCGCTGCTGCCCGCGGACCGGGACTACGTCGTACTGCCCTCACGCTCGCACCCGGTGCTCGCCGCAGACCGCGACGCCGCCGTGCTCGAATACGTCCGCCGGTCGTTGCTGGCCCAGCCCCCGGGCACCCGGCTGCCCGGATGGGCCTACGAGTCGGCGCGGCAGGTGCTGCGCTCCGGCCTGGCGTGGCGGGTCGCGCCGAGATGGCAGCCGTCCACCGAGCAGCGCAGCGCCCACGAGGCACGCTTCGCCGAGTGGGTGCGTGAGTCCGGCCACCGGGTGGCGGTGATCGACCACAGCCACGATCCGGACGCCCGCGCCGTGCTGCTCCTGTTCGCTTCCGGCGCCGCCGTGCCGTCGATTGCGGTGAAGGTCGCGACGACGGACGCGGCGGTGGCCCGGATCGCCGGTGAACGGAGCCGACTCGAGCAGCTGGCGCAGGCCCCGCTGCAGGCCGTGCGCGACTCGGTACCGCAACTGGCGCAGCTCCCGGTCGCCGCCGGCGACGCGCTGCTCGCGACGACAGCTGTCGACGGCGAGCCCATGTTCGTCGCCTACTACCGCAACGGGCACAGCCGGAATGTCCATGCGGTGCGCCGCGACTTCCGCACGGCCGGCGAGTGGCTTGCCCTGCTCCAGGCCGAGCCGACCGGCGCACCGGCGCCACTGGGGGTGTCGGCGGGGACCCGTGCCGGGGCCCGCGAGCAGCTCGGTAGCGCAGGCGACGAGTGCGACCGCGTGCTCGGCGGGCTGGCCGCACTCGACAGGCGGCTCGCCGCCCATCAGACACCGCGACGCGTGGTGCACGGGGATTTCTGGCCGGGCAATGTGATCGTGCGCGACGGCGAGGTGTGCGGCGTCATCGACTGGGAGCGGTGGGAGCCCGCCGGCGACCCGGTGCGCGACCTGGGTCGCTTCGCGGTCGCCTACTCCCTCTACCTCGACCGCCAGACCCGGACCGGCGCGCGGGTGCGCGGACATGCCGGGCTCGTCGCCGGCTCGCCCACCGGCGGTGTGGGCTACGCGCTGGACGGTTCGGGTTGGTACCCGAGCACCGTCCGCAACTTCGTCACCGCCGGGCTGTCGCGGCTCGGGCTGCCGGCCGCGCTGGGCCGCGACGTCGTGCTCGCGGAGCTGGCCGCGCTCGCGGCGGAGTCGACGAACCCCGACTTCGCCCGCAAACTCTGGCGAACCTTCGGCGCACTGAGCGAGCACACGCGATGAGCGTCCTGACCGCGCCACCCGCGCGACCTCAGACCGCCACCCGGCTGCGGCGCGGCAGCTTCGAGCGCTTCGCGGTGATCTCCATGGCCATCGCCGTTGCTGCTCAGCCGTTGCTGCACCCGTCAGGTCCGGGCAACAGTTCCCCGGTCGACGTGTTCACCCTCGTGTCGCTCCTGGCCGTGCTCGCCTGGGCCGCGTCCGCCCGGGTCCGCGTGCGCGCCCCATATGCGTTCGCCGTCGGCCTGATGGTGCTCGGTGGAGCCATCGCCGGAGCGGCCGGACCGCTGCCCGGGACCGCCCTGCTGACCATCGTCCAGGACATCGTTCTCGCCGTGTGGTGCGCGGCGCTCGCCACGCTGGCGAGCAGCCCCCGCCGGCTGGCCCTGCTCGCCAACGCCTGGGCCTACGCGTCGGTCGTGGCTGCGGCGATCCTCGTCGCCGGGTACCTGGCGCACATCTCCGCGATCACCGGCGTGGTCGCCCGCGAAGGCAACCGGGTGCTGTTCACCTTCGGCGACCCGAACTATGCGGCCACCTACTGGACGTTGTCGATCTTCGTGCTGTACGCGTGCGGACGGCCACGGCACCGCGGACTGCGGGTGCTCGGTTACGTCCTGCTCGGATGGGCGCTGCTGCTCACCGAGTCCAACGGCGGCGTCGTCGAGGTGCTCGTCGGGCTCAGCGTGATCGCCATCCTCACCCAGACCCGCCGGCGCGGCGCCGCGGGCGGTATCGCCACCGCTCTGGTCATCGTCGGCATCGCCGCGAGTGCGGCCGTGTTCCTGCCGGTCAGCAAGATCCAGACCTGGGCCCGTGACTCCGGGCAGTCCTATCTGGAGAACTCGATCGGACGCAGCAACGACAGCAGCGCCCAGCGCGGCCAACTCATCTCGGAGTCCTTCCAGCTCTACGCGCAGGACGGCTGGCTCGGCTCGGGCCCCGCATCCACCAAGCAGCTGCTCACCGACCGGGGCTACACCTATGCGAAGGAAGCGCATGACGATTACCTCGCAGCGCTGACCGAACGTGGACCGATCGGCCTGCTCGGCCTGCTCTGCCTGGTCGGCTCGGTCGCCGTCCGCGCCCGCGGCGTCGCCCGAGCGGCGATGTTCGACCGCCGAACGGCGGTTCCCCACCCCGGTGGGCTGCTCGCCGCCGCCGCTGCCGCCGGCGTGGCCGGCACCTACTACGAGGTCCTGCACTTCCGGTTCGTCTGGGTGCTGCTCGCCTTCATCGCGGCGTACGGATGGCAGCAGGCAGCCGGCGCAGCGTCGCAGCCGGAGGCCGCACCATGACCGGGGTTCTCGGCCGGCGGACGGCGGTGTCCAACCTGGTCGCGCAGGGCACCGCGCTCGGGGTGGTGTCGCTCGCCAGCCTGATCGTCGCCCGCACGGGGGGCGCGGCGGTGCTCGGTGAGTACACGCTGCTGCGCGTGCTGCCATGGCTCGTCGGAGTCGTCACCAGCGCCGGGCTCCCGATCGCGTCCAGCTACTTCCTCGGCGCCCGGGGCGGCGACCGCGCACTGCGACCGACGCTCGCCGCGCTGGCGGCCGCCAGCGGGGTGCTCACCGTGGGCGTGTGGATGGCGCTCGTCCCGGTGTTGCACGTAGTGCTGCTCGACCGCGTGCCGTCTGCCCTGTTGGTGGTCATCGGCATCACGGGCGTCACCCAGTTGTGGACGGTCTGGGCCAAGGCCTGCTGCCAGGGGGCTGCCGACATCCGCGGCGCGAACCTGATCATCGTGTGCGAGGAGCTGATGTTCCTGCCCGCGTACGGGGCGGCTCTGGCCGTTGGCCTGCGGGACATCGAGGCGGTCGTCGCCGGGATGGTGGGCGGCGGCATCGCCGCGACCCTGATCGCGTTCGGCTGGCTGGTGCGCACCGGGTTCCTGCGCGGCTGGTCGCGGCCCGAGGTCCCGCTCGCGCGCTCGGTGCTCGGCTATGGCGCGCGCGGACAACTCGGCAACCTGCTCTGGCTGGTCAACCTGCGGCTGGACTTCCTGATCCTCGGCGCCCTGGCCGGCCCGGCAACCCTCGGCGTCTATGCGGTGGCGTCGAAGTTCGCCGAGCTCATGCGGCTGCCGGCGACGGCGCTGAACTACGTCCTCTACCCGCGCTTCACCAGGCAGGAGCCGTTGTCCGCATGGCTCGACGCCCGCCGGCTCCTCAAACGGGCCTGCGTGTTCACGATCGCCGGCGCGCCGGTGCTCGCGGCGCTGTCGGTGGTGGCCCTGCCGCTGCTGTTCGGCTCGCGCTTCGACTCCGCGGTGCTGCCGGCGTGCCTGCTGCTGGTGGGGTTGTCCGTCGAGGGTGCGGCTGCGGTCGGCTCGGCCTACCTGTGGGGATCGGGGCGCCCGGGCGCGAACTCGGTGGCGATGGGGGTCGGCGTGGTGCTCACCGTCGTCTTCGACCTGCTGCTGATTCCCAGCCATGGCGCGCCAGGTGCGGCCGTGGCCTCCAGCATCGCCTATCTCGGCACGGCGGGCTTGCTGACCGTGCTCACCGTCAGGGGCGGACGCCGACTCGACGCCGCGTCCACCTCTGCGATTTCCCACGGAGCGCCGGCGTGAACAACGCGCCAGCGCCCTCGACGAAGGAACGTGTCATGCGCGCAGTGACGGCATCATGAGAACCCACGGACGGGTCGTCTTCATCGGAGCGGTGCACGAAGCCCGCCCGGCCCTGGAATCGCTGTTGGCCAGCGACCTCGTCGAGGTTGCGGCGGTCGTGACCTCGACGCCGGACGGCGCCGCCCGGCGCTCCGGTGCGATCAACCTCGCCGGCCTGGCCGCTGCCCGCGGCGTTCCGGTGCTGCGCACCGACGACGCCAACGACCCGCGCGTGGTGGAGTCGGTGCGCGCCCTCGCCCCGGACCTGCTGGTGGTCGTCGGGTGGAACCAGCTCATCAAGCCGGACCTGCTCGCGGTGCCCAATCGCGGGTGCATCGGCTTCCACGCCTCGATGTTGCCCCGCCACCGCGGCCACGCGCCGGTGAACTGGGCGATCCTGCGCGGCGAGACGAGCACCGGCAACACGATGATGTTGCTGGACCCGGGCGCGGACACCGGCGACATCGTCGACCAGGTACCCATCCCGATCGGCCCCACCGACACCTGCGCCTCGGTCTATCGCGAGGTCGGCCGCGCGGGTGCCCGGTTGCTGATCAAACACCTGCCGGGCTTGCTCGACGGCACCGCTCCCCGCCGGCCGCAGCGCCGCGACGAGGGCAACCTGCTGCCGCGCCGCACCCCGGACATGGGGATCGTCGACTGGAACCGGCCGGCGCGCGAGGTCTACGACTGGATCCGGGCGCTGACCGACCCGTACCCCGGAGCCTTCACCCTGCTGGACGGCCGCCGGGTGCTGATCTGGGCGGCCTGCCTGCCGGCCCGCGACGAAGGCCGCCAGATGGGTGGCCGGCCCGGCGAGATCCTCGACGTCGGTGCCGACGGGGTGCGGGTCGCCGTGGCCGACGGCAGCGTCCTGATCACCAGCATGTCCTCTGCCGGCCGGCGTCCGGAACCTGCGGCCCGGTGGGTCCGCACCCATTCCGCAGGCATCGGCACCGCCTTCGACCCGGTTCCTGCCGAGGTCGCGGACTGGGCGCGGCGCGGCGGCCGCCGTCCCGAGGTGGTCACGTGAGCCCCGGAACACCCAACCGAGTGCTGGTGATCGCCGCGCATCCCGACGACGAGTTGCTCGGCCCCGGCGGCACGCTGGCCCGGCATACGGCGGCCGGCGACGACGTGCACGCGGTGATCCTGGCCGACGGGGCGACCAGCCGGTACGACGACGCCATGGTGGGGGTGCTCGCTGACTGCGCCGAGCAGGCCGGGAAGGTGCTCGGCCTGTCGTCGGTACAGGTGCATTCGTTCTCCGACCAGCGGCTGGACACCGTTCCCGTGGTCGAGTTGACGCGCACGGTCGAGGAGCACGCCGACGAACTGCGGCCCACGATCGTCTACACCCACTTCCCCGGGGACGTGAACGTCGATCACGGCAGGGTGGCGCAGGCGGCGTGGATCGCCTGCCGGCCCTACGTCGTTCCCGGCCTGCGCCGCTTCGCGGTGTACGAGACCGCGTCGTCGACGGAATGGGCTTGGCCGCTCGCCGCCTCGACTTTCGCGCCCAACCTGTTCGTCGACATCACGCCGACGCTGGACGCCAAGCTCGAGGCGATGTCGTGCTACTCCAGCGAGCTGCGCGAGTACCCACACCCGCGCTCGCTGGCAGCGCTGCGCGAGCGGGCGGCCTACTGGGGCAGCCGGATCGGAGTCGCGGCGGCTGAGGCGTTCCAGATCCTGCGGGAGGTGCAGCGATGACTACGCTGGCCGATGCCCCGGCCGGACGCGCCCGGCCGGAGGTGATCGACGACTCCGCAGCTCGACGCGTGGTCGACGTCGTCGTCGCGGCGCTCGGCCTGCTCGGTCTCTCACCCCTGCTCGCCGTGCTGGCGGCGGCCGTGCGGCTGACCAGCCGGGGACCCGTCCTGTTCCGCCAGGAACGGGTAGGCCGCGGCGGCCGGCTGTTCCGGATCCTGAAGCTGCGGTCCATGGTCGACGGGCCGCAGCAGGGGCCGCTGGTCAGCGGTACCCGGGACCCGCGCGTGACGCCGGTCGGGTCGTGGCTGCGCAAGACGCGGCTCGACGAGCTGCCACAGCTGGTCAACCTGCTGCGGGGCGACCTGACGCTGGTCGGACCGCGGCCGGAGGTGCCGCGTTTCGTGCGCGAATACACCGACGACGAGCGCGAGATGCTGCGGGTGCGGCCGGGCATCATCGGCCCGGGCGCGCTGCTGTTCGCCGCGGAACAGGCCGGCGAACTCGACTCCAGCGACGATCCGGAGCAGCACTACCTGCAAAGGCAGATGCATCCGCGCCTCGCGCTGGATCTCGACTACCTGCAGCATCGAAGCGTGCGCCGCGACGTGTCGCTGATCCTCCGCTCGCTCGTGGTGTGCGCGCGCCATGCGTAGCCGGGCACGGCTGGCTGTCCTGCTGGCCGTGGGCGCGGTGATCGTGCAGAGCCTGGCCGCGTGTGCGGTTTCCGGGCCGTCCCGCGGGCACGACGCCACGTCCGCGAAGCGGCCGACGTCCAACGCTGCCGCCCGGACCCTGCACTACGCCGCCAACGACTACGGCCGCAACGCCCGTGCACGTCTGCGGCGCCTCGGCTACCGGCTCGCCGACGTCTCCGACGCGTCGCTGCTGCGGTCGCTGCCGCGCGACACGCGTGGGATGGCCTACGTGGGCATGTGCGGTGGCAACACCAAGGCCTTCCGGGCGACGGTCAACCCGTACCGACACTCGAAGAAGCTGTACGGCTTCTACCTGGTCGACGAGCCGGCCCCGCGGGAGTGCTCGACGGCGCACCTGCGTGCCGAGTCGCGCTACATCCACCGGCACTTCGCGCATGCCCGCACGTTCGTGCTGCTGCAGAGCCTGGCGTCGTCGCGGCATCCCCGCTTCTACCGCGGCTACAACCGGGCGCACACCGGCGTCGATCTGTTCGGTCTCGATCCGTACCCCTGCCGGTCGGAGGTGCACGGCTGCGTGTACTTCATCATCAACCGCTATGTGCGGGCGGCGAAGCGGGCCGGTTTCGCGCAATCACGGCTCGTCCCGGTCTTCCAAGCGTTCGGCGGCGGCAGGTGGACCGACGACGGCGGAGGGCATTGGGTGCTGCCGACGGCTCCGCAGGCGCGGCGGCTGATCTGCCGATGGGGCTCGCTCGTCCCGCACCCGGCCTTCGACTACACCTACAGCTGGGGTACGCAGAACGGCGACAAGGCGCTGAGCACCGCGCCCGCCGGCCTGCGGGCCGTGTTCGCCGCACACAACCGCGGCCGGCTCAAGTGCTGAACACCCTCGGTAATCGATCTCTGTACCTACCGTAGTCGATCTTGACGGATGATCGAATTGCCTGCATGCTCGGGCGGGCTGCGCCGAGGGTCGGCGCCGAACCGGGAGGAACATGGCCGGCAAACGAGCTCTCGCACGCGTGCGCGCCGCGGTGGCGACGACGCTTCTCGGGAGCTCGGCGGCCGCCCTTTTGGGCGCCGTCCCAGCGGCTGCCGGGCCGCCGCCGCCCCACCACGGAACGGGGCACCGCCCGCCGCCGGTGAACCGCCGGATCGTCGCCGAGGCCGCCCGGCATCTGGGCCAGCACTACGTGTTCGGCGCGACCGGACCGCGTGCGTTCGACTGCTCCGGGCTGGTGTATTTCGTCTACCGCAAGGAAGGCGTCCGGGTCCCGCGCCAGGCCCAGGCGCAGTTCCGCGCCGCCCACCGGCTGCGCCGGGCGCAGGCCCGGCGCGGCGATCTCGTCTTCTACCACGAGCGCAACGGCTTCACGTTCCACGTCGCGATCTACACCGGGCACGGGAACACCATCGTCGCGGCGAACCCCAGGCAGGGCGTCATCCGCGAGCACATCTGGAGCCGCAGGGTCACCTTCGGTTCGTTCACCCACCGCCGTTGACGGCAGCTGTGCCGGTGGCGCGGTCAGGGCGTTGTGCGAGCGCCGAATCGGCGAGCAGCTCGGGCTGTAGGGGTGCGCCGTCAGGGACTCGAACCCCGAACCCGCTGATTAAGAGTCAGCTGCTCTGCCAATTGAGCTAACGGCGCAAGTCGCGCGTACGGCCCACCGAAGCGGGCCGAGAGCCCACATTAGCACGCAGCCGCGACGGTCCGGACCGGCGCCCAGGAGCGCCCGTGGGGGCTCCGCCTGAGAGGCCACCCTGACCGGCGGCGGTTCGAACCCGGCCCCGCCGTCGATCGTCCCTATCCTGAGAAACCGTGAGCAATGCGGCATCCTCGGTCGCCGAACGTGGGACTGCCCGCGGGACGGCGGGCTCTCGCATCCCGCCGCGGCGGCGCGCTCGACAGATGCTCGACACCGCCGACTGGGCGCTCGTGCCGCTGGCGATCGTCTTCCTGGTGGCCTACGGCTGGCCGATCCTGCAGCCGAGTCTCGCGCCGTGGGCAAAGCACGTGTGCAACCTGGTCCAGTGGGGGGCGTGGGTGATATTCGCTCTCGACTTCGTGCTGCGGGTCGCCGTGGCGCGCTACCGCTGGCAGTACTTCACCCGGCACCTGCTCGATTTCGCGATCGTGGCGCTGTCCGCCGTCCCCGTGCTGCGCCCCGTGCGGCTCATCATCCTGTGCCGGGTGATCAACCGTAAGGCCGCCGCGACGTTGCGGGGGCAGGTCGCGCTGTATGTGGTGATCTCGACGACGACCCTCGTGGTGAGCGCTGCGCTCGCGGTGCTGAGCGCGGAGCGCGGCGCGAAGGGCGCCAACATCACCAGCTTCGGTGACGCCCTGTGGTGGGCCATGGTCACCATCACGACCGTCGGCTACGGCGACCAGTTCCCGGTGACCGTCGAGGGCCGGTTCATCGCGGTCGGCCTGATGATCGCCGGCATCGCCCTGATCGGCGTGGTCACCGCATCGTTCGCAGCCTGGTTCATCGACCGGGTGCGGATCGAGGAGACCGAGGCACAGGCCGCGACCCGACGCGACCTCGAGGCGGTGATGGCCCGCCTGGACACGGTCACCGAGGAGCTCACGGCCTTGCGCAGGGCCGCCGAGGACCGGGAGTCGAGCACCGAGCTCACCCCGCCGTAGCGCAGTCGGCTGCGTTGACCGGCCGATCGTTCGGTTATCGTCGGCTCATGGTTGAGGCGCCCTCGGCGGGCGACGCGGTCACCGCGATGATGGCCGGCGATCGCGCATCCCGCGCGCTCGGGATCGAACTCGTCGAGCACGGTGACGGGTGGGCGCGTACCCGCATGACCGTGCGCGACGACATGGCCAACGGCCACGACATCGCGCACGGCGGGCTCGTGTTCGCGCTCGCCGACACGGCCTTCGCGTGCGCCTGCAACGGCGAGGGGCCGGTCACCGTCGCGGCCGGTGCAGACATCACCTTCGTACGCGCCGCCCGGGTGGGCGACGAGCTGGTGGCGCACGCCGAGGTACGCACCCGCTACGGGCGCTACGGCGTGTACGACGTCACGGTGCGCCGGGGGAACGAGGTGATCGCCGAGTTCCGCGGGCGCAGCCACCAACTGGGCGCCCGCGCGTGACTCCGGCCGGCGCCGCGGACGGCTCGGCCCGGAGCGGCGCCGTCGGACCCGCGCCGGCGCGGCGGCGCGGCAGGCCCGGCCACGACCTCGAGTCGGTGCTTGCCACCTCCGTCCGCGTGTTCACCGAACGCGGCTACGACGGGACGAGCATCGACGACCTGGCACGCCGGCTCGGCATCAGCAAGTCGGCGATCTATCACCACGTCCCCAGCAAGGACGCCCTGCTGGGACTCGCGCTGGACCGCGCTCTGGTGGGCCTCGAAACCACCGCCGAGGACGCGCGCCGGATGCGTGGCCCGGCGGTTGCCCGGCTCGAGTACCTGGTGCGCGGCAGCGTGCACGTGCTCGTCGAACGGCTGCCCTACGTCACCCTGCTGCTCCGGGTACACGGGAACAGCGAGGTGGAGCGGGAGGCGTTGGTGCGGCGCCGGCGCATCGACCGGCTCGGCGCCGACCTCGTCCGGCAGGCGATCGGGGAGGGCGACCTGCGCGCCGAGCTCGATCCGAGTGTCACGGCCCGCCTGCTGTTCGGCATGGTGAATTCACTGACCGAGTGGCTGCGTCCGGACACCACCCACCCGGCCGACGAGCTGGCCGATTCCCTCGCCCAGCTCGCGTTCGACGGGCTGCGGGCGCGGCCGGCCGGCTAGCTGCCCGCCTTCCGCAGCGTCTCGATCCGCTCGGCGGCGACCCGCTCGTCCGCCTCGAGCTTGCGCGTGTCCTTCGGCACCGCGAACAGGTCGCTCTCTTGCGGAACGCCCTGATGCAGCGCCCGCTCGTGCTCGAGCTCGGCGTCGAACTCCGCGCCGAGCAGGATCGCGAGGTTCGAGATCCACAGCCAGACCAGGAAGATGATCACGGCGGCGACGGACCCGTAGGTCTTGTTGTAGGAGCTGAAGTTGGCGACGTAGACGCCGAACAGCCCGGATGCGACGAGCCAGATCACCACGGCCAACGCCGCGCCTGGGCTGATCCACCGGATGCCGCCTTGGCGGACGTTCGGAGCGGAGCGGAAGAGCACCGCGAGCATCAGCATGAACAGGATGAGCAGCACCGGCCACTTCGCGATCTCCCACACCACCAGGGCGGTGCTGCCGATCCCGAGCGCATCGCCGACACGGGTGGCGATCGAACCGGTGACGACGACGATGACGATCGCGGCGACGAGGCAGACGACGGTGAAGACCGTGACGCCGATCCGGGTCGGTGCCGTCTTCCAGATCGGACGCCCCTCGGGCATCGAGTAGATCCGGTTCGACGCCCGCATGAACGCCGCGACGTAGCCCGACGCCGACCACAGCGCCAGCAGGATGCCGACGATGCCGAGGATGCCGGCGGCCGTCTTCTGCTGCTGGGCGTTCTGCACCGCGGATTTCAGGAACGACTGCACACTGCCCGGCGCGATCTGGCCGAGGTTGTCGATCAGGCTCTGCGCGGAGTTGTGGCCGAGCAGCCCGACGATGGAGACGAGCACGAGGATGCCCGGGAAGATGGCCAGCACGCCGTAATAGGTGAGCGCGGCGGCGCGGTCGGTGAGTTCATCGACCTGGATCTGCTTCACGGCGCGTTTGAGCACCGCCATCCAGGACGCCTTCGGAAGGTCTGTGGGACTGTGCGGGCGGTCCGCCGTTTCGGCGTGGCGCTGGGACATCGGATTCCTCCGGCAGGTGGTGGCACCCACCGAGCGCGGGTGCCGCCGTCCCTACCTCGATACCCATCGGCTGCCGCGGTCGAACGGCATCGGCGTGGGCGCGCCGAAGTCGACGCCGGTGGACGGGGCTGGGAGCCCGCGGCCACCGGCGTCGACCGAGTGCGAACGAGCCGTTACGGGGCGGTGGTCGCCGCGAGTTGGGCGAGGGCGGGCACGAACACTGCCGCGTCCGCCGGCGTCCCGAGGCCGGTCACCGCGTCCCAGCCGGGTCCGGCCTGGTAACCCTGGATGCCGGTTCCCGCCTGGACGTTGTCGCCCTTGGTGACGTCGAACATCCCGTTGGCCGCCGACGGGCTCCCCATCGCGTACAGGTCGTCGTTGATCAGACCGAGGTCCTTACCCGCGACCTGGTCGGCGATGGCCACCACGCCCGCGAACATCGGGGACGCGGCCGAGGTGCCGCACACGCCGTAGTAGCCGCCGTACCCCGGCGCGGTGTCCAGGACCACGACCCACGTGGTGCACGAGGCGTCCATCGAGATGTCCGGCACGCCGCGGGACGAGTCCGGGATCGCTGTCGAACCGGCCGGCGGGTTCTGCCAGGACGGGCGGGCGAACACGTGGCTGAAGCCGCCGCCCGAGCCGTTCCACGCGGTCTCGCGCTCGCCGGGGTAGTTGCTGCAGTCCGTCGGCGGGTTCGCCGAGTCGACCGTCGTGCCGGTGTACGCATCGGTGCACAGGTTCGTGCCGCCCACCCCGGTGACGAGCGGGTCGGAGGCCGGCCAGCCGACCTGCGGGCCGGGCAGCGTGCTGCCGCCCTTGCCTACCGGTGTCTTGCTGGAGCCGGTGCTGCCGTCGTCGCCGGAGCTCGCGAGGAAGGTGATGCCCTGCTCGGTGCCCGACTCGAAGGCGTGCCGCAGGTTCTGCAGCGACTGGTAGGAGCCGAAGGAGTCTTCGGCCGCGCCGAAGCTCTGGGTCACCACGTCGGCGAGGTGGTGGTCGACCACGTACTGCTCGGCGTTCATGAAGTTGGGGAAGCCCTGCACGCCGAGCGTCTCAGCGGTCGGCGTGCTGACGAGCAGGATGTTCGCGCCCGGCGCGGTGGTGTGCGCGTACTCGATGTCGAGCGCAACCTCGACCGACCACGCGTTGCTGTCCTCCTGGCCCGGTGAGTGGTTGGGCGGCGGGTTCTTCACCTGGTGGTTGCCGAACTCGAGCGTCTTGAAGCTGGGCATGCCCGGTTGGCAGGCGACGCCGGGCATGCCGCACATCAGCGGCAGGCCATAGGCCTTGCTGAACGACTCGAGGTCGGCGGCTGCCTGCGGGTAACCGAACGAGTCGACGATGGCGATCGTCTTCCCCTTGCCCGTGTAGCCCTGCCGGTACAAGGGCTTGAGGTTGTACGAATTCTGGATCCCGTCCGGCACGAAGTGCCGGGAGGAGGCCGAGTACCCGGGGCCGGGAGCGTTCTCGGCGGACGAGAGGTACACCGTCTTCGCGGGCAGGTTCGGCTGGGGGACCGGATAGGGCGCCGCGCTCGCGGACGACGCGTGCGTGCTTGCGGCGGCGCAGAAGGCGACCGCCGCACCGGCTGCAAGCGTGGCGGCGACGGCACGTTTGCGGCTCAGGGCAAGGCTGGACATGGATCTCCTATCGGATCGATCAGGGCGGACTTCGGCTGAAGGTCCGCTGTGAGGCGATCTTCTAGTTCGACCTGTTGATCCGTCAAGAGAAAGTGGAGATGAATGTCCGGTTAGGTGTGCACGAACCGGCTCGGAGAGCTTGAGTGAGTGATGGGACTCGAACCCACGACGTGCCTGTAGAGCACCGCAACCAGGTGCTTACAGGTCTTCCTTGGGGTGAGTGATGGGACTCGAACCCACGACGTCCTGGACCACAACCAGGTGCTCTACCAGCTGAGCTACACCCACCATGCCGGCGCCGCGGCGCCGAGCCGTGTCAGTCTACCTGGCCACCGGCAAGCGATTGCACCGCCTCGGCGGCGGTTCGCGCTTCGTCGAGGCTGGGCCCGGGGGGTGCGACGAACAGCGTGCGCCGGTAGTAGGCCAGCTCGCGGATGCTCTCGCCGATGTCGGCGAGGGCGCGGTGCGACAGCCCCTTGTCGGGCTGGGCCTGGTACACCCGCGGGTACCAGCGCTTGGCGAGTTCCTTGATCGACGACACGTCGATCATCCGGTAGTGCAGGTGTTCGTCGAGGTCGGGCATGTCCCGCGCGAGGAAGCCCCGGTCGGTGGCGATCGAGTTGCCGCACAGGGGGGCGGCATTGGGCTCGGGGACGTGGGCGCGGACGTAGTCGAGGACGAGTTTCTCCGCCTCGCCGAGCTGAATCGTGGACGCGCGGACGGCCTCGGTCAGACCCGACGAGGCGTGCATGTCCCGGACGAACGGGATCATTGTGGCGAGCACGTCGTCGGCCGCGTGGATGACGACGTCCATGCCGTCGTCGAGCGGGTTCAGCTCGGCATCCGTGACGATCACCGCGACCTCGATCAGCGCGTCGCGGCGCAGGTCGAGCCCGGTCATCTCGCAGTCGATCCACACCAGACGATCCGCCATGGATCCGAAGGCTATACGCCCCGGTTACGGTTGACGGAACGGTCCCGGCCGGGGGTGGCCGCGAGCAGCGCTGGCGACGGAGGAGTCATGGCGGAGCAGGTGCTCGAGCAGGGCGAGATCACGGATCGGCTCGCCGCGCGTCATCCGGACTGGCAAGGCACGCCCGAGAAGCTCACCCGCTCGATCGAGTTCGCCGACTTTCCCACGGCGGTCGAGTTCATCAACAGGCTGGCGCCCCGTTGCGAGGAGATCAACCATCATCCCGACCTGGCGCTGCGGTGGCGCTGGGTGTCGATCGAGCTGTCCACGCACAGCGCGGGCGGGGTCACCGACAAGGATCTGACGCTGGCCGGCATCATCGACGAGCTCGCCGCCGAGATGCCGCTCGCGAGCTGAGCCGCCTCACGGCTTGCTGCGCCACGCCCCCATGCCGAGCGCGATCAACCTCAGTTGGCGCTCGGCGACGTCCAGGATGCGGGCGGAGTCCTCCGGATGGCGCTCGTCGATCTCGAGCAGTTCGAGGACCGTGCCGAGCATGGCGGTGACCATCAGTTCGGCGGCCATCTCGAGGTCGTCGGTCGTCCAGTCGAAGCCGGCGGTCATGCGCGCGAGGTCGACGGTGAGGTCGCTCGTGAACAGCCGCAACTCGGTGGCGATGGCGCGCCGGACGCCGGCGACACCGCCGTAGCGTTCGCGACTGAGGAAGCGGAACTGCTCGGCGTTCTCGCGCACCTGCCGGGCGAGCACCGAGACGGTGTCGGCGATGATGTCGCCGTGCGCAGCGCGGCCCTGGCGGGCCTCGCGCAGCATCTGGCGCAGCGGGCGCATGCACTCGTCCACGAGATCGACGCCCAGCTCGTCGATCGACGCGTAGTGGCGGTAGAACGCGGTCGGCACGATGCCCGCTTCACGGGCCACCTCGCGCAGGCTGAGCGAGGCCAGACTGCGCTCGCTGATCAGCCGCAGGGTGACGTCGAGCAACCGCCGGCGGGTGCGCTCCTTGCGTTCGGCGCGCGAGTGCGCTTCGGCGCGGCTGTCGCCGCGCCCGGCCCGCGATCCCGCCTGGCTCACCCCGGTAAGCGTACGCCCGTGCACCCTCCGACCCGGCCGGAACCGAGCGTGCTCGGCATCACGCACCCTCTCGTTGACATTCTGGCGTGTGCACGGGAACACTTTGAGTGTACATACGTTCACTGAAGTTCGGGACGACGGAGGTGGAGATCCTGATGGCCGTTTCGGCACCCGATCGGGCATCCGTCCGGCGCCGTTTCTCGCCGCGGGGGTTGCTCCCGCTTCTCGAGGCGCTCGCCACGCCACACGGCGTCGACCGCTACCTGGAGCTCGTCCACCCCATGCTCACGCTGCGCGAGCTGCGCGCGGTGGTCACCGAGGTCCGCCGGCACCGCCACGCGGTGACCCTCACGCTGCGCCCGACCCGGCAGTGGCAGGGGTTCTCGGCCGGACAGTTCGTCCAGGTGTCCGTCGACGTGGACGGCGTGCGGCACAGGCGCTGCTACTCGCCGGCGTGTTCGCAGTACCGGGCCGACGGCTGCCTGGAGCTGACCGTGAAGGCCCACGACGCCGGTGTGGTGTCGCAGTACCTGTACACCTCCGCGACCCGGGGGCTCGTCGTGGGGCTGAGCCAGGCGGAAGGCAGCTTCACCCTGCCCGAACCCCGCCCGCGGCGGGTCGTGCTCGTCAGCGGTGGCAGCGGCATCACCCCGGTGCTGTCGATGCTGCGCACCCTGTGCGACGAGAACTATCACGGCGAGATCGGCTTCCTGCACTACGCCCCCGACGCCGAACACGTCGGCTATCTCGACGAGCTCGCCGACCTCGCCGCACGGCACGACAACGTCCGCCTGGCATTCGGCTTCACGCGGACCGGCGGCGGGCACGTGGACGGCCGGTTCTGCCCGGAGCATCTCGCCACCGTCGCGCCCGACTCCGACTCCCGCGACGCCGAGGTCTTCGTCTGTGGGCCTGCCCCGCTGATGGAGGCAGTTCGCGGCGTTTTCGCCGCGGCCGGTGCCGAGCACCGCGTGCACACCGAGGAATTCACGCTCACGCCCGTCGTCACGGACGTCGGCGAGGCGAGCGGAAACGTCTCGTTCTCGCGCAGCGACCTCAGCGCGGCGAACACCGGGGCCACCCTGCTGGAACAGGCCGAGGCGGCCGGGCTTCGTCCCGAGCACGGCTGCCGGATGGGCATCTGCTTCTCCTGCACGCAGGTGAAGAAGAGCGGGTGCACCCGCGACGTCCGCTCCGGCGAGCTGCACAGCGACCCGGACACCGAGATCCAGCTGTGCGTCAACGTCCCGGTCGGCGACGTCGTCGTCGACCTGTGAACCCGTACGACCGCCGCGCCACCACAGCTTGAGGAGGCACCTATGGCCGAGCGCACCATTCCGCTCACCGACCAGCAGATCGACGAACTCGGACGCGAGCTCGACGCGCTCCGGCAACGGATCGTCGACGACCTCGGCGAGGACGACCGCGCCTACATCTACAACATCATCAAAGCCCAGCGCGCGTTCGAGGTGCTCGGCCGCGCGTCGCTGTTCGCCAGCGCGCTGCCGCCGTTCTGGCTGCTCGGCGTCGCCTCGCTGTCGTTGTCCAAGATCCTCGACAACATGGAGATCGGCCACAACGTCATGCACGGCCAGTACGACTGGATGCGCGACCCCGCCTTGAACTCCAAGCAGTTCGAGTGGGACACCGCCTGCCCGTCCGACCAGTGGCGCTACTCGCACAACTACATGCACCACACCTTCACCAACATCGTCGACAAGGACCGCGACATCGGCTACGGCATCCTGCGCATGGCCGAGGACCAGAAGTGGAATCCCTATTACCTCGGCAATCCGGTGTGGGCGTTCCTGCTGATGGTGCTGTTCCAGTATGGCGTCGCGCTGCACGACCTCGAGGTCGAGAACGTGCTGTCGGGCAAGCGGAAGCCCGCGCAGAACAAGGCGCTGTGGCAAGCGATCTGGCGCAAGGTGGGCAAGCAGACCCTGAAGGACTACGTGCTGTTCCCTGCCCTGACCGGACCGCAGTTCCTTTCCACCCTGAGCGCGAACGCGACGGCGAACCTGATCCGCAACCTGTGGGCCTACTCGATCATCTTCTGCGGCCACTTCCCCAGCGGAGTCGCCACCTTCACCGAGGAGGAGACCGAGAACGAGTCGCGGGGCGCCTGGTACGTGCGGCAGATGATGGGCTCGGCGAACATCACCGGGAGCAAGCTGTTCCACATCCTGTCCGGCAACCTCTCGCACCAGATCGAGCACCATCTCTTCCCGGATCTGCCCTCCCGCCGTTACCCGCAGATCGCGCCCGAGGTGAGGGCGTTGTGCGAGAAGTACGGCCTGCCGTACAACACCGGCCGCTTCACCAAGCAGATCGGCTCGACGTGGGGCAAGATCTTCCGCCTGGCCTTGCCTTTCGGTGGACGGCCGGGCGACGCGACGCCGGATGCCGATAGCGTGGAGGCCGACGAGGGCGACCAGGTGCCCACCGCCGCCTGATCAGATCCGGACGCGACGCGAGGGCAGCCCCATGGTGAGCAGGTTCGAGATTCGCAAGGACTCCGCCCAGGTGATGGTCGAATCGGCTGCCACCCACCTCGGGCGGATCGCCACCATCGTGACGGGTGCGGTGCGCGACCTCACCCACGAGATGGGGGAGTGGGCCTCGGACGTGTTCGAGATCCGGGAGGCCGCGTCGGCGGCCGGCCGCGCCGCGGCTGCCGAGCAGGCCGAGCGCGCGGAATACGAGGTCGAGGACTAGAACAGCATCCGCATGATCCGGCGCTTCCACGCCGTGTAGGGCGGATAGGCGAGCTTCGGGTCCGGACGGGTCGGCTTGCGCACCACGGCCTTGCGGTGGCTGAACGTCTCGAATCCCCACCAGCCGTGGTAGGCGCCGGTGCCGCTGTTCCCGACGCCGCCGAAGGGCAGCTCGTTGACCATCAGGTGGTACATCAGGTGGTTGATGACCGTGGCGCCGTTGCTGATCTCGTCGAGCACCCGCTGCTCGTTGACGCGGTCCTCGCTGAACAGGTACACCGCGAGCGGCTTCGGGCCGTGCTGCACGTGCTCGATGGCGTCGTCGAGCGAGTCGACGGTCACCACCGGCAGCACCGGGCCGAAGATCTCCTCGCGCATCAGCGCGGAGTCCGGCTTCGGGTCGAGCACCACGGTGAGCTCGCCGCGCTTGCCCTCGGCGTCGAAGGCACCGCCGCACACCGAGGTGCCGCCCGCCGACTCGAGCAGCGCGGCCACTCGCGCAGCGTGCCGCGCGTTGACCAGCGGAAGCATGACGTCGCGCTTGCCGCGCATTTCTTTGATCGACTTGGTGAGCTCGGCGACGAACTCGTCGCGGATCCTGCGGTCGACCAGGACGTAGTCGGGCGCCACGCAGGTCTGGCCCGAGTTGAGCAGCTTGGCCCAGGCGATGCGGCGGGCGGCGACGTCCACCCGAGCGTCGTCGGCGACGATCGTCGGGCTCTTGCCGCCCAGCTCGAGGGTGACCGGGGTGAGGTGCTTGGCGGCGGTGGCCATCACCGCCTTGCCGATCTCGGGCCCACCGGTGAAGAAGCAGTGGTCGAAGCCCTGCTCGAGCAGTTCCTGGGTCACGTCGGCGGCGCCTTCGATGACCACGACCGCGTCGTTGTCCAGGTACCCCTCGACCAGCCGCTTGACGGTGGACGAGACGGTCGGCGTGTGCTCCGAAGGCTTGAGCACCGCGCAGTTTCCCGCGGCCAGCGCCGCCACCAGCGGGGCGAGCACGAGGTGCACCGGGTAGTTCCACGGGCCGATGATCAGCACCACACCCAGCGGCTCGTACTGGTACCAGGCCCGGGCCGGCTGCACGCCGAGCGGCACCCGGACCCGGTGTGGCCGCATCCAGGAGCGCAGCTTCTTTCGGGCGTGGGCGGCCTCCCCGGTGATGGGAGCGAGATCGGCCAGCCACGCGTCGACCGCCGGTCGGCCCAGGTCGGCGGCCAGCGCGTCGATCAGCTCGGCCTCCCGCTCGCGGACCAACCGCTCGAGCGCCTCGAGCTGCCGGAGGCGCCACTCGATCGGTTTGGTGCGCCCGCTGCGGAACGTGGCGCGCAACCGGGCCACTGCATCGGGCACGGTGCTCGTCGTGGCGGTTCCAATCGTCATCGGGCATCCCTTCGGCCGGATCGGCCCGAATCACGTTACGCGCCGTCGCATGATCGCTCCATCCCCGCAAGCCGCCCGGCCCGGGCCCGGGCCGAAAGCCCGCATCGCGTCGGCCGGACGGCCGTGCAGCCGGGTCGCCGCCGGTGGGAGCGTGAGGGCATGGCGGGTATGCCGGGCGAGCCGGCGATCGACGTCGCCGGGATCACGAAACGGTTCGGCCGCCTCACCGCGCTCGACGGCATCGACTTCCGTGTCGCACCGGCGTCGGTCTTCGGTCTGCTCGGCCCGAACGGCGCGGGCAAGACCACCCTCGTCCGAATCTTGACGACGCTGCTGCGCCCGGACGCCGGCCGCGCCGCCGTGCTGGGCCACGACATCGTCCGCAACGGCGGGGAGGTCCGCCGCCTGATCGGCCTGGCCGGCCAGAACGCCGCGGTCGACGTCAACCTGACCGGACGCGAGAACCTGCGGCTGATCGGCCGCCTCTGTCAGCTGCCGCGGGCAACGTTCCGCCGCCGGGCCGACGAGTTGCTCGAGCGGTTCGCGCTGACCGAGGCGCGGGCCAGGCCGGTGCGCGAGTACTCCGGCGGCATGCGCAAGCGGCTCGACGTGGCCGCCGCGCTGATGTCCCGTCCCCCGGTGCTGTTCCTCGACGAACCCACGACCGGACTGGATCTCACCAGCCGCAACGTGCTGTGGACGCTGATCCGCGACCTGGTCGACGAGGGCGCGACCGTCGTGCTCACCACGCAGTATCTGGAGGAGGCCGACCGGCTCGCCGACCGCATCGCCGTGCTCGACCGAGGCCGGCTGATCGCCGAGGACACGCCCGTGGCGCTCAAGGCTGCGCTCGGCGCGACGGTGATCGAGGTCGAGACGGACGACGAGGCGCAGGCCGCGAGGACGGTGGAGCTCTTGAGCCGGACGCCCGGGTGGCACGCGGCCCAGGAGGGAGTGCTCGTGCGCGCCAGCGCGAACGACGGCGCCCGACTGCTGCTCGACACCGTGCACGTGCTCGACAGCCAGGCGATCAGCCCGCGCGGGCTGCGGGTGCACGCACCCACGTTGGACGACGCCTTCCTCCGGCTGACCGGGTCCGCGCCGGAGACCGCCGAGCAGCGCGACGCCGGCCAGGACGCGGCAGGACAAGTCGCATGAGCAGCCTCGGCGTGGGAGTGGGCCACCCGGCCGGGCGTGGTACGGCGGGTGTGCTCGCCGCCGTCGGCGGGGCGAGCCGCGACGTCGCCGCGGTGACCTGGCGCAACCTCGTCGTGCTGCGGCGCGTGCCCCGGCTGCTCATCTTCTCGACGATCCAGCCGCTGGTCTTCGTCATGATGTTCCGCTACGTGTTCGGCGGCGTCGCAGCCAACTCGGTGCCGGGCGTTCCGTACGTCGACTACCTCATGCCGGGCGTCTTCGTGCAGGTCGCCGTCTTCGGGGCCATGAGCACCGCGATCGGATTGGCCACCGACGTGCAGACCGGCCTGCTCGACCGGTTCCGGTCGCTGCCGATGACGCGCCTGGCGATGCTCGCCGGCCGCACCGTCGCCGACCTGCTGCGCAACGTGTTCGTGGTGTCGCTGATGGTGCTGGTGGGATTCGCCATCGGCTTTCGCATCCACTCCGGCGTGGCGGTGTTCGTCGGCGGCACGGCGCTCGTGCTGGCGTTCGGCTTCGCGATGGCCTGGGTCTTCGCGGTCGTCGGGCTCGCGGTGGGCGATCCGGAGACGGCCCAGGCCGCCGCGTTCCCGGTGCTCGTGCCGCTGGTCTTCGCGTCGGCCGCATTCATTCCGGTGCACACGATGCCGGGCTGGCTGCAGCCGTTCGCGAACAACCAGCCGGTGTCGGCCACGGCGATGGCCGTGCGCGCGACGGTGCTCGGCGGGCCGACGGCGACCTATGTCTGGCAATCGCTGGCCTGGGATGTGGCGATCATTGCCGTCGCCGCCCCGCTCGGCGCCTACCTGTACCACCGCGCCGGTCAGCGGTAGCGGGACGCGCAATAGACATCCGAGGCGCCCCCGGCAGGGATCGAACCTGCGACCGACCGCTTAGAAGGCGGTTGCTCTATCCGCTGAGCTACGGGGGCAGGCTCCGCGCTGAGACCAGCTCCATAGTGCCATTCGCGGAGGTTTCCGGCCGAGCGGCCGCCTCGCGGGCCCGCTACCACGGGACGCCGACGCTCCGGTCCGGTGCCGTCCACAACCGCGCGTGCCGTCCACAGCCGGCCGGAAAGCTCCCTGCGGCCCGGGCCCGGGCGGTGTGCTTGCTCCGCGCCCACGTCGGGCGTCCGGAGCCCCGGGATCACAGAGCAGGAGAGCATCGTGAACGACACCTGGGTGACAATTGTGGGGAATGTCGTCGAGGACCCGCGCGCGCGAGAAACGAAGAACGGCCACAAGGTGACCAACTTCCGGGTGGCCTCGACCTCGCGCCGCTACGACCGCGAGCAGGAGCGCTACGTCGACAACGAGACGCTCTACGTCACGGTCACCTGCTGGCGCGCGCAGGCGGTGAACGTCGCCGAATCGCTGCGCAGGGGGCACCCGGTCGTCGTCTACGGCAGGTACTACACGCGCGACTACCGGGTCGACGACCAGGTGCGCACGTCCTACGAGCTGGAAGCGACCGCGGTCGGCCACGACCTGTCCCGGGGCGTGTCCAGCTTCAAGCGGATGAACCGCACGGCCCCGCCGGCGATCGTCGCGGTCGACGCGCAGGGCATCCCGGCCGACGAGAGCCACCGCTGGCTCGATCTCGCCGAGCCGGTCGACCCGCAGACCGGCGAGATCCCCGGCTCCGAGGGCGCGGGCGGCGTCGCGTCGCCGGGCCAGCCTGCGGCCGCGGAGCAGGGCGGGCCGAGAAGCGAGCTGGAAGCGGTCTGACCGGCCGCGATGCGCGAACCGGAAAGGCGGTGCCGGCCTTGCGAGACGCCACCGGCCCGGACCTGGGTTCGGTCCGGGCCGGTGAGCTGGCTGCTGCCTGGCAGCGGGGGGTCTGTGCTTACGGCAGCAGCAGGATCTGGCCGACGTGCAGCACGTTGGGGTTCGCGATGCGGTGCCGGTTCAGCTGGTAGAGGCGGTGCCACCCCATGTGGTGGCGCTGCGCGATCTTGCTGAGCGTGTCACCGGGGCGGACGCGGTAGTGCTGGTAGTGACCGGCGGCGTGCCGCGCGTGGTGACGGTGGTGCTGAGCGCGGGTGCCGTGGTGATGCCGGTGCTTGGCGCGGTGGTGCGCGCTGAAGCCGCCCGGGTCGGCGGGCAGCGGAGCGTGCGTCGCGTGCCCGTTCGCACGGGTCAAGCCGGCGCGCGGGCCGCACACGGGCCAGGCGTTGGGGCCCTGCGAGGCGAGGACGCGACGCGCGACCTCGATCTGCTCGAGACGGGTGGCGCCGTTGGCCTGACCGGCGTAGCGGTGGCCGCCGTAGGCGCCCCAGGTGCCGGCCGAGAACTGCAGGCCACCGTAGTAGCCGTTGCCCGTGTTGATGTGCCAGTTGCCCGAGCTCTCACACGCCGCGACGTGGTTCCACACCTCGTAGCGGGCGGCGGCGTCCGCGGGGCTGGCGACCGCGGTGGTCGCAACGGCCGCAGCGCCGAGGGTGGTGATGACCGCGGTCGCTGTGCGCGTGGCGGTGCGCCGGGAGCCCGGCTTGTCGACCTTCTTGTCGACCTTGTCGACCGAGGTGGTTGAGGTGTCTGCCATGAGGACCTTTCTGGGCGGACGCAACGATCTTGTCGCCGTCGGCGGGTCTTGTTGCCCCTCACCGCGTACCACCGGCCGGCAGCGGCGCGTGGTCACCTGTGAATGACCAAGGTTTTGGTTTTGGGGGGGCTTTTGTGGGTACCTGCCAAGCAGGTTCATCGGGCCGTGTCTCGTCCACCGGCTGTTTCGGTGAGCCGATCCGGTCGCACCGGTCGTTGTTCGATGCAGCGCCTCCGGGTCGGTGTGGCGCGGCCGCAAAACGACCGTGGCACACCGGCGTGCGTGCTCCAAACCGCCTCTGGAGAGCGCTCGTGGTTCAGATCACGGAACTGTAACGGCATGTTCGAGCCGTGTAGCGGGACCAGGCGCCTGAAGGTCCCGGTTTCCGGGGGACCAAAGTCCTAGGCGAGCTCTAAGTGGTTGCTCGCTGCAAAGAGATTTTTGTGATGCAGGTCACATGCCGGAGTGTGAAGAGGATCTCAAATGTTGCCCCAACAAGGGCGTGCCAGGGCAAATCCAGGGTCTCCACCTCGCATCGTTCGCAAACCACCGAAACCGGTGCAAGACGCCGCGTGCCGAACGTGCGGGAAACGGCGCAAGGCGGGTGCGCTGAGACCGGGTGAGCGGCCGCCGACGGGGCTGGGACACTGGAGCGCGAGGCGGCGCACCGACCGCGCACGCCTGACGGCGCAGCCGCGGACGCCCGGTGCAGGTCGCCGGGCGCGGCGCCTCGGCGTGCGCCCATCGGCGTGCTCTGCCGCAGAACCACGCGTGTACGAACAGCTTGAAGCGAAGGACGGATAGTGGCCCAGTTCATCTACACGATGCAGAAGGTGCGCAAGGCGCACGGCGACAAGGTGATTCTCGACGACGTCACCCTGTCCTTCCTGCCCGGCGCCAAGATCGGCGTGGTGGGGCCGAACGGCGCGGGCAAGTCCAGCGTGCTGAAGATCATGGCGGGGCTCGACCAGCCGTCGAACGGCGATGCGCGACTGGCGCCGGGCTCCTCGGTCGGGCTCCTGCAGCAGGAGCCGCCACTCGACGAGAGCAAGACGGTGCGCGAGAACGTCGAGGATGCGGTCGCCGACCTGCGCGCCACGTTGGCGCGGTTCGAACAGGTGTCGGCTGCGATGGGCGAGCCGGACGCCGATTTCGACGCACTCCTCGCCGAGCAGGGCGAACTCATGGAGAAGATCGAGCACGCCGAAGGCTGGGAGCTCGACAGCCGCATCGAACAGGCTATGGACGCCCTGCGCTGCCCGCCGGGCGATTCGCCGGTCACCCACCTGTCCGGCGGCGAGCGACGCCGGGTGGCGCTGTGCAAGCTGCTGCTCGAACAACCCGACCTGCTGCTGCTCGACGAGCCGACCAACCACCTCGACGCCGAGAGCGTGCAGTGGCTGGAGCAGCACCTCGCCAAGTACCCGGGCACGATCCTCGCGGTCACCCACGACCGGTACTTCCTCGACAATGTCGCCGAATGGATCCTCGAACTCGATCGCGGCCGCGCCTACCCGTACGAGGGCAACTACTCGACGTATCTCGAGAAGAAGGCCGATCGGCTGACCGTCCAGGGCAAGAAGGACCAGAAGCTGGAGCGGCGGCTGCGCGAGGAACTCGAGTGGGTCCGGCAGAACGCGCGCGGCCGGCAGGCCAAGAGCAAGTCGCGGCTGCAGCGCTACGAGGAGATGGCCGCCGAGGCCGAGAAGACCCGCAAGCTCGACTTCGAAGAGATCCAGATCCCGCCGGGCCCGCGACTCGGCAATGTCGTCGTCGAGGCCAGCGGGCTCACGAAGGGCTTCGACGGCGAGCTGCTGCTCGACGACGTCTCGTTCAGCCTGCCGCGCGGTGGCATCGTCGGCGTCATCGGCCCGAACGGCGTCGGCAAGACCACCCTGTTCAAGATGATCGTCGGCCAGGAGAAGCCGGATTCCGGCGAGCTGAGGGTGGGCGAGACGGTCAAGATCAGCTACGTCGACCAGAGCCGTGCCGGGCTGGATCCGGCGAAGAACGTGTGGGAGGTCGTCTCCGACGGGCTCGACTACATCAACGTCGGCCACGTGGAGATGCCCTCGCGGGCGTACGTGTCCGCGTTCGGGTTCAAGGGCCCGGATCAGCAGAAGCCCTCGGGCGTGTTGTCCGGCGGCGAGCGCAACCGGCTCAACCTTGCGTTGACGTTGAAAGAGGGCGGCAATCTGCTGATGCTCGACGAGCCGACCAACGACCTGGACGTCGAGACGCTCGGCTCGCTGGAGAACGCGCTGCTGGAGTTTCCCGGCTGCGCGCTGATCACCTCGCACGACCGGTGGTTCCTCGACCGCATCGCCACCCACATCCTCGCCTGGGAGGGCGACGACGAGAACCCGGCGAAGTGGTTCTGGTTCGAGGGCAACTTCGACTCCTACGAGAAGAACAAGATCGAGCGGCTCGGCGCCGACGCGGCGCGCCCGCACGCCGTCACGCACCGCAAGCTCACCCGCGACTGACCGGTCGCGCCGTGGCTCGTTTCGTGCACGAGGTGCACATGCGCTGGTCGGACATGGACGCCTACCGGCACATCAACAACACCGCGTACCTCGCCTACCTCGAGCAGGCCAGGGTCGCGATGTTCTTCCACCGCTTCGAGAGCTTCTCCAGCGGCACCGTCATCAAGCGGCACGAGATCGAGTACCTGCATCCGGTGGTCTATCACCCCGAGCCGCTGCGTCTCGAGCTCTGGATCGACACCGTGCGCGGCGCGTCGTTCGTCGTGCACTACGAGGTGATCGACCCGGTCGAAGGGGACGGGCGGGTCGCCGCGCGTGCCGCGACCACCTGTGTCACGGTCGACTTCGAGGCCGACCGGCCGCGCCGGCTGACGGCCGAGGAGCGAGAGATCCTGCGCGGATTCGCCGAGGAGCCCGCGGGTTCGGTGTCGTGATCGCGAACGGCGCCGCCGCGCTCGACCGCTTCTCGCGCGAGGCGCTCGTCGAGCTGGCGCCGTTGCTGCGCCGCGCGCAGCACCTCGACACCCGGGCGCTCGCGCGGCTGCGTGTCGGCGGCGGCCGGGCCACCGCGCTCGTCCGCCTGCCGTTCGGCGTGCTCGTCGCGCGCAGCGTCGAGCACCCGCCTGGTGCACCGCTGGACGTCTGCGTCCGGGCGGCCGACGCGCTGGCCTTCCTCGACGGCGGACTCGAAGGCCTGCCGGCCGCTCGCGACGTCGAGTGGCGCGGCGGGCTGCCGCCGCAGGCGGACTGGCAGGCCGTCGAGTCCGTGCCCGACGACGTCATCCGGCCGCTCGTGCGCAGCGGCGCCGCGGCGCTTCAGCAGGCCGCCGAGCAAGAAGGGGTGCCCGGGGCCCAGCCGCGCGCCCAGGTGGCCGATGCCCTGCTCGACTTCACCGTCCTCACCGTCGCCGACGACGCAGGGCGACAGGCGCAGGTGAGCCTGCGCGCAGTGAGCGCGCTGACACGGATGGGCTTCCTGCCCCGCGGCGGGCGGGCGCGCGTCGACGTCGCCGGCCGCTGGGTCCGCCTGGTGGCGGAATACGGCACGGTGTATCTGGAACGCCCCGGCAGCGGGCTGCTGCTGCGCTGAGCGGAAGATCCGGGCCGTCGGCAGGTACTCAGCCGGCGGCTGCCGCCTGCTGCTCGGTCAGCCCGCGCCTGCCCAGCTTGATCAATCGGTCAGCGGCCCGGGCGGCCAACGCCATGATCGTCAACGCCGGGTTCACCGCTCCCTGCGTAGGTAGCGTGCTGCCGTCGACGACGTAGAGGTTCGGGACGCCGAAGACGCGGTGCGCGGAATCCACCACACCATCCTCCGGGCGGGACGCCAATCGGGCGCCGCCGACAAGGTGTGCGTAGCGGTCGATGGTCATGACCTCACTCGCCCCGGCGGCCTTGAGGATCGTCTCCATCGACTTCGTCGCCGCCTGCGTCAGCTGCCTGTCGTTCTCGCACTGGCTGTAGGAAAAGTGCGCGACGGGCAAACCGTGGCGATCCTTCTCGTCGGCCAGTGTCACCCGGTTCTCGGGCAGCGGCAGGTACTCGCACAGCGCACCGAGTGTCGCCCAGTGCACGTAGTCGCGCATGTACTCGCGCAGCGGCTCGCCCCAATGCCCCTGAGCGGCGACGTGCTCGGCCCAGGTGATCGGCAACGGGCTCACCGTCTGGATCGCCCACCCGCGCTTGTACGGCTTGCTCGGATCGGTCTCGTAGAACTGCTCGGACGTGACCTCCGGCGGCGGCGCCTTGTACATGCGGATCTCGTCGTCGAAGCGGCCCGCGGTCTGCGGCGCGCCCTGCACCATGAGATACCGGCCGAGCTGGTCGTGGTCGTTGCCCAGACCGTGCGGATACCGGTCGGTCGCCGACAGCAACAGCAGGCGCGGCGTCTCGATCGAGTAGCCCGCCACCGCCACGGCCCGCGCCCGCTGGAAGTGCTCGCGGCCGGCCCGCAGGTAGGTGACGCCGGTGACCGCCCCGGTGCGGTCGTCGACGACGACGCGGGTGACCATCGAGTCGGGACGCACCTCGGCGCCGTGCGCAAGGGCATCGGGGATGTGGGTGATCAGCGGGCTGGCCTTGGCGTTGACCTTGCAGCCCTGCAGGCAGAAGCCGCGGTAGATGCAGTGCGGCCGGTTGCCGAACCGCCCGTTGGGGATGGCCACCGGGCCCACCCGCGCCTGGATGCCCGCCTTCTCCGCACCGCGCAGGAAGATCTCGCCGTTGCCCCCGACCGGGTGGGCGTGGTGCGGATAGGAGTGCGGATCGCCCCACGGCCAGTGCTGCCCCGCGACCGGCAGCTCCTGCTCGATCTGCTCGTAGTAGGGCTTGAGGTCGGCGTAGCCGATCGGCCAGTCCGCGCCCACGCCGTCGCGGGTGTAGGTGGCGAAGTCCGAGGGGTGCAGCCGCGGGGCGTAGCCGGCGAAGTGCACCATCGAGCCGCCGACCCCGCGCCCGGAGTTGTTCGACCCCAGCGGCACCGGGTCGCTGCCGCCGATCTGGCGCGGCTCGGTCCAGTAGATGGTGTGCGCGCCGCGCTCGTCGCTCACCCAGTCCTGGTCGGGGTCCCAGAACGGCCCCGCGTCGAGGCAGACGACCTTCCACCCGGCGCGGGCCAGCCGCTGGGTGAGCACGCCCCCGCCGGCGCCGGCGCCGACGACGACGATGTCGACCTCCTCGTCGTCGTCGAACCGGCGCATGTCGGCGCGCAACCGGTGGTCGGTGCGGTTGCCGTCGTTGGGGATCAGCCAGGCGGACTCGTTGCGCCGGCGGATCGCGGTGTAGTCCGGGCCCCTCACGGCTGGTTCTCCTGGCCACCGAGCTCCCGGTCGACCAGCTCGGCGTGCCGCTCGCGGGCCCGCTCGACCCGCTGGCCGAAGGGCACCGGGTCGGCGTCGGACGCGTCGCGCACCTCGAAGCGCTCCCGCGCGTCGATGCCGGCGTTCTTGTAGCCGCGGGGATAGGCCGGGCCGGGGAAGCCCATCTCGTTCCACGCCCAGGGATGGGAGTAGAACGCGGCGCAGGCGTAGCGCGTCCACAGGCTCCAGAGGTGCTCGGCGTCCATCCCGTGCCAGCTCTTGCCGTCGGAGCCGAGGTCCTGGACCCGCTGCACGATCGCGGCCTGCTGCTCGGCGTCCAGCCGGGCGAACGTGCGGCCGGCCAGCTCGTCGGCCTCCTCGTCGAGCGCGGCGAGGCTGCGCCGCCACGCCTCGCGGTCCTCGGGCATGTCGTCGTAGTGCCAGCCGTCGGTCTCGCCGGCGGCCAGGCGCGCGTCGATCATCGCGACGACCGGCACCTTCGGCTCGCCGTCCTGGTGCAGCAGGAGGTCGAGCAGCGCGGTGGCCGCGGCGTTCTCGGCCAGGGTGAAGAAGGACAGGTCGGTGGTCGGCGCCAGCCGGGCGAGGACGACGCCGGCGGTGACGTCGTCCCAGCGGTGCACCTCGTCGAGGACGTCGAAGCCGGGGAAACGGCCGCGGTTCTGCGGCGTGACCGCGCGCTGGGACGACGGCCGGAACGGGCCCCTCACGCGCGGTCCTCCCGGCGGAGGACGGCGGCGAGCAGGCCCATGCCGCCGACCAGGCTGGCCAGCAGCGGGGCGAACACCGGCGGCCCCATCTCCACGTTGTAGGCGGCCAGCTCCCAGCCGCCGGGCTTCTGCGCGATGCCGCGCCAGTGCAGGTAGGTGCCCTGCAGACCGTTGAGCACGATCGCGAGGGAGCTCAGCGGCAGCACGGTCTTCGCCGCGCGCTTGGAGAACACGGCGGCGACGCCGGCCGGGATGGCCGTGGGCAGGATCGCGACCGGCCACCACATCATCTTGTTGCCGAAGCTGGCACCGTCGTGCTCGGTGTAGATCTCGGCGGCGGTGATGGCCGCCCCGGCCGCGGTGAGCGCCGCCAGGGTCTGCTCGAAGCGGCCGGTGCGCACGTCCTGGAGCATCCGGTCGAGCAGGTGCTCCGAACGTGCCGGGGCGGTGCGGCCGAGGAACCGTGGTGCGCGCATCTCAGTCGCCCTCCTTCGTGCCGGGCAGGTACTGCTGGACCTTCTGCTTGATGCCTTCGACGATCACGCCGCGGGCGTTCTCGTCGCCGTGCAGGATCGCCGACGCCGTCGCCTTCGCCTGCTCGAACGTCGCGTGCGGCGGGATGGGCGGCACGTCGGGGTCGCAGCGGATGTCGAGCACGG